>NZ_JBHSAX010000013.1:0-66269 GCF_042650385.1 Nocardia jiangsuensis
GGGGGTGCAAGAAATCGAGAACCAAAAAATTTGGCACTGACATTCATCGACACACTATTGAGTTCTCAAAGAACACACGCACCAACATCCGAACCAGCGACACTGGATCTTCCGTAGGGCAACTGTTCCAGGCTAAACCCGAACATCCGAGATGTCAAACAGGCCAGCCAACCACCAGGCGCTCAACCGTCCAACCTCGTGTCCCGGTCTCCCGGGTCGGTGTCCGTGTCGCTCTGACATGGAATAAGTTACGCGGCGGGAAACGCAACGTCAAATCGCCTGGTGGACACCGTGAATGCCCAGGTCAACGCGGTGCGATCCGGGCCGAATCACAACGGTGTGACCCAGCACACGACGACTGCCCGCCCCTATGGGTAAACCGCCTGTTCATCCGGGACTCCTAGCCTCGGAACGTGCAGTGCTACACGCGCTTCGTCGCCATCGGGGACAGCCAGACCGAGGGGGTCGGCGACCCCGACGAGTCCGGGGAACTGCGCGGCTGGGCGGATCGGTTCGCCGACATGCTCGGTGCCGAGGCGCCCGAGTTCCGCTACGCCAATCTCGCGATCCGCGGCAGGCGGGCCGGGCAGATCCGCACGGAGCAGCTGGCGCCGGCGCTGGCCATGCAGCCGGATCTGACGGCGGTGCTGGCGGGGCTGAACGACCTGATCCGGCCGCGCTTCGACCGGGAGGCACTGCTCGCCGACCTCGCGGCGCTGATCGAGCCGCTTCGAGCGGCCGGTTCGACGGTGGTCACCTTCACCTTCCCCGACATCGGGGCGATCGCCCCGGTGGTGCGGCCACTGGCGGGGCGGATCCGGCAGTTCAACGCCGATGTGCGGGAGCTGGCGGTGCGCTACGAGGCGGTGCTGGTGGAGCTCGAGCCGGTGCCGGTGGCCGCACACCGGCTGCTGTGGGCGCAGGACCGGCTGCATCTGAGCCCGCTGGGGCACGAGATGGTGGCGCGGGCTGCCGCCGAGGCGCTGCGGGTGCCCGGCGCGGACGGGTCGTGGCGGCAGCCGCTGCCGCCGGTGCGGCAGCGCGGGGGTGAGCGAGTCTTCGACGAGCTGCGCTGGGCGACGGTGCACATGCTGCCGTGGCTGGTACGCCGGGCGCGTGGGATCTCGACCGGTGACCGGGTGACGGCCAAGCGGCCGCAGCTCACCCCGCTGCGCGAGCGGGCCGAGCCGCTGGGGCCGCCGTACCACTCTGCGGCCCGATGATCTCCTGCGAGCGGTAGCAGTATCGCCGGCGTGCCGGTTCGGATGACGCCCGTCGCGCCGTTGCGTGGGTCTTCGTCGGGGCCGGGTCCGGGGCGGTCGCGGCGGCCGCGCATGCCATGGGTGGCGGGGTGGTCGCGCCCGGCGGGCCGGCGACGGCGGCGCTGCTCGCGGTCTGCTGCCTGGTCGGGGTGCTGGTCGAGGCGGCGCCGCAGCCACCGGGGTTCGCGCGGCTGCTGCTCGTGCCGGCGCTGGGACAGGCGGCGATTCCCCCTTCCCTTTCGCACGTTCGGAGTTTCCCCATGACTGGACCGGCTGGTGTGGCTGGACGCCGGGCCGCCTGCCGGTGGCTGCGCGCTGGTGCTGCGCCGGATCGAGACCCAGCTGGACACCTGGGACGAGCTCGGCC
Organism: Nocardia jiangsuensis; assembly: GCF_042650385.1. Classification (NCBI taxonomy): domain Bacteria; kingdom Bacillati; phylum Actinomycetota; class Actinomycetes; order Mycobacteriales; family Nocardiaceae; genus Nocardia; species Nocardia jiangsuensis. Next base: position 1,630 of record NZ_JBHSAX010000013.1, read on the forward strand.
CGGTGTCGCGGGAGCTGGTGATCGGCAGGCGGATCGCCGACGACCCGCCGGGGCGGGCGCGGACTCGAACTCGGGGCTGCTCTTCGCCGCCTGCCAGCGCGACATCGGCGCGCAGTTCCCGCCGGTGCAGCGGCGGCTGGCCGAGTTCGACGCGCTCAACCGGTGGACGGTGCCGATCGGCTCCGCGGTCTTCGCGGTGCTGCCGGGGTCCGCGAACCGGCGGCTACCTGGGGCAGCCGCTGCTCGCGGGCTGAGCGGGCGCCGCTCCCGCTCCGCGGGGCGGGAGCGGCGTCCGGCTCAGGTCCACAGGGTGGCGACGACGACGTTGACGACGGCGAGCCCGCCCGCGGCATCGGAGAGCCTGCCCACCGGTTTGCCCCGCTTGGCATCGGCGTAGCCCACCTCGGCGAACCCGGCGACCGCGACGGCGATCGCCAGCTTCACTCCGATCTTGGCCATGTTCGGGTCCTTGCCGAGCGAGTCGATCGACTCGGCGAGCCCGACCAGGGCGATCCCGGAGATCAGCTGGGCGCGGGCGCCCCAGACCATGACCGAGTTGACCTCGGGGCGGCACGCCACCCAGCCGCCGACCACCGCGGCCATTCCGAGCAGGTGCGTCACGACCAGCACGTTGTAGACGAAATCCATGGATTCGCAGCCTAGTTCACGCGGAGTACGTCTACTACATGGCGTCGTGCAACGCGCCGCTCCGCTCGCTGTCGCGCTTGACGCCGAAGGCGGTGGCGATCTCCATGATGCCGATCACCACCAGCCAGATGCCTGCCACCCAGGCCAGCGTCGCCACCGAGCTGACCGGCCAGACCACGAGTACCACGCCGGCGATCGCGGTGACCACGCCGAAGAAACCCTGGACGCCGCGGCCGGGCAGGTTCGGCTCGGAGACGGCGGCCATGACCGCGCCGATCCCGCGGAAGAGCCAGCCGATGCCGATGAAGATGCCGAGCAGCAGCAGCGAGGCGATCTCGTCGCGGAAGCAGAAGACGCCGAGCACGATCGAGAGCACGCCGCTGATGAAGGCGAGCACCCGCAGCCCGGTGCTCGCGGGCGCCCCGAAGGCCGCGAGCAGCTGGAGCACGCCGCTGACCACCAGATAGATACCGAAGAGCACCCCCGCGACGGCGAGGGTGGCACGGGGCCAGACCAGGATGAGCACACCGAGGATCACCGAGAGGATTCCGGTGACGAGAATCGTTTGCCAGGCAGCCCGCGCGAGAGCTCGGACCGGGCCGCCGACCGCTTCCGTTGTCGTCATGACGTGATGTTATGCCCGGTGTCGCGAGCAACCGCGCTGATTTGCCTGGAGTTTCCGTTCCGTGACCCGCGGCCGGGGCCGGGGCGTTCACCCGGCCCGCCGCCGCAGCTGCTCGGCAGGCACGCCGTACCGCCGGGTCGGCTGAGCGTCACGGCCCGGCGCTCCACGCCTCGTCGATGGCGGCCGCGTAGGCGGCGAGCGCGCTCGGCCAGTACTGCTCCACGTAGTCCCTGACGTCGGCGAGGCCGCGCGGGTCGAGGTGGTAGAGGCGGCGGTTGCCGTCCGGCCGCATCCGCACCAGCCTGGCCTCGCGCAGCACCCGCAGGTGCTGGGAGACCGCGGAGCTCGTGACGCCGACCCGCTCGGCCAGCTCGCCGACCGAGCGCGGCGCGGCGGGCAGCGCTTCGAAGATGGCTCGCCTGGTCGGGTCGGCGAGCGCGACCATGGCGCACACTCCATTAGTCGGCACTAATCCAGTGTGCGCGCCTGCGGCCGGTTCCGTCAACCGGAGCGGGGTCGCCGAAGTACCAGGTCGTTCGGGAGCGCTGCGCGCGACCAAGATCGGATGAAGGGTTTCTACCTGCGATTTCACCGGCGGTGAAGGTTGCCACAGAATTGCGGGCTCGGGTTTGCGCTGTCGTACGTTCGACGCCATGCCCGTAACCTGCTCGTTACCCACGCGCCGCACCGTGACCCGGGCGGCCGTCGCCACCGCCGCCGTGAGCGCCTCGCTCGCGGTGCTCGCGGTGGCCGGACACGATCCGGCCCCCGCCACCGCCGCCAGGCCCGCGCTCGCCGCCGCGGTGACTCCGTGGGAGGCGCAGCGGCCGCAGACCGTGCCCGCGGCGGTGGTCGAGGAGCAGCACCGCTTCGCCGTCGAGGCGGCGCGGCCGCGCACCGTCCGCCCGGTGGCGGGCAGCCTGACCTCGCTCTTCGGCATGCGCTGGGGCGCGCTGCACGCCGGGCTCGACTTCGGCGACCCGATCGGCGCGCCGATCGCGGCGGTCACCGATGGCACCGTGCTGGAGGCGGGGCCGGCCGCGGGCTTCGGGCTGTGGGTCCGGGTGCAGCAGGACGACGGGACCGTCGGCGTCTACGGCCACGTGCATGACATCCTGGTCGCCGTCGGGCAGCAGGTGCGCGCGGGCGACGTCATCGCCACCGTCGGCAACCGCGGCTTCTCCACCGGCCCGCACCTGCACTACGAGGTGCACGCCGCGGACGGCGCCGAGCTGGATCCGCTGCCCTGGCTGGCCGCGCGCGGCGTGGACGCGCACCGCCCCGCGGGCTGACCCCTACCGGGGTACGACACCGGGATCACCCGCGAGCGGGAGGTCGCCGAGCATCCCGCGTTCCTACCGTCGACGCATGACGCAGCTCGACGAAGGATCCACGCTCCCGCTCGAATCGGGGCCGCGGCGCCCGCACCGGCCGCTGCTCGTCGCCTGCGGGCTGATGGCCGCGCTGCTGCTCTGGTCGCTGGCCGGGCTGGTACTCGACGACCGGCTGATCGGCGGCGAGCCCGCCTGGGCCAAGCCGGCGAAGTTCGCCGCGGCCTTCGTCCTCTACACCGCCACCCTGGCCTGGCTGCTCGGCCTGCCGCACCGGGGCTCGCGGGTGACCCGGTGCATGGGCACGATCTTCGCGGTGACCACCGTGGTGGACGTCGGGTTCGTCGTGGTGCAGGCCGCGCGCGGGACGTTCAGCCACTTCAACACCGAGTCCGACGCGGTGAACACCGTCGGGCAGCTGATCTTCGCCTCCGGCGTGCCAGGGCTGTTCGCGGCCAACCTGGTGATCGCGGTGGTCGTGCTGTGGCAGCGGGTGGCCGATCGGCCGGTCACGCTGGCGATCAGGGCCGGGCTGGTGCTGGCCGTCGCCGGGATGGCGCTCGGCTACCTCATGGGGTTCACCGGTGCGCGGACGGCGGAGGCCGCGGACGGCAGGGCCGTCGAGCTGGTCGGCAGCCACACCGTCGGCGACCGCGGCGTGCGCGACGACCCGGCCGGGCTGCCGGTGACGCACTGGAGCACGACCGGCGGCGATCTGCGGGTTCCGCATTTCGTCGGGCTGCACGGCATGCAGGTTCTGCTGCTCGCGGCGGTCGCGCTCGGGTTCGCCGCGCGCCGCTACCCCGCGCTGCGCGAAGAGCGCGCCCGCGCCCGGCTGGTCGGGGTGCTGGCGGCGGCCTGGACCGGGCTGCTCGCGCTGACGCTGTGGCAGGCGCTGCGCGGGGTGCCACCCGCCGCGCCGGACGGCCCGGTGCTGCTCACGGGCGCGGCGCTGCTCGCGGCGACGGCGCTCGGGGTGGCGCTCGTGCTCAGCGCAGCCGTTCTGCGTCGCGCGCCAGCGACACGAGTTTCGCACTGAGCACGGCCAATTCGACCGCGCCCGCGCCCTCGTCGACCGCGATCGCGATATCCTCGGCGGCGCAGCGGGCGGCGAACCAGCGGTCCGCGAGAGCCGCCGCCTCCTGGGCGCTGAGCACGACGGAGTCGGCCGGGATGCCGGTGCCCTTGAGGCTGTTCCGGTGTTCGTAGGCGCGCTGACGGCACGACTGCCGGCAGTACCGGCGCCTGCGTCCGGCCTCCGACTCGACGATCTCCCGCCCGCACCACAGGCAGGACAGCAAGCGGCGCATGCCGCAGAACACTAGCCGTACGGCGGCCCCGGCGAGAACTCCCGGCCGCGGCGCGTGCCGATGGCACCGGCCGGGCCGGGCACTCCGGGCGAGGCACTATCATGGAGGGGTTAGCCGGTTGCCCCGGGAACACCGGCTCGTCACCGAGCGTTGTACCGAGCGGCACCGGCCACGTTCGACACGACTGGGACTCGACAGGGAGAGGCACACATGGCAGATCGCGTACTCCGGGGCAGCAGGCTCGGAGCGGTGAGTTACGAGACCGATCGCGACCACGACCTGGCGCCGCGCCGGATTGCCCGCTACCGGACCGACAACAACGAGGAATTCGACGTCCCGTTCGCCGACGACGCCGAGATCCCGCCCACCTGGCTGTGCCGCAACGGCCAGGAGGGGGTGCTCCTCGAGGGCACCGCGCAGGAGGCCAAGAAGGTCAAGCCGCCGCGCACGCACTGGGACATGCTGCTGGAGCGGCGCTCCAAGGACGAGCTCGAGGAGCTGCTCAAGGAGCGGCTGGAGCTGCTGAAGACGCGCCGCCGGGGCTGACCGGCACCACGAGACGAAGGCTCCCACCCGCACCGGGTGGGAGCCTTCGTCGTGTGCTCGGCTCGGGTGCTAGCGGCTCGCCACCTTGCGGTAGCGCAGCAGCGCCAGCGGCATGGCGACCGCGAGGATGGCGAGCGAGCAGCCGATGGAGTAGAGCACCGCGTTGTCGGCGACCCAGCCGGTCGCCGGGATGAAGGTCGGCGGCGAGCTGTTGTCGAAGAGCTGCCGCCCCGCCGTGGAGACGGCGGTGATCGGGTTCCACTCGGCGATGTTCTTCAGCGGGCCGGGCAGCGTCTCCCCGGAGATGAAGGCCGAGGAGATGAAGGTCAGCGGGAAGAGCCAGATCAGCCCGGCGCTCTGCGCCACCTCCACGGTCGGCGAGAGCAAGCCGGTGAGCGCACCCACCCAGGACATGGCGAAGGCGAAGAGCAGGATCACGCCGAAGGCGAGCAGCGCGTCGCCGATCGAGCCGTTGATCCGCCAGCCGACGATCAGCCCGCAGACCACCATGACGAACAGGCTCAGCACGTTCACGACGAGGTCGGAGAGGGTGCGGCCCATGAGCACCGCGAGCCGGGACATGGGCAGCGCCCGCATCCGGTCGATGATGCCCTTCTGCAGGTCGCCCGCGAGCCCGACGGTGGTGAAGGCGGCGTTGAAGGCGACGGTCTGGGTGAAGATGCCTGCCAGCAGGAACTCGCGGTACTGGTCGCCGCCGAGCGAGGCGCCGAAGATGTAGGCGAAGACGAAGACGAACATGAGCGGCTGGATGGTCGCGGTCACCAGCAGCGTCGGCACCCGCAGGATGGTGAGCAGGTTGCGGTAGGCGACGATCGCGCTGTCCCGGAAGATCCGGCCGCGGGGTTCGGGCTCGGCGGCCTGGGTGGACGCCTGCTCCGGGCGGGCGTGCCTGCCCCGCTTCTCCAGGACCTGGGCACTGCTGGTCACGACAGGATCTCCTCGGGAACATCGTCGGTTTCGGGCGCGGGGGCGGCCTCCGCGGCGGGTGCGGTGCCGGTCAGGGAGAGGAAGACGTCGTCCAGGCTGGGGCGGGCGACCTCGGCGTCGACCACGCAGACGCCTGCGTCGTCGAGCCGGCGCAGCGCCTCGACCATGGTGCGCGAGCCCTCCCCCACCACGATCGAGACCTGGTCGGTGCCGGATTCGTGGTTCGGCTCGCCGAGCCCGATCTGCGCGAGCACGGACTTGGCCAGCGCGGTGGCCTGGCCTGCGGCCAGGGTGACGGTGAGCCGGTCGCCGCCGATCGAGGTCTTGAGTTCGTCGGCGGAGCCGCGCGCGATCACCCGGCCGCGGTCGATCACGGTGATCCGGTCGGCCAGCTGGTCGGCCTCCTCCAGGTACTGGGTGGTGAGCAGCACGGTGGTGCCGTCGTCGACCAGGTCGCCGATGACCTGCCACATGTCCAGCCTGCCGCGCGGGTCGAGGCCGGTGGTCGGCTCGTCGAGGACCACCACCGGCGGCCGCGCCACCAGCGCGCCCGCCAGGTCGAGGCGGCGGGCCATGCCGCCGGAGTAGGTGCCCGCGCGGCGGGCGGCGGCGTGCTCCAGGCCGAAGGCGCCGAGCAGCTCCTCGGCGCGCGCGGTGGCGCGCTTGCCGGACATGCCGTAGAGCCTGGCCACCATGCGCAGGTTCTCGAAGCCGGTGAGGTTGGCGTCGACCGCGGCGTACTGGCCGGAGAGCCCGATCAGCCTGCGCGCCCCGGCGGGGTCGCGGAGCACGTCGACCCCGGCCACCCGCACGGTCCCCGCGGAGGGGCTGAGCAGCGTGGTGACGATCCGGACGGTGGTGGTCTTGCCCGCGCCGTTGGGGCCGAGCAGCCCCATCACGGTGCCCGCCGGGATCTCCAGATCGATCCCGTCGAGCACGCGGATCTTGCCGTAACTCATGCTCAGGTCGCTGACTTCGACGGCGAGGCTCACCTGCGCACCTCTGCTCGGGCACTCATCGTTTCTCCTGTCCCCCCGCCGCCGCCGAGCCGGGACCGCAGTACCGGGCCGATCACGGCGAGCGCTTCGGGTGTGGTCATGTCCGCGTGCCTGCACGGCAGCGCGTGATCGTGGATGGCACCGGCGACGAACGGCCGCCAGGCCGCCGCGGACCGGTTCGGGTCGGCGCGGTTGATCTCGTCCTCGGCGGCGGTGAAGAAGAGCAGGTCACCGTCGAAGACCCGCGGCCGGAAACCGTGCGCCAGCACGGTTCCCGCGCGGTACCCCTCGTAGAGCCGCTCCAGGTGCTCGCCGGTGAGCGCCGCGAACGGCCCGTTCTCCTCGCGCAGCAGCGCGGCGGCCCCGGCCAGGTCGAGCTCCGGGTCCAGGTCGTCGGCGGCGATGCCGCCGAATTCGGCGACGATCTCCGCCACGCTCGGCATGGCCAGCTCCAGCAGGTCGTCGGAGAGCCGGTAGCTGTCCAGCAGCCCGAGCAGCGCGACCTCCTCGCCCTGCTGCTGCAGCCTGGTGGCGACGGCGTGCGCGATGAGCCCGCCGAGCGACCAGCCGAGCAGGTGGTACGGGCCGTGTGGCTGCACCGAGCGGATGTGCTCGATGTAGCGGTTCGCGGCCTGGGAGATGCTCTCGAACGGCTCGTCGCCGGTGACGTGCGGCGCCTGCAGGCCGTACACCGGACGGTCGGTGTCCAGGTGCGCGAGCAGCCCGGAGTAGCACCAGGAGAGCCCGATCGCGGGGTGCACGCAGAACAGCGGGGCGGCGTCGCCGGTGGTCCGGATCGGCAGCACCGGGGCCAGCGGGTCGATGCTCGCGCCGCCGGAGAGGCTCGCCGCGATGGCCGCCGGGCTGGCCGCGCCGAACATCTGCTGCACCGCCACCTCGATCCCGGCCGCGCGGAGCAGCCCGACCACCCTGGTGGCGAGCAGCGAGTTGCCGCCGAGCTCGAAGAAGCCGTCGTCGGCGCCGACCCGCTGAATGCCGAGCACCTCGGCGAAGGCGGCGGCGATCGCCGTCTCCAGCGGGCCGAGCGGTGCCCGGTAGCCGTGCGCGCCGGCGAAGACCGGCTCGGGCAGCCTGGCCCGGTCCAGCTTGCCGACGGGGGTCAGCGGCAGCTCGTCGAGCAGCATGATCGCCTGCGGCACCATGTAGTTCGGCACCTTGCCCGCCACGTGCGCGGTGAGCTGGGCGGCGGTCGGCGCGGTGCCCGCGCGCGGCTTGACGTAGGAGACCAGCGCGGTGGCGCCCGCCTCGGTGCGGTGCCCGATGGTGAGCGAGTAATCGACCTCGCCCTGGCTCGCCAGCGCGGCGTCGATCTCGCCGAGCTCGATCCGGAAGCCGCGGATCTTCACCTGGTGGTCGGAGCGGCCGACGTACTCGATCTCCCGGCCGGAGCGGCGGCCGGGCAGCTCGGGTGCGCCGGTCTCGCGCCAGCGGACCAGGTCGCCGGTGCGGTACATGCGCTCGCCCGGCTTGCCGTACGGGTTGGCGACGAAGCGCTGCGCGGTGAGGCCGGGGCGGTTCAGGTAGCCGCGGGCCAGCGCGGCACCGGCCAGCTGCAGCTCCCCGGTGACGCCGACCGGGGCCGGGTGCAGCCGCGAATCGAGGATGGTGGCCGCCACGCCGCGGATCGGGCCGCCGATGGTGATCGGCGCGCCGGGCGCCATCGGCTGCGAGATCACCGTGACGATGGTGGTCTCGGTCGGGCCGTAGACGTTGTAGAGGTTGCGCCCCGGCGCCCAGCGGTTCACCAGGTCCGGCGGCAGTGCCTCGCCGCCGACCAGGATGTGCGCCAGGTCGACCACCCCGCCGGGGTCGACGGTGCCGAGCGCGGCGGTGGTGATGAAGGCGTGCGTGATGCGCTCGCCGACGAACACCTCGCGCAGCCCGTCGCCGCCGACCACCTCCGGCGGCGCGATGACGAGGGTGGCGCCGCCGCCGAGCGCGAAGAGCAGGTCGAGCATGGCGGCGTCGAAGCTCGGGGTGGCGAAGTGCAGCACCCGGGAGCCGGGCCGGACGTCGAAGCGCTCGGCCAGCTCGGCGGCGAAGTTGGAGAGCCCGCCGTGCGTGACGACGACGCCCTTGGGGGTGCCGGTGGAGCCCGAGGTGTAGATGACGTAGGCCGGGTTCTCCAGCCGCAGCGGCGCAGGCCGCTCGGCCTCGGCCAGCGGGCTGTCCTCGGAAGCCAGCACCCCGGCCCTGGTGTCGGGGTCGTCGAGCACCAGCCAGTCGACGGTGTTCGGCAGGGTGTCGCGGTGCGCGGCCAGGGTGAGGCCGAGCGCGGCGCCGGAGTCGGCGAGCATGTGCGCGATCCGGGCGGCCGGGTAGCGCGGGTCCACCGGGACGAAGGCGGCGCCGGTCTTGACCACCGCGAGCACCGTCGCCACCGACTCCACCGAGCGCGCGATGCCGAGCGCGACCAGTGTCTCCGGGCCGACCCCGCGCCGGATGAGCAGCCGGGCCAGCCTGCTGCTCCAGCGGTCGAGCGCCTCGTAGGTGACGTCGGTGCCGTCCGCGCGCAGCGCGATCGCGTCCGGCTCGGCGGCGACCGCGGTGGCGAAGACATCGGGGAAGGTGAGCGGGCGGTCGGGCTCGGCGCCGTGCACCGGGGCCAGCCCGGACCACTCCGCCGGGTGCAGCAGGTCAAGGTCGCCGACGGCGCTCGCCGGGTTGGCCGCGATCGCGGTGAGCAGCCGGACCAGCCGCTCGCCGAGTCCGAGCGCGCTGTTGTGGTCGAACAGGTCGGCGGCGTAGTTGACGCCGACGGTGATGCCGCCGGGGTCGGCGCCGCCGTGCTCGGTGAGGGTGAACTGCAGATCGAACTTGGCGATCCCGGCGTCCAGGTCGAGCGGCTCGATCTGCAGCCCGGGCAGCTCCAGCGGGCCGACCGGCTCGTTGCGCACCGAGAGCATGACCTGGAAGAGCGGGTGGTGCGAGCGCGATCGGGCCGGGTTGAGCACCTCGACCAGCCGCTCGAACGGCAGGTCGGCGTGGTCGAAGGCGTCCAGGTCGGTCTCCCTGACCCGGGCGAGCAGCTCGCCGAAGCGCAGCTCGGGGGAGACCGCGGTGCGCAGCACGAGGGTGTTGACGAACATGCCGATCAGCCCGTCCAGCTCGCGGTCGCCGCGGCCGGCGTGCGGGGTGCCGACGGTGACGTCGCCGGTGCCTGCCATCCGGTGCAGCAGCACCGCGAGCGCGGCGTGCAGCAGCATGAACATGCTGGCGTTGGCGCGGTCGGCGATCCGCCTCAGCTCGCGGTGGGTGAAGGCGTCGACGCCTGCCTCGGCGGTGCCGCCGCGGTGGCTCGGCACCGGCGGGCGCGGCCGGTCGGCAGGCAGCGCGAGCAGTTCGGGCAGCTCGGCGAGGGTCTCCCGCCAGTAGGTGAGCTGGCGGTGCGCGGGCGCGGCCGGATCGTCCTCGGCGCCGAGCGCGTCGCGCTGCCACAGCGTGTAGTCGGCGTACTGCAGCGGCAGCGGCTCCCACTCCGGCGCGGCGTGCAGCCGGGCCGCCCGGTAGGCGATCGCGATGTCGGCGGCGAGCGGGCCGAGCGACCAGCCGTCCACCGCGATGTGGTGCACGACGACGGCGAGCACGTAGTCCTCGATCGGCCCGCCGGAGGAGACGTGCAGCAGCGCGGCCCGCACCGGGACCTCGGTGGCGAGGTCGAAACCCGGTGCGGTGAACCGGGATATCGCCTCGACGACCTCGGCGGGCCGCACCGAGTCGAAGGCGACCGGGACGGTCGTCGTCGCGGCGTCGAGGATGCGCTGCACCGGCTCGCCCTCGTGCTCGGGGAAGACCGTGCGCAGCGTCTCGTGCCGCTCCTGCACCGCGACCAGCGCGGAGGCGAGCGCCTCCAGGTCGAGGCTGCCGCGCAGCCGGAGCACCAGCGGGACGTTGTAGGCGCCGCGCGAGCCGCTCTCCTCGAACCGGTCCAGGAACCAGAGCCTGCGCTGGGCGGCGGAGAGCGGGATGTGCGCCGGGCGCCGCACCGCGACCGGGCGGGACACCCGCGTGGACGGCTCGGCGCGGTCGATCCGGGTGGCGAGCGCGGCGACGGTCGGCTCGGCGAAGACCGTGCGCACCTCGAGCCGGACCCCGGTCTGCTCGGCCAGCCGGGCGACCAGCCTGGTGGCGAGCAGCGAGTTGCCGCCGATGTCGAAGAAGCCGTCGTCGGCGTGCACCGTCTGCACCCCGAGCAGCTCGGCCATGGTGGCGGCGACCAGCCGCTCGGCCTGCGTCTCCGCGGCGCGGCCGCTGCCGGTGCCCGGCAGCGGCTGCGGCTCCGGCAGCCGCGCGATGTCGAGCTTGCCGACCGGGGTCAGCGGGATCTCGTCGAGCACGGTGAGCGCGGAGGGGACCATGTGCGTGGGCAGGACGCGGGCGACGTGGGTGCGCAGCGCCTCCACGTCGATCCCGGCGGCCGGGTCGGCGGGGTGCACGAAGGCGGCGATCCGGTCGGCCCCCGCGATCCGGCGCACCTCGGTGTGCGCGAACCGCACCGAGGGGTGCGCGCTGAGCGCGCCGGTGATCTCGCCGAGCTCGATCCGGAAGCCGCGCATCTTGACCTGGTGGTCGCTGCGGCCCAGATAGCGCAGCGCGCCGTCGGCGGTCCAGCGCACCACGTCGCCGGTGCGGTAGAGCCGGGCGCCCGGTTCGGTGGGGTCGGCGACGAAGCGCGCCGCGGTGAGGCCGTACCGGTCCAGGTAGCCGCGGGCGACGCCGTAGCCGCCCAGGTACAGCTCGCCGGGGACGCCGACCGGCACCGGCCGCAGCCGGTCGTCGAGGACCAGCGCGCGGGCGCCGCGAACCGGGGTTCCGATATCGATCGGGCCGCCGACGGTGAGCGGGCGCGAGATGGTCGCCACGACGGTGGTCTCGGTCGGGCCGTAGACGTCGAACATGCGCCTGCCCGGCGCCCAGCGGGCGACCAGCTCGGCGCCGACCGCCTCGCCACCGACCATCAGCGACCGCAGCGCGGGCAGCGGCCAGCGCTCGTGGTCGACGGTGGCCAGCGCGGCCGGGGTGAGGAACAGGTGGGTGACCCGCTCCGCGGCGAGCAGCGCGCCGAGCTCGTCGCCGCCGAAGACGTCGGTCGGGCAGAGCACCATGGCCGCGCCCGCGTTGATGGTGAGCAGCAGGTCGAGCATGGCGGCGTCGAAGCTGGGGGTGGAGAAGTGCAGCGTGCGCGAGTCCGGGGTGACCTGGGCGCGCGCGCCGAACTCCTCGGCCAGCCCGGCCAGGCCGGTGTGCGTGACCGCGACGCCCTTGGGGGTACCGGTGGATCCCGACGTGTAGATGACGTAGGCGAGGTCGTCCGGGCGGGCCGGGCGGGCGCGCTCGGCGGCGGCGAGCGGGCGGGCGGAGTGGGCGGCGAGCTCGGCCGTGAGCTCCTTGTCGTCGAGCAGCAGCCAGCGGGTGCCGCCGCCGTCGGCGGCGGCCAGCGCGGCGGCGTGCGCGGAGCGGGTGAGCCCGACCCGGCAGCCGGAGTCGGCGAGCATGTGCCGCAGCCGGTCCGCCGGGTAGGCGGGATCGAGCGGCACGTAGGCCGCGCCCGCGGTGACGACGGCGAGCGCAGCCGCCACCGAGTCGATCGAGCGGGTGAGCCCGAGCGCGACCCGGTCGCCCGCGCCGATGCCGCGGGCGCGCAGCATGCGGGCCAGCCGGTTCACCCGCTCGGCGAGCTCGAAGTAGTCCAGCACGGTGCCCGCGGACCGCACGGCGATCCGGTGCGGGTGCTCGTCGGCGGTGCGCTCGAAGTACTCGGCCAGGGTGACCGGGGCCGCGGCCGGGCCGCCGTGCGCGGGGCTCAGCACGGCCCGCTCCCAGTCGGTGCGCAGGTCGATCCGGTGCACCGGGCGCTCCGGGTCGGCGGCGACCGCGGCGAGCACGGTGAGCAGCCGGTGCCCCACCGTCTCGACGGTGCCCACGTCGAAGAGCTCGGCGGCGTAGACGAGCTCGAGTTCGTCACCGAGCCCGGCCGGGGCACGCAGCTCCAGGTCGAACTTGGCGCGGGCGATGTCGAGCGCCCGCGCGGTGACGGTGAGCCCGGGCAGCGCGAGGCCGGGGTGCGGCTCGTCCTGCACGGTCAGCGCGACCTGGAAGAGCGGGTGCCGCCCGGTGCCGCGCACCTCGGCGCCGAGCTCGGCGACGAGCAGGTCGAAGGGCAGGTCGGCGTGCTCCATGGCGGCCAGCTCGGAATCGAGGTCGGCGGCGAGCAGCTCGGTGAAGGCGGCGTCCGGGTCGACGTCGGAGCGCAGCACGACGGTGTTGACGAACATGCCGACCAGGTCGTGCAGCTCCGGAGCGGAGCGGCCGGCGACCGGGGTGCCGATCACGACGTCGCGGCCGCCGGTGAGCCCGCGCAGCAGCACGGCCAGCGCCGAGCGCAGCACCATGAACGGGCTGACGCCGCGGTCCCGCGCCAGCCGCTCCAGCGCGGCGCGCAGCCCGGCGGGGAGCGGGATCCGCACCGTGCCCGCGCGCTGGGTCGGCTCGGCCGGGCGCGGCCGGTCGTAGGGCAGCGGGAGCTCGTCCGGCAGGTCGGCCAGCGCGGCGCGCCAGTGCGCGAGCTGGGTGGCGGCCGGGCTGGCCGGGTCGTCGACGGCGCCGAAGCGCTCGCGCTGCCAGAGCCCGAAGTCCGCGTACTGCACCGGGAGCGGCGCCCAGTTCGGCGGCGTCCCGGCCGCGCGGGCCAGGTAGGCGGCGCCGAGATCGCGGGTCAGCGGGGTGAGCGAGGCGCCGTCGGCGGCGATGTGGTGCAGCACGACGGCGAGTACGTGCTCGTCGGGGGCGGTGCGGACCAGCGCGACCCGCAGCGGCGGCTCGGTGGCGAGGTCGAAGCCGCGCTGCGCGAGCGCGGTCAGCGCCTGGGTGGCGTGCTCGGCGTCGGCCGCGTTCTCCAGCACCGGCAGCGCGGGGGTGGCCGCGACCGTCGGCAGGATGCGCTGCACCGGGCCGTGCGCGTCCTCCGGGAAGACGGTGCGCAGCACCTCGTGCCGCTCCACCAGGTCGCCGAGCGCGGAGCGCAGCGCGGCGACGTCGAGCTCGCCGCTGATGTGCAGCGCCACCGCGATGTTGTAGGCGCTGTTGGCGGGGTCGAGCCGGTTCAGGAACCAGAGCCGCTGCTGCGGCAGGGCGAGCGGGATCCGCTCCGGGCGCTCGCCCGCGGTCACCCGGACCCGCTCGGTGCGCGGCGAGACCGCGAGCGCGGCGGCGATGTCGGCGACGGTCGGGGCCTCGAAGATCGCCCGCACCGGCAGCTCGACGCCGAACTCGTCGTGCAGCGCGGCGACCAGCCTGGTGGCGAGCAGCGAGGTGCCGCCGATCTCGAAGAAGCCGTCCTCGGCGCCGGTCACCGGCTGCCCGAGCACCTCGCCGAAGAGCGCGGCGACCCGGCGCTCGGTCTCGGTGCGCGGGGCGCGGGAGCCCGCGGCGGCGTCGAAGACCGGGTTCGGCAGCGCGCGCCGGTCGAGTTTGCCCGCGCCGGTGACCGGCATCCGGTCCAGGACGAGCAGCGAGGCGGGCACCATGTAGCCGGGCAGTCTGCCGCGCACGCCGGAGAGCACGTCGGCGGGGGTGAGGTGGTCGGCGCCGGTGACGTAGGCGGCGAGCCTGGTGTGTCCGGCGGGGTCGGTGTGCGGCACGGTGACCGCGGCGGTGACGCCGGGCTGGGCGCGCAGCGCGTGGTCGATCTCGCTGAGCTCGACCCGGAAGCCGCGGATCTTGATCTGGTCGTCGGCGCGGCCGAGGAAGCGCAGCGCGCCGGTGCGGTCGGCGACGACCAGGTCGCCGGTGCGGTACATCCGCTCGCCGCGGCGGCCGTGCGGGTTGGCCGGGAAGCGGGCCGCGGTGAGGCCGAGCTTGCCCAGGTAGCCGCGGGCGACGCCGGGGCCGGAGAGGTAGAGCTCACCGGGGGTGCCCGGCGGCACCGGACGCAGCCGGCCGTCCAGCACGAAGAGCCGCATACCGCGCACCGGCGCGCCGAGCGGCACCGGCGCGCCCGGCACCATCGGCGCCGAGGCGGTGGCGGCGACGGTGGCCTCGGACGGGCCGTACATGTTGTGCATGCGGTAGCGCGCGCCCCAGGTGCGCACCAGGTCGGCGGAGACCGCCTCGCCGCCGACGATCACGGTGCCGAGATCGGCGAAGGGCTCGGCGGTGGGCACGGTGGCCAGCGCGGCCGGGGTGACGAAGGCGTGCGTGACCCGCTCGTCGCGCAGCAGCCTGGCCAGTTCGGCGCCGCCGTAGACGTCGTCGGGGGCGATCGCGATGGTGGCGCCGGCGGCGAAGCCGAGCAGCAGCTCCAGCACCGAGGCGTCGAAGCTGGGCGAGGAGAAGTGCAGCGTGCGGGAGCGGTCGGTGACGCCGAAGAGGTAGCGCTGCTCGGCGGCGAGCGAGGCGATCCCGGCGTGCGTCACCACCACGGCCTTCGGCTTGCCGGTGGAGCCGGAGGTGTAGATCAGGTAGGCGGGGTGCGCGCCGCGCAGCGGGCGCTCCCGCTCGGCGTCGGTGAGCGGGCGCGGCGCGGCGGAGGCGCAGGCGCGGTCCAGCTCCGCCGAGTCCAGGACCAGCCACTCCATCTCGGCCCGGTGGTGCCTGCCCTGCACCGCGAGCGTGCGGCGCGGCAGCCCGTCGACGCTGCGCGCGACGGTCAGCCCGAGCGCGGCCTCGGAGTCGGTGAGCATGTGCTCGATCCGGTCGCTCGGGTAGCGCGGGTCGACCGGGACGTAGGCGGCGCCGGTCTTGGCCACCGCCCAGATCGCGACGATCGCCTCCGGGCTGCGCGGGATCGCGACCGCCACCACCATCTCCGGGCCCGCGCCGTGCCCGGCCAGCACCCGGGCCAGCCGGTTGGCCCTCGCCTCCAGCTCGCCGTAGCTCAGGCTCGTGCCGCGGTAGCGCAGCGCGATCGACTCGGGGGCGCGCTCGGCGACCGCGCCGAACAGCCCGGAGAGGGTGACCACCGGCTCGGCCGGGCCGCCGGCCAGCGGCAGGAAGCGCCCGGTCTCCCTGAGGTCGAGCAGGTCGATGTCGCCGACCGGGCGGGCCGGGTCGGCGACCGCCGCGGTCAGGACGGCGACGAAGCGGCGAGCCACCGCCGCGACCGTCGCGTGGTCGAAAATATCGGCGGCGTAGCCGAATTCGCCGGTGAGCGGGGCGTCCTCGCCGCCGTCGTGCACCTCGAGCCTGAGGTCGAACTTGGCCACGTCGGCATCGAGGTCGATGCGCTCGGTGCGCACGCCGGGCAGCTGGACGGTGAGGTCGGGGCCGTTGTCGTAGGCCAGCATCACCTGGAACAGCGGGTGCCGCGCGGTGCTTCGCTCCGGGTTGACCAGCTCGACCAGCCGCTCGAACGGCACGTCGGCATTGGCGAAGGCGTTGAGGTCGGTGTCGCGGGCGTGGTCGAGCACCCGGTCGAAGCCGGCCGCCGGATCGACCGCGGTGCGCAGGACCAGGGTGTTGACGAACATGCCGACCAGCTCGTCCAGCTGTGGGTCGGAGCGGCCGGCGATCGGGGTGCCGACGGCGATGTCCCTGGTGGCGCAGATCCGGGCGAGCAGGGTGGCCAGCGCCGCGTGCAGCACCATGAACATGCTGACGCCGCGCTCGGCGGCGAGTGCCGCCGCGGCGGCGCGGGTCTCGGTGGGGACGGTGAACGGCACCCGCCCGCCCTCGGTGCCGCGGCGCCGCGGGCGCGGGCGGTCCAGCGGGAGGTCGAGCTGGTCGGGCAGCCCGTCCAGCGCACCGCGCCAGTGCGTCAGCTGCCTGCTCAGCGCGCTGCCGGAGTCGGATTCGTCGCCGAGCAGGGCGCGCTGCCAGAGCGCGAAGTCGGCGTACTGCACCGGCAGCGGGGTCCAGGCCGGCGCCCGGCCTGCGGCCCGCGCGGAGACCGCGACGGTGAGATCGCGGGTCAGCGGTGCCAGCGACCAGCCGTCGCCGCAGATGTGGTGCAGCACCGCGACGAAGATGTGCGTGTCCGGCCCGGTGCGCCACAGCGCGACCCGGATCGGGGCCTGCTCGCGCAGGTCGAAGCCGTAGCCGGTGAACTCGCCGATCAGCGCGGGCACCTGCGCGGCCGGGGCGGGCACCGGGTCGAGGGTGAGCGGGATGTCGGCGGCGGGGTGCACCCGCTGGGCCGGGCCCGCCGGGGTCTCCGGGAAGGTGGTGCGCAGGCTCTCGTGCCGCTCCAGCACGTCGCGCAGCCCGGCGCGCAGCGCGGTGACGTCGAGCGGGCCGTCGATCCGGAGGGCGAGCGGCATGTTGTAGGCGGCGGCCTGCTCGTCGATCCGGTTCAGGATCCACAGCCGCTGCTGGGCCGGGGAGAGCGGCACGTGCTCCGGGCGCGGACCGGCGGCGAGCACCGGCGCGGTCCGCTCGTCGGCGTGCCCGGCGCAGCGCTCGGCCAGCGCGGCGACGGTGTCGGCCTCGAACAGGTCGCGGATGGTGAGCCCGGTGCCGAGCAGCGCGTTGATCCTGGCGATGGCGCGGGCGGCGATGAGCGAGTTGCCGCCGAGCGCGAAGAAGCTCTCGGTGACCGCGATGTCGTCCAGCTCGAGCAGTTCGGCGACGATCTTCGCCACCGCGCGCTCGACCTCGGTGCGCGGCCGGGTGCCGCCCGCCGAGCGGGCCGGGGCGGCGGGGGCGGGCAGCGCCTTGCGGTCGATCTTGCCGTTGGCGCTGAGCGGCAGCTCGTCCAGCTCGACCAGCTGCGCGGGCACCATGTAGGCGGGCAGCAGCGCGCGCACCCCGGCCAGCAGGGCGTCCCGGTCCAGCGGGCGGCTCGCGCCGGGCGCGGCCACCACGTAGCCGACCAGCTCGGCGCCGACCCGGCCGGTGTGCGCCACGCAGACCGCGCGCGCCACCCGTTCGTCGGCCAGCAGCGCGGCCTCGATCTCGCCCAGCTCGATCCGCTGGCCGCGGATCTTCACCTGGAAGTCGCTGCGCCCCAAATACTCCAGCGCGCCGTCGGCGCGCCAGCGGGCCAGGTCACCGGTGCGGTAGAGCCGCTGCCCCGCGGTGAACGGGTCGGCGACGAACCGGTCCGCGGTGAGCTGCGGGCGGCCGAGGTAGCCGCGGGCCAGCTGCACCCCGGCCAGGTACAGCTCCCCCGAGACGCCGGGCGGCACCGGCCGCAGCCGCGCGTCGAGCACGTAGGTGCGGGTGTTCCAGACCGGCGAGCCGATCGGCACGCTCGCCGGGTTCGGCGGGCAGGTCCAGGCGGTGACGTCCACCGCGGCCTCGGTCGGGCCGTAGAGGTTGTGCAGCCGCACCCGCGGCAGCGCCGCCTGGAAGGCGCGCACGGTGGCGGCGGGCAGCGCCTCGCCGCTGCAGAACACCCGGCGCAGCCCGGCGCAGCCGCGCACGTCGGTGTCGGTGACGAAGACCGAGAGCATGGACGGGACGAAGTGCGCCGTCGTGACCGACCGCTCGGCAATGGTCCTGGCCAGGTAGTCCGGGTCGCGGTGGCCGTCCGGCGCGGCGATCACCAGCCGCGCACCGACCTGCAGCGGCCAGAAGAACTCCCAGACCGAGACGTCGAAGGTGGCCGGGGTCTTCTGCAGCACCGCGTCGGTGTGGTCCATCGGGTACTCGTGCTGCATCCAGCGCAGCCGGTTCACGATGGCGGCGTGGGTCACCGTCACGCCCTTGGGGCGGCCGGTGGAGCCGGAGGTGAAGAGCAGGTACGCCGGGTTGTCCGGGCGCAGCGGCGACCGGCGGTCCCGGTCGGTGACCGGCGCGGCGGACTCCGCGGAGAGGTCGATGGTGTCCAGCGCGAAGCGGGCGACCCCGGCGGGCAGCGGCACCTCGTCCCGCTCGGTGGTGAGCACCGCGACCGGCTCGGCCTGCTCGAGGATGCCTGCCAGCCGCTCGGCCGGGTGGTCCGGGTCGAGCGGCAGGTACGCCGCGCCCGCCTTCATCGCCGCGTACATGCCGACGACCAGCTCCACGCTGCGCCGCACCGCGAGCGCGACGACGCGCTCCGGGCCCGCGCCGCGCGCGATCAGGAACCGGGCCAGCCGGTTCGCCCTGCGGTCCAGCTCGGCGTAGCTCAGCAGCTCGTCGTCGAACTCCAGCGCGGGTGCCGCGGGGCTCCCGGCGACGGCGCCGTCGAAGAGCTCGGCGAGCGTGCCCGGCCGCAACGGCATGGCGGTGTCGTTCCAGCCGTACAGCACCCGGTGCCGCTCGTCGGCGGTGAGCGCGGAGAGCGCGTCCGCGCCGGTCTCCGGCCGCGCGGCGAGGAAGCGGGCGAGGAAGTCGCGGAAGCGGGTGTGCTGGGCGGTGACCTCGGCGGCCCGGTAGCGCGCCGGGTTCGCCTCGAAGTCGAGGTGGATCTCGCCGTCGATGCCGTTGTAGACATTGATCGACAGGTCCTCGACCGGCCCGGTGGCGAGCACGTGCATGGAGCCCAGCATGTCGCCGAGGCGCAGCTCGTTCTTGAACAGCATGATGTTGACCATCGGCCCGAAGAAGCCGCGCGCGGCGCGCGAGTAGCCGCCGTCGCGGCGGATGTCGTCGTGCCGGTACAGCTGGTGCCGCAGCGCCGCGGTGACCTGCAGCTCGGCCGCCCTGACCACGTCGGCGAGCGTGGTCTCCGGCGTGAACTCGATCCGCAGCGGCACCACGTTCGAGACCACGCCCGCGGAGCGGCGCAGCGCCATCGTGGTGCGGCCGGAGACCGGAAGGCTCAGCAGGACATCGGCCCTGCCGGTGACGGCGTGCGCGTAGCAGGCGGCGGCCGCGACGAAGAGCACGGCGGTCTTGGCGTCGTGCGCGGTGCCCGCCGCGGCCAGCGCGGCGGCGGTCGGCTCGTCGAGCACGGCGGTGGTCAGGTGCCTGCCCGGTGCGTCGGGCACCTCGGCGAGCGGGCTGCCGTCCAGGCTCACCGGCTCGCCGGTGCCGGCCAGCTGCGCGCGCCAGTGCTCGCGATCGGCGAGGAAGCGCGTGGAATCGCGGTAGCGGGACTGGTTCTCGTAGATCTCGGTCAGCGGCGCGGCGCGCGAGACGGTGGGCTCGGTGCCGTCGGTGGCGGCGGTGTAGATCTCGGCCGCCCTGGTCAGCACGTTCATCGCGCCGTAGCCGTCGACCAGGATGTGGTGCGCGCGAACGTACCAGAGGTGGTGGGTGTCGCCGATCCGCAGCACGGCGTTGGTGGAGAGCGGGTCCCGCTCGATATCCACCGGCGACGCGGCGTGCTCGGTCATCCAGC
Organism: Nocardia jiangsuensis; assembly: GCF_042650385.1. Lineage (NCBI taxonomy): Bacteria > Bacillati > Actinomycetota > Actinomycetes > Mycobacteriales > Nocardiaceae > Nocardia > Nocardia jiangsuensis. Next base: position 21,261 of record NZ_JBHSAX010000013.1, read on the forward strand.
GGAAGGCGGCGGTGCGCGGGTCGGGCTCGCCGCGCAGGTCGAGCCGGAGCCACTCCGGCCCCACCTCGGGGTCGACGACCTGGTAGGGGACGCCGTCCTCCTCGATCAGCCGGACCCGGCCGACCTCGGCCTCGGCGCCGCACCGCTCGATGGCGTAGTGCAGCCTGCCGAGGTCGAGCTCTCCGCGGAGCTCGACGTACTGCGCGATGATCAGCGGTACGTCCGGGCGCAGCCGCTGCGCGTAGTAGAGCGCGCTCTGCGCCGGCGAGAGTGGGAACGGCTCGACACCGTCCCGGGAATCACAGGGGGATGCACATTGGTCGACCCGCTCGGTGGCCAATGAACTCATCAATCACTCCGTTCTGCCGCACATGTCGCATCTCCCCGAGCAGACCTTCAGCGGATGCATCGAGACGGTCCCCGAGGCCGCCTCGCCCGCCCTTTGATTCGGTGCATCACATCCGGCGGATTGCCGACCGGATGGATACGTCGCACTACCGAGTCATCCGAACTGTCGCCGGAGTGCTCAGCAATGTTTCCGCAAACGCCGAATAGGTGCAGCTTTTTACCGGAAAAAGACTCGCGGTTCAGAATTCCCGGCACAAGACGGCCGTACTACCGCTAATTGCGGGTGAACCGGTTTGCTGGAAGTGTCCCAACCCCCCGGAAAGCGCTGCGGCTCCCCAAGCTATACCTGAGGTGCCGACTATGTGTGGCTCGTCACACCGGCTTCGAAACGGTGCGCTCCCGGCGCCGGAGCACCGCGGCGGCGGCCAGGCCGAGCCCGCACAGCGCGACGGCCAGATACTCCGGGGCGGGGCCGAGCCGGGTGGCGAGGGTGCGGTCGGTGCGCAGCGGCAGCCGGGCGGTGAGCGCGGCGGGGACGAAGAGCTCGCTCTGCTCGGTCACCGCGCCGTCGGCGGCGACGATCGCGCTCACGCCGGAGGTCGCGGCCACCACGAGGGCGCGGCCGTGCTCCACCGCGCGCACCCGGGACATGGCCAGCTGCTGGTAGGTCATCTCGCTGTCGCCGAAGGTGGCGTTGTTGGTCGGCACCGTCAGCAGCTGCGCGCCGGCGGCGACGGAATCGCGGAAGGCGCGGTCGAAGGCGACCTCGTAGCAGGTCGCGACACCGATCGGCACGCCTGCCGCGTGCACGGTGCCGGTGCCGTCGCCGGGCACGAAGTAGCCGGCCCGGTCGGCGTGCTCGGAGAAGAGGCGGAAGAAGCCACGGAGCGGCAGGTACTCCCCGAACGGCTGGATGATCTTCTTGTCGTGCCGCTCCGCCGGGCCGGTGGCCGGGTCCCAGACGATCACCGAGTTGGTCGTGGTCTTCCGGTCGGCGTTGATCAGCACCGCGCCGACCAGGATCGGGGCGCCCACCGCACGGGCGGCGGCGGTGATCGCGGCGGCGGCGTCGGGGTTGCGCAGCGGGTCGATGTCGGAGGCGTTCTCCGGCCAGATCACCACGTCCGGTTGCGGGGCGCGGCCGGCGGCGATGTCGGCGGCGAGCTGCTCGGTGCGGCGCACGTGGTTGTCCAGGACCGCGCGGCGCTGGGAGTTGAAGTCGAGGCCGAGGCGGGGGACGCTGCCCTGCACCGCGGCGACGGTGATCGTGCGGTCGCCCGCCTCCGGGGCGGGGAGGGCTGCCCGGAGGGCGAGGCCGGTGAGCGGGAGGAGTATCACCGCGGCGGCCGCTGCCGTGAGCGCGATTCGCCGGTGGCGGGATGGCTCGGGCGCGGCCGACTCGGGAGCCGCAGAGGCGGTGGCGCGCGTATGCGTAGCCTGCCCGGCGGCGCGGGGGCGGCGGGCGAGCGCGGTGCCGAGGTAGGCGAGGCAGGTGCCGGTGAGGGCTACGGCGAAGCCGATGAGGGGGGCGCCGCCGATGGCGGCCAGCGGCAGGTACCAGCCGTCGGCCTGGCCGAAGGCGAGCCTGCCCCAGGGGAAGCCGCCGAAGGGGAAGCTGGAGCGGGCCCACTCGCAGGCCGTCCAGGCCAGCGCGATCCAGAGCGGGCGCGCCGGGAGCGGCGCCGTCCAGTACACCAGCGCGCCGAACAGCGCGAGGAAGGCGGCGCACGCCGTCGAGAGCGCGAGCCACGGCACCGGGCCGACGTAGATGCCGGTCCACGGCAGCAGCGGGAGGAAGAAGCCGAACCCGGCCAGCAGCCCGTACCCCGCCGCCCCGCGCGCGGTCCGCGCCCGCTGGAGCACCGACGTCAGCAGCGCGATGCCGAGCGGGGCGAGGAACCACAGGGGTCGCGGAGGGAAGGAGCCGAACAGGAGCAGCCCCGCGAGCAGCGCCGCGGCGGCGCGCAGCCAGAAGGCGCCGCCGGGAAACCGGGCCCCGCGCCCGGCCGCGGAATCACCGGCACCAGGCGCTGAATCACGCTGCGGAGCAGCGGTTTCCTCAGACTTCATAGATCGTCACGCCCCGGTGCACGGTGCGCAGGCAGCGCGGGAGCGACGCGCCGGGGTCGAGCGGCGGCAGCCCGGGGACCCGGGAGCGGGGGTCGGTGGACCAGCGCTGCACCGAGTCGGCGGCGGCAGCCACCACGAGGTCGTCGGCTTCCCAGACGGCGTAGGAGGCGGGGGCGCCGGGGACCAGCGTCCCCGCGACCCCGTCGCGGACCCCGCCCGCCCGCCAGGCCCCTCGGGTGGCGGCGGCGAAGGCGGCACGCGGCGAGAGCCCGTGCCCCGGCGTCCGGTGGTGCACGGCGGCTCGCACCGCCGCCCACGGGTCGAGCGGCGTGACCGGTGCGTCCGAGCCGATGGCGAGCGCGACCCCGGCCGCGGCCATGGCGGCGAAGGGGTTCAGCGCCGCGGCGCGCTCGGCGCCGAGCCGGGTGGCGTACATGCCGTCCGGCCCGCCCCAGGCGGCATCGAAGCCGGGCTGCACGCTGGCGATCACGCCCCAGCTCGCGAGCGCGGCGATCTGCTCCGGCGAGATCATCTCGGCGTGCTCGACGCGGTGCCCGCAGGCGGCCACCGCAGGCGCCCCGAGCTCGGCGGCCACCAGCCCGATGCCATCGACCACCGCGTCCATCCCGGCGTCGCCGATCACGTGGAACCCGGCCTGCACCCCGGCCAGCGTGCAGGCCCGCACGTGCGCGGTGACCCCGGCGGCGTCCAGGTACCCGACCCCGTGCCCGCCCCCGTCGGCGTACGGCGCGCGCAGCAACGCGGTGCGCGACCCGAGCGAGCCGTCCACGAAGAGGTCACCGCCGAGCGCGTGCACCCCGAGCTCGGCCACCAGCGCGCGCGCCTCGTCCTCGTCGTGCACCGCCTCGCCCCAGTAGGCGCGCACCGAGACGCCGTGGGAGAAGGCGAGCAGCTCGGCGAGGTCGGTGCGGCCCGCGATCTCCGGCCCCCCGCACTCGTGCACCTCGGCGACCCCGTGCGCGGCGGCGGAGTCGAGCGCCGCGGTGCGGGCCCGGTCGCGCAGCGCGCGGTCGGCGCGCTCCAGCGCGGCGGTGCGGACCAGGTGGTGCGCGGCGGCCCGGAGCGGCTCGCCCCTGGTGAAGCCCGCGGCGTCGCGCACCCCGGGCACGGTGTCGAGCAGCGCGGTGGAGACGGCGGCGGAGTGCACGTCGACCCGGGAGAGGTAGACGAGCCTGCCCGGCCCGGCGGCGGCGTCGAGCTCATCGGTGCTCGGCGGACGCTGCTCCGGCCAGCCGGTGTCGTCCCAGCCGTCGCCGAGCAACACCCCGGACGGGTGCGCGGCGGCGAAGGCGGTGAGCAGCTCCAGGCAGTGCGCCAGCGAGCGGGCCGCGGACAGGTCGAGCCCGATCAGCTTCAGTCCCAGCGCCGTGACGTGCACGTGCGGGTCGACGAAGGCGGGGGCGACGAAGGCGCCGCCGACATCGATGACCTCCGCACCCGGGTGCAGCGCCCGCCCCGGCCGCTCGGCGCCGAGCCACACCACGGTGCCGTCGGTGACCGCCATCGCGGTGGCATCGGGCGAACTCGCACTGTAGAACCGACCGCCGATCAGCAACTGCGTAGCCACGGAGCACAAGTCTGCCGTACCCGGTGGCACCGGGCGGGGTCAGCCCTTGGTCAGCGAGCGGCCGCCGGAATCACCGGCCGCCGGATCCCACACGGTGTGCACCACCGAGCCGTCGACCACGGTGCCGTCGGCATCGATGATCACCCGGTTCCCCTGCACGGTGTCGAGCACCTTCGCGGCCCGGCGCGCGGCGAAGGCGGTGAGCGCGGGCCGCAGCAGCGCGCGGGTCGGCGGCAGCAGTACCAGCAGTCCGAGCACCGAGGTGAGCAGCCCGGGGACGAGCACGAGCAGCGCGCCCGCGGCGACGAGGGCGCCGTCCGCCACGGCGGTGCCCGCCCTCAGCTCGCCGCGGCCGACCCGGCGGAACCCGTCCAGCACCTTCCTGCCCTGCCCGGCCACGAGCAGGACGCCGACGGCGGAGCAGGCGATGAGCAGCAGGATCGCGGCGCCGACGCCGGCGAGGTGCGCGACGGCGACGAAGGTGGCGATCTCGGCGACGAGGTAGACGGCGAGCAGTACGGCTGGCATGGCGTTCCTTCCGGGACGATCTAGGCGTACCAACGCGCGAGCCCTCGATTTTTCTCCCGGCGCTACCCGCCCGGACGTACCAATCCGGTCTCGTAGGCCAGCACGACGGCCTGCACCCGGTCGCGCAGCCCCAGCTTGGTGAGCACCCGGCCCACGTGCGTCTTCACCGTCGCCTCGGAGAGGAAGAGCTTGCCGGCGATCTCGGCATTGGAGCGGCCCGCCGCGATCTGCTCCAGCACCTCGCGCTCGCGGGCGGTGAGCGCGTCCAGCAGCCCCGGGTCGCGGGCGGGAACCGGGTCATCGGCGATCATCCGGTCCAGCAGCCGCTTGGTGACCTTGGGCGAGACGACGGCGTCACCGGCGGCGACGCTGCGGATGGCGGAGACCAGGTCCTCCGGCGGGGTGTCCTTGAGCAGGAAGCCGCTGGCCCCGGCGCGCAGCGCGCCGAGCGCGTGCTCGTCCAGGTCGAAGGTGGTCATGATCAGCACCTTGCAGCCGTCGCCCGCCTCCAGGATGCGGGCGGTCGCGGTGACCCCGTCCACCACCGGCATCCGGACGTCCATCAGGACCACGTCGGGGCGCAGCTCCTTCGCCTTGCCGATGGCGGCGGCGCCGTTCTCCGCCTGCCCGACCACCTCGAGGTCGTCGTGCGCCCCGAGCACCATCTCCAGCCCCATCCGCATGAGCTCCTGGTCGTCCACGACGAGCACGGTGATCGGCACGCCCCCACTGTATCGGCGGTGTCACGGGGTTTCCCGATACACCGGGAGCTCCGCGGCCACCCGCCAGCGCCCGGACGGCTCGCGCCCGGCCGCCAGCACCCCGCCGAGCACCGCGATCCGCTCCCGCATGCCGACCAGCCCGAGCCCGCTTCCGGTGATCGCGGTGTGGACCGGGACGCCACCGGTGTCCACCACCTCGATGTGCACCCGGTCGCCGGTGCGGCGCACGGTGACCCAGGCCTTGGGGTGCGCGCCCGCGTGCCGCAGCGTATTGGTCAGCGCCTCCTGCACCACCCGGTGCACGCCCAGGCTGACCTCGGGCGGGACGTCGTCGAGCTCGCCGCTGAGTTCCAGGTCGACCGCGAGCCCGGTGTCCCGCATCATCGCCACCACCCGGGCGATCCCGGCGGTGCCGTGCTGCGGCAGGTCGTCGGGGGCGTGCTCGGTGCGCAGCAGCGCGACGGTGCGGCGCAGCTCGCGCAGGGCGTCCCGGCCGGTGCCCGCGATGGTGCCGAGCGCGCGCTCGGCGGCGTCCGGGTCGCGGCGCAGGGTGTAGCGGGCGCCGTCGGCCTGCACGATCATCACGCTCACCGCGTGCGCCACCACGTCGTGCAGCTCCCTGGCGATCCGGGTGCGCTCGGCGGCGACGGCGTCGTGCGCGCGGCGCTCCCGGTCGTAGTCGGCGACCGCGAGCCTGGCCTGCACCTCGGTGTCGTAGGCGTGCCTGGCGCCGGTGAACTCGGCCAGCGTCCAGCACAGCGCGTAGAAGGTGATCGTGAAGGCGACCACCGTGGTCGGGTCCTGGTGCAGGACCAGCATGGTGCTCACGCCGTCGGCGAGCAGCAGTGCCAGGTAGAACAGCCCCTGCCGCCTGCCCACGTACGCGACCAGGGTGTACAGCGCGAGGCCGAGCCCGAGCGAGCTCGGGTGCAGGGTGTGGTCGCCGAGCGCGCCGGAGAGCCCGGTGCTCAGCTGGGAGAGCACGAACAGCGCCAGCGCGGCGGTGCGCGGGTAGACCCGGCGCACCACCACCGGCAGCGGCAGCAGCAGCGCGAAGACCAGGAAGACCGGCTTCTGGGTGCTGCTCTGCAGCGCGGTCAGGTCGAGCAGGAAGAGCCCGACGGCGAGTACCGAGTCGGCGACGACGGGGTTGTCCCGAACCCACAGACTGAACCGGCGCACGCCGCCCACCCTAGGCCGGGAGCCGTCTGCTTGGCTGGTGCCGTGCAGGTGACGGACTGGATGGTGCTGCTCACGGCGGCCGCGGCCGCGGGCTGGGTGGACGCGGTGGTCGGCGGTGGCGGGCTGATCATCCTGCCGACGCTGCTCCTGGTCGCGCCCGGCATCGCGCCGCAGACCGCGCTCGCCACCAACAAGATGGCCGCGGTCGCCGGCACCTTCGCCTCGGTGCTGACCTTCGCCCGCCGGGTGCCGCTGCGCTGGCCGGTACTGATCCCGGCGGCGCTGCTCGCCGCGGTGACGGCGGCGGCGGGGGCCGCGGCGGTCTCGCTGATCGACCGCGAACTGTTCATCCCGATCGTGCTGGTGGTGCTGGTCGGGGTGGCCGTCTTCGTGACGCTGCGGCCCGCGATCGGGGTCACCATGGCGACCGACCCGCCGACCCGGCGGCGCACGCTGCTCGTGATCGGGCTCGCGGCCGGGCTGATCGGCTTCTACGACGGCATCCTCGGCCCCGGCACCGGCACCTTCCTGATCATCACCTTCGCCACCCTGCTCGGCACCGAGTTCGTGCGCGCCGCCGCCATGGCCAAGGTGATCAACTGCGGCTCGAATGTGGGCGCGCTGCTCTACTTCGCGCTCACCGGCCACGTCCTGGTCGCGCTCGGCGCGGCCATGGCGGTGACGAACATCGCGGGGGCGGTGGCGGGGTCGCGGATGGCGCTCGCCCGCGGGGCCGGGTTCGTCCGGATCGTGCTGCTGGTGGTGGTGATCGGGATGGTGCTGCGGCTGGGCTGGCAGCAGTTCGGCTGACGCGGCCGGGCGGATTCGGATCGCGGGGCGCGGGCACCACCGGCTAGCGTGGGCGGGTGAGCATTTCGCACTCCCCCGGCGCACCGCACGAGGTGGACGCCGAATTCCTCGCGCTGCCGCTGCGCCGGTTGGCCGACGCGGCGCTCGGCGCGGCCCGCGACGCCGGGGCGTCGCACGCCGACCTGCGGGTGCACCGCCTGGTGACGCAGTCGATCCGGCTGCGCGACGGGCGGGTCGAGGCGATCACCGACGGCACCGAGCTCGGCTTCGCGGTGCGGGTCATCGTCGACGGCACCTGGGGCTTCGCCTCGCACGCGGTGCTGACCGCGGAGACCGCGGCCGAGGTCGCCCGCCGCGCGGTGCACGTGGCCACCACGCTGCGGGCGCTGAACCGCGAGCGCGTCGAGCTCGCCGACGAGCCGGTCCACACCGACGTGCGCTACGTCTCCGACTACGCGCTCGACCCCTTCGCGGTACCGACCGGCGACAAGGTCACGCTGCTGCAGGAGTACTCCGAGCGGCTGGCCGCCGCCGACGGCGTCGATCACGTGTCGGCGTCGGTGCTGCAGGTCAAGGAGCAGACCTTCTACGCCGACACCGCGGGGTCGGCGATCACCCAGCAGCGGGTGCGGCTGCACCCGCAGCTGGAGGCGGTCACGGTGGACGCGGGCTCCGGCGTCTTCGAGTCCATGCGCACCCTGGCCGCGCCTGCCGGGCGCGGCTGGGAGTACGTCACCGGCGCGGACGGGGTCTGGGACTGGGCCGACGAGCTGGCCCGGATCCCCGGCTGGCTCGCCGAGAAGGTGAAGGCGCCCGGCGTCGTCGCGGGCCCGGCCGACCTGGTGATCGATCCGACCAACCTGTGGCTCACCATCCACGAGTCGATCGGCCACGCCACCGAGTACGACCGCGCCATCGGCTACGAATCCGCCTACGCGGGCACCTCCTTCGCCACGCCGGACAAGCTGGGCACGCTGCAGTACGGCACCCCGGTCATGCACGTCACCGGCGACCGCACCGAACGCTTCGGGCTGGCCAGCACCGGCTGGGACGACGACGGCGTGGCCGGGCAGCGCTGGGACCTGGTGCGCGACGGCGTCCTGGTCGGCTACCAGCTGGACCGGGTCTTCGCGCCGCGGCTCGGGCTGGAGCGCTCGAACGGCTGCTCCTACGCCGACTCCCCGCACCACGTGCCGATCCAGCGGATGGCGAACGTCTCGCTGCAGCCCGACCCCGGGCGCGACACCAGCACCGCCGAGCTGATCTCCCGGGTCGAGGACGGCATCTACATCGTCGGCGACCGCTCCTGGTCGATCGACATGCAGCGGTACAACTTCCAGTTCACCGGGCAGCGCTTCTTCCGGATCAGGAACGGCGAGCTGGCCGGGCAGCTGCGCGACGTCGCCTACCAGGCCACCACCACCGACTTCTGGGGCGCGATGGAAGCCGTCGGCGGGCCGTCGACGGTGCGGCTCGGCGGCGCCTTCAACTGCGGCAAGGCGCAGCCGGGGCAGGTCGCCGCGGTGAGCCACGGCTGCCCGTCGATCCTGGTGCGCGGCATCAATGTCCTGAACACCCGAGCGGAGGCGGGGCAGTGACCGCGAACGAGACCGTCCCCGGCGGCGAACTGGTGGAGCGCGCGCTCGCGCACTCCACCGCGGACGAGACCATCGTGCTGGTGACCGACGCGCACGAGGCGTCGCTGCGCTGGGCCGGGAACTCCATGACCACCAACGGCTCGTCGGTGGCCAGGCAGTGGTCGGTGGTGGCGATCGTGCGCGAGGGGCCGAACGCGGCCCGGGTCGGCGTGGTCGGCTCGACCAGCATGGACCCCGGCGAGATCGGCACCGTGGTACGCGCCGCCGAGGCCGCGGCGCGCGGCGCCACCCCGGCCGGTGACGCCGTCCCGCTGCTGGAGGCCGCCGCCGCCCGCGGCGCGGGCGACGACGACTGGGCGGCCGCACCCGCGGGCACCGACATCGAGGTCTTCACCAGGCTGGCCGGCGACCTGGCAGGCGGCTTCGACGGCGCCGACCGGCTCTACGGCTTCGCGCACCACCAGGTGCACACCACCTGGCTCGGCACCTCGACCGGCGTGCGGCGCCGCTTCACCCAGCCCACCGGCTCGGTGGAGATCAACGGCAAGCGCGGCAGCGGCGACGAGGTGGCCAGCGCCTGGGTCGGCGTCGGCACCACCGACTTCACCGACGTGGACACCCCGGGGCTGCTCGCCGACCTGAGCCGCAGGCTGGACTGGGCGGGCCGCCGGGTCGAGCTGCCCGCGGGGCGCTACGAGACGCTGCTGCCGCCGTCCGCCGTCGCCGACCTGATGATCTACCTGACCTGGTCCATGGAGGGCAGGGCCGCGCACGAGGGGCACACCGCCTTCTCCCGCGCCGGCGGCACCAGGATCGGCGAGCAGCTGACCGAGCTCCCGCTCACGCTGTACTCCGACCCCGCCGCCGCCGGGCTGGAGTACCGGCCGTTCGTGGCGACGCCGGCCTCCTCGGAGCTGCTCTCGGTCTTCGACAACGGGCTGCCCGCCGAGCGGGTGGACTGGGTGCGCGAGGGCGCCGTGCGCTCGCTGGTCTACCCGCGCGCCACCGCCGCCGAGTTCGGCACCGCACCCACCGTGCCCGGCGACAACCTGCTGCTCACCGGCGGCTCGACGGCCACGCTGGACGAGATGGTCGCCCGCACCGAGCGCGGACTGCTGCTCACCACGCTCTGGTACATCCGCGAGGTCGACCCGGCCACGCTGCTGCTGACCGGGCTCACCCGCGACGGCGTCTACCTGGTGGAGGACGGCGCGGTCACCGCCGCGGTGAACAACTTCCGCTTCAACGAGAGCCCGCTGGACCTGCTGCGCCGCACCGCCGAGGCCGGGGCCACCGAGATCACGCTGCCGCGCGAGTGGAAGGACTGGTTCACCCGCACGGCCATGCCGCCACTGCGGATCCCGGACTTCCACATGTCCTCGGTGAGCAAGGCGACCTGACCAGGCCGGAGCGGGCAGTACCGATCAGGCCGGGGCGGCCGCCGGGGTGATGGCGACCCCGATGGTGCCGCCCTTGCCGCGCCGGATGTTGCTGCCGAGGATGAGCAGCGGCGCGGTGAGCCAGTACTTGCGGCGCAGCAGCGAGCGCACCTTCTCGGTGCCCGCGGCGTCCAGCACCCTGGCGCTGCCGTGCTCGATCTCGTCGCCGGTCGGCTTGCCGGTGGCCGAGCAGGGCTGCAGGGTGACGGTGCCGTCCCGGCGGATCCGCTTGACCTTGCCCGCGTTGGTCTCGGTCCACACGTAGAGGGTGTCGCCCTCGGAGACCGCCCAGACCGGCGTCGCCACCGGCGTGCCGTCCTTCCGGAACGTGGTCAGCAGAACGTAGTTCGCGGTGGCGACGGCGCCGAAGCTTGTGCTCATGCCCGGCAGCGTAGCCGGGAAGGTCAGCGATCGTCCGCCATGCGGTACTCCCCCGCCTCGAGTCGCGCGATCACGCCGTCGGTCCAGCCGGTCAGGTTGCCGAAGACGCTGCTCCAGAGTTCCAGCAGGTCGGTGGTGTGCGGGGTCTCGTAGCGGCCGGGAAAATCCGGCACCATGCCGAGCAGCTCGCGCTCCACCTCGGCGCTGCGTGTTCGCTGCTCGCGTAATCGCGCGAGCACGTGCGCGCGGGGCAGCGCGTCCATGAAGGCGATGGCGGCGCCGAGCTCCTCCATGTCGATGCTCACCAGCGCCTCGTCCATGAGCGCGCGGAACTCCCGCTCCCCCGCCGCGGTCAGCGCGTAGAGCGTGCGGCCGGGGCCGCGGTCGCCCGGCTCGGTGCCGAGCTCGCGCAGCTTGCCCTCGGCGGTGAGCTGCTTGAGCGCGTGGTGGATCGAGCCGGGGCGCACATTGGTCCAGGTCTCGGCGCGCCAGTCGAGCAGCTCGCGGCGCACCGCGTACCCGTGCGCGGAGCCGCGCCCGCGGATCACCCCGAGCACGAGCAGGCGTACCGCGGCCATCCGCGCCCCTTCCTTGACGAGCGATGCGTGCTCACCCTAGCCTGGTAATCAAATTTGACTACCTAGGAGGGGTTGTGGCGGATACCGCCGTACCGGTCATGTGGGCCGGCGAGCTGAGCGAGACGCTGGATTTCTACAAGACGCTCGGATACGAGGTGACCTACGAGCAGACCCGGCCCTACACCTACGGCGCGATCCGGCGGCCGGGGTACGACCTGCACTTCTTCGCGCCGCCGAAGGGCGATCGCGGGCCCGTCGAGAACGTCGGCTGTCTGGTCATGGTCGGCGAGGTGGAGGAGTTGCACGCCGGCTTCAGCGCCGCGCTGCGCGCGAAGTACGGGCGGGTGCCCGCGCGGGGCATCCCGCGCATCACCCGGATGCGGCCGGGCCAGACCCGGTTCACCGTGTACGACCCGGCGGGCAACGGCATCACCTACATTCGGCACGACGAACCCGAGATGGAGTACGGCGGCTCGACGAAGCTCACCGGCCTGGCGAAGGTCATCGACAATGCCCGCATCCTGCGCTTCTCCAAGCAGGACGACCCCGCCGCGCGCCGCGCGCTGGAGGCCGGGCTGCGCAGGCACGGCGGCACCGCGACCGCGCTGGAGCGCGCGCACGCCCTCGCGGACCTGGTGGAGATCGCGGTGGCCGAGGAGGATTCGGCCCGTGCCGCCGAGCTGCGCGGAAAGATCGCGGAGCTGGAGCTGAGCGCCGAGGAGCGCACGACGATCGCCGAGCACCTGCGGATCGCCACCGATCTCGCCGCGTGGCTGGACGCCGACTGAGGTTTGCGCGCGGCCGCCATCGCGGGAAGGATCGGCGGCCATGGCCACGGATGTGCAGCTGATCGGCGATGCGCTGGAATTGCCCGGCGGGGTGCGGGTGACCTTCGTCCGCACTCTCCGGCTCCCCGAGGAGGGCACCTATCCGCTGCCTCCCGGCCTCGGGTCGTTCCCGCTGCGCCGGGTGGCCGACTACCCGGAGACGGTTCCCGCCGAGTGGCGCGAGCGCGGCGGGGTGATGCTTCCGGTGTATCAGCGGGAGGCCATGTGGCTGCGGTTCGCCGCGCCCGCGCCGGCCGCGTTGCAGGTCGGGGTCGGGAAGGTGTGCGCCGTCTCCGGGAAGCCGTGGAGCGACGCCCTGGCCGGGAAGCCGCAGAACTACCTCGCGCTGCCGCGCCAGCCGTGGCTGGACGGGATCAACTCCGGCACCGGGACGGTGCGGCAGTTCGTGGCGGTGCCGCTCGGGCTCGGCGCCACCGTCGAGGGACAGGTCACCGGGAGCGAGCGGTGGGGCGGGGTGCAGCTCGCGGTGCACCCGCTCACCGCGGCGGCGCGGTCCGCCTGGGCGGCCGAGCAGCGGGCGCGGCCGCCGATCGCGCGGGCCGGCGGCGGGCCGGGGTTCGGTGCCGCGCCCGCCGCGATGCCCGCGGCGTACTCGGCGCCCGCACCCGCGGGCGCCCCCGCTCGGGCCGGAGGTCCGCCTGCGCGGCGGGCGATGGGGCTCGGGGCGGGCGGCACCATGCGGCAGGAGATCGTCGCCGACACCCGCCCGCTCACCGACTACCGGCCGGAGCCTGCCGGGCGGGTCTTCGTGCACCTCGCCTCGGCGGCGGAGTGGAAGGCGCTCACCGGCGAACCGGCCCCGGCCACCCCGATCACCGCGCACGCCTACGCCGAGCACGGGCTGCCGTGGTACGAGTACTACGACGCGGACGCCGCCGACCTGCCCGCCGCCGACGAACTCGCCGGGGTGCGCCCCACCGGCGACTGGCTGGCCGACGAGGGCGAGAACCCGGCCGTCACGCAGCCGCTCCCGGTGATCACGATCGGCGAGAAGCCGGTGGCCGACGGCGAGTGGTGACCGGCAGGGCCGAACCTGTCACCGGGTCGCGGTAGCGTCCCGGCGGACAGCATCCCCGACCGGGAGGAACCCACCGTGCCACCACTCGTGCGGGTACAGAACTTCGGCGTCTCCGCCGACGGCTTCGGCGCAGGCGAGGGCCAGAGCCTCGATCATCCGTTCGGCCATGCCGACCCGGGCGCGCTGCTCGGCTGGGCAGTCGCCACCGCGCACTGGGTGAATCGGAGCGAACCGGGCGGCAGCTACGGGCTCGACGACTACTTCACCCGCGACTTCGCCCGCAATATCGGCGCGGAGATCATGGGGCGCAACAAGTTCGGGCCGCAGCGCGGGCCGTGGCAGGACCACTCGTGGGAGGGGTGGTGGGGCGCGGAGCCGCCCTTCCGCACCCCGGTCTTCGTGCTCACCCACCACCCGCGCCCGTCCATCACGCTCGGGCAGACCACCTTCCACTTCCTGGACGCCACGCCGCGGGAGGCGCTCGATCGCGCGCTCGAGGCCGCGGACGGGCAGGACGTGCGGATCGGCGGCGGCGTGCACACCGTGCGCGAGTTCCTCGACGCCGATCTGATCGACACCATGCACGTGTCGGTCGCCCCGGTGGAGCTCGGCAGCGGCGAGCGGCTGTGGAGCAGCCCGGACGAGCTCACCGATCGGTTCCACCTGGAGCGGGTGCCGAGCGCGAGCGGGGTCACGCACCACCTGTTCTGGCGGCGGTGAGGATCTCCGGGCCCTCGGCCGTGACGGCGACGGTGTGCTCGGTGTGCGCGGTGCGCGAACCGTCGGCGGAGCGGATGGTCCAGCCGTCCGGGTCGGTGACGATCCGGTCGGTGGTGCGGGCGAACCAGGGCTCGATGGCGATGGTCAGGCCGGGGCGCAACGGGTAGCCGCGGCCCGGGCGCCCGGCGTTGGGGATGTGCAGGTCCTCGTGCATGGTGCGGCCGATGCCGTGGCCGCCGTACTCGGTGTTCACCGGGTAGCCCGCCGCCCGCGCGACCGCCTCGATGGCGGCGGAGACGTCGCCGATCCGGTTGCCCGGCCGCGCGGCGGCGACGGCGGCGGCCAGCGCCTCCTCGGTGGCGCGGATCAGCCGCAGGTCCTCGGGGTCCGGGGTGCCCGCCACGGTGGTGATCGCGGCGTCGGCGGCCCAGCCGTCGATGGTGACGGCGAGGTCGGCGGTGAGCACGTCGCCGTCGCGCAGCACGTAGTCGAAGGGGAGGCCGTGCAGCACGGCGTCGTTCACCGACAGGCAGACGGTGTTGCGGAACGGGCCGCGGCCGAAGGACGGGGCGTAGTCCCAGTAGCAGGAGACGGCGCCGCGCTCGGCGATCCGGTCGCGCACGTACAGCTCCAGGTCCAGCAGGTTCACGCCGACCACCGCGCGTTCGCGGACGCCCGCCAGGACATCGGCGACGAACGCGCCGGTGACCCGCATGCGCGCTATCTCCGCGGGGGACTTCAACTCGACCATGGGCACCTCCGGTATAGGAATACCGGCGCAACGGTAGCCGAGCCGGTATTTGAATACCAATTCTTGCGGTATTTCAATACCGGCTCTAGGGTGGCCGCATGGTTCGCCTTCCCCTGACCCCGGCCCAGCTCGAAGCGGGGCGCAGGCTCGGTACGCGGCTGCGCGCCGCCAGGGGCGAGCGAGATCCCGGCGCCGTCGCGCACGCCGCCGGGATCTCGCCGGAGACGCTGCGCAAGATCGAGACCGGGCGGCTGCCCTCCCCCGGCTTCGGCACCGTCGTCGCGCTCTGCCACGCGCTCGACCTGCCGGTGCAGGAGCTGGCCGAGGTCTGGCGCTCGGCCGGGCTGGCCGAGACCGCCTGATTCCACGCTACTCCAGCTCGCCCTCGGTCTCCAGGTAGACCTCGCGCAGGCGGTCGAGGGTTTCCGGCTCGGGCTGCGCCCACATGCCACGCTCGGCCGCCTCGAGCAGCCGCTCGGCGATGCCGTGCAGCGCCCACGGGTTCGACTGCGTCATGAACTTGCGGTTCACGTCGTCGAAGACGTAGTTCTCGCTGAGCTTCTCGTACATCCAGTCGGCGACCACGTCGGTGGTGGCGTCGTAGCCGAAGAGGTAGTCGACGGTCGCGGCCATCTCGAAGGCGCCCTTGTAGCCGTGCCTGCGCATGGCCTCCAGCCAGCGCGGATTCACCACGCGGGCGCGGAAGACCCGGGTGGTCTCCTCGGAGAGGGTGCGGGTGCGCACCGCGTCCGGGCGGGTGCTGTCGCCGATGTAGGCCTCCGGGTTCTTCCCGGTCAGCGCGCGCACGGTGGCGACCATGCCGCCGTGGTACTGGAAGTAGTCGTCGGAGTCGGCGATGTCGTGTTCGCGGGTGTCGGTGTTCTTCGCCGCGACCGCGATCCGCCGGTAGGCGGTCCGCATGTCGTCGGCGGCCGGGGCGCCGTCCAGGTCGCGGCCGTAGGCGAAGCCGCCCCACGCGGTGTAGACCTGGGCCAGGTCGTCGTCGGTGCGCCAGCTCTTCGAGTCGATGAGCTGGAGCAGCCCGGCGCCGTAGGTGCCCGGCTTGGAGCCGAAGATGCGGGTGGTGGCGCGGCGCTCGTCGCCGTGCTCGGAGAGGTCGGCGGCGGCGTGCGCGCGGACATGGTTCTGCTCGGCGGGCTCGTCCAGCCCGGCGACCAGCCGCACCGCGTCGTCCAGCAGGGCGAGCACGTGCGGGAAGGCGTCGCGGAAGAAGCCGCTGATCCGGACGGTGACGTCGATCCGGGGGCGGCCCAGCTCGGCGAGGTCGAGCACCTCGAGCGTGGTGACGCGGCGGCTGGCCTCGTCCCACACCGGGCGCACGCCGAGCAGCGCGAGCACCTCGGCGATGTCGTCGCCGGAGGTGCGCATCGCGGCGGTGCCCCACACCGAGATCCCGACCGAGCGCGGGTACTCGCCGTGGTCGGCCAGGTACCGCTCCAGCAGCGAGTCGGCCATGGCCTGGCCGGTCTCCCAGGCCAGGCGGGACGGGACCGCCTTGGGGTCGACCGAGTAGAAGTTGCGGCCGGTGGGGAGGACGTTGATCAGGCCGCGCAGCGGGGAGCCGCTCGGGCCCGCCGGGACGAAGCCGCCGTTCAGGGCGTGCAGGACGCGGTCCAGCTCGATGCCGGTGCCGCGCAGGCGGGGGACGACTTCGCGCGCCGCGAAGCGGAGCACCGCGCGCACGGGTTCGGTGTCGGTGACGCCCTCGAGCGCGGCGCGGATCGCCCCCGCGGCGGCCGCGGGGGCGCCTTCCGGCGCGGCGGCGGGCGCAGCGGTGCCATCCGGCGCGGCGGGAGCGGCGGTGCCATCCGGCGCGGCAGAGGCGGCGTCGACGATGGCGTCGACCGCGTCGACGGACCAGTTCGCGGCCTGCAGCGCGGCCACGAGACCGCGGGCGCGCTCCTCGACGGCGTCGACGCGGGTGCGGGATTCGCCCCCGGACTCGTCCAGGCCGAGCGCCTCGCGCAGCCCGGGCACCGAGTGCTCGCCGCCCCAGAGCTGGCGGGCGCGCAGCATGGCGAGCACCAGGTCGAGCTCGGTCTCCCCGGCGGGCGCCTGGCCGAGGATGTGCAGCCCGTCCCGGATCTGCACGTCCTTGATCTCGCAGAGCCAGCCGTCGACGTGCAGCAGCATGTCGTCGAAGACGTCCTCCTCCGGACGCTCGGCGAGCCCCAGGTCGTGGTCCATCTCGGCGGCGCGCATGAGCGTCCAGATCTGCTGCCGGATGGCGGGCAGCTTGGCCGGGTCCAGCGCGGAGATGTTGGCGTGCTCGTCGAGCAGCTGCTCCAGCCGGGAGATGTCGCCGTAGGTCTCGGCGCGCGCCATCGGCGGGATCAGGTGGTCGACCAGGGTGGCGTGCGCCCGGCGCTTGGCCTGGGTGCCCTCGCCCGGGTCGTTGACCAGGAACGGGTAGATCAGCGGCAGGTCGCCGAGCGCCGCGTCGGTGCCGCAGGAGGCGGACATGCCGAGCGTCTTGCCCGGCAGCCACTCCAGGTTGCCGTGCTTGCCGAGGTGCACCACGGCGTCCGCGCCGAACCCGTCCGCCAGCCAGCGGTACACCGCCAGGTAGTGGTGGCTCGGCGCGAGATCAGGGTCGTGGTAGATCGCGACCGGGTTCTCGCCGAACCCGCGCGGCGGCTGCACGATCAGCACCACATTGCCGAACCGCAGGGCGGCGATGACGATCTCGCCGGTCGGGTCGGCCGAGCGGTCCACGTAGAGCTCACCCGGCGGCGGGCCCCAGGACGCGATCACCGCTTCGCGCAGGTCGGCCGGCAGCGTCTCGAACCAGGCGGTGTAGGCGGCGGCGCCGATCCGCACCGGGTTGCCCTCGAGCTGCTCGGCGGAGAGCCAGTCCGGGTCCTGCCCGCCCGCCGCGATGAGCGCGTGGATGAGCGCGTCGCCGTCCCGCTCCTCCAGCCCGGGCACCTCGCCGGGGGCGCCGATGTCGTACCCGGCGGCGCGCAGCTCGTGCAGCAGGCGGATGGTGCTGGCCGGGGTGTCGAGGCCGACGGCGTTGCCGATCCTGGCGTGCTTGGTCGGGTAGGCGGAGAGCATGAGCGCCAGCTTCTTCTCCGCGGCCGGGATGTGCCGGAGCCGGGCGTGCCTGGTGGCGATGCCCGCGACGCGGGCGGCGCGCTCCGGGTCGGGCACGTAGATGGAGAGCCCGTCCGCGTCGAACTCCTTGAAGGAGAACGGGACCGTGATGATCCGGCCGTCGAACTCCGGCACCGCCACCTGGGTCGCGACGTCGAGCGGGGAGAGGCCGTCGTCGTTCGCCGCCCACTGCGCGCGACCGGAGGTCAGGCAGAGCCCCTGCAGGATCGGGACGTCGAGCGCGGCCAGCGCGGCCACGTCCCACGCCTCGTCGTCACCGCCCGCGGCGGCGGTGGCCGGGGTGCTGCCGCCCGCCGCGAGCACGGTGACGACCAGGGCGTCCGCGGCGCGCAGGGTGTCGAGCAGCTCGGGTTCGGCGGTGCGCAGCGAGGCGCAGTACACCGGCAGCGGCCTGGCTCCGGCGGCCTCGACGGCGTCGCAGAGCGCGGCGATGTAGCCGGTGTTCCCGGCCAGGTGCTGGGCGCGGTAGTAGACCACCGCGACGGTCGGGCCGTCGATCGCGGCGGCTTCCCGTTCCAGCACGCCCCAGGCGGGCAGCTGCACCGGCGGGTGGAAGCCGTTGCCGGTGAGCAGGACGGTGTCGGAGAGGAAGTGGTGCAGTTCGCGCAGGTTGTCCGGGCCGCCCGCGGCGAGGTAGTTGTGCGCGTCGGCGGCGACGCCGCCCGGCACCGTGGAGAGCTCCATGAGCTCGGCGTCCGGGGCGTTCTCGCCGCCCAGCGCTACCAGCGGGACGCCGGCGGCACCGAGCGCGGCCAGCCCCTCCTCCCAGGCGCGCTTGCCACCGAGGATGCGCACGATCACCAGATCGGCGCCGTCCAGCAGCCCGGGCAGGTCGTCGACCAGCAGCCGGGCGGGGTTGGCCCACCGGTAGCCCGCGCCGCTGGCGCGAGCGCTCAGCAGATCGGTGTCGGAGGTGGAGAGCAGCAGGATCACGAACGACCTTCCTCGGGAGACGCGCCCAGCGGGATGTGGTGCTCGCCGGAGAGGGTCTGGCTGTGAACAGTGGCGCGACCGCACCGGACTTGCACCGGTTTCCTCTTCGCTTCCCGCGAGCATCCGGGATGCTACCGGGGGCGGGTGGGTGCGCTCGACGCGAGGTTCCCGGCGCGGGTGCGGTTTGACGGCGGCGGGTCCGTAGGCTGGAGCGGGTCATGACGCGATCGAATGCTGATTCCTGCCCGGGGGTGCTGCGGTTGCACGAGGCGGCCGACGGGCCGCTCGCCCGGGTGCGCATACCCGGCGGGCAGCTCGGGGCCGCCGGACTCCAGGCGCTGGCCGAGGCGGCGGAGGAGCTCGGCGACGGCGCGCTGGAGCTGACCTCGCGCGGGAATGTCCAGCTGCGCGGGATCCGGGACGCCGCCGCGCTCACCGAGCGGCTCGATGCCGCCGGGTTGCTGCCGAGCGCCAGCCACGAGCGGGTGCGCAATATCGTCGCGTCGCCGCTCTCCGGGCTGGCCGGCGGGGTGGCCGATGTGCGCGAGCTGGCCCCGGCGCTCGACGCCGGGTTGCGGGCCGCGCCGGAGCTGGCCGGGCTGCCGGGCCGGGTGCTGTTCACGCTGGACGACGGGCGCGGGGACGTCAGCGGGTTCGGCGGCGACATCGGGCTGCACGCGGTGGAGCACGAGGTGTTCGCGGTGCTGCTCGCCGGGGCGGACAGCGGGATCCGGGTCGCGTCGGGAGACGCGGTCGGGCTGGTGCTCGCCGCCGCCCGCGCCTTCGCGGAGATCCGCGGGGGTGGGTGGCGGTTGGCCGAGGTCGCGGACGGGGCCGCGCGGGTGCGCGAGCTGCTCGGGTTCGCCTCCACCGCGCCGGGACGGGTGGTCCCCGATCCCGCCGACCACCCGCCGATCGGCTGGCTTCCGCAGGACGACGGGCTGGTCGCGCTCGGTGCCGGGGTGCGGCTCGGGGTGCTGCCCGCGCGCACCGCGCTCTTCGTCGCGGCCGTCGAGAAGCCGGTGCTGGTGACGCCGTGGCGCGGGCTGGTCGTCCCCGACCTCGACGAGTGGACCGCCGAGCAGGTGGTGCGGGTGCTCGCCCCGATGGGGCTGATCTTCGACGCGGAGTCGCCGTGGGTGCGGGTCAGCAGTTGCGCCGGGGCGCCCGGGTGCGCGAAGTCGCACACGGACGTGCGCGCCGATGCCACCGCCGCGGTGGAGTCGGGGCGGGTGGCGAGCCCTACCGATGAGACGGGTGCGGCACTCGGCCCGATTCCCGCCGGGGACGTCCGGGTGTCCGGGCGCCAGCACTGGTCCGGGTGCGAGCGCCGGTGCGGGCACCCGCACGGCCCGGCGACCGATATCGTCGCCGGCCCGGACGGCTACCGGGTGACCGGGCCCTGACCGCCGACGTCCTACTGTGGTGTCCATGTCCGTAACCCGTGCCGGCTACCTCACCGATGGCGCCGAGATCTACCGGCGGTCCTTCGCCACCATCAGGGCGGAGGCGAACCTGGGGCGCTTCCCCGCCGACGTCGCGCAGGTGGCGGTGCGGATGATCCACGGCACCGGACAGGTCGACCTCGCCGACGACATCGCCTTCTCCCCCGGCGTCGTCACCGCCGCCCGCACCGCGCTGCGGGCAGGCGCCCCCATCCTCTGCGACGCGACCATGGTCGCCGCGGGCGTCACCCGCAAGCGCCTCCCCGCGGAGAACGAGGTGCTCTGCACCCTCACCGACCCGCGCACCCCCGCGCTCGCCGCCGAACTCGGCACCACCCGCTCCGCCGCCGCGCTCGAACTGTGGCGGGACCGCCTGGCCGGCGCCGTCGTCGCCATCGGCAACGCGCCGACCGCGCTCTTCCACCTCTTCGACATGCTCGACGCCGGAGCACCGCGCCCCGCCGCGATCCTCGGCATCCCGGTCGGCTTCATCGGCGCGGCCGAGTCCAAGGAGGCGCTGATCTCCTACGGCGGGGTCGAGTACCTGACCGTGCGGGGCAGGCGCGGCGGCAGCGCCGTCACCGCGTCGGCGTTGAACGCCATCGCGAGCGAGGCGGAATGAGCGGAAAGCTGTGGGGCATCGGGCTCGGTCCCGGCGACCCGGAACTGGTCACCGTCAAAGCGGCGCGGATCATCGGCGCGGCGGATGTGATCGCCTTCCACAGCGCCAGGCACGGGCGCAGCATCTCGCGGGCGATCGCGGCGCCCTACCTGCGGGCGGGGCAGCTCGAGGAGCACCTCGTCTACCCGGTGACCACCGAGACCACCGACCACCCCGACGGGTACCAGGGCGCCATCGACGAGTTCTACGCCCACGCCGCCGAGCGGCTCGCGGTACACCTCGCGGCCGGGCGCTCGGTGGCGCTGCTGGCCGCGGGTGACCCGCTCTTCTACAGCTCGTACATGCACATGCACCGGCGGCTGGCCGATCGCTTCGACGCCGAGATCGTACCCGGCGTGACCTCGGTCAGCGCCGCCTCCGCCGCGCTCGGCACGCCGCTGGTCGAGGGGGAACAGGTGCTCACCGTGCTGCCGGGCACGCTGCCCGCCGCCGAGCTCGCCGAGCGGTTGCGCGCCACCGAGGCGGCGGCCGTGCTCAAGCTCGGCCGCACGTATCCCGCTGTGCGGCAGGCGCTCGACGACGCCGGCCGGCTCGACGACGCCTTCTACATCGAGCGCGCGAGCACCGGGCGGCAGCGGGTGCTGCGCGCCGCCGACGTGGACGAGAGCACTGTGCCGTACTTCGCCATCGCCGTCGTGCCCGGGCCGAAGCCGGAAACGCGGATTCCGCTGACCGCCGACGGGGTTCGGGCGGAGCCCTCGCGCGCGTCGAGCGAGAGCGGTTCCGTGCCGGGAGACCGAGCAGGCATCGGCGACCCCCCGGTGGGCGAGGTGGTCGTCGTCGGTCTCGGTCCGGGCGACCCGAAGTGGACCACACCCGAGGTCACCGCGGCCCTGGCCGAGGCGACCGACCTCGTCGGCTACACCACCTACATCGATCGCGTCCCGGCCAGGCCGGGCCAGCGGCGGCATGCCAGCGACAACCGGGTCGAGTCCGAGCGCGCCGCGATGGCGCTCGACCTGGCCCGGCGCGGGGCCCGCGTCGCGGTCGTCTCCTCGGGCGACCCGGGTGTCTTCGCCATGGCCGCCGCCGTCCTGGAGGAGGCGGCCGACCCGCGCTGGGACGGCGTCCCGGTCCGGGTGCTGCCCGGCGTCACCGCTGCGCACGCCGTCGCTTCCAGGGCGGGCGCCCCCCTCGGCCACGACTACGCGACGATCTCGCTCTCCGACCGCCTCAAGCCGTGGGAGGTGGTGGCCGAGCGGCTCGCCGCGGTGGCCGCCGCCGACATGGCCATCGCCGTCTACAACCCGGCCTCCTCGCAGCGCACCTGGCAGGTCGCCGCCATGCGCGACCTGCTGCTCGAGCACCGCGCACCGGACACCCCGGTGATCCTCGGCCGCGATGTCGGCGGCCCGGCGGAATCGGTCCGCGTCGTTCCGCTCGCCGAGCTCGACCCGGCCGAGGTGGATATGCGCACCCTGCTGATCATCGGCGCCTCCACCACCGCGGTGCACGGACCACGGGTCTTCACCTCGCGCCGCTACGCCGCCCTGCCGCGCTGAAATTCCACAGAGGAAGGTGCGCAGCATGACCGAATCCAAGCCCAAACCGCTGAACGCGACCGCCGCCTCGCTGCTCGGCTTCCTGCACGAGGGCCCGCGCTCCGGCTGGGACCTGGTGACCGAGGCCCAGCAGCGGATCGGCGACTTCTGGACCGTAACCCAGAGCCAGGTCTACCGCGAACTCGCCGCCATGGACGCCGCGGGCCTGGTCGAGAAGGGCGAGGCGGGCGCCCGCGAGCGCACCCCGTACCGGATCACCGAGGCGGGCAAGGCCGCCTTCGGCGCGTGGATCGCCCGCGACCCGGGCACCGAGACCATCCGCGTCCCGCTGCTGCTCACCCTCTCCTTCGGCGAGCATCTGGACCGCTCACACGTCGACCGCATCGTCGCCGCGAACCGCGCGGTGCACCAGGGGCGCCTGGACGGCTACCTGGCCGAGGACTGCCCGCCGCAGGCCCGCTACCAGCGCGCGACCCTGGAGTTCGGCATCCGCTACGAGCGCGCGGTGCTCGGCTGGTTCGACGATCTGACCGCGATCCTGGACGGCCGCGCGCCGGGGTGACCCTGTCACCTCTCCCGCAGCCACGCCATCGCCTCGTCCACGCCGGCGACCACCGGCGCACCACCGGCGGGCAGGGGGGGACGGTCGACCACGATCACCGGCACCCCGAGTTCGCGAGCGGCGATCAGCTTCGCCTCGGTATCGGGCCCGCCGCTGTCCTTGGTGATCAGCACGTCGATCCGCTGTCTGCGCAGCAACTCGATCTCCTCGTCGACGGCGAAGGGTCCGCGCGCGAGCAGTATTTCGTGGGATGCGGGCACCGGCGGGTCCGGCGGGTCGATCGCTCGGATCAGGAACCACGCCTCCTCGACACCGGCGAAGGCGGAGACGCCCTGCCTGCCGACGGTCAGGAAGACGCGCCCGCACAGCCCCTCGGCGGCGGCAGGCAGCGAGGGCACGCGAGTCCACGAATCACCCTGCGCGCCGGACCAACCGGGGCGACGGAGGTGCAGCAGCGGAATCCCGGCCGCGGCGGCAGCGGCGGCGGCGTGGGAGCTCATGACGGCGGCGAACGGGTGGGTGGCATCGACCAGTACGTCTATCGCGTTGTCGCGCAGGTACGCCCGCAACCCGTCGACTCCGCCGAACCCCCCGACCCGAACCGCCCCCTCGGGCAGCACGGCCGCGATGCGGGCGAGGCTCCGCGCTTCGGCGGTTCCGCCCAGGATCAGGACCCGGGTCAGGGCTGGCCGCTGAAGTACGCGGCGCCCGCGTTCAGCAGGGACGGGCCACCGGCCACGAGCAGGCCGATGACGCCGCCGATCACGGCGCCCGGGATGACGGTGACGATGCCGACCAGGCCGAGCAGGGCACCGATCACGGCGCCGACGGCGGCACCGAGCGAGGCGCGCTGCAGCTCGGCGAAGAACCAGTCCTGCGAGGAGATGTCCTTGATGCCGCCGACCGAACCGGCGACCGGGGTCAGGGTGAGGGCGGTGCCGTCCGCGGAGACCGCGGCGCCGATGGCCACGTCCCGGTCCTGCGCCTTGCCGCTCAGCGGGATCGTGGTGACGACCTCGCCCGCGGCGTTGGTCAGGGTGACCGCGCCCTTGTCGGCGTCCAGGCTGAACGCGCCGCCGGTGACCGTGGTGACGATCGACTTGCCCGCGTCGGCGAGCGCGACGGCGTAGTCGACGCCCTTGTCCTGGCCCTGCACCGAGGGCGAGGTGGCCTGCTGCTGCTCGGCGGGCGCGGCGGGGACCGGGGCCGCGTAGCTGGTGCCGGAGGCGATGCCGGTGGCGGCGGCGGCGAGCAGCGCGGTGGCGGCGAACTTGCTGTACTTCATCAGTCTCCCCATCAGGAAATCCGTTTCCGGGTGGCCGGAACTCGGGGCCGACCCTACCCCTTCACGCTGCCGCGTTTCACGAACCGGCCGGTATTTCGCCGGTCTTCCGGACCGCCCAATGCGTCACCGGCAGCTGCGGCGACCAGGTGGTGAACCCACCGAGCGGCGTACCCCGATACACCTGGTAGCGGCGCAATGTACCGCCGTACCGCCGGGAACTCGCCAGGAGCAGGGCCTCGGACTCCGCCGTCACCGCCGCCGCCACCAGCCGGCCACCGGGCGGCAGCGCGGCCCAGCACGCCTCCAGCAATCCGGATCGGCTGATTCCGCCACCGATGAAAACGGCGTCCGGAGTCCCGTCCCAGGGCTGGAAATCCGGGGCGGCGCCGCGCACAGCGATGCCGGGGACGCCGAGCGCGGCCGCATTGGCAGTGATCCGCTCGCGGCGGTCGGCGCGCTGCTCGAAGGTGACCGCGCGACAGCTCGGGTGGGTGCGGCACCACTCGATGGCGATGGTGCCGGAGCCGCCGCCGACATCCCAGAGCAGCTCGCCGGGGGCAGGCGCCAGTGCGGCCAGGGTGAGTGCGCGGATCTCGGCCTTGGTGAACTGGCCGTCGCCGCCGAAGACGGCGTCCGGGAGACCGGGGGTGCGGGTCAGCCGGAGTGCGCCGGCGTCGGCAACGGCTTCGACGGCGACGATGTTGAGCGGGTCGCACGCGGTAGCCGGCCAGCCGGCGGCGGTGCCGGTGCGCCGGTGTTCGGCCGGGCCGCCGAGCTGCTCCAGCACGGTCAGCCGCGACCCGCCGAAGCTGTTGTCGCGCAGCAGTTCCGCGAGGGTTCCCGGGGTGGTGCCGTCGGCGCTGAGCACCAGGATCCGGCGGCCGTCGGTGAGCTCGGGCAGTACCGTCTCGACCGGCCGCCCGACCGCGCTCACCACCGGAACGTCCTGGCCCGCCCAGCCGAGCCGGGCACAGGCCAACGCCACCGACGAGGGCCGCGGCCGCACCCGCAGCGCCGCGGGCCCGAACAGCCCGGCCAGCGTGCTGCCGATCCCGAAGAACATGGGGTCACCGCTCGCCAGCACCCCGACCCGCTCCCCCTCGTGCTCGGCGAGCAGCCCGGGCAGCGCCGGAACCAGCGGCGACGGCCACGCGATCCGCCGCGCGGGCACCTCGTCGGCAGGCACCAGATCGAGCTGCCTGGCCGAGCCGAACAGCACCGCGCACC
Source organism: Nocardia jiangsuensis (assembly GCF_042650385.1). Lineage (NCBI taxonomy): Bacteria > Bacillati > Actinomycetota > Actinomycetes > Mycobacteriales > Nocardiaceae > Nocardia > Nocardia jiangsuensis. The sequence continues at coordinate 46,616 of NZ_JBHSAX010000013.1, forward strand.
CCGCGAGTTCGGCCCGCACACCCGGCACGATCCCCGCCCACCCGTCCGCCCCGATCCCCGCGACGAGAATGGGCTCGCCACGCCACGCCGAGGCCGTCACGCCGCGCCCGTCGACGACACCCGCCGGGTCCGGCGCGCCGCGAATCCGCGCACCGGCCTCACCGCGGCATCCGCCGCCACACCGCCTGCGGCAGCAGCCGCGTCCCGACGATGATCGGCCGCAGTACCGACGGCACCCAGACCCGCGCCTTCCCCTTGCTCAACGCGCGGACGACCGCCGCAGCGACCTGGGCAGGCGTGCTGGAGAACGGCGCCGGACTCATCCCCTCGGTCATCCGCCCGATCACGAACCCGGACCGCACCAGCAGCAGCCGCACCCCGCTCCCGTGCAGCGCGTCCCCGAGCCCGGAGGCGAAACCGTCCAGCCCGGCCTTGGCCGAGCCGTAGACGTAGTTCGCCCGGCGCACCCGCGCCCCGGCGATCGAGGAGAAGACGACGAGCTGCCCCGCCCCCTGCGCCCGCATGAGATCAGCCAGCGTGGTGAGCACCGAGACCTGCGCGACGAAGTCGGTGTGCACGACGGCGACCGCGTGCGCCGGATCCCGCTCCGCACGGGCCTGATCGCCGAGCACCCCGAAGGCCAGCACCGCGACCCCGATCGCGCCGTGCTCGGCGGCGACCTTCTCCAGCAGCGCCTGGTGGCCCGCGATGTCGTCGGCGTCGAACTCGATCGCGTGCACGGCGGCGGCACCGGCCGCGCTCACCCGCGCGGCCTCGGCGCTCAGCTCGGCGCTGCGCCGCGCGGCGAGCAGCACGGTGCGGCCGGGCGCGAGCCGCTCCGCCACCTCGAGCCCGATCTCGCTGCGGCCCCCGAGCACCAGCACGGTTCCTTCTCCCATGCGCCCATCCTGTCAGGCACCGGGCGCGGCGCCGGAGCGCGCCCCGGCTACCGTCGTGCCATGACGACCGGCATCACGCAGCTCTCCCCCGCCGCCAGCGAATTCGTCACCGAGCGGCACCTGGCCACGCTCACCACGCTCCGCGCCGACGGCACCCCGCAGGTGACCGCGGTCGGCTTCACCTGGGATCCGGAGGCCGGGCTGGCCCGGGTGATCACCGACGGCGGCTCGGTGAAGGCGCGCAACGCGCGCCGCTCCGGCTACGCCGCGGTGAGCCAGGTCGACGGCCCGCGCTGGCTCACCCTGGAGGGTCCGGCGGAGGTGCTCGACGACCCGGCGAGCGTCACCGACGCCGAGCAGCGCTACGCCGCCCGCTACCGCGTCCCCCGCGAGAACCCGACCCGCGTCGTCCTGGTGATCCGGGTGGCGAAGGTGCTGTCCAGCCGCACCCTGCGCGACCGGTAGGCGCTCAGAGCACAGTCAGCCCGTGCGGCTGCTGGTTCACCGACTCGCACCCGTCCTCTGTCACCACGACGATGTCCTCGATCCGGGCGCCCCACTCCCCGGGGAAGTAGATCCCCGGCTCCACACTGAACGCCATCCCCGCGCGCAACTCGAGGTCGTTGCCCGCCACGATGTAGGGCTCCTCGTGCACCGAGAGCCCGATCCCGTGCCCGGTGCGGTGCACGAAGGCATCGCCGAACCCGGCGTCGGTCAGCGGGGCCCGCGCGGCGGCGTCCACCGCTTCGGCGGTCACCCCCGGCCGCACCGCGGCGACCGCGGCCGCCTGCGCGCGCTCCAGCTCCGCGATCCGCTTCGCGACCTCGCCCCGCGGCTCACCGAGCACGTAGGTGCGGGTGCTGTCGGAGTAGTAGCCGGGCTCCACCGGCCCGCCGATATCGATGACCACCACGTCGCCGCGCTGGATCACCCGGTTGGAGACCTCGTGGTGCGGGTCGGCGCCGTGCGGGCCGCTGCCGACGATGATGAAGGCGGCCTCGGTGTGCCCCTCCTCCTGGATGGCACGGTCGATATCGGCGGCGACCTGCGCCTCGGTGCGGCCCGCCATGAGGAAGTCGCCCATCCTGGCGTGCACCCGGTCGATGGCGGCGCCGGCCCGGCGCAGCGCCTCGATCTCCGCCTCGTCCTTGATCATCCGCAGTTCGCGCAGCACCGGGGTGGCCGAGACCGGCAGCCCGGAGAACGACTCGGCGAGCGGGATCAGGTGCAGCGCGGGCATGGCGTCGGCCACCGCGACCCGTGACCCGGCGTGCAGCGCGGAGCGGACCAGCTTGTACGGATCGGTGCCGTCCACCCAGTCGAGCACGCGCAGCCCGAGATCCGAGACCGCGGATCCCTGCAGTGAGGCCAGCTCCAGCTTGGGCACCACGACCGAGGGGGTGGCGCCGTCGGCATTGATCACCAGGCAGGTGAGCCGCTCGAACGACTGTGCCGCCGACCCGAGCAGGTACCGCAGGTCGGGGCCGGGGGTGACCAGCAGGGCGTCCAGGTGCGCGGCGCGCATGGCCGCGACCGCCCGCTCGAGCCGGTCGCCGTAGACATCTGCCGCGAACCGCGTCTCCTCGCTCATGGAACGACCGTACCCGGCACCCGGCCGCCCCGCGTGCAACGCCCGCCGTGCGAGCGCCGAATGGCGGCGCGCGGCCCTACTCGGCCGTCGCCCCCGGTGCGGGCGCGCGTGGTACGCCGGGGCGACCAGCCCGCGCGGCGTCACGTCCCGGTGTCGGGGATGCCGGGTACCCTTCGGCCCGTGAGCGATCCCGATCGGCCCCTGCTGCTGCTCGACGGCGCGAGCCTGTGGTTCCGCGCGTTCCACGCCATCCCGGACAAGCTGACCGCGCCGGACGGCCGCTCGGTGAACGCGGTGCGCGGCTTCACCGACATGGTGGCCTCGCTGGTCACCAAGCACACCCCGCGCCGGCTGGTGGTCGCGCTCGACCTGGACTGGCGTCCGGCCTACCGGGTCGAGCTGGTGCCCAGCTACAAGGCGCACCGGCTGGACACCGCCGCGGCGCCGGGCACCGAGGCGGTGCCGGACAAGCTGACCCCGCAGGTGGAGATGATCCTGGAGGTACTGGCCGCGGCCGGGATCGCCACCGGCGGCGCCGAAGGCCTGGAGGCCGACGACGTGCTCGGCACCCTCGCCGATCGGGAGCGCACCGACCCGGTGGTGGTCGTGAGCGGCGACCGCGACCTGCTGCAGCTGGTGCGCGACGAGCCGGAGCCGCGGGTCCGGGTGCTCTACGCCGGGCGCGGGCTGGCCAAGGCGGAGCTGTTCGGGCCCGCCGAGGTCGCGGCGAAGTACGGGGTGCCGGTGCCGAACGCGGGCCCGGCCTACGCGGATATGGCGACGCTGCGCGGCGACGCCTCGGACGGGCTGCCCGGCGTCGCCGGGATCGGCGACAAGTCGGCTGCCACGCTCATCCAGCGCTTCGGCTCGCTGGAGGCGCTGCGCGCCGCGGTCGAGGATCCGGCGGCCGACCTGGCCGCGGGGGTCCGCGCGAAACTCCGCGCCGCCGCCGACTACCTGACCGCCGCGGCCCCGGTGGTACGGGTGGTCCGCGACGCCGACGTCGCGCTCTCCAAGGACGATGCCCTCCCCGCCGAGCCGGCTGATCCGGAGCGGCTGCGCGAACTCGCCGCGAAGTACAACGCGGAGAGCCCGATCGAGCGACTCATCAAGGCCATCGCCGCCGCGCACGCGGGCTGACCCGCGGCAACCGGGGCTGACCCGCCCGCAGGCCCTGGCCTCGGCGAACCGGCCCGTCCGCTCGGCTCCGGTGCGAGACACGACAAACCGGGCGACGCCCCTCGTCGGCGCCGCCCGGACCTCCCGGCGGAATCCGCCGGGACCGGTCTCAGCTGGGTCGACCGACCTCGTAGGTGCCGTCGTCCCTGGTGATCTTCACCTGGACCGTCTTCTGCTCACCGCTGATGTCGACGGTGCACTGGAAGACCGCGTCCACCTCGACCTTCTGCCCGGAGGGGCAGGAGACCGAGCCGACATCGGAGATGCCGTACGAATCGCCGAGCACCTTCTCGACGCCGTCCTGCACGGCCGCCTGGTCCAGTTTGTCGGTCGCGGTGACGGCGAGGACGAGCGCCACGATCAGCCCGACGACGACGAGCCCGCCGACGATCAGCCCGATCAGCAGCCCCTTGCCCTTGCCACCCTGCTGCGGCTGCTGGGGCTGCCCCCACTGCTGCTGCGGCTGACCCCACTGCTGCTGGGGCTGCCCCGGCTGCGGCTGCTGCCCCCACGGCTGCGATTGCTGCGGCTGCTGCTGGCCCCACTGCGGCTGGGACTGCTGCGGCTGCTGCCCCCACTGCGGCTGCGACTGGCCCCACTGCTGCTGCGGCTGCTGCGACTGGTCACCCCCGCCCCACTGCTGGGTCGGCTGGGCCTGCGAGGGAGGCTGACCGGTCCACTGCTGCGTCGGCTGCGCGCCGCTCACCGGTTGCTGTCCACCCCACTGCTGGGTGGGATCGTTGCGTCCCTGATCGGGGCCGCTCGGTCCGTACGGGCCGCTCATCGGTTTGCCTCCACTCGCATCGTTGTACACACGGTAGCCCCCCGTGCGCGACCCGTCGCATGGCGACGGCTGCGTACACGGTCGGTACGCGAGGAAATCAAATCACACACGGTTCGGTCACGCGGCGTCCACGGCGACGACACCCCGCCGGATGGCCCGCACCGCCTTGGCGGCGGTCGCCGCCAGCTCGACGTCGTCGGCGGTGCCGTGGATCTGGTCGAGCAGATCGATCACCTGCCTGCACCAGCGCACGAAATCACCGGCGGAGAGCGGCGAGCTCTGCTCGCCACCGGCCAGCAACGCATCGGCCAGGCCGTCGCCGCGCGCCCACAGGTAGACGGTGCCGACGAAACCGGGGTCCGGTTCGCGGGTGGGGGCGAGCCGGTGCGCCGCCTCGTCCGCGCGCAGCGCGGTCCAGACCGCGAGCGTGGCGTTCAGCGCCCGCCGGATCGGCTGGGTCGGCCCGGCCGCCCCGATCAGCCCGACCTCCTGGCGCGATTCGTACACCAGCGCGGAGACCACCGCGGCCAGCTCGGCCGGGCCGAGCCCGCGCCAGATGCCCTGCCGCAGGCACTCCGAGACCAGCAGATCGCTCTCGGTGTAGATCCGGGCCAGCCGCCTGCCGTCCGCGGTGACCTCGCCGTCGGCGACGTACCCGCGTTCGGCCAGCAAACCGACGATCCGGTCGAAGGTGCGGGCCAGCGAGTTCGTGGTGGCGGCGACCTGCTGCCGCATGGACTCGGTCTCCCGCTCGAGCCGGCTGTACCGCTCCCCCACCCGGCACAGCTGCTCGCGGTCGGGGCGGTGGTGCGCCGGGTGCGCGCGCAGCGTGCGGCGCAGGGTGGCGAGCTCGCGGTCGTCGGCGGCATCGGCCCGGTTGCCGGTGCGCCTGCCCCGGCCGGGCGCGGCGATGCCGGTGCTGCGCAGCGCCGACGCCAGATCCCGGCGGGCCCGCGCGGTGCGGTGGTCGACCCGGCGCGGCAGCCGCATCCGGCCGAGCGCCTCGGCGGGGCTCGGGAAGTCGGCGACCGAGATCCGCCCCGCCCACTTGTCCTCGGTGAGCACCAGCGGGCGCGGATCGCCCGGGGTGGCGTCCGGCTCCAGGATCACCGCGAGCCCGGCCCTGCGCCCGGCGGGAATCGCCACCACGTCGCCCCGCTGCAGCGCGACGAGCGCGTCCGCGGCGGCGCCCCGGCGATCGGCCCTGCGCTGCTGGTTGAGCTGCCGCTCACGCTGCGCGATCCGCTCGCGCAGCGCGATGTACTCGAGCACGCCGCCGCCCGCGCCGCCGAGCTGGTCGCGCAGCTTGGCGAGCTGCCCCTGGTTGCGCTCGATGCCGCGCACCAGCCCGACCACCGAGCGGTCGGCCTGGAACTGCGCGAACGACCGCTCCAGCAGCTCGCGCGATTCGGCCGCGCCCATCCGGTCGATCAGGTTGATCGACATGTTGTAGCCGGGCCGGAAGGAGCTGCGCAGCGGGTAGGTACGGGTGGAGGCGAGCCCGGCCACCGCGCTGGCGTCGACCTGCGGCTGCCAGAGCACCACGGCGTGCCCCTCGACGTCGATGCCGCGCCGCCCGGCCCGGCCGGTGAGCTGGGTGTACTCGCCGGGGGTGAGCTCGGCATGGCTCTCGCCGTTGAACTTGACCAGCCGCTCGAGCACCACGGTGCGGGCGGGCATGTTGATGCCGAGCGCCAGCGTCTCGGTGGCGAAGACCGCGCGGACCAGGCCGCGCACGAACAGCTCCTCCACGGTGTGCCGGAACGCGGGCAGCATGCCCGCGTGGTGCGCGGCGAGCCCGCGGTGCAGCGCCTCGCGCCACTCCCAGTACCCGAGCACCTCCAGATCGCCGCGCGGCAGGTCGCCGGTGTGCCGCTCGATGATCCGGTCGACCTCCGCCAGCTCGTCCTGGCGGCCGAGGTCGAGCCGGGAGCGCACGCACTGCGCCAGCGCGCCGTCGCAGCCGGCCCGGCTGAAGATGAAGGTGATCGCCGGGAGCAGCCCCTCCTCGTCCAGCTGGGCCAGCACCTCGGGGCGCGGCAGCGGGCGGAAGTCGCGGCGCGGCCCGCCGCCGCGGCCGCGCGGGCCGCCCCAGTTGTTCATCCGGTCCGCGCTCTCCCGCTGCCGGATGTAGCGCACCAGATCCTCGTCCACGATGATCTTCTGCTCGCTGGACGAGGTGTCGAAGAGGTCGAAGAGCCTGCGCCCGACCATCACGTGCTGCCAGAGCGGCACCGGCCGGTTCTCGTCGACGACGACGGCGGTGTCGCCGCGCACCGTCTCCATCCAGGCGCCGAACTCCTCGGCGTTGCTGACCGTCGCCGAGAGGCTGACCAGCCTGACCTCCTGGGGCAGGTGCAGGATGACCTCCTCCCACACCGCGCCGCGGAACCGGTCGGCCAGGTAGTGCACCTCGTCCATGACCACATACGACAGCGCGCGGAGCGTGTCCGAGGAGGCGTAGAGCATGTTGCGCAGCACCTCGGTGGTCATCACCAGCACCGGGGCGGTCGGGTTCACCGACTGGTCACCGGTGAGCAGCCCGACGCTCTCGCGGCCGTGCCGCTCCACCAGGTCGGCGAACTTCTGGTTGGAGAGCGCCTTGATCGGCGTGGTGTAGAAGCACTTGCCGCCGGAGGCGAGCGCGAGGTGGACGGCGAACTCGCCGACCACGGTCTTGCCCGCGCCGGTGGGCGCGCAGACCAGCACGCCGTGCCCCGCCTCGAGGGCGGCGCAGGCATCCCGCTGGAAGGGGTCGAGCGCGAAGGAGAGGCGGGCGGCGAAGCGTGCCAATTCGCCCGTCAGCGACCGGTCGTGTGTCACTCCTCAGAGCGTATCGGAGTAGTCCGACACCGAGCGCGGAGTTTTTCCGGCCTTCGTGACCGGGGCCGCGGCGTCGACGCCGGACGGCCCATCGATGGAGGAGGCCTCCTCGTCGTCGAGCGCGCCGAGGCCATCCGCGCTGTCGCGGCGGGCCTTCCGGCCGTCGTTGAACCGGGAGATCTGCACCGCGACCTCGAAGAGCACCGTCAGCGCGAGGGCGAGCGCCAGCATGGAGAACGGGTCCTGCGGGGTGACGATGGCGGCGAAGACGAAGAGCCCGAAGACAATGCCGCGCCGCCAGGCCTTGAGCTTGACGTAGCTGAGCACGCCGACCAGATTCAGCCCGATGATCAGCAGCGGGAACTCGAAGCTCACGCCGAAGATCACCAGCAGCTGGATGATGAAGCCGAAGTACTGCGAACCGCTCAGCGCGGTGATCTGCACATTGTCGCCGATGGTGAGCAGGAAGCTCAGGGCGTGCGCGACGACGACGTAGGCCAGCACCGCGCCGGTCACGAAGAGCAGGGTGCCGATGACGACGAAGCTCACCGCGTAGCGCCGCTCCTTGGCGTACAGCCCCGGGGTGATGAACGCCCAGATCTGGTACAGCCAGAACGGCGCCGAGAGCACGATGCCCGCGGTCATGCCCACCTTGAGCCGCAGCATGAACTGCTCGAACGGACCGGTGGCGAGGAGCCGGCAGGCGCCGTCCGTGGTCAGCGCGGCGCGCGCCTCCGGCGGCAGCGAGCAGTAGGGGCCGCGCAGCAGCTCGCCCAGGCTCTCCAGCCCGAAGAAGGAGTGCGAGTACCAGAGGAAGCCGATGACGGTGCCCAAGGCGACGGCCGCGATCGCCTTGAGCATGCGGCTGCGCAGTTCGTGGAGGTGCTCGACCAACGACATGGTGCCGTCGGGGTTCGTCCGGCGCCGGCTGCGCCGCGGATCGAACGGGATTCGCATGATCGGTGAGGCCCCTGGCTAGCCGCGCGGCGCGGCACCTGCCGGCTGCGTCGTGGATGCGGAGTGGTGCGTGGTGACGGTGGCGAACGACCGGCGTCCGCGCCCGGCGTGCCGTCCGGCGCCGCGGCGCGCTGGCCCGGCCGCCGACCGGACCGCTTCCGGCCCCGCGGAGCGGCGGGCCGGCCTCGTCAGAGCGACTTGGTCTGCGTCGTCGGCTCGGTGACCGGCGCCGGCTGCGGCGCCGCGGCGGGCAGCTGCTGCGTCGGCTCGGCGGCCTGCTGCTGCGGCGCCGCCTGCTGGCTCCCGCTCTCGTTCTGCATCTGGCTGACCTCGCTCTTGAAGATGCGCAGCGAGCGGCCGAGGCCGCGGGCGGCATCCGGCAGCCGCTTCGCGCCGAAGAACATCACGAAGAGCGCGGCGATGATCAGCCAGTGCCAAATGCTCAGACTGCCCATTGTTCTACCTCCCGAAGCTGTGGTAGGTCCGATGCTACCGGACCCGGATAGGCGGGACCGCGTGTTGCGGTCAGCATTTGCGGGCGACCGCCATCAGATGCCGGACTCGGTCAGCCCGGCCTCGGCGTACGCGGCCAGCGCGGCGGTCGAGCGGTCGCGCACCGCCGCGACCAGTTCCGGCGGCCCGAGCGCGGTCACCCCGGAGCCGAAGCCGAGCAGCAGCCGCGCCATCCAGTCCAGGGTGGCGAAGCGCATGGTGGCCTCCAGCCCGCCGTCCGGGTTCGTGCGCACCCGGTGCATCGGGTACTGGTCGAGCACCCAGGCGTGCTCGGCGCGGATCAGCAGCCGGGCCAGCGGCACCGACGGATCGTCCTGGAAGAGGTCGAGCCCGGCGGCCCGGTCGGTGGCGTCGCGCGGCGGCGCCGCGGGTTCGTCGAGCTCGGTGGCGCCCTCGATCCGGTCGAACCGGAACAGCCGCACCCCCTCGGCCTGCCTGCACCAGGCCTGCAGGTAGCTGTTGTCGTCCACCAGCACGATCCGGATCGGGTCCACCACCCGCTCGGCCACCTCGTCCCGGCTGGCCGAGTAGTAGACCAGCCGCAGCGCCCGCCCGTCGGCCAGCGCGGCGCGCACGGTGGCCACCTCGGGCGGCTCCACCGGCGGCTCGGCGCCGGGCAGCACCGACGGCGCCGGCGCGGCGCCGGTGATCGCCGCCTCCAGCTTGGCGATGGCGGCGTAGGCGGCGCTCGGATCGACCATGCCCGGCATGTCCACGATCGAGCGCAGCGCCACCAGCAGCGCCGTCGCCTCGGTCGAGGTCAGCCGCAGCGGGCGGTCCATACCGGCGGAGAAGGTGACCTCGATGCTCTCCTCGGAGAAGGAGAGGTCGATCAGGTCGCCGGGGCCGTAGCCGGGCAGCCCGCACATCCAGAGCTGGTTCAGATCGCTCATCAGCTGCTTGGTGGTGACGCCGAGGTCGGCGGCGGCCTCGGCCGCGCTGATCCCCGGGTTGGCGATCAGGTACGGCACCATGTTCAGCAGCCGGGCGAGCCGCACGGAGAGCCTGCTGGTCACAGCGCCACCTCGGTGCGGTCGAGGACCGAGCGGAGCCGCGCGACCACATCGGTGCGCAGCTCCTCCGGCCCGATGACCAGCGCGTCCGCACCGAGCCCGGTGATCAGCCCGACGAGCCAGCCCAGGGAGCGCACCGGCAGCTCCACCACCTCGCCCTTACGGCCTGCGAGCTCCTTCGTCCCGGTGACGGTGCCGCGCCTGCGCAGCTCGCGGCCGCGGCCGTCGGCCACCCAGACGGTGGCGGTGCCGACCACGGGGGAATCCTCGGTGACCCGGCCGACCACCTCGCGCAGGTCGACCCCGTCCGGTCTGCGCACGGTGTTCTCCGGGCCGTACGCGGTGATGTCGTCGCCGATCCGGGAGAGCCGGAAGGTGCGCACGGCGTCCCGGTCGCGGTCGTGCCCGACCAGGTACCAGCGGCCCCGGTGGGTGACGACGCCCCACGGCTCGACGTCGCGCATGAGGTAGGGGGCGTTGAACCGGGCCCGGTGCTCGAAGCGCACCGCGCGCCCGGCGTCCACCGCGGCCAGCAGCTTGTTCAGCACCGGCTCCGACCCGCGGGTGCGCGCCGGGACGGCGGGCACCGAGGCGATGGCGGCGTCGGTCTCCACGTGCACACCGGCGGCGCGCAATTTGAGCAGCGCGCCCTCCGCCGCGGCGGCCAGCTCCGGTGACTCCCACATCTGCACGGCGACCGCGACCGCCGCCGCCTCCTCACTGGTGAGGTCGATCTCCGGGAGCTCGTAGGCGTCCCGGTTGATCCGGTACCCCTCCACCGAGGTGAATCGGCCGACCGGCCCGACCTCCAGCGGGATGCCGAGATCGCGCAGTTCGTTCTTGTCCCGCTCGAACATCCGGCTGAACGCGTCGTCGCTGGCCGAGTCCTCGTACCCGGCGACGCTGGTCCTGATCCGCTCGGCGGTGAGGAACTGCCTGGTCGACAGCAGCGCGATGACCAGATTCATCAGCCGTTCGACCTTGGATATCGCCACCCGATAGAGGGTAATGGACGGCCGTCACATGGATGCGATGAGCCGATCCACGCGCTCGTCCACCGAGCGGAACGGATCCTTGCACAGCACGGTGCGCTGCGCCTGGTCGTTCAGCTTGAGGTGCACCCAGTCGACGGTGAAGTCCCGTCCCGCCTCCTGGGCGGCGGTGATGAAATCGCCGCGCAGCTTGGCCCTCGTGGTCTGCGGCGGAGTCTCCACCGCGGCGTCCACCGCCTCGTCCTCGGTGACCCGCTTGGCCAGCCCCTTGCGCTGCAGCAGGTCGAAGACGCCGCGGCCGCGCTTGATGTCGTGGTAGGCGAGGTCCAGCTGGGCGATCTTGGGATCGGAGAGCTCCATGCTGTAGCGGTCCTGGTAGCGCTGGAAGAGCTTGCGCTTGATCACCCAGTCGATCTCGGTGTCGACCTTGGCGAAATCCTGCGCCTCCACCGCGTCCAGGGTGCGCCCCCACAGGTCGACCACCTGGTCGACCTGCGGGTCGCGGTCGCGGTTGCGCAGGTGCTCGACGGCGCGGGCGTAGTACTCGCGCTGGATCTCGAGCGCGCTGGCCTGCCTGCCGCCTGCCAGCCGCACCGGGCGGCGACCGGTCAGGTCGTGGCTGACCTCGCGGATGGCGCGGATCGGATTGTCCAGGGCGAAATCACGGAAGGAGACGCCTGCCTCGATCATCTCCAGGACCAGGGACGCGGTGCCGACCTTGAGCATCGTCGAGGTCTCGGCCATGTTGGAGTCGCCGACGATGACGTGCAGCCGGCGGTACTTCTCCGCGTCGGCGTGCGGCTCGTCGCGGGTGTTGATGATCGGGCGCGAGCGGGTGGTCGCCGAGGAGACGCCCTCCCAGATGTGCTCGGCGCGCTGCGACAGGCAGAAGGTGGCCGCCTTCGGCGTCTGCAGCACCTTGCCGGCGCCGCAGATCAGCTGCCTGGTGACCAGGAACGGGAGCAGCACGTCGGAGATCCGGGAGAACTCGCCCGCGCGGACGACGAGGAAGTTCTCGTGGCAGCCGTAGGAGTTTCCCGCGGAGTCGGTGTTGTTCTTGAACAGGTAGATGTCACCGCCGATGCCCTCCTCGGCGAGCCGCTGCTCGGCGTCGATGAGCAGGTCCTCCAGCACCCGTTCGCCTGCCCGGTCGTGCGTCACCAGCTGGGCGAGGCTGTCGCACTCGGCGGTGGCGTACTCCGGGTGTGACCCGACGTCGAGATACAGCCGGGCGCCGTTGCGGAGGAACACATTGGAACTCCGGCCCCAGGAAACCACCCGGCGGAACAGGTACCGGGCCACTTCGTCGGGGGACAGCCGACGGTGACCGTGGAAGGTGCACGTGACACCGAACTCGGTCTCGATCCCCATGATTCGTCGCTGCACTCCATCGACATTACAGCTCTTCGTGCCGGTGGCGGGGCTGTCGGCGGAAGCCCGTTGCCTACGTTCTCGCAACGATGCCCGGTCGGGCCGGGTAAAGAACGGCCCCGGGCGGTCCGGACACGAAAAATTTCCGGTGCGGAAATGATCGCGGGGCCGCGCCCGGCACGCCCCTGACGGGCCTGCTCGACTCACCTCCGGGCGTGGCCGATCGCCCCGCCCGGCGACCCGGGCCACCGCCCGCGAGGGGACGCACCGCGCGGTGCGTCCCCCAGCGGTCAGGAGGGTGAGCCGTTGCCCTCGGTGGGCTTCTCGTCACCGTCGGCGGTGGATTCCGCGGTGGCGGAGAGCAGTTCCTGCAGCGCGGCGTCGGCGATCCGGCGGAAGGTGCGGCGCGGCCGCGCCTGCTCCAGGTTGGCGACCTCGAGCGAGCTGACGCCGAGCACCCGCTTCTCCTTGTCGGCGCCCTCCGGCTGCCCGCCCTGCAGCGCGTTCACCGCGACCCGGACCGCGGCGGCCAGGTCGAGCCCGGCCCGGTAGGACTCCTTGAGCGCGCTGACGATCGGCTCGGTGGTGCCGCCCATCACGACGAACTCGCGCTCGTCGACGATCGAGCCGTCGAAGGTGACCCGGTAGAGCACCGACTGCGGGTGCTGCTCCGGATAGCCGACCTCGGCCACGCACAGCTCGACCTCGTACGGCTTGAGCTGATCGGTGAAGATGGTGCCGAGCGCCTGGGCGTAGGCATTGGCCAGCGCCCGGCCGGTGACGTCGCGCCGGTCGTACTGGTACCCGCGCACGTCGGCCTGCAGGATGCCGGCGCGGCGCAGATTCTCGAACTCGTTGTACCGCCCGACGGCCGCGAAGCCGATCCGGTCGTACAGCTCGCTCACCTTGTGCAGCGTGGCGGAGGGGTTCTCCGCGACGAACAGCACGCCCTTGTCGTAGACCAGCACGATGACGCTGCGCCCGCGGGCGATGCCCTTGCGTGCCAGCTCGGTCTTGTCCCGGACGATCTGTTCGGCGGAGGCGTAGTACGGCAAGGTCATGCCCCGGAACTCCCTTCCCCGGCAGCGCGGCCGGCCCCGTCCTCGATCGCGGCCCGGCCGGCGACCGCCTCGGCGGCCTCCCGCGCGGCGACGATCGCCCTGGTGATCTCGAGCAGGCGTTCCTCGGTCACCTCGGCGGCGCCGTCGGCGTCGATCACGACCGCGGTCGGGAAGATCCCGCGGATCAGATCGGGCCCGCCGGTGGCGGTGTCGTCGTCGGCGGCGTCGAAGAGCGCCTCCACCGCGATCCGCAGCGCGCGGGACTGGTCGATGCCCTTGGCGTACAGCTTCTTCAGCGACGACTTGGCGAAGGTGGAGCCGGAGCCGACGGCGGCGTAGCCGAAGCGCTCGTCGCTGCGCCCGCCGACGACGTCGTAGGAGACGATGCGGCCCGCCCGGTCCGCGTCGGTGGCGTACTGGTCGAAGCCGACCAGCATCGGCACCACCGCGAGCCCCTGCATGGCGGCGGGCAGATTCTCCCGCACCATCTTGGACAGCTTGTTGGCCTTGCCGTCGAAGGTGAGCGAGACGCCTTCGAGCTTCTCGTAGTGCTCCAGCTCGACGGCGAAGATGCGCAGCATCTCCACCGCGAGCCCCGCGGTGCCCGCGATCCCGGCCGCCGAGAACGAGTCGGTGATGTGCACCTTCTCCATGTCCCGGCTGGCCAGCAGGTTGCCCATGGTGGCCCGGCGGTCGCCCGCGATCAGCACGCCGCCGCGGAAACTGACCGCGACGATGGTGGTGCCGTGCGGGGCGAGCTCCGACACGCCGGTACCACCGGCGTGGCCGGTGGTACCGCCGGACGCGGCGAAGCCGTTGCCCGGCAGCAGCTCCGGTGCGTTCGCGCGCAGGTGGTCGGTGAACGAGGAGGTCGCGTATCCGAGCTGGAGCCGCGCCGGGTCACCTGCTGTCACTGGCCGCCCTTCTGCACGTACGCGCGGACGAAGTCCTCGGCGTTCTCCTCGAGCACGTCGTCGATCTCGTCCAGCAGGTCGTCGGTCTCCTCCGCGAGCTTTTCGCGGCGCTCCTGGCCTGCGGCCTCGGCGCCGTCCTGGCCGTCGTCGTCGCCACCGCCCCCGGTGCGCTTGGTCTGCTCTTGTGCCATGGCAGCCGACCTCCCTCTTCCTCGTCACGGCCGTAGCCGCCTCCGCACTGTGCGTGCGCGTGTCTCAACACTACCCAGCCCCGCCGACAGCAGGGACCTTTTACCTACGTGGTGAGCTGTTCCACGAGGTCGGCGGCGGTCTCGACGCCGTCCAACAACTTCCCGACGTGCGCTTTCGTGCCCCGGCGCGGCTCCAGCGTCGGGATCCGGACCAGCGAGTCGCCGCCCAGGTCGAAGATCACCGAATCCCAGCTCGCGGCGGCGATGTCGGCGCCGAACCGGCGCAGGCACTCGCCGCGGAAGTAGGCGCGGGTGTCGGTCGGCGGCTCGGTCATCGCGGCGAGCACCTGCTGCTCGGTGACCAGGCGCTTCATCGAACCGCGGGCCACCAGCCGGTTGTACAGCCCCTTGTCCAGCCGGACATCGGAGTACTGCAGGTCCATCAGGTGCAGCTTGGGCGCGGCCCAGCCCAGCCCCTCGCGGCTGCGCATGCCCTCCAGCAGCCGCAGCTTGGCCGGCCAGTCCAGCAGGTTGGCGCATTCCATCGGGTCGCGCTCCAGCAGGTCGAGCACCATGGCCCAGTTCTCGATGATGTCGCGTACGCGCGGGTCGTCGTCGCCGGTGTGCTCGACGAAGGCCGAGACCCGGTCCAGGTAGATCCGCTGCAGCGCGAGGCCGGTGAGCTCGCGGCCGTCCTGCAGCGCGACGGTGGCGCGCAGCGTCGGGTCGTGGCTGATGGTGTGCACGGCGGTGACCGGGCGGGCCAGCTGCAGGTCGGAGAGGTCGGCACCGCTCTCGATCAGGTCGAGGACCAGCGCCGTCGTGCCGACCTTGAGGTAGGTGGACATCTCGGCCAGGTTGGCGTCGCCGATGATGACGTGCAACCGCCGGTACTTGTCGGCGTCCGCGTGCGGCTCGTCGCGGGTGTTGATGATGCCGCGCTTGAGCGTGGTCTCCAGCCCGACCTCGACCTCGATGTAGTCGGAGCGCTGGGACAGCTGGAAGCCGGCTTGGTCGCCGGACTGGCCGATGCCGACCCGCCCGGAGCCGGTGATCACCTGCCTGGAGACGAAAAACGGGGTGAGCCCGACGATGATCTGGTTGAACGGGGTGGCCCGGTTCATCAGGTAGTTCTCGTGGGTGCCGTAGGAGGCCCCCTTGCCGTCCACGTTGTTCTTGTACAGCTGCAGCCGCGGCGCGCCGGGAACGCTGGAGGCGTGCCGCGCGGCGGCCTCCATCACCCGCTCCCCCGCCTTGTCCCAGATCACCGCGTCCAGCGGGTCGACGACCTCGGGGGCGGAGAACTCCGGGTGCGCGTGGTCGACGTAGAGCCGGGCGCCGTTGGTCAGGATCATGTTCGCCGCGCCCACCTCGTCGGCGTCGATGACCGGCGCCGGGCCGCTCATCCGGCTCAGGTCGAAACCGCGCGCGTCCCGCAGCGGCGACTCCACCTCGTAGTCCCAGCGCGTGCGCTTGGCGCGGGGCACACCCTCGGCCGCCGCGTAGGCCAGCACGGCCTGGGTGGAGGTGAGGATCGGGTTGGCCGACGGCTCGGTGGGGGTCGAAATGCCGTACTCGACCTCGATTCCGATGATGCGCTGCATCCTTCGAGCGTAGGCGACCGACGCCGATGTCATCCGAAGGGTCGTCCTTCGCGCGGATGCGGACGCCGAGCGGCCGTACACTGTGCGCATGCTCTCCGGCCACCGTGCGCTGCCCGCGATTCTCGCGGCGCTCGCGGCGGTGGTCATGCTCGTCCTGCCCGCCGGGCTGAGTTCGCCGGCACCGCAGGCCGCGATGCAGGTCGCGGCGGTACTCGCGGCCGCGCTGGTCGTGGCGCTGCTGGTCACCCGCGGTGACCGGAGCGCGCTGCCGCCGATCCCGCGCACCGGTCCGCCGCCCGCCGCGCAGCAGCGCAGGCGCGGCGACTTCCTGCGGCAGAGCAACCCCGGCACCCCCGGCCGCCCGCGGCCACGGGCACCCGGCGCCGCGCGCGCCTGAGCGGTCGTCCCGGCCCCTCGGCGCTCGCCGTCGTCCGAAATCCGCCCGTGCGCCCGTGCGCACGTGTTCGTGAGGGGTGTCCCCATGCTCGACTTCGTCTATTTCCCGGTGTCCGCCCTGCTCCTGGCAGGCCACACCGCCACCGCCGCCCTGCTCGGCAGCGCACTCGCCTGGATCGCCGCAGTGGTACTGCTGGTGATCGCGGTGCGCGCGGCGCTCTACCCGGTGGTCCGCGGACAGGCCCGCCGCTCGGTCACCATGGACCGGCTCCGGCCGGCGGTGGAGCAGATCCGCCGCACGCACACCGACCCGCGGCGGCAATCCGCCGAGCTGCGCAACCTGTATGCCGAGCACGACGTCCGGCTGTTCGGCGGCTTCCTGCCGATGCTCGGGCAGGCGCTGCTCTTCCTCGGCCTCTTCCACGTGCTGCGCTCGTTCGACCGCACCGCGGCGGCGGCGCTCCCCTTCGGCAGCACGGCGCAGCCGCTCAGCCCCGAGCTCAACGCCGCCACCGCGAACTATCTGCTCGACCCCGGCCACGTGCAGTCGTTCCTCGGGGCCGACCTGTTCGGCGCCCCGCTCTCGGCCGCGCTCGCCGGTGCGGGAGCCCCGCAGGCGATCGCGCTGGTCGCCGTCCCGCTGGCGCTGCTCGCGGCGGTCGCGGCACACGTCACCGCGCGGATGACGCTGCGCCGCGGCGCGGGCAGGCCGACGCTGCCGATGCTGCGGCCGCTCACCCTGTGGGTGCTGCCCGGCACCGCCCTTGCCGGTGCGGCGCTGCTTCCGGTGGTCGTGCTGGTGTACCTGGCGACCAACGCCGTCTGCACGCTGACGCTGCAGTTCCTCGCCTACCGCGGGCTACCCTCGATCGGTGGCTGATGGAGCGGGAGCCGAGCTGATCGCGGTGTACGACGCCGATGGCCGGGTCACCGGCAGCGCCGAGCGGGCCACCGTCTACCGGGAGGGGCTGTGGCACGCCAGCGCGGGCGTGCTGGTGCGCTCCGGCGACGGCAGCCGGGTCTACGTGCACCGCAGGACCGACAGCAAGCTGGTCTTCGCCGGGATGCACGACTGCCTGGCCGGCGGCGTGGTCGGGCCGGGCGAGACCACGGCCCGGACCGCCGAGCGGGAGCTGGCCGAGGAGCTCGGCATCGTGCTCACAGGCGGCGTCGGGGCGCGCCCCGCGGCCAGGGTGTCCTGGGACGGGCGGTGGCAGGGCGCGCCGATGCGCTGCCACCTGTTCGCCTACCTGGTGCGCTGGGACGGCCCGATCCGGCACCAGCCGGAGGAGATCGCCGACGGCTGGTGGTGGACCGACGCCGAACTCCGCGCGCACCTCGCCGATCCGGCCTGGCCGTTCGTACCCGACACCAGGCTGCTGGTGGACGACCTGCTCAGGACGTCGAGCTGACCGACCCGGCCCAGGCCGCGAAGGCACCGGGGTTGCGGGTCTGCAGCAGCACCCGGCCCGGCCCGACGAAGTCGAAGACGAAGCCCTCGCCGGACTTCAGCGACTGGATCGAGCGCCCGGAGACGGCGCGCCGGATGGTGAAGTTCATCGCCAGGTCGTAGGCGACGACGTGCCCGGTGTCGATGGTGACCGGCTCGCCCGGCTGCAGGTCGATGCTGTCGATGGCGCCGAAGACGCCGACCACCACCTCGCCGTCGCCGTGTGCGCGCAGCCCGAAGCCGCCCTCGCCGCCGAAGAGGTTCGCGAAGCCGCCCCACTTGCTCTCCACCTGCACCGCGTGCGAGTTCGCGATCCAGCCGCCGCGGCTGATGAAGTACGGCCGGTCCTGGGTGATCTGCAGGTTCAGCACGTCACCGGGGAGCGCGGGCGCCACGTCCACCCAGCCGCCCTGCTGCGGCGCGGTGAAGGTGGAGACGAAGAACGACTCGCCGGCCAGCACCGACCGCTTCAGCCCGGCCAGGATGCCGCCCTCGGCCTTGGCCTGCAGCGCGACCCCCGCCGAGTGCGCGACCATGGCGCCGCTCTCCACCCGCATGGGCTCGCCGCCGGCGAGGAAGCACCGTGCGACGGCGGAGGCGGGGCTGTGGCGCAGTTGTACCTTCATGGTCGGCGACCCTACCGTCCGGCGGCAGAACCGAGGCGGGCCAGCGCTTCCGGCGTCCTGGCGACGACGGCGCCGCCGTCCGGGGTGAGCACGATCGGGCGTTCGATGAGCACCGGGTGCTCGGCCAGGGCCGTGATCCAGCGCTCGCGCTCCGCCTCGGTGCGCGGCCACTCCTTCAGCCCGAGCTCCTTCGCCACCGCCTCGCCGGTGCGGGTGATCTCCCACGGCTCCTTCCCGAGCCGCGTCAGCACCGCACGCAGCTCGGCCGCGGTGGGCGGATCGTCCAGGTAGCGGCGCACGGTGTACGCGGCGCCGATGCCGTCCAGGTGGGTGGTGGCGGCGCGGCTCTTGGTGCAGCGCGGATTGTGCCAGATCTCGGATGCGGCGGGCATGGCCGCAGCGTACCGCTGCGATCGGGCACCGGTCCCGGCGAAGCACGGCGCCGGACCCGGGTGGGATGGCAAGATGCGGGCCGCATCGATCGACCCCGCGACACCCCGAAAGCGAGCACGCCCGGTGAGCTGCGTTCCGCCGCCCGTTTCCCCCGCGTCCCCCCGGCCCGCGCCGGGCCGACCCCGATTCCGCGCCGCCCTGCTGGCCGCGCCGCTGCTGGCCGCGCTCATCAGCGCCGCGCCCGCCACCGCGATTCCCGTCCCCGCGCTCTGCGCGCTGCCCGGCCCCGCGGCCCCGACCGGCCAGCAGTGGCAGGCCGAGCCGCCGCTCACCGTCGAGCCTGCCGCCTATGTCGCGACGCTCAACACCACCTGCGGCCCGCTCACCCTCGAGCTGAACGGCGCCGCCGCGCCGCGCACGGTGAACTCGTTCGCCTTCCTCGCCGCGCAGAAGTACTTCGACCACACCGCCTGCCACCGGCTCACCACCGAGGGCATCTTCGTGCTGCAGTGCGGCGACCCGACCGCGAGCGGCACCGGCGGCCCCGGCTACCGGTTCCCGGACGAGAATCTGGCAGGCGCCGTTTACCCGGCGGGCACCGTTGCCATGGCGAATGCCGGGCCCGGCACCAACGGCAGCCAGTTCTTCCTGGTCTACCGCGACTCCCAGCTGCCGCCGAACTACACCCCGTTCGGCCGCGTCACCGCCGGGCTCGACCTGCTGAACGGCATCGCCGCGGCCGGCGTCCTCGGTGGTGGTGGCGACGGCGCCCCCGCCGTCCCGGTGGTGCTCGACAGCGTCACGGTCGCCAAGGCCTGATCGGCGCCGCCGGCGCCCGGCCGCGTGATGGGGCCGGGTCGGCAGCGTCCCCCGCTTCCGACCGTCGACGCCAGTGGG
>NZ_JBHSAX010000013.1:66370-561036 GCF_042650385.1 Nocardia jiangsuensis
CGACTCGGTGTCGATGGCCCGGCTGGCACTGGCGTTCTTACCGGTCACGAGCGTGCGGATGTAGACGATCCGCTCACCCTTCTTGCCGGAGATCCGCGCCCAGTCGTCCGGATTCGTGGTG
Source organism: Nocardia jiangsuensis (assembly GCF_042650385.1). Taxonomy (NCBI): domain Bacteria; kingdom Bacillati; phylum Actinomycetota; class Actinomycetes; order Mycobacteriales; family Nocardiaceae; genus Nocardia; species Nocardia jiangsuensis. The sequence continues at coordinate 66,492 of NZ_JBHSAX010000013.1, forward strand.
TTGGGCAGGTCCTCGTTCTCGGAGAACTCGTCCACGATCGAATCGTAGAGGTGCTGGATGCGCAGCCCGGGGTTGCCGGTGTCGAGCACCGCCTTGATGGCGTACTTCTTGGAGCGGTCCACGATGTTCTGGATCATGGCGCCGGAGTTGAAGTCCTTGAAGTACAGGACCTCCTTGTCACCGTTGGCGTAGGTGACCTCGAGGAAGCGGTTGTCCTCGCTCTCCGCGTACATCCGGTCGACGACCCGCTCGATCATGGTGCGGATGCAGAGCGTCTTGTCGCCGCCGAACTCGGCGACGTCGTCGGCGTGCAGCGGCAGCGTGTCGGTCAGGTACTTGGAGAAGATGTCCTGCGCGGACTCCGCGTCCGGCCGCTCGATCTTGATCTTCACGTCCAGCCGGCCCGGCCGCAGGATGGCGGGGTCGATCATGTCCTCGCGGTTGGAGGCGCCGATCACGATGACGTTCTCCAGCCCCTCCACGCCGTCGATCTCGCTGAGCAGCTGCGGGACCACGGTGGTCTCCACGTCCGAGGAGACGCCGGAGCCGCGGGTGCGGAAGATCGAGTCCATCTCGTCGAAGAACACGATCACCGGGGTGCCCTCGGAGGCCTTCTCGCGCGCCCGCTGGAAGATGATCCGGATGTGCCGCTCGGTCTCGCCGACGAACTTGTTCAGCAGTTCGGGGCCCTTGATGTTGAGGAAGAAGGACCTGGCCTCCTTGGCGTCCTCACCGCGGGCCTCGGCGATCTTCTTGGCCAGCGAGTTCGCCACCGCCTTGGCGATCAGCGTCTTGCCACAGCCGGGCGGGCCGTAGAGCAGCACGCCCTTCGGCGGGCGCAGCGCGTACTCGCGGAACAGATCCTTGTGCAGGAAGGGCAGCTCGACCGCGTCCCTGATCTGCTCGATCTGCCTGCCGAGGCCGCCGATGTCGGTGTAGTCGACATCCGGCACCTCCTCCAGCACGAGATCCTCGACCTCGGCCTTGGGGACGCGCTCGAAGGCGAACCCGGCCTTGGTGTCGACGAGCAGCGAGTCGCCGGGGCGCAGCCTGCGGATCGGGGAGTCCGGGTCGTCCAGGTCGTCGGCCTCGGAGAGCTTGCTCAGCGGGCCGGAGAGCCAGACCACCCGCTCCTCGTCGGCGTGCCCGACGACGAGGGCGCGACGGCCGTCGTCCAGGATCTCGCGGAGCGTGCCGATCTCGCCGATGGCGTCGAAGTTGCCCGCCTCGACGACCGTGAGCGCCTCGTTCAGCCGGACCGTCTGGCCGTACTCGAGCGTGTCGGTGTCGATGTTCGGCGAGCAGGTCAGCCGCATCTTCCGGCCGGAGGTGAAGACGTCGACCGTCTGGTCCTCGTAGGCGCCGATCAGGATGCCGTAGCCGCTCGGCGGCTGACCGAGCCGGTCGACCTCCTCGCGCAGTGCGATCAGCTGCTGGCGTGCCTCCTTGAGGGTGTCCATCAGCTTGGTGTTGCGAATCGTGAGCGAATCGATGCGGGCCTCGAGTTCGCGCCCGCGATCAGGCGAGTCGGCGAGTTGCCTGCGGAGTGCAGCCGCCTCGGCACGAACCGCCTCGAGCTCTCTCCAGGCCGCCGAATCCGAATTCTCGATGGGGCTCATGTGCTGCTCCTCCCAGTCCCGGTCTATCAACGCTACCGGGCGCGAACCGTTCTCGCTGTCCGACATGGTTTCGTCGTGATCACATCTCTGCTGCGACCGGCCGTCGATCCACCATGTTAGCCTGCCCTAACAAACCCCGGCGGGTCCTCTCGCCGATAAACCGAAAGGTTGCCGAGATGCTCCTTCCTTCCCGTGCACTGCGTGTGTCCGTGGGTACCGTCGCCGCGGCGGTCGCCGTTACGCTCGGCCTCGTCGGCTGCGGCTCGGACGACTCGTCCGAGACCGCCGCCTCGAGCACCAGTGCCGTCGCGAGCAGCGCCGCTGCGTCGTCCTCGACGGCGGCCGCGTCCAGCTCGCAGGCGGCGGGCAACGCCGCCCAGCCGACCGCGGCGCAGCTGCAGGCCACCCTGGACACGCTGGCCGATCCGGCCACGCCGACCGCCGACAAGACGGCGGTGGTGGTGGACGGCGCGAAGCGCGCCGCCGCCATCGAGCAGCTGACCCAGGCGCTCGCCGGGTACGGCAAGCTCACCTTCACGGTGTCCGATGTCACTGTGGCCGGCAACACAGCGACCGCGCCGACCGTGATCACCTCGCCCAACGGCGCCGCCCCCGCCATCCCGCTCACCTGGGAGAACGACGGCGGTACCTGGAAGCTGTCGGATGCGACGGCGTGCACGCTGCTCGGCTTCGCGCAGATCCCCTGCGCCTGATCGACGCGCGGGTGCCGGGTACCGGGCGGGAGCCCGTACCCGGCACCACCCGCACCGCGACCCTGCGTTTCCACGCTGCCATTGTTCCCCGGCGGGCGGATTCCGACACGGGATTCTCGCGGATGCGATTCAGCCCTTCGACGGCCGCCGCTGCGGTTTGGGCGCCACCTGGCCCTCCGCGAGCCGCCGCGCGCTGACCAGGAACGCGGTGTGCCCCTGCATCCGGTGCTCCGGCCGCACCGCGAGCCCGACCACGTGCCACGGCCGCACCAGCGACTCCCAGGAGCGCGGCTCGGTCCAGCACTGCTGCTCGCGCAGCGCCTCGACCACCTTGGAGAGCTGGGTGACGGTCGCCACGTAGACGATCAGCACCCCGCCCGGCACCAGCGCGCCGGAGACCGCGGGCAGCGCGTCCCACGGCGCCAGCATGTCCAGCACCACCCGGTCCACCGGTTCGCCGTCGTAGGCCGCCACGTCGGCGATCGTGAGCGACCAGTTCGCCGGAGGTTCGCCGAAGAATCGCTCGACATTGCGCACCGCGTGCTCGGCGTGGTCGTCCCTGATCTCGTAGGAGATCACCTCGCCCTCCGGCCCGACCGCGCGCAGCAGCGAGCAGGTGAGCGCGCCCGAGCCCGCCCCGGCCTCCAGCACGCGGGCGCCGGGGAAGACGTCGCCCTCGTGCACGATCTGCGCCGCGTCCTTGGGGTAGATGACGGCGGCACCGCGCGGCATGGAGAGCACGTAGTCGACCAGCAGCGGGCGCAGGGCCAGGTAGGGCGTGCCGTTGGTGGAGTTCACCACGCTGCCCTCGGGCGCGTCGATGAGGTCGTCGTGGCTGATCGCGCCGCGGTGGGTGTGGAACTCCTTCCCCGGTTCCAGGATCACCGTGTGCAACCTGCCCTTGGCGTCGGTCAGCTGCACCCGGTCCCCGATGGTGAATGGCCCGGTCCGTCTGGCCGTCATGGATCTCCGTTCGCTGGTCGTTGTCCGGCCCCCGCCGCGCGGTCTGCGGCCGCGGGGTGTCGGTACCGCCGGATAGCCTGCCAGGTATGTCGCTGCCGGTAACCACGCCCCCTGCCGGACCGCCGTCCGCGCCGGCCGGGCTCGCGCTCTCCCCCTCGCGCGCCGCCGATTTCAAGCAGTGCCCGCTCAAGTACCGCTTCCGGGCGGTCGATCGGCTCCCGGAGGCGCCGTCCAGGCAGGCGGTACGCGGGACCGTCGTGCACGCGGTCCTGGAGCGGCTCTTCGAACTCCCCGCCGCGCAGCGGGTTCCGGATGCCGTCGGCGCGCTGCTGCCCGCGGCGTGGGAGCGGGTGCGCACCGAGCGGCCGGAGGCGGGCGCGCTGATCTCGGACGCGGATTTCCCGGCCTTCGCCGAGGAGGTGGCGGCGCTGCTGGCCGGCTACTACCGGCTGGAGGATCCGACCGCGTTCGATCCGGAGTCCTGTGAGCTGCGGCTGGAGGCGGAGTCCGCGGACGGGGTGCCGCTGCGCGGCTTCGTCGACCGGATCGACGCCGGGCCGGACGGCGCGCTGCGGGTGGTCGACTACAAGACCGGGAAGGCGCCGGGGGTCACCCAGGAGACAAGGGCGCTGTTCCAGCTGAAGTTCTACGCGCTCATGATGTTCCGCACCCGCGGCATCGTCCCGGCCGAGCTGCGGCTGATCTACCTGGCCGACGAGCAGGTGCTCACCTACACCCCCGACGCCGCCGAGCTGGAGCGCTTCGAGCGCACCCTCGCCGCGCTCTGGCGCGCGGTCGCCGAGGCGGTGCGGACCGGCGATTTCCGGCCGAGCACCGGATGGCTCTGCGCCTACTGCGATTTCAAGCCGCTCTGCCCCGCGTACGGCGGCACCCCGCCACCGTACCCTGGGCTACATCGCGCCGACGCGATGTCAGATCTGGACATCAAGGATTGAGAACGCCGGCCTGACCCCACCTCTGTCAGATCCCTGCCGTGCCGTGCAGGAGCTGAGTCAGCCGCGACATCACGGCACTCACGTCATCGACGGATCCGCCGGTGGCCAGCCGCCGCAACTGTGAGCCGATGAGTAGCCCAACAGCAATCGGCGCGACATTCTCGACATCGGCGACGCCCTCGGCGCGCAGCACCTGCTCTGCCAGTTCGTCGTAGGTATCGAAGAAGCCGGCGGTCGCTTCGTGCAATTCGGGGTGGTGGGCGACCTGGATGATGAACTCGAACCAGGCGGCGCTGTCGCCGGTGCTCGAGACGATGTCGTCCAGTGTTGTTTGCTCCGCGGCGAGGTCCGGGTTCCTCGCCGCGAGTTGACAGGTCACCTCCTGAAAGCGCAGGGCTTCGTCGGCGACGAACGAAGCCAACGCCGACCGCACCAGATCGCGTTGCGTCGCGAAGTGATAGGTGAGCGTGCCTGGAGACACGTCAGCCTCCGCGGCGATCCGCCGATTCGTCACCGCTGCCGCCCCGTGGGTCCCGATGATCCGCACAACGGCCTCGAGGATCAGCTCCCGAGTGTCCATCCACTGCGACATGCGTCTCTCCCAGGAGTCGACGGAAAACGGTAGCAGGAGGGAATCCGGCCGGACCGAGGTTCATGGGTGCGAGGCCGCACGAGAAGGACAGTGGCGGGCGTCGATCGCGTTGAGCGTATGTTTCCGCAGAGCGGGGCCGTCGGCGTATTCCACCGCTTTTTCGTGCCGCCGCGCACATGGGTTCGTCCGGCCTCTCGGCCTGCTGAGCACGACCGCCGGCGCCAACGCAGGCCCGAGCGTCGCGCTGGCCGAGCGCCACTGAACCACTCGGCGCCCGGCTCACCGCATGGACATCCCGGTCCGGACGGCTCAGACCTCGAAATCGTGGAACATCAGGATTGACAGCCCCAGGCCGACAACGGGATTCACGAGCACCGCGGAGCCGAAGACCAGGATCGGGCGGCGGCCCGCCTCGCGCAGCCCGGGCACCGAGAATTCGAGCCCGATGGAGACGAAGGCGAGGATCAGGAAGTCGGTGCGCAGGTCGTTGACGAGCGTGATGTGCTCCCTGCCGGTCGCCGCGGAGACCTGCTGCAGGTAGATGGTGCCGATCACCGAGGCCGCGATGAAGCCGAGCACGAACTTCGGCAACCGCGCCCAGAACTCGCCGGGCTTCGGCCTCGCCGCACCGTCGGTGCGCTCGATCCGGAGCGTGAAGTAGGCGGTGAGCGCGATGGCGACCAGCCCGATCAGCGCGTTCTGCGTGGTCTTCACGATGGTCGCGATCTGCAGCGCCTCCTCGCCCGCGAGCGCACCGGAGGCGGTGACCGCGGCGGTGGTGTCGATGTTGCCGCCGATCCAGGCGCCGGCCACCGCGTCGGAGAGCCCGAACACATCGGCGAGCCAGGGCAGCAGGAAGATCGAGGGCAGCGCGAAGAGGATCACCAGCGAGGCGGCGTAGGCGATCTGCTCGCGCCTGGCCTGCACCGCGCCCGCCGCCGCGATGGCGGCGCTCACCCCGCAGATGGAGACGGCGGAGGCGAGCAGCGCGCGCAGCTTGTCGTCGATGCCGAGCCGCCCGGCGAACCACCAGGTGAAGCCGAAGACGACGGTGATCAGCAGCAGCGCCGCTTCTCCGGATCGCTCATCAGGGCACCAGCCATCCGGGGACGGCGCCGGCCAGGATCAGGACGAGCAGGACCAGCCCGACGATGGTGGCGAGCCAGTCCTCGTTCAGCGGGAAGCGGCGCTCGGGCTGGGGTGATGGTGACGACACGGCGGGTCTCCTCGTGCTAGCGGGCAGGGCGCACCGTAGCAACGCCCCGCCCGCCCGCACACCGATTGCCTTTCCGCGGAACGCAATCCTTGACGAGCGCGCTCAGAAGGCTCGGCAGGACCTGATGTCGGTGGCGAGGATCGCCTTCGCACCCAGCTCGGCCAGCCGGTCCATGAGGTCGTTGCCCTGCTTGCGCGGGACCAGCGCGCGCACCGCCACCCAGTCGGCGTCGGCCAGCGGGGAGACCGTCGGCGACTCCAGGCCGGGGGTGATGAGCACCGCCTGATCCAGCAGCTTCTTGGGGCAGTCGTAGTCCAGCATGAGGTACTGCTGGGCGAAGACCACGCCCTGGATCCGGGCGACCAGCTGGTTGCGGGCCCGGTCGGCGGCGCCGGAGTCGGCCTGCTCGACCAGCACGCCCTCGGAATCGCAGAGCGACTCACCGAACGCGACCAGGTTGTGCTGGCGCAGCGTGCGGCCGGAGCCGACCACGTCGGCGATGGCGTCGGCGACGCCGAGCTGGATGGAGATCTCGACCGCGCCGTCCAGCCGGATGACCTCGGCGGACAGCCCGCGTGCGGCCAGGTCGGCCCGGACCAGGTTCGGATAGGAGGTTGCGATCCGCTTGCCGGCCAGTTGCTCGACCGACCACTGCTGCCCCTGCGGCGCGGCGTAGCGGAAGCTGGAGCGGCCGAAGCCGAGCGCGAGCCGCTCCTTCACCGGCGCGCCGGAGTCGAGGGCGAGGTCGCGGCCGGTGATGCCGAGGTCGAGCTCACCGGAGCCGACGTAGATGGCGATGTCCTTGGGGCGGAGGAAGAAGAATTCGACCTGGTTGGCCGGGTCCAGCACGGTCAGGTCGCGGGAATCGGTCCGGGTGCGGTATCCGGCCTCGGCGAGGATGGAGGAGGCGGATTCGGAGAGCGAGCCCTTGTTGGGTACGGCGACGCGCAGCACGATGGGGTCCTTTCGGGGTGGGATGAGTGCTCTCGACGGTCGACGGGTGTCGGCGGAGTGCCGTCACAGATGTCGGTACACGTCGTCCAGCGTCAGCCCGCGGCCCACCATCAGCACCTGTACCCAGTACAGGAGCTGGGAGATCTCCTCGGCGAGGGCGTCGTCGCTCTCGTGCTCGGCGGCGATCCAGACCTCGCCCGCCTCCTCGAGCACCTTCTTGCCCTGGGTGTGCACGCCCGCGTCCAGCGCGGCCACGGTTCCCGATCCCTCGGGGCGGGTGGCGGCGCGGTCCTGCAGCTCGGCGAACAGGGCCTCGAAGTTCTTCACGCGGGTCATTCTTTCAGACCCGGGTGGTCGCGCTCCGTTCCGGTGCCGCGACGGGGAACCCCGCCGCGGCACCGGCCCGGCTCAGCTCGCGTCGGTCGCCAGCAGTTCGCGCAGGTCCGCGACGGCGGTGCGGAGGTGCTCCGCGAAGGCGTGCATCTCCCCGGCCACCGGCTGCGGGGTGGCGAGGTAGAGGTTCCAGCGGTCCGGCAGCAGCACGTAGGCGACGCCGATGCAGGTCGGGCTGGTGGAGCCGAAACCGAACTGGCGGATGTGCACCGACGGCGCCGAGCTGGTGCTCAGGTAGTCGTCGCGCAGGATCCGCCAGCCCGGGCTGGTGTACAGCGGCAGCGGCTCGGTGACCCCGAGCTCGGCGCCCCGGCGGCGCTGGATCCACTCCAGCTCCCACAGGTGCTGCTCGGGCGCGGCGCCGGCCTGGCACTGCCTGGCCCGCTCCACGTGCGCCGCCGCGGCGGCCCTTGCGGCGGCCAGCTTGGCCTCGGTGGAGGCGCCGCCGTCCTCGAAGGCGTCGACGAAGGCGATCATCTCCGGGGTGATCACCCGCATGGCCTCGGTGCGGCCGTTGCGCCACTGCCGCGTCGCGATGGACTCGTAGGTGGCGCCGGTGAAGCCCTTGCTGCGCCGGTGCGCGATCTGGTAGCTGAGCTGCGCGAACGCGTCCGGGCTGATCTTCAGCGCCTTGGCCGCCTCGGTGCCGAAGTCGTCGAACGCGACCACCTGGGTGGCGTTCGCCGCGGCGTAGGCGGCGAAATCGGCGGCGGCCGCCGCGATGTCGGCGCGCTGCGCGGCGGTCAGCGTGAACTCGATCGGCTCGACCGGCGGCAGCCCCTGCCCGCGCGCCCCCGAACGCTCGGCGTGCTCGGCGAGCGGGGTGCCGAGCAGGGTGTCGACGAAGGAGAGCACGGTGGTGCCGTCCAGCCCGCAGTGCTCGACATTGATTCCGGCCTGGCCGTCGGCGAAGACGACGAAGGTGACGGCCTTGTCGAAGTACCGGTTGCCGCTGTCGCCGTGCAGCAGCTGGTCGCTGGCCTGCTGCTCGTCCTGCGGGGCGAAGTCCTCCAGCGCGACAACGAAGAGCGCCGACTCGATGGTCTCGATCGCCGCGGCATTGCCGGGGTCGGCCAGCAGCTCGGCCCGGCTCGCGGCCCACTCCGCACGCGCCTTGGTGGTCAGGTGCCCGACAGCGGTATCGGTGGCGGCCGCCTTCGCGCCCGCCTTGAGCACCGCGCGCAACCCGTCGGTGATGTCCTCGGCCGAGTAGGGCGCGCCGTCCGGGCCGATCACGTCGAGCCGGAAGGCATTGCCGCGGTGGAAAACCAGGATGTGCCGCGCGGTGGCGGGGCCGGGGTACTCGTCGGAGTAGGGCACCCGCACCGAGTCCTGCTCCGCGCCCGGGATCCTGGTCTCGGCGAACAGGTACTTGTTCTGCCACATGGAGAGCTGCTTGCCGCGCTGGGTGACCGGCGGGATCTCCTCGGCGTCGAGCGCGAGCTTGTAGTCGACGGCGGCGAGCGTGATGGCGGCGGCCCGCTCGGCCTGGTCGGCCGAGGTGGCGGCGGCGAGCGGGGTGTCGTCGCGGAACAGGAAGAAGAAGTTCGCGTTCAGCGCGATCCGGTCGCGGCGGCCCAGGTAGCGGGAGGGCCAGAACAGGTCGAGCCAGCTGCCGACGCCGGGGGTGGCGTCGTACTCGGCGAGCGCGGCGTGCAGGGTGCGACCGGGGCCGTCCGGGCGCAGCAGGTCGGCCACGGCGGCCTCGGTGGCAGCGCGCTCGTCGGCGGTGAGGAGCGGGGCGCTCCACTCCAGGAACCGGGCGGCGCTGTCGTCCAGGGTCGGCAGCGGCACCCTCGGCAGCTGGTCCTCGGCGGCGAAGGTTCGTGGGCTCACGAGTTGTCCTCGGGGTCGGCGGAGTGTTCCGGTAGCGGTCGGGAGAGGTGAAGGGTCGCATACAGCGACCCGTCGGCCTCGTACCCGGTGGTGTCGATGCCCTTGTCCGCCAGCGTCTTCAACACCTGCGCCTGCTCGTCGGCGGAGGCGAAGCGCCGCTGTGCGTGGAGTCCGGGCACCTGCTCGGTGCGGTACCCCAGCGCCGCGAGCTCCGCGGCGACGGGACCGTAGTCGAACATGCGCAGCACGAAGTGTGCCATCCACGGCCTGCGGCGCGGGTGCGCGGTGGCCACCCGCACCAGCGTCTTCTCGGTGACGTAACCGATGCACCCGGTGGAGATCACCAGGTCGGCGCGGGCGAGCACCTCGCGCTGGTCCTCGTCCGGATCGGCCGCCTCCAGGTCGGCGTGCACCACCTCGTCGAGCAGCCCGGCCTCGGCGGCGTACTCCAGCGCGGGGCGCGAGGCGTCGATCCCGAGGAAGCGGGCGTCGACGCCGGGCACCTCGGCCCTGCCCTTGTCCAGCGCGAGCGCGGAATCCCGGTCGGTGGTGCCCGCGTAGCTCCCGGCGAGTTCGGCGACGCTGGTGCCGAAGCGCAGCAGCGCCGCGTTCACCCCGTAGGAGCAGCCGATGTCGAGCACCGTCGGCACCGCGACCCGGGCCGAGGCCCGGTACTCGCGGAGCTGCTGCTGGAAGAAGGGTGCCGCCGAATCGGGGATCGAATAGCCCAGCTCCGACATCCGCCGGTAGTACGCACGGGGATCGGGGCGATCGTAGATGTGGTCGAAGGAGGCTTTCCCGGTCGTGTGCAAGGGTACCGGCACTGTGCGTTCCTCTCGGTCGAGCCAGGATCAATCGAGTAATCGGTCACCGCGGACGGCGGAGGCCGCCGCGGCGACATGGTCCGGCAGCACCCGGCCGAAAAGCTGCCGGGTCCGTTCCACGGTGCCGATCACACCGGGCCGGTCGGTGTAGGCGAAGATCGCCGAATGCCGCTGCACCGCGCCGGAAACCGGGGAGACGCGGTGCAGGGAGAAGCGCCCCTGGAAGAGCTGCAGATCACCGGGGCGCAGGTCGAGCCTCCGCACGGGGTGGTCGCCGGTGCCGGTGAGCACGGCGCGGACGTCGTCCAGGTTCTCCGCCTCGGCGCTGCGGATGTTCGGGCAGAACTCGAAGACGCCGCCCGCCTCGGCGGGCTGGGTGAGCATGCTGACGGTGAACTCGTTGGTGTCGAAGTGCCACGGGTGCGACATCCCCGGCGCCACCACGTTGAGGCAGAGCCCGGCCAGCGGGTCGGCGAACTCGTGCAGCCCGGGCAGCCCGAAGCAGTCGGCGACGAAGCGCTGGAAGACCTCGCTCACGTACAGCCGGTGGATCAGCGCGTCGGCGGGGATCAGATCCCGCGGCACGAAGGCATTGCCGCGCTCGAGCACGATGGCGCCCGGATGATCCTGCGGCAGCTCGGAATCGAGCGGGATGTTGTAGGCGTTGACCCGCTCCACCTTGTAGTAGGCGTCCGGCGCGATGGCCGCGCCCTGCGTGCGCAGCGTCTCGACCAGCTCCGGCCGGACGAACTCGCGCAGGACGTGGCAGCCGGTGGCGGCGAGCTCGGCCGCAGCGGTGCCGACCGCGGCGCGCCACCCCTCCCCCTCGGGATCTGCCAGCGGATACCGTGCGGTATCGACGATTTCGTCGAGGACCCCCATCACCGTCATGGCGATATTGTGAGGCAGCGCGCGGGGAACACGCCCGGGATTCGCCGAGCCGCCCGGTGACTACTGTCACAACCCCGACGTGCGGATATTGCTGTTGCCGCGCAGTAACTCTCGCTAGGGGCGGGCGGCGGGCTCACGTTCCGCGGCGCCGAGCACCGCGGTCAGATCGGCCATCGAGAGCCCGGTCAGCGATTCCCGGAAAACCAGTCCGGGCGCGGCGGGAACGGCGATCTCGCAGGGCACGACCAGGACCGCGCAGCCGGCGGCGGCGGCCGCGGCGGAACCGGTCACCGAGTCTTCGACGGCGACGCAGTCGCGCGGGTCGGCGCCGAGGAGTTCGGCGGCGCGCAGGTAGACGTCCGGCTCCGGTTTGCCGTGCGGCACCTCGTCGCCGCAGACGGTGACCGCGAAATTGTCCCGGCCGAGCGTATTCAAGGCGAGTTCGGTCAGTGACCGCTTGGTGTTGGTGACCAGTGCGGCGGGCACCCCGGCCGCGGCGATCATCGCCAGCGCCTCGACCGCGCCCGGCCGCCACGGGATCGGGCCGATCATGAGATCGGTGACGCGGCGCTCCAGGAACTCACCCGCCGCCCGCAGCGACTGCCGCGTCGGCTCGATGCCGAGGCCGGTGAACATGATGCGCAGCGCGTTCGGCCCGGAGGCGCCGATCAGGGCGTGCCTGATCTCGTCGGTCATCTCGTGACCGTGCTCCCTGGCCAGCTCGCGGACCGCGACATCCCACAGCTTCTCGGAGTCGAGCAGGGTGCCGTCCATGTCCCAGAGCACACCCGCCGGTCGGGTCATCGTGGTCCGCCTCTCTCGTGCCGCCGCCGGTCAGCCTATCGGGACGGCCGTACCGGTGCCGGTCAGAGCCCGGAGCCGGCGATCACGAAGCGGCCGCCCTCGTTGGCCACCCGGAACCAGCGGCTCTCCGAGCTGGTGCCACCGCCGGCCAGGGTGTAGGTCAGCGACGCCACCACGGTGTCCGGGCCGGTCGGGGTGACCGAGCCGACCCGCACCCCGCGGATCGTCGACCAGAACTGCGAGTATTCGCCGAAGCCGCCGGTCTGCGCCTGGTACCCCGGGGAGAGCTGCGCCCAGGCGCCGTTGATGTCGCCCGGCAGCATGCCGTAGTAGCCCTGCACGAACTGGGCCTGCTGCTCCGGGGTCGGCGGGCCGTTCTGCGGGGCCGGGGCGTTCGAGGTGGCGGGGGCGGGGGCCTCCGTGGTGGTGGCCGGAGCCTCCGTGGTCACGGCGGAAGGGCTCGGCGGTGGGGGTACCGCCTGCTGGTCGTCGTCGCCGGTGCCGTTGGCGATCAGTGCGATGAGCACGCCTGCGAGGACGATCACCGCGAGGGCGATTGCGCCGAGCGCGGTCAGCTGGAGCCGCTTGCCCGCCGCCGGGTCGCGGCGGGGCGGGGTGTACTCGAGCGGGGTGACGGGAGCCGGGCGCGCGGCGGCCGCGAAGGCGGCGTAGTCCGGGGTGTAGGGCGGGTCGCCCGCGGCGGGCGGGAGCGCGGTGGTGGCGGGGTCGGGGTTCGGGCCTTTCCCGAAAGCCGAGGGGCCGCTCCCGGCCGCGCTCGGGCCTACTGCGCCCGCATCGGCGGAGCTACCGCCGGACGCAGCGCTGCCCGCCGCGGCGGAGCCCGCGAGGACATCGCCGGCTGCGGAGGAGTCATCGGCCGCACCGGAGCCCTCGGCGGCACCGTCGGCAGACTTTCCCGCCACACCGGAACCCGAGGCGACGCCGTCGACAGACTTTCCCGCCACACCGGAACCCGAGGCGACGCCGTCGACAGACTTTCCCGCCACACCGGAACCCGAGGCGACGCCATCGGCAGACTTTCCCGCCACACCGGAATCGGAGACGACGCCGTCGGCGGGGCCCGCTGTCGGGCCGGAACCCGAAGCGGCACCCGCCGCACCGGATCCCGGATCGGCACTCCCGGCCGCGTCACCGCTCGACGTGGCGCCGCTCGCGTCACCGCTCGGCGACGCGGAATCGGTCGCGCCCGAATCCGCGGCCGCGCTTCCGGCATCGCCGGAGTTCGATACCGCGACGACACCCGCCCCCGCCACACCGGCTGCGACCGAGGCATCCCGCCGCTTGCTCAACTCGACCCGCCTGCCGGAGCCCGGCGCGGCGTCCGCTCCTGGCGTTCCGCCTCCGGTACCGGCTGCCGAACTCCCGGCATCGCCCGCGCCGGACGAATTCGCGGGCGTCGAACCCGCTGCGCTGCCCGCGGCCGGTGCCGAACCGCCGGCGCCGAAACCACCGGCCGGAACGCCGTCCGGCCGAACACCCGGCGCCGACCCACCCCCGGCCGGTCCACTCGGCGGCCCCTGCGGCACCCGGGCGGGCCCGGACCCCGGAGCAACCGGCCCGCTCCCCGGCCCGTACACCCCCGGCGCACCGGACCCCGGCCCATATGCGGGCCGAAAAGCATTCACCCGCGGCCCGGACGGCGGAACACTGCGCGGATCGTTGGGCTGCGGCCCACCGAACCGCCCGGGATCAGGCAGAACGGTGGTCCCACTCGGCCCGGCAAGCACGGCGGTACGCGGATACCCACCGGGCGGCAGCACCGGGGCAGACCCGGCCGGCCGCCCCACGGCGACCCCTTCGAGCGCCGCGACCGCCTCCAGCATGGTCGGCCGCGCCTCGGGCGTGGGCGCGAGCAGATGCATCAGCACCGGCCCGAGCGCCCCCGCGTGCTGCGGCGGCTGCACATGCCCCCGCGCCACGGCATGCAGCACCGCGAGCGGATTGTCCCCCTCGCCGAACGGCGGACTCCCGGTCACCGCCGCATACAACGTCGACCCGAGCGCGAACACGTCGGAAGCGGGCTCCCCGTCCTCTCCCCGCGCCACCTCGGGCGCCAGATATGCGGGCGTCCCCGCCAGAAACCCGGTCGCGGTAACGGTCACATCCCCGACCGCCCGCGAGATCCCGAAGTCCGTGATCTTGACCGTGCCGTCATCCCCGACCAGCAGATTCCCCGGCTTCACATCCCGATGCAGAATCCCGGCCTTGTGCGCGGCGCCCAGCGCGGCAGCCGCCTGCGCCCCGATCCGCGCCACCTCCATCGGCGGCAGCGTGCGCCCACCGGAGATCCGCGCGGCCAGACTCGGCGCGTCCATGAACTCCATGACGAGCCACGGCCGCCCGTCCTCCTCGGCCACGTCGAAGACGGTGATGGCGTTCGGATGGTGCAGCCGAGCGGCGATCCGCCCCTCGCGCATGGCCCGAGCCCGCGCCTCGACCCGCTGCGACGGCGTGAGCCCCGGATCCAGCCGCAGCTGCTTCACCGCGACGGTCCGTTGCAGCCGGACGTCGGTCGCCTTCCACACGACGCCCATGGCGCCGGTGCCGATCGGATCGGAGAGCCGATACCGTCCCGCGATCAACCGGTCCGACGTCATCTGATCGTGCTCCTTCCCGCCGAGCAGTACCGCAACTCGGCGCACGAGCCCCGGAGCCCGGCGAAAATCCTACGCCCCGAGCCGCTTCGACTCCGGGCGGGCCGCATGCCACCCGGTGCGGCATACGGCGAGCGCTCCGGTGCGCGATGTCCGACAGTGGCATACCCGCCTGCGGGCCGTTCCATCGGCGGACCTCAGCACGGTACGCCACCGGCGCACACGCTCCGCATCGAGCGCGCGCCGAGCAGCCCCCGGCACCGCGGCGATTCCGTTCCCCGGCACCCGGTTTCACGGGCAGGCACGCCCGCGCCATGATCCGGCACGAACGCCGTCGCCGTGCCCGTTTCCAGGGTGAAACCGCTCACACTAGGCGTTGAAGTACTTCGCCTCCGGGTGCAGCAGCACGAACGCGTCCGTCGACTGCTCCGGGTGCAGCTGCAACTCCTCGGAGAGCCGGACCCCGATCCGCTCCGCCGCCAGCAGGTCGACCAGCTTGGCCCGGTCCTCCAGCTCCGGGCAGGCGCCGTAGCCGAAGGAGAAGCGGGCGCCACGGTACCCGAGCTTGAAGTACTCCTGCACGTCGTCCGGGTCGGACTCGGCGACCGCGTGCCCCTCCAGCACCAGCTCCTCCCGGACCCGCCGGTGCCAGTACTCGGCCAGCGCCTCGGTGAGCTGCACGCCGATGCCGTGCACCTCGAGGTAGTCGCGGTAGTTGTCGGCGGCGAAGAGCTGGTTGGCGAAGTCGGCGATCGGCTGCCCCATGGTCACCAGCTGGAAGGGGAGCACGTCCACCTGCCCGGCACGCTCGGAGTGCTCGCGCGATCGGATGAAGTCGGCGATGCAGAGGAAGCGGTCGCGCTGCTGCCGCGGGAAGGTGAAGCGGTAGCGCTCCGGCGCGTCCGGCCGCGGCTCGGCCAGCACGATCACGTCGTCGCCCTCGGAGACCGCGGGGAAGTAGCCGTAGACGACCGCCGCGTGCTGCAGCACGCCCTCGGTGCTGAGCCGCTCCAGCCAGGCGCGCAGCCGCGGCCTGCCCTCCGACTCCACCAGCTCCTCGTAGCTCGGCCCCTCGCCGCCGCGCTGCCCGCGCAGCCCCCACTGTCCGAGGAAGAGCGCGCGCTCGTCCAGCAGCCCGGAGTACTCGTGCAGCGCGAGCCCCTTGACCACCCTCGTCCCCCAGAACGGCGGGGTCGGCACCGGCAGCTCGGCGGCTACGTCGGAGCGGGCGGGCACCTCGATCGGCACCTCCTTGGCCTTGCGCTCCTCGGCGATCCGCCGGGAGCGCTCGTGCCGCGCCCTGCGCTCGGCCGCCTTCTCGCGTTCGGCGATCGCCTCCGGGCTGTCCGGGTCCGGGCCGCCACCGCGCTTGCGGGTCATGATGGTGTCCATCAGCCGTAGCCCCTCGAAGGCATCCCTCGCGTAGTGCACGTCGCCCCGGTAGACGGCGGTGAGGTCGTTCTCCACGTAGGAGCGGGTGAGCGCGGCGCCGCCGAGCAGCACGGGGAACTGGTCGGCCACGCCCCTGGTGTTGAGCTCCTCCAGGTTCTCCTTCATGATCACCGTCGACTTCACCAGCAGCCCGGACATCCCGATGACGTCGGCCTTCTTGTCCACGGCGGCGTCGAGGATGGTCGCGATCGGCTGCTTGATGCCGAGGTTGACCACCTCGTAGCCGTTGTTGGAGAGGATGATGTCGACCAGGTTCTTGCCGATGTCGTGCACGTCGCCCTTGACCGTGGCGAGCACGATCCGGCCCTTGCCGCTGTCGTCGGTGGCCTCCATGTGCGGCTCCAGGTAGGCGACCGCGGTCTTCATCACCTCGGCCGACTGCAGCACGAACGGGAGCTGCATCTGCCCGGAGCCGAACAGCTCGCCGACGGTCTTCATCCCGGACAGCAGCGTCTCGTTCACGATCTGCAGCGGCGGCACCTCGCGCATGGCCTCGTCCAGATCCGGCTCCAGGCCGTTCCGGTCGCCGTCGACGATCCGCCGCGCCAGCCGCTCGAAGAGCGGCAGCGCCGCCATCTCCTCGGCCCGCGAGGCGCGCGACGACGCGGTGGAGACCCCCTCGAACAGCTCCATCAGCTTCTGCAGCGGGTCGTACCCCTCGCGCCGCCGGTCGTAGACCAGGTCCAGCGCGGCCTCCCGCTGATCCTCCTGGATCCGCGCGATGGGCAGGATCTTGGAGGCGTGCACGATCGCCGAATCCAGCCCGGCCTGGACGCACTCGTGCATGAAGACCGAGTTCAGCACCTGCCTGGCGGCGGGGTTGAGCCCGAAGGAGATGTTCGACAGCCCCAGCGTGGTCTGCACCTCGGGGTGCCTGCGCTTGAGCTCGCGGATCGCCTCGATGGTCTCCAGGCCGTCCCGGCGCGACTCCTCCTGCCCGGTGCCGAGGGTGAAGGTCAGCGTGTCGACGATGATGTCGGACTCGTGCATCCCCCAGTTGGTGGTGATGTCCTCGATCAGCCGCTCCGCGATCTCCACCTTCTTGGCGGCGGTGCGGGCCTGCCCCTCCTCATCGATGGTCAGCGCGACCACGGCGGCGCCGTGCTCGGCGACCAGCGCCATGGTCTGCTGGAACCGCGACTCCGGCCCGGCGCCGTCCTCGTAGTTCACCGAGTTCACCGCGCAGCGCCCGCCCAGGTGCTCCAGCCCGGCGCGGAGCACCGGGGTCTCGGTGGAGTCCAGCATGATCGGCAGGGTGGAGGCGGTGGCGAGCCTGCCGGCCAGCTCGCGCATGTCGGCGCTGCCGTCCCGGCCGACGTAGTCGACGCAGAGGTCGAGCATGTGCGCGCCGTCGCGGGTCTGGTCCTTGGCGATCTCCAGGCACCGCTGCCAGTCGCCGGCCAGCATGGCGTCGCGGAAGGCCTTGGAGCCGTTGGCGTTGGTGCGCTCGCCGATCATCAGGACGCTGGCGTCCTGCTCGAACGGGACCGCGGTGTACATGCTGGAGACGCTCGGCTCCGGCTCCGGGTGCCTGCGCTCCGGAATCGGCGGCAGCGCCCGCTCGACCTCGCGCACCGCCGCGCTGACCTGCCGGATGTGCTCCGGCGTCGTCCCGCAGCAGCCGCCGACCAGCGCCAGCCCGAACTCGCTGACGAAATCGCGGAGCGCGATCGCCAGCTCCTCCGGGGAGAGCGGGTACTCGGCGCCGTGCTTGCCGAGCACCGGGAGCCCGGCGTTCGGCATGACCGATACCGGCAGCCGCGCGTGCCGGGAGAGGTGCCGCAGGTGCTCGCTCATCTCGGCCGGGCCGGTGGCGCAGTTCAGCCCGATCATGTCGACGCCGAGCGGCTCGATCGCCGTCAGCGCGGCGCCGATCTCGCTGCCGACCAGCATGGTGCCGGTGGTCTCGACGGTGACGTGGGTGATGATCGGGATCCGGCGGCCCGCGGTCGCCATGGCGTGCCTGCTGCCCACCACCGCGGCCTTGACCTGCAACAGGTCCTGGCAGGTTTCGATGAGGACGGCGTCGGCACCGCCGTCGAGCATGCCGAGCGCGGCCTCGGCGTAGGCGTCGCGCAGGGCGGCGTAGGGGGCGTGGCCGAGGGTGGGCAGCTTGGTGCCCGGCCCCATCGAGCCGAGCACGTAGCGCGGCGTGCCGTCGGCGCTCGGCCCCATCTCGTCGGCCACCTCGCGGGCCAGCCTGGTGCCGCGCTCGGACAGATCGCGGATCCGATCGGCGATGTCGTAGTCGGCGAGGTTGGGCAGGTTGCAGCCGAAGGTGTTGGTCTCGACCGCGTCGGCGCCCGCCTCGAAGTAGGCCCGGTGGATGTGGCGCAACACGTCCGGCCTGGTCTCGTTCAGGATCTCGTTACAACCCTCCAGACCGCGGAAGTCGTCGAGGGTGAGTTCCGCGGCCTGCAGCATGGTGCCCATCGCCCCGTCGCCGATCACGACGCGGCGCGCGAGGGTATCCAGCAGGGTGGTGTCGAACCGGGACGCAACCATGGAGACCAGGGTAGTGGGCTGGTCCGACGCCATCTCCCCGCACGCCCGGACGCGCCATCACCGGACGCCGCGTCCCCGGATGCCACGCCGTAGGCTGACCGGGTGAACCGCAGTGAAACTCCCGATTCGGAACTGCCGACGTTGCGGGATCCGGTGCTCGTCGCGGCCTTCGAGGGCTGGAACGACGCGGGCGATGCCGCCAGCGGCGCCGTGGAGCACCTGGAACTGATCTGGGACGCCGAACCGCTCGCCGAGCTCGACTCCGAGGACTACTACGACTATCAGGTCAACCGGCCGACGGTACGTCAGGTGGACGGCGTCACCAGGGAGATCCAGTGGCCGTCGACCTCGCTGTCGGTGTGCTCGCCGCCCGGCAGCGACAAGGACATCGTGCTGCTGCGCGGCATCGAGCCGAACATGCGCTGGCGCAGCTTCTGCGCCGACCTGCTGGAGTTCATCGAGCAGCTCGGCGTGCAGACCGTGGTGATCCTCGGCGCGCTGCTCGCCGACACCCCCCACACCAGGCCGGTCCCGGTCACCGGCTCGGCCTACAGCCCCGAGGCCGCCGAGCGCTTCGCCCTGGAGCAGACCCGCTACGAGGGCCCCACCGGCATCACCGGCGTCCTGCAGGACCAGTGTGTGCGGGCCGGCGTGCCCGCCGTCTCCTTCTGGGCCGCGGTTCCGCACTACATCTCGCAGCCGCCCAACCCCAAGGCCACCATCGCCCTGCTGCACCGCGTCGAGGAGGTGCTCGACATCGAGGTCCCGCTCGGCGAGCTGCCCAAGCAGGCCGAGGAGTGGGAGGAGACGGTCAACGAGATGACCGAGGGCGACGAGGAGATCAGCGAGTACGTGCGCTCGCTGGAGGAGCGCGGCGACGCCGCGGTCGACCTGAACGAGGCCATCTCCAAGATCGACGGCGACGCCATCGCGGCCGAGTTCGAGAAGTACCTGCGGCGCCGGGGGCCGGGGAACTTCGGGCTGTGAGGCGCGCCGGCCCCGCCGGGGATGGGGCGGGGCCGGGCGCCGGGCCGCTCACCCGTCCAGGGTGAGCACGAGTGCGGCGGCATCGCGGGCCAGCCGGGCGATCAGGATCTC
Organism: Nocardia jiangsuensis; assembly: GCF_042650385.1. Taxonomy (NCBI): domain Bacteria; kingdom Bacillati; phylum Actinomycetota; class Actinomycetes; order Mycobacteriales; family Nocardiaceae; genus Nocardia; species Nocardia jiangsuensis. The sequence continues at coordinate 85,923 of NZ_JBHSAX010000013.1, forward strand.
GCGCGGGATGGTCTGGCCGCCCAGGTGGTCCAGCGATGGCGTCAGCACGTGGTGCGCGTCGGCGCGCTGGAGCTCGTGGGTGAGCTCCGCGAGCGCCGTGCCGTCGCCGTCACAGGACTCGTGGAAGGTCGCGGCGAAACAGAGGCCGCGGGACCGGGCCAGGGCGCGCAACTCGCGCTCCAGCTCCTCCCCCCGTCCGTCGGCCAGATCGTCCCGCACGTATCCGTAGGTCAACGCTTGCACCGAAACCTCCATTGGACTCGGTATGACTTCGCGTCCCGCGATCCCCGGGAGCGCTTCCAGGGACCACCCGCCGGTTCCACCCCTGCGCACGTGACATCGGTTGCGGATGTACGTCCATCTGCACTTACAGGAACCTTTGGGCAAACTTTTCGCTCCCCTACAGGATGCCGAACGACATAGTGCGAATGCAGATGTCAACCCGGTGACATCGGGTTGCCCTATCGAGGACGCCGAAGGTTAACTGGTGCGATACTGGCGGCGTGGCCATAGCCGACGATCGACCCGTCTGGGCAGTCCGCATGCGCTCCGAACGCGACGCGAGGGGGTGGTCCCAAGCCGACGCGATCCGGGTGATGCGTGCCAAGTCCGCGCACAATCTGCCGACCGACAGCACGCTGCTGCGCAATTGGCGCAGGTGGGAGGCGGGTGAGTCGAAGCCGGACGACTTCTACGCGCCCATCATCGCGGCGGCTTTCGACTCCGCGGCGGCCTCGTTCTTCCCGAAGGCCAGGCCGAACCGGGACGACGAGCTGCTCTCCGCGACCGGCATGGACACCCTCGAATTCGTCGGCAGGCTGCGGATATCGGACGTCTCCGGCTCCACGCTGGACGCGGTGCGGATCACCGCGGAGCGGCTTTGCTGCGAGTACGCCTACGCCGACCCGATCGAGCTGCACAGCGAGGGCACCGCCTGGCTGCGGCGGATAGCCGCCCTGCTCGACGGGCGGCTCACGCTCGCCCAGCACCGGGAAATCCTGTCCCTGGCGGGCTGGGTCGCGCTGCTGGTCGGCTGCGTCGAGTACGACCTCGGCAAACGGGCCTCCGCGGAATCCACCCGGCAAGCGGCCTTGTCACTCGGCACCGAGTCGGAGAATCCGGAAATCATGGGCTGGGCCGCCGAGATGGCGTCGTGGTTCGCGCTCACCCAGGGCAACTACCGCGGCGCGATCGAGGCCGCGGAGCCGCTCATGGAGTCGTGCCGCGGTTACGGGGTCGGGGTGCAGCTGGCCGCCCAGCAGGCCAAGGGGTGGGCCCGGCTCGGCGACCGGGCCAAGGTGGAGCAGGCGCTGGAGCGCGGCCGCGCGGTCCTCGACCAGCTCGAGCACCCCGCCGACCTGGACAACCACTTCGTCGTCGACCCGCAGAAGTTCGACTTCTACGCCATGGACTGCAGCCGGGTGGTCGGCGACGACCGGGCCGCGCGGGCCTACGCCAAGGAGGTCATCCGGGATTCGTTCCGGGTGGACGGCACGGTACGCAACCCCATGCGCGCGGCCGAAGCGCACCTCACGCTGGCCGTGCTCGCCGCCCGCGAGCGCGATCTGGAGTACGCGCTGGCCGAGGCGGAGCTGGCGTTCGGGCACGATCGGCGCTCGCTGCCCTCGCTCGGCTGGATCGCGGGTGAGCTGGCGCGCGAGATCACCGATCGGTTCCCCGGGGATCCGCGGGGCCAGGACTATCTGGACCAGCTCCGGGCGCTGGCCAGGGTGTAGGTGCGCGGCCGCGGCGGGTGCGACGCCCGGCGGCGCCTCCGCCCGTCAGTTTCGGGCGCTCGCGTCCGGAATCCGCGCCGGGCATGCCGTGCCCGGCGCGGCGGCGAGCTCGAAGTGCCACCACTCGTTGTCGAAGGTGCGGCAGAGCCCCCAGCGATATCCGTTGGCCTCCAGCCATTGCGCGCCTTCGAGCGGCCCGACATCGACCGCGTCCCCACTGACGTGCGTGGATTCGTCCGGCGGCAGTACCCAGCGCCGCGCCTCGTCCGGGCCGCCGTAGGTGGCGAGCCCGTCGTCCCACAGCGCCTGCTGCTCGGCCGGGCCGCGGTACCCGGAGGTGATCGAAAGCGGCACGCCCTCGGCGTGCGCCTCCCCCTCGGCCAGCGTGTAGGCCAGGGCGAGCGCCGGGTTGAGCCCCTCGGTGCCGGTCGCCGAGCCGATCCCCTCGCGCTGATCGATCGCGCCGGCGGCGGGCAGCTCCGGCGCGGCATGGGCGGCGGGCGCGGCCAGGGCAAGCCCCGCCGCGAGCAGCGCGACCGCGCCACACCGACGCAGACCGGCACCGGACCGATCGGGTCGAACTCCGGCACCCACCCCGCGCTCTTCGATCATGCGGCGATCGTAGGCGCGCTCAGACCCGCTCGGCGGACCGGGTCCGCACCCGCAGCGCGATCGGCTTCTGCGTCTCCGCGAAGAAGTCGTTGCCCTTGTCGTCGACCACGATGAAGGCCGGGAAGTCCTCGACCTCGATCTTCCACACCGCCTCCATGCCGAGCTCCTGGTACTCCAGCACCTCGACCGACTTGATGCAGTCCAGCGCCAGCCGCGCCGCCGGCCCGCCGATGGACCCCAGGTAGAACCCGCCGTGCTCCTTGCACGCCCTGGTCACCTGCGCCGAGCGGTTCCCCTTGGCCAGCATCACGTGGGAGCCGCCCGCCGCCTGGAACTGGTCCACGTAGGAGTCCATCCGGCCGGCGGTGGTCGGCCCGAAGGACCCGGAGGCGTACCCGTCCGGCGTCTTGGCCGGCCCCGCGTAGTACACGGCCATGTCCCGCAGGTACTGCGGCATGGGCTCACCGGCGTCCAGCCGATCCTTGATCTTCGCGTGCGCGATGTCCCGCGCCACCACCAGCGGCCCGCTCAGCGAGAGCCGCGTCTTCACCGGGTACTTGGAGAGCTCCGCACGGATATCGGCCATCGGCCGGTTCAGGTCGATGTGCACCACGTCGCCACCGAGAATCTCGTCGGTCTGCTCCGGCAGGTACTGCGCGGGCTCCCGCTCGAGCTGCTCCAGGAACACACCCTCAGCGGTGATCTTCGCCAGCGCCTGCCGATCGGCCGAGCAGGAGACCGCGAGCGCGACCGGGCAGCTGGCCCCGTGCCGCGGCAACCGCACCACCCGCACGTCGTGGCAGAAGTACTTGCCCCCGAACTGCGCCCCGATCCCGAACGACTGGGTGAGCTCGAAGACCTCTTCTTCCAGCTCCAGATCACGGAAGGCGTGCCCGGCCGGCGAGCCCTCGGTGGGCAGCGAGTCCAGGTAGTGCGCGGAGGCGTACTTCGCGGTCTTGAGTGCGAACTCCGCACTGGTGCCGCCGATCACCACGGCCAGATGGTAGGGCGGGCACGCCGCGGTGCCGAGCGAGCGGATCTTCTCGTCCAGGAACTCCAGCATGCGCGTGGGGTTCAGCACCGCCTTCGTCTCCTGGTACAGGAAGGACTTGTTGGCCGAGCCACCGCCCTTGGCCATGAACAGGAACTTGTAGGCCGGATTCGCCGGATCGCCCGGCGCCGAGTACAGCTCCACCTGCGCGGGCAGGTTCGACCCGGTGTTCTTCTCGTCCCACATCGTGATCGGCGCCAGCTGCGAGTACCGCAGGTTCAGCTTGGTGTAGGCGTCGAACACGCCGCGGCTGATCCACTCGGCATCATCCACGCCGGTCAGCACACCCTCGGACTTCTTGCCCATCACGATGGCGGTGCCGGTGTCCTGGCACATGGGCAGAATCCCGCCCGCCGAGATGTTCACGTTCTTGAGCAGATCCAGCGCGACGAACCGGTCGTTGCCGCTCGCCTCCGGATCATCGATGATCCGCCGCAGTTGCCGCAGGTGTGCCGGCCGCAGGTAGTGGCTGATGTCGTGCATCGCCTCCGCGGTCAGCAGCCGCAACACGTCGGGCTCGACCTGCAGGAAAGTGCGGCCACCGACCTCGACGGTGGAGACTCCCTCGGTGGTGAGCAACCGGTACGGCGTCTCGTCGGCGCCGATCGGCAGCAGATCGGAATAGCGGAACTCGGGCGCGGTCACGGAACGCACTCCTTCGGGCGGGCTGTCTTCGAAGCACCCGGAGCGTAACGACCGCGTTTCGGCCGACCGTTGCTTAGGCTCCCCTATGCAAGCCGAGCACAACCCGGGTTGTACCTTCAACCAGAGCGCGACGACAGCAGACCGGCGAGGAGGGGAACACAGGCGGTGACCGACCCACAGTGGCTCGACGATCTGGAGATGCGGGCGTGGCTCGGGTACGTGCGCACCCGGGATCTGGTCGCCGCGGCGGTGGGCCGGGACTCCACCAGGGAGTCGAACCTGACCTTCGCCGAGTACTCGGTCATGGCGTATCTGTCCCTCAGCGGTGAGTCGCTGACCTTCGCCGAACTCGCGGCGAAGCTGGAGTGGTCGCAGAGTCGGCTCTCGCACCAGATCACGCGGATGGAGCGGCGGGGGCTGGTCGCCCGTGAGCCGCTTCCGGACGATGCGCGGCGCACCGCCGCCCGGCTGACCCCGGATGGGATTCTGGCGCTTGCCGACGCGGCGCCGATGCACGTCGGCAGCGTGCGGCGGAACATGATCGACGTCCTCGACCGGGACCAGCTCGCCGCCCTCGCCGACATCTACGACACCCTCCTCGCGCATCACCGCCGCTCCGCGAATCCCTAGACTTCGGCGTGAGCGCTCGGCCGGACGGAGCTCCCGGTCCGCCGGACGCGGCGACGCACCGAGCAGCACCGCCGCGCGGACGCCGCGGTGCCACAGACCTCAGCTCGCGCCCGGGTCGAACTGCATGGCGCCGATGGCATTGCCGTTCGGGTCGGCGAAGAAGATCAGATGCCCGACGCCGGCGATGGTGAAGCGCTCCAGGACGATGGTGCCGCCCGCCTCCCGCACGGCGCGGGCGGTGGCGTCCACGTCATCCACCGCGAAGGTGCACTCCACCCCGCCGGGCTGCCCCTCGATCAGCGAACGACGCTGCTGCAGCGCGCCCTCGATGCCGCCGGCGCCGGTGCGGATCTTGTAGAACCCGGGCGGGCCCCAGGCGTCGAACTGCCAGCCGAGCACCTTCTCGTAGAAGGTCTTGGTGGCGGGTACGTCGTCCGCGTTGATCGCGAAATGCGCGAGGTTCACTGTCATGGGCCGATCGTCGCACCGCCATCCGGCGTCGCACCACGTAATCTTTGCCGGGAAATGTCGGAGAAACGACACCCGGACGAGCCGCTGCTGCGCGGGTACGCCGTCACTCACCCGAGCGGCCGCACCGCCCTGCCGGTGCACCCGGGATGGGATCGGCTGGTCTACACCGCCGCGGGGACGCTCTCGGTGCGGGCGGGCGCGCGGCTGTGGACGGTGCCCCCGCACCGAGCGCTCTGGCTGCCGGACGGGGTGCCCGCCGCCATGCGCAACCGCTACCCGGCCGCCGTGCGCGTGCTCTACTTCGCCGTCCGGCTCGGCGCCGCCGGGGCTGAGCCCGGCATCGTCATGCTCACCGGGTTCCCGCGCGAACTGCTGCTGCACGTGGTCCGGGTCTGCCCGCTGGACGATGCCGACCGCAGCCGCGCGGCGGTGCTCACCGTGCTGCTCGACCAGTTGCGCGAGCTGCCCGCCGCCGACCTCGCCCTGGCCGTGCCGCGCGATCCGGACACCGCCCGCGCCGCCGACCTGCTGCGCACCGAGCCCTGGCTCGCCACCGGCGCCGTCGCCGGGGCGGTCGGGCTGAGCGTCCGGACGCTGGAGCGCCGCTTCCGCGCCGAGACCGGCATGACGCTCGGCGCCTGGCGGCGGCGCGCTCGCATCCTGGACACCCTGGAGCCGCTGGCGGCGGGGGTGTCGGTGACGCGGGCCGCCGCGGACGCCGGGTACTCGACGCCGTCCGCCTTCGTCGCGGCCTTCACCCGCGAACTGGGCACACCGCCCGGGGGTTTCCTGCGGAGCGGTTGATCGAAGAAGACTGCACCGAGTGCGGAGTTCTTCGCGGGGTATCCGGTACGGAGCGGATCCTCCGCCGTGCGTCGGTCCGCGTCAGCGTACATCTGTAAACTGAAAACGATCGTTTCGGCCGCGCATGCATTTTGATCCGTGGTGGTATACCCCAGACATACTTTCCATGGTGGCGCCTCGACGAGCGGAGGTGTCCCGCGTTGTCGTACAACCCGCTGAGCGATATTCGCACCGCGACGGCAGGGTGGGTGTACGGTCGTGCACAGAAATGAGGGGCTGCCGATGGACCTGCTGAAGTGGAGCAAACGGCCGGCCGCGGACGTCGACGCGACGAGACCGCCGGTCAATATCGTGCGCGGATTGGTGGCGCGGGCCACCACACCGCTGCTCCCCGACGACTACCTGCGCCTGATCAACCCGCTCTGGACCGCGCGCGAGCTGCGCGGCAAGGTGGTCGACGTCGTGAAGGAGACCGCCGACTCGGCCACCGTCGTCATCCGGCCGGGCTGGGGCTTCCCCGCGACCTATCGCCCGGGCCAGTACATCGGTATCGGCCTGCAGATCGACGGTCGATGGCACTGGCGGTCGTATTCGCTGACCTCGATCGGCGACACCGTGGACAGGACGCTGTCGATCACCGTCAAGGCGAATCCCGACGGTTTCCTCTCGACGCACCTGGTCGACGGCGTGGAGCCCGGCACCATCATCCGGCTCGCCGCGCCGAAGGGCGACTTCCACCTGCCCGAACCGGTGCCGGGGAAGATCCTGTTCGTGACCGCGGGCAGCGGAATCACCCCGGTGATGGCGATGCTCCGCTCGCTCACGGCCCACGGTCACGCACCCGACATCCGGCACATCCACTCCGCGCCGACCCGCGAGAATGTCATCTTCCTGGACGAGATGCGGGCCCGCGCGGACGAAACCGACGGCTACGACCTGACCCTGCAGCTCACCCGCGAGATGGGCAATTTCGACGCCGCGCGCCTCGACGAGTGGGTGCCCGACTGGCGGGAGCGGGACTGCTGGGCGTGCGGGCCGCCCGCGCTGCTCGACGCCATGGAGGCGCAGTACGAGGCGGGCGGGCTCCGCCGGCGCCTGCACACCGAGCGGTTCACGATCGCCCGGACCGACCACGGGGGCGAGGGCGGGACGGTGCACTTCGCCGTTTCCGGCAAGAAGGCCGAGATCGACGGCGCGACAACGCTGCTCGAGGCCGGGGAGAACCTGGGCGTCGCCCTTCCGTTCGGCTGCCGGATGGGCATCTGCCAGACCTGCGTCGTCCCGCTGGCGGGGGGATACGCGCGCGACCTCCGCACCGGCGAGGAGCGGCGCGAAGGGGAACGAATTCAGACCTGCATCAGCACCGTGTCCGGAGAATGCACGCTCGACCTGTAGGAGGCTCGGTGGCCATCACCGATATCGACGTCTACGCGCACCTGACCGCCGAGGACATCGAGGCGCTCGGCGCCGAACTCGACGCCATCCGCCGCGATATCGAGGAGTCCCGCGGCGAGCGCGACGCCCGATACATCCACCGCACCATCGCCTTGCAACGGGCGCTGGCCGCCGGTGGGCGCGCGACACTCATGTTCAGCAATCGCAAGGCCGCGTGGCTGGCGGGAACCGCCATGCTCTCGGCCGCGAAGATCATCGAGAACATGGAGCTCGGGCACAACGTCATGCACGGGCAGTGGGATTGGATGAACGATCCGGAGATCCACTCCTCGTCGTGGGAATGGGACACCACCTGCCCCAGCGTGCAGTGGAAGCATTCGCACAATTTCGTGCACCACAAGTACACCAATATCGTCGGCATGGACGACGATGTGGGCTACGGAATCCTGCGGATCACCCGCGACCAGCGGTGGCTGTGGTGGAACGTCGGTAACCCCGTCTACAACCTGCTGCTGGCGACCTTCTTCGAATGGGGCGTGGCGCTGCACCACCTCGAGGTCGAGAAGATCCGGAAGAAGGAGAAGAGCTGGGGGCAGGTCTTCCGCGATCTGCGTGTCATCGGCACCAAGGTCGGCAAGCAGGCCGCGAAGGACTACCTGATCTTCCCCGCGCTGGCCGGGAAGAATTGGAAGACGACGCTCACCGCCGACGCCACCGCCAACATCATCCGGAACTACTGGGCGTACATGGTGATCTTCTGCGGCCACTTCCCGGACGGTGCCGAGAAATTCACCAGGCAGGAATTCGCCGACGAGGACCAGCCGCGCTGGTACCTCCGGCAGATGCTGGGCTCGGCGAACTTCCACGCGGGACCGCTCATGCGTTTCATGAGCGGCAACCTCAGCCATCAGATCGAACACCACCTCTTCCCGGACCTGCCCAGCAATCGGTACGAGGAGATCGGGGTGCGGGTCCGCGCCCTCTGCGACAAGTACGACCTCCCCTACACGACCGGGTCCATCGGCCACCAGTACCTGCAGACCTTCCGCACCATCGCCAAGCTCTCGGTGCCGAACGGCCTGCTGGCCGCCACCTCCGACGACGCGCCGGAGACCGCCTCCGAACTCCGCTTCGCCGTGCGGGAAGGTTTGTCGGACCACTTCGGAGTCGATCCCGTCACCGGCAAGCGCCGAGGACTGCGTACCGCGCTGCGCGAGCTGAACCGCGCCCCGATCCGATCGCGGGCGGCCGGCTGACCTTCCCAACGATTCAGTCCGTCGGCCGTTGCCGAGCAGCGTCAGCAAGCGCCGGATAGGTGACCACCGTCGCGGAGACGGAGTGGAAGTCGCCCGGACGACTTCGCACTCCGCCCGAAGCGGTGGGGGTCAGGAGGAGGCCGCGGCGTCCAGGGAGCGGGTCGGCGCGACCGGGGAGCCGAGGTCGCGGACGAATCCCTGGGGGACGACGATGTCGTCCCGGTCGAGGTCGTGGATGCTGGTCTTGCGCAGCCCGAGCAGCGCGGAGTCGATTCCGCCCTTCAGGATGTCCAGCACGTTCTCGACCCCGGCCTGGCCGTTCGCCGCCAGACCCCAGAGGTAGGCACGGCCGATGAGCACGGCGCGGGCGCCGAGCGCGACGGCCTTGACCACGTCGCTGCCACGGCGGATGCCGCCGTCCAGCAGGACCTCGATGTCGTCACCGACCGCGTCCGCGATGGCGGGCAGGGCGCGGATGGCGGCGGGGGTGCCGTCCAGGTTGTTGCCGCCGTGGTTGGAGACGGAGATGCCCGCGACCCCGGCGTCGACCGCGCGCTGCGCGTCGTCCACCCGGATAACGCCCTTGAGCAGCACCGGACCGTCCCAGTTGTCGACCACCCACTGCACATCGGCCCAGTCCGGCGGCGGGGTGCCCATCCACTCGCCGTAGGCGGCGAAGAAGCCGGGGGCCTTCGCGTCGCCGGTGACCAGGTTGGGCACGGTGAGGTCGGGAAGGGTGCCCGACTTCAGGTAGGTGGTGAGCCAGCGCGGCTTGATCACGGTCGCGGGCGCGAACTTGAGCATGGTGCGGAAGTCGAGCCCCTGCGGGATCTCCGGGCTCCCCCAGTCCCGCCCGTGCGAGAAGGACCAGTCGAGGGTGAGGATCAGCCCGACGGCTCCGGCCGCCTTCGCGCGGGCCATGCGGGCGAGGATGTCGTCCTTGGAGCCGCACCAGTACAGCTGGAAGAAGGTCGCGGGGTTGGCCGCGATCACCTCCTCGACGGGCTTGCTCGCGAACGAGCTGAGCCCCATCGCGATCCCCCGCGCGGCGGCGGCGCGGGCCACGGCGACCTCGCCGTCGGGGTGTACGGCCTGGACACCGGTCGGCGAGATGAGCACCGGCATGGAGACGCTCTGCCCGAGCACCGTTGTGGCCTGCGAGCGCTCGCCGATCGGCCCGGCCACGTGCGGGGCGAAGCCGAGCTCGGTGAAGGCCTTCTGGTTGTCCTCGATGGTCTGCCCCCGCTCGGAACCGGCGATCAGCGCGCCGTACACCGGCTTGGGCAGCCGCTTCTTCGCTCGCCGCTGGGCCTCGGCCACGGTCTCGAACCAGGGATTCATCGTCGGATCCTTTCCGGGGAGGGCGCCGGCCACCAGCGGCCGGCGCGCTCGATCAGGTCTGTCACTATCCGGTTCAGCAGGGCCGCGCCCTCGGCGGCGGTGGCGCCGGCGGGGTCGCCGAGTACGCCGTTGGCGCTGACCGCGCGCACTCCGCCGGACCGCAGCGCGGGGAGCAGGTCGCGCAGGGCCCGGGTCTCCCCCGGTTCGGCGCGGTCGCGCCGCACCCGCGCGGGGTCGAGCGCGAGTTGCAGCGAAGTCTCGCTGCGCCCGGCGTGCGCGTCGCCGGGGTACTGCGGCAGGAAGAACCGCACGTCACGGCCTTCGCTTCGAAGCAGCGAACCGGCCCGCTGCAACGGATCGCGATTGCCCCCGTGGCCGCTGACCAGCAGCACCCGGTCGACGGTGTCGGTGGCCGAACGACACAGCTCGACCAGCACCAGCTCCAGGGCCGCCTGCCCGATGGAGAGCGTTCCGGGAAACCCCGCGTGCTCCCCACTGGACCCGTACGGCAGCGCGGGCGCGACCAGCACGTCCGGCCGGGCGGCGGCCAACCCCGCGCACACCGCGACGGCGAGATCGGTGTCGGTCGAGAGCGGCAGGTGCGGGCCGTGCTGCTCGGTCGCCCCCAGGGGGACCGCGAGGATGGCCGAGCGGCCGAGCGCACCCACCTCAGGCCAGGTGAGCGCGGCCACTCGAGTGCCCACGCGACCCGGTGCTGTGAGTTCGGCCACGGTCGAAACATTATCGTCACCGACTGACAAAATCAAGCCTGCGATAATCGCCCGGTGACCGAGCAGGCGAACACCCGCACCCGCGGCAGGCCGCGCGGCACCAGCCGCCGCCAGCTCGAGCTCATCGCGCTCGAGCTGTTCACCGAGCGCGGCTTCGAGGACACCACGGTGGACCAGATCGCGGCCGCCGCCGGGATCAGCGAACGCACCTTCTTCCGCTACTTCCCGAGCAAGGGCGAGCTGCTCTGGTACCAGTTCGACGACGAGGTGGCGACGCTGCGCGGCCTCTTCGCCACGATCGCCGACGACGTTCCGATGATGACCGCGGTGCGCCGGGTGGTGGTCGCGGCGAATGCCTATCGCGCCGAGGACGTCCCGGAGCTGCGCACCAGGATGCACCTGCTGGCAACGGTTCCCGGGCTGGCGGCGACCGCGGGCGCGCACTACGACGCCTGGGAGCGGACGGTCAGCGAGTTCGCGGCGCGCAGGCTCGGCGGCGCACCGGACGAGCTCGTCCCGCTGGCGATCGGGCGGGCGACCCTGGCGACCGCGCGCGCCGCCTTCGACGCCTGGCTCGGCCGCGCCGACGGCGACCTCACGGTCTACCTGGATCGGGCGCTGGCCGCGCTGGCCGCCGGCTTCGCCGACCCCGCCCCGGCTGCCGCCGAGCTACCCGCAGGTTTGGGGGGCGGTCACGATGGGGTATGAGTAGGCTCGGTGCCGACCTGTCCGACCGGCAGAACTACCCCGTCCAACCGATGAGAAGGGGCCTGGAATTCCATGTCCGAGGTGTCCATGAGCCTTTCGGCGGATCCGCTCGTAGCGGGGCCGGTCGACAACCTGCTCCCCCAGCTCGTGGAGCACCTGCGGCAGAACCGCACCGCGCTGCGCGAGGAGTGGGCGCGCCGGATCACCGACGCGCAGCTGCTGACCGCGATGACGCCGGAGGAGATCTTCTCCGAGGCCACCTCGATCTACGACAACTACGTCGAGGTGCTGGAGACCGGTAGCGTCGAGGCGCTGCAGGCCTACGCCCGCGACCTCTCCGAGCGCATCATCCCCCGCGGCGTCGAGACCGACGAGGTCATCGGCATCGTGCTGCTGCTGCGAGATGTGCTGGCCCGCTCGCTGTTCGAGAAGTACCAGACGAACTTCGAACTGCTGAACCACGTCCTCGACGCCTACGAGCCCGCCGCCAACCGGATCGCCAGCACCGTGGCCATCTCCTTCGTGCAGGAGCGCGAGCGCGTCATCCGGCAGCAGCAGGAGGCCATCCGCGAGCTCTCCACCCCGGTGCTCCAGGTCCGCGAGCAGCTGCTCATCCTGCCGATCATCGGCGTGCTCGACTCCCAGCGCGCCCGCCAGCTCACCGAGCAGCTGCTGCGCGCCATCCGGGCCAACCGCGCCAAGGTCGTCGTCATCGACATCACCGGCGTCCCGAACATCGACTCCACCGTCGCCAACCACCTGGTGCAGACGGTCGACGCCTCCGGGCTGATGGGCGCCAACGTCATCATCACCGGGCTCTCCTCCGACATCGCGCTCACGCTGGTCACCATCGGGCTGGATCTGTCCAAGATGAACGCCGTCGGCGATCTGCAGGGCGGGATCGAGGAGGCGGAGCGGCTATTGGGCTACGAGGTCACCAGGGTGACGGACCGGCTCACCGAGCGCGACAGCCGCTGAGCGGGCGGGCGGGCAGATGCCGGTTCCGATTCTCAAACAGGGCACCTATCTGATCGCGTCGGTGCAGTCCGCGCTCACCGACGCCGACACCGAACGGCTGCAGGACGACCTGATGCGACAGGTCAGCAAATACCGGGCGACCGGCATCATCGTGGACGTCACCGCGATCGACATCATGGATTCGTTCGCCGCACGCTCGCTGCGTACCATCGCGCACATGACGCAGCTGCGGGGGGCCGAGACGGTGATCGTCGGGCTGCAGCCCGAGGTCGCGTTCGCCATGGTGCAGCTCGGGTTGACCTTCGAGGACATGCACACCGCGCTCGACCTCGAAGAGGGTCTCGCCTGGCTGAACACGAAAACCTCCCGGCGCCATCGAGACGGCCGTGACAGTGGCCGCTGAGAGCCACGTGATCCTGGTCAAGGTGTCCGGTGACATCGTGATCGCGCGACAGGCCGGCCGCGAGCTCGCGGCCGAGCTCGGCTTCTCGCTCACCGACCGCACGATGATCTCCACCGCCATCTCCGAGATCGCCCGCAACATCACCAGTTACGCGGGCACCGGCGAGGTCCGGCTGCTGGTCGACGAGCGCGAAGGCAGGCGCGCGCTCATCGTGCAGGCCGAGGACCAGGGGCCGGGCATCCGCGACATCACCAGGGCGCTGGAGGACGGCTACTCCACCGGCCGCGGGCTCGGGCTCGGGCTGCCCGGCGCGCGCAGGCTCATGGACCGGCTCACCATCGACTCGAATCCGGGGCAGGGCACCCTCATCGAGATGTGGAAGTGGGTGCCGGAGAATGTTTGACCACGGTTTCGTCGACCGGGTCGAGTGGGCGGTCGCCGGCCGGGCGCACCCCGGTCAGGAGACCTCCGGTGACCGCGGCGTCGTGCTCGACGCCGGGGGCGGCCGGGTGCTCTTCGGGGTGCTGGACGGGCTCGGGCACGGCCGCGGCGCCGCCGAGGCGGCGGACCGCGCGGCGCAGGTGCTGGCGGAGAACCGCTCCGAGCCGCTGGACGTGCTGCTGGTGCTGTGCCACCGGGCGATGTCGGACACCAGGGGCGCCGCGGTCTCGCTCGCCTCGTTCGGCGCGGACCAGTCGGTGCACTGGCTCGGGGTCGGCAATGTGGAGTCGCGGGTGCTGACCGCGGGCCCGGCGGGGATCGCGGTGCGCGCGACCATGCTGCTCACCGCGGGGATCGTCGGCTACCGGCTGCCGCCGACGCTGCAGCCGCAGAGCATCGCGGTGCGCCCGGGCGACCTGCTGCTGATGTCCACCGACGGCATCCTCGCCGAGTCCGACGGCGCGATCGACCTGGCCCGCTCCACCGCCGAGATCACCGCGGCCATCCTGGAGACCTACGCCAAGACCACCGACGACGCCCTCGTCCTCGCGGCGCGGCACCGCGGCGCCACCGACCCGGCGGCATGACGATGGACGCCGGAGAGCGAGCCGACGACGCCGGTGCGGTGCTCACCGCCTTCCTCGACGACTACGCGGCGGTGCTGCGCAGGCACCTGACCGCGCCGGAGCAGGGCGGGCTCGGCGAGGGGTACGAGCTGGGCAGGCGGGCCCTGGTCGAGCGGATCAGCCTGCTCGACCTCACCGAGAACCACTACCGGGTGGTGCAGGCCGCGCAGCGCTCGCCCGCGGCGCAGGACCAGCGGATCGCGGAGAACGCGCTGGAGTTCCTGCTGCAGACGCTGGCCGCGCTCGACATCGCCACCCGCGGCTACCTGGACGGCACCAAGGCCTACGAACAGCAGCGCACCCGCGCCGACGATCTGGCCGGGCGCGATGCCTTCCGCACCGCGCTGGTGGAGTCGCTGCAGGACGGCTTCTTCGTGGCCGAGGCGGACGGCACCATCGTCGAGGTGAACTCGGCGTTCGGCGCGCTCACCGGGTACGGCCCCGGCGACGTCCCGTTCGCGCTGCCGCACCCGTGGTCGCCGCCGAACACCCCGCGCTACCCGGACCTCGGCTCCGAATCGCTGCGCTGGGTGATGCCGGTGCAGCACCGCGACGGCCGCAAGGTCTGGCTCGCGGTGAGCACCAGCTCACTGGTGAAGCCGGAGAACGACGAGCGCATCTTCGTCGGGACCATCCGCGACGTCACCGCCGAGCACGACGCGCAGGCCCGCGACCAGGCCGCCTCCCGGCTGGCCACCGCGGTCGGCGCGGCCACCAGCGTCGCCGAGGTGCTCGCCGTCGGGCTGGACGAGCTGCGCCGCACCGCGGGCGCCGCCGCGGCCGTCGTCGCGGTCTGGCCCGCGCGCACCGCGGAGCCGGAGATCTACACCTCCGGCCCGGACCGCCCGGACGAGGACGAGTTCGCCGACGTCCCGGCGCGCGCGGTCCCGGACGGGCCGGACCCGGCCACCAGGGCGCTGCTGGAGCGGGCGCGGCGCCGCTCGCCGCGCTCGCTGCAGGTGCTGCCGGACGGCCTGGACAGCGCCGCGGGCATCGTCGCCCCGCTCGGCGAGACCGGTGACGCCGCGCTCTGGCTGCGCTTCGCCGCCCCGCGCGCGGTGGCCGCCGCCGACCGCACGCTCTTCTCGCTGCTCATCGGGCACCTGAGCCTGGCGATGCAGCGGGCCCGCAACTTCGACCAGGCCCGCGCCACCTCGCTCACGCTGCAGCGGGCCATGCTCGGCCCGATCGAGCTGCCGCCGCGCTTCTCGGTGCACTACGAGCCTGCGCTGCCGCCGCTGGAGATCGGCGGCGACTGGTACGACGTGGTGCCGCTGCGCGACGGCACCATCGGCGTCGTCGTCGGCGACTGCGTCGGCCGCGGCCTCTCCGCCGCGGTGGTGATGGGCCAGCTGCGCACGGCCGCGCGGGCGCTGCTGCTGCGCGGAGCGGGTCCGGCACAGCTGCTGGCCGAGCTGGACGCGGTGGCGGCGCGGATTCCCGGCGCCATGTGCACCACGGTCTGCGCGGCGGTGCTCGACCCGGTGCGCGGTGTCGTCCGGTACAGCAGCGCCGGGCACATGCCGCCGATCCTGGCCGATGTCGGCGAGGTCGGGCGGCTGCTGGAGGGCGGGCGCGCGGTGCCGCTGGCCACCTTCGACACGCCGCGCAGGCCGGAGGCGAGCACCGCGCTGCCGCCCGGCGCCACGCTGGTGCTCTTCACCGACGGTCTGGTGGAGCGCAGGGGCGTCGACATCGACGACAGCTTCGCGCAGATCGCCGACGTGCTGGCCGGGACGCCGGGGCGGCTGCCGCGCGAGGTCGCGGACGCGGTGCTGAGCAGGCTGCGCCCGGCCGCCGGGTACGACGACGACGTCGCCATGGTGGTCTACCGGCAGCCGCCCGCCCCGCTGCTGCTCGACGTACCCGCCGCCGCCGAGCAGCTCACGGTGCTGCGCCGCACGCTCAAGGCGTGGTTCGCCGCCGCCGCGGTGCCGCACGACCTGGCCGCCGACCTGGTCGCCGCCGCCAACGAGGCCTGCAGCAACAGCGTCGAGCACGCCTACCTGCACAAACGTCCCGGACGGGTGGTGCTCTCCGCCGAGTGCGACACCGAGACCGTGGTGATCGTGGTCCGCGACGACGGCGACTGGAAGCCGCGCGCCGCCGACCCCGGCTACCGCGGCCGCGGCATCGAGATGATGAAGGCGCTCACCGAGGACGTGGAGATCGAGCACACCGAGGAGGGGACGCGGGTGCGCATGTGGGTCACGCTGCCCGCCATCACCTTCCCCACCGCGAACCCGATCCGCAGCGCCGGTCAGCCCGCGTAGCGGGCGTCGAGCACCGCCGGGTCGGCCGGGGCCGGGTGGGCCGTCTCCCCGCTCAGCGGGATGTGCGAATGCTCCACGGAGAACAGCGATTCGAAACCGCGCTCTTCGAGCGTCCGCCCCGGTTCGAGCGGGCCGATCCCCCGTCGGTCAGGAAGGAGTTGATCCCGATCTTCGTACCGATGCGGAACGGCCGCCCGCGCGGGGAGATTCCGTTTCGGGCGCGCTGCGCGAGACCCTTGCCCGGCTACCGCCCGGGGCGCCCGTCCTCGCGGGCGACAGCACGCTCACCGCTGCTGAACACCGGCAGCGGAACGGCGGTCTCGGGGGCCGTGCCGGTGGCGACTACGGCCTCGACATGGCTGAAGAGCGGGGCCTGATCGATATTGCTCACGACGGACTCCTTCGGGCGAAACAGGGCGATCGGGCACAGCATTACCCAACCCGCCGACACTATTCTCCCACGACGGGCCCCTTTTCCGCGCGCGGAATCGTCCGGAGTGCGCTCAGTAGTGCGAGGCCCCGCCGTCGATCGAGAGCGGGATCGAGGTGATGTACTTCGATTCGTCGCTGACCAGGAAGAGCACTGCATCGGCGATCTCCTCGGCGGTGGCGGCCCAGCGCGGCAGGAACGGGGTGCCCATGTTCCCGAGCAGCGGATTCGTCTCGCCGGCGGCGGCGATGGCGGCCTGCATGTTGCCCGAGCCCATCGGCGTGTTCACCCCGCCCGGGTGCACCGAGTTGACCCGGATCTCGTGCTTGCCGAGCTCGGCGGCGAAGGCGCGGGCCATGCCGGTGACGGCGTGCTTGCTCGCGGTGTAGTGCACCATGAACGGCTGCATCTTGACCCCGGCGTAGGAGCTGATCAGCGCGATCGAGCCGCCGCGGCCACCCGCGATCAGGTGCGGGGCGGTGACGGTGACGGTGTTCCAGACGCCGACCACGTTGGTGTCGATGACGTCGCGGAACTCCTGCGGGCTGATGGCGTCCCAGGCGTTCGGGATGCAGATGCCCGCGTTGGCGATCACGATGTCGAGCCTGCCCAGCTCGGCGACCCCGGCGTCGGTGGCGGCGCGCAGGGCGTCGATGTCGCGGACGTCGGCGATGCTCGCGACGATCCGCCCGCCCGCCTTCTCGACCAGGCGGACGGTCTCGTCCAGGTCGTCGGGGGTCGGCGAGTCGTAGGGCACGCCGGGCAGCGGGCCGGCGAGGTCGACGGCGATGACGGCAGCGCCCTCCTCGGCGAGGCGCACGGCGTGCGCCCGGCCCTGTCCGCGCGCCGCGCCGGTGATCAGCGCGACCTTGCCTGCTACACGTCCGGTCATGGGGGTCCTCTCAGAGATGGATGAGCGTGGGGTCCGGGGCGAAGCCGCCGGGAGCGGTGACGGGGGCGGCGAGCAGGCCGGCCGCGGCGTCGGTGAGGAAGCAGCCGAGCGCGGCGGAGTCGGGTTCCCGCTCGCCCGCCGCCACCTCGGCCTCGTAGGCGGCGCAGACCTCGAAGACCATCCCGGTGAGCATCCAGCCGCGGCCGTTCAGCACCGGCTGATCCACGTGGCGCAGCCGCTCCCCGGTGGCGGCCATGATGGCGGCGGTGGCGGATGTCCCGGCGACCGGGCGCTCCAGCAGCGCCGCGGTGGACGGGGTCGCGCGCACCTGGTTCAGGAAGCGGGCACGCCAGCAGGGCGCAGGCCGGTCGAGCAGGCTGCGGACCGCGGGCAGCACCAGGCAGCGCAGCAGCTCGACCAGCGTCGGATCGGGGCCGAGCGCGGCGAGCATCTCCGCGCGTGACGGCTCGGCCTGCTCGGTGTAGCGGTCGAGCATGGCGGCGATCAGGCCGTCCCGGTCGCCGAAGTGGTAGGCGACCGCAGAGTGGTTGGCATGGCCCGCGCGCTCGGCGATGCGCCGGTTGGACACCTGGTCGATGCCGTCCCGGCCGTACAGCTCCTCGGCGGCGTCCATCAGCGCGCCGCGGGCCACCTCGCTCTGCCGTGCCATCTCGCTCCGATCGTTCGTCCGCGAGATTAAGTCAGCTGGCGTAATTTGTCGACCATCGCCGTGCGAGCCCCGGCGCGATATTGTCATGCCGAGTGGCTATCAGCGACGGAAGGACCGACATGTACGGCTCACGCGACGCGGCGCTCTTCCTGGCCCGCCTGATCCTCGGCTTCATCTTCGTCATGCACGGCTGGCAGAAGCTGCACACGAACGGAATCTCCAACGTGGAGAAGGGGTTCGATGCCATGGGGATCCCCGCGCCGGGGATCGCCGCGCAGTACTCCACCTGGGTCGAACTCCTCGGCGGGATCTTCCTGATCATCGGCCTGCTGCTGCCGATCGTCTCGCTGCTGCTCATCCTGAACATGCTCGGCGCCATCTGGTACGCGCACTGGGACAGCGGCTTCTGGAACAGCGACGGGGGCTACGAGCTCCCGCTCGCCCTGATCGCCGGGCTGCTCGCGGTGGGGCTCTCGCACGCGGGCCGGGCCGCCGCCGATCACTACATCATGCGCAGGCGCGGGGTCAGGGTCGACTGAGGCGCGGCGGTGGCCGTTCGACGGGCGGCCACCGCCGGATCGCCCCACCAAGGGTGGGGATTCGCAACCCCTCGGAGGTGCACACACACTCGCTGGGGTCATATCGGGACGGCCGCCGCGGGCGGAGTATTCGAGGTACCCCTCGTACACCCGATCCGAAGGACCCCCTCATGCCTTCCACCGCGCCCCGGCACCCCGCCGACCGGAACACCGTCGTCGTCTCCGGCCCCGATACCGACCTGACCGCCGAAGAGCTGCACCGCTGGTCCAACCGGCTGGCCCGGATGCTGCTCGGGATGGGGGCGAAGGCGGGTGCGGTGATCGCCATCGCCATCGATTCCCCGGTCGAGGCCGCCGTGGCCGAGCGCGCGATCGCCAAGGTGCGCGGGATTCCGCTGCCGGTCGGGGACGGCGTGCTGCCCGCGGGCACCGCGCTCGGGATCACCCATCGGGCGCGCCGGACGACGCTCACCGACGACGTGCACTGGCTGATCCTGGACGAGCCGTCCACGCTGCGCCGCTACCTGGTCGGGTCGGATTCCACGATCACCGTGGCCGACCGCTCCGCCTGAACCCGCTCGCACTCCCGCGGTCGCGGGTCGAAGGACGTCTCCATGCAGCAGCTCACTCCCCCGGTCACTCGCGCCCCCGACGGCTCGTTCGAGCTCTCCGCGGCGCAGCTCGGGATCTGGTTCGCGCAGCACATCGCCGGCGCGACGCCCATCTCCATCGCGCAGTACGTCGAGCTGAACGGTGCCGTGGACGTCGCCGAGCTGGAGCGCGCGGCGCGCCGGGCCGGCCGCGAGTTCGGCACCGGCTACCTGCGGATCGGGGAGGCCGACGGCAGGCCGTACCAGCTGGTCGACCCGACCCTGGACGACAGCTTGGAGCTGCTCGACCTGCGCGCCGAGCCGGACCCGGAGGCGGCGGCGCAGGCGTGGATGCGGGCCGAGTACCGGGCGCCGCTCGATCCCGCCACCGACCGGCTGGTGCACGTCGCGGTGCTGCGGATCGCCGAAGACCGCTGGTACTGGTACTCGCGCATCCACCACCTCGTACTGGACGGCATGGGCGCGCTGGCCATGGTGCAGCGCACCGGCGAGCTGTACAACGCGGCGGTGGACGGCGTCGAGCCGCCCGCCGCCAAGGCCGACGACCTGCGCACGATCGTCGCCGCGGACCGCGCCTACCGCGCGTCCGGCCGCTTCGAGACCGACCGCGAGTACTGGCTGGAGCACCTGGCCGGGATGGCCGACCCGGTGAGCCTGGCCGGGCGGGTCGCCGCGGTGGACGGCCACCCGAGGCTCGTCTCCGGCGCGCTGCCGGAAGCAACGGCCGCGCTGCTGGATTCGGTGGCGGCGGCGGTGAACTCCGGTGCCGCCCCGACCATGGTCGCCGCCTTCGGCGCCTACCTGGCCGCCATGACCGGCGCGCCGGAGGTGGTGCTCTCGCTGCCGGTCTCGGCGCGCACGAAGGCGAGCCTGCGCCGCTCCGGCGGGATGATCGCCAATGTGGTTCCGCTGCGGCTCGCGGTGGGCCCGGCGACCACGGTGGGCGCCGTGATCCGGGCCGCGCAGGGCGAGCTGACCGGTGCGCTGCGCCGCCAGCGCTACCGCCAGGAGGACATCTTCCGCGACCTGGGCCGTGCCATGGACGAGGCGGTCTCCTTCGGCCCGTCGGTGAACCTCATGATGGTCGACACCAGGATCCGGCTCGGCGCCGTGACCGGGCGGCTGCACGTGCTCACCTCCGGGCTGATCGACGACCTCTTCGTCAACCTCTACCCCGGCGTCGGCGGCGAGAGCACGCACATCGACTTCCAGGGCAACGCCAACCTCTACAGCGCGGCCGAGCTGGCCGCGCAGCACCGCCGCTTCCTGCTCTTCCTGCACCGCTTCCTGGCCGCCGGGCCGGAGGCTCCGCTGGCCGGGCTCACCGTGCTCACCGCTGCCGAGCGCGCGGAGCTGGCACCGCGGCGCGGTACCCCCGGCCCCGTCGTGCAGACGCTGCCCGAGATCATCTCCGCCGGGATCGATCTGGACCGGAGTGCCGTCGCGCTCACCGGGGACGGCACTTCGCTCACCTACGCCGAGCTGGACGCCCGCACCGCGCAGCTGGCCCGCGAGCTCGTCGCCCGCGGGGCCGGGCCGGAACACGCCGTCGCGGTGTCGATCCCGCGCTCCGTCGACTCCGTGCTCGCTACCCTCGCGGTGGCGCGCACGGGTGCCGCCTTCGTCCCGATCGACCCCACCTACCCGGCCGACCGGATCGAGCACATGCTCTCCGACAGCGGCGTGGTGACCGGCGTGACGGTCGCCGCCGCGCTGCCCGGCCGGATCGACTGGCTGGTGCTGGACGATCCCGCCACCGCGGCCCGGATCGCCGGGCACAGCACCGAGCCGCCCGCCGTCCGGGTGCATCCGGACCAGGCCGCCTACGTCATCTACACCTCGGGCTCCACCGGGCTGCCCAAGGGCGTCGTGGTGCCGCACCGCGGCCTGGCCGGGCTGGTCACCGGCTCCGGCGACGGCTTCGGGGTCACCGCCGACTCGGTCGTCGCCCACGCGGTCTCGCCGAGCTTCGACATCTCGGTGGAGGAGATCCTGGTGACGCTGGCGCGCGGCGCCACGCTCGCCGTCGTCCCGCCGTCGGCCTACGCGGGCGAGGAGCTGGCCTCGGTGCTGCGCGGCCACGGCGTGACACATCTGAACGTCACCCCGACCGTGGTCGGCTCGCTCGACCCCGCCGCGCTGCCCGCACTGCGCACCGTCGTGGTCGGCGGCGACGCCTGCCCGCCCGAGCTGGTGACCCGCTGGGCCGGCCGCGCCCTGCTGAACGGCTACGGCCCCACCGAGACCACGGTCACCGCGACGCTCACCGGGCCGCTCGGGCCGGACGCCCCGGTCACCATCGGCACCCCGCAGCCGGGGGTGGCCGCGGTGGTGCTCGACCCCTGGCTGCGCCCGGTGCCCGCGGGCACCACCGGCGAGCTGTACCTGGCCGGGCCGGGGCTGGCGCGCGGCTACCACCGCCGCACCGGGCTCACCGCCGCCCGCTTCGTGGCGAATCCGTACGCCGCGGGCGAGCGCATGTACCGCACCGGCGACCTGGTGCGCTGGACCGAGCGCTTCGAGCTGGAGTACCTGGGCCGCGGCGACTTCCAGGTGAAGGTGCGCGGCTTCCGGATCGAGCTGGGCGAGATCGACGCGGCGCTGCACCGGCATCCCGAGGTCGAGTTCGCGCTCACCGTCGGGGCCGAGACCCCGTCCGGGGCGACCGCGCTGGTCTCCTACGTGCTGCCGCGGCCGGGCACCGCGCCGCATCCGGAGGCGCTGAAGGCGGCCGCCGGGGAGTCGCTGCCCGCGTACATGGTGCCGTCGGTGGTGCTGCTGCTCGACCGCGTCCCGCTGACTCCGCTCGGCAAGGTGGACCGGAAGGCGCTGCCCGCGCCCGATTTCGGCGCGGGCGCGCGCACCGGCCGGGCGCCGTCGACACCGCGGGAGGAGCTGCTGGCCCGGCTCTTCGCCGAGGTGCTCGGGCTCGAGTCGGTCGGGGTGGACGAGAGCTTCTTCGCACTCGGCGGCGACAGCATCGTCTCCATCCAGCTGGTGTCGCGGGCCAAGGCGGCCGGGCTCGGCTTCGGCGCCCGCGACGTGTTCGAGCGCAAGACCGTGGCCGCGCTGGCCGCCGTCGCCACCGACGTCACCGCGGTCGCGGTGCGCGAACTGCCCGGCGGCGGAACGGGTCCGGTCGAGCCGACCCCGATCGTGCACGCCATGCTCGAGGGCGGCCACTGGCGGCGCTTCGGCCAGGCGGTGCTGATCGGGCTGCCCGCGGGCACCGACCTGGCGCCCGCGCTGCGGACCCTGCTCGACCACCACGACCTGCTGCGCTCGACCCTGCGCCGGGACCCGGACACCGACGGCTGGACCTGGGATGTCGCCGCTCCCGGCGCGGTCGACGCCCGCGACCTGATCGAGACCGTGCCCGGCGAGACCGATCCCGACGCCGCGCTGGACGCCGCCGCCGACCGGCTGGATCCGGAGCGCGGCGTCGTCGTCCGGGTGGTCGTGGTCGAGCGGGACGAGCCGCTGGCCTGGCTGGTGCTGCACCACCTGGTCACCGACGGCGTCTCCTGGCGCATCCTGCTCCCCGACCTCGCCACCGCCGCGCTCGGCGGCACGCTCGCCCCGGTCGGCACCTCGTTCCGGCGCTGGGCGCACGGCCAGCGCGAACACGCCGCAGGCAGGGCTGCCGAGCTGCCGGTCTGGCAGCGCATCGCCGCCACCGACGACCCGCCGATCGGCTCCGCGCCCTTCGACCCCGCGCTGGACGTGGTCGGCACCATGGCGCGGGAGCACACCGTCGTCGCGCCCGCGCTCGCCGACGCCGCGCTCGGCGCCACCGCCGAGCGGTTCCACTGCGGCCCCGACGACGTGCTGCTCGCCGCGCTCGCCCTGGCGATCACGCGCTGGCGGGATCGCCGCACGGCGGTCGTCACCCTGGAGGGCCACGGCCGCGCCGAATCGATCCTGCCCGGCGCCGACATCACCCGCACGGTCGGCTGGTTCACCACCGTGCACCCGGCCGCGATCGACCTGACCGGCATCGACCCCGCCGACCCGGGCGCGGCGCTCAAGGCCGTCAAGGAGCAGCTGCGCGCGGTGCCGGACAGGGGCATCGGTTACGGCATGCTGCGCTACCTGAACCCGGCGACCGCACCCGCGCTCGCCGGGCACCCCGAGCCGCAGATCAGCATGAACTACCTGGGCCGGGCCGACACCGACGGCAGCGGCCCCTGGCTGCCGCGCCGGTTCGCCGCCACCCAGGACGACCGCGCGCCGCTGGCCGCCGCGCTCGACATCAACGCGGTGCGCACCGCGGCCGGACTGGAGGTCACCTGGGCCTACGCCGCCCGGCTGCTCACCGCCGCCGAGGTCGCCGAGCTGGCCGCGCTGTGGGAGGCGGCGCTGCGCGCGCTCGCCGCCGCGGAGACCGGCGGGCGGACGCCGTCCGACTTCCCGCTGCTTACGCTCGACCAGCCGCAGATCGAGAGCTGGGAGCGCGAATATCCCGCGCTCACCGACGTCTGGCCGCTCTCGCCGCTGCAGTACGGGCTGCTCTTCCACGCCGTCTACGACACCGACACCGCCGACGGCTACACCGTGCAGTCGCTGCTCACCCTGGCGGGCACCGTCGACGCGGCCCGGCTGCACGCCGCCGCGCAGGCGGTGATCGACCGGCACGAGAACCTGCGGGTTGCCTTCGTGGAGACCGCGGACGGGCCGCGGCAGCTCGTCGTCGCCGCCGCCGAGGTGGGCTGGCGCGAGCTCGACCTGGGCGCGGTGGCCGACCCCGAGGCCAGGCAGCGCGAGCTGGACCGGATCGTCGCCGTCGACGCCCGCACCCGCTTCGAGCTGACCCGCCCGCCGCTGGTCCGCTTCACCCTGGTCCGGCTGCCCGGCGACACCTACCGGCTGATCCTCACCAACCACCACCTGGTGCTCGACGGCTGGTCGACGCCGTTGCTGGTCCGCGAGCTGCTCACGCTCTACGTCACCGCGGGCGACGCCGCCGCGCTCCCGCCCGCGCACTCCTACCGCGAGTTCCTCGCCTGGCTGGCCGAGCGCGACGACGCCGCCTCGCTCGCCGCCTGGACCGAGTCGCTGGCGGGCATCGACACCCCGACCAGGGCGCTGCCGAGCCTGGCCGGGATCGAGACCACCGAGACCGGCGCGGTCACGCTGGAGCTGCCGCGCGCGACCGTCGCGCGCTGGGAGAGCACGGCCCGCGCCGCGGGCGCCACGGTGAACACCCTGGTGCAGGCGGGCTGGGCGCTGCTGCTCGCCATGCTGACCGGCCGCACCGACGTGGTCTTCGGCGGCACGGTCTCCGGGCGGCCGCCGGAGCTGGCCGGCGTCGAGGAGATGATCGGGCTCTTCATCAACACGCTGCCGGTGCGGGTCCGGCTGGACCCGGCCGAGAGCGCGGCCGCGCTGCTGGCCCGGGTGCAGGCCGAGCAGGCGCGGCTGCTGGATCACCAGCACGTCGGGCTGGCCGCCATCCACGAGGCGGTCGGGCTGGCCGAGCTCTTCGACACGCTCACCGTCTTCGAGTCCTACCCGATCGACCGGGCGGCGCTCTCGCAGGCGCTGGACATCGCCGGGATGCGGGTGCTCGACGTGGCGGGCACCGACGCCACCCCGTACCCGCTCAACCTCATGGTGATCCCGCAGCGCGGCGACGACGGCGACACCCTCGAGGTCACGCTCAAGTACCTCACCGGGCACCTCGCCCCCGATGCCGCGCGGCCGCTGCTGGAGCGCTTCGTCCGGATCACCGACCGGCTCGCCGCGCGGCCGGACGCCCCGCTCGCCCACCTGCGCACCTGCGACGACACCGAACTGGCCGCGCTGGCCCCGGTACGCGGCCCCGCGGGGGTCCCCCCGCGCACCCTGCCCGAGCTGCTCACCGCGGGCGCCGCGCTCGACCCCGATGCGATCGCGGTGCGCGCGGGCGACCTGAGCATGACCTACCGCGAGCTCGACACCTGGTCCAATCGGTTCGCGCGGATGCTGCTGCGCCGCGGCATCGGCCGCGAGGTGTTCGTGATCCTGGCGCTGACCCGCTCGCTGGAGTCGGTGGTCGCGGTCTGGGCGCTGGCCAAGACCGGCGCCGCCTTCGCCCCGCTGGACCCGAACCACCCGGTGGAGCGGATCGAGCACATGATCACCGACTCGAAGGCCCCGATCGGCGTCACCGTCACCGCGACCGGCGAGACGCTGCCGAGCACCATCGACTGGCTGCTGCTGGACGACCTGAACACCATCCGCCGGGTGATGACGGTCTCCGCCGACCCGATCACCGACGCCGAGCGCGGCGGGCCGATCTTCCCGGACCAGACCGCCTACCTGATCTACACCTCGGGCTCGACCGGCAAGCCGAAGGCGGTGCTGCTCAGCCACCGCGGCATCGCGAACATCGTCGCGTACCAGCGGGAAACGCTCGGCCACGACCCGGCGACCAGCGCGCTGCAGGTGGCCTCGCCGAGCTTCGACGCCTCGGTGTACGAGCTGCTCAGCGCGCACGCCTCCGGCGGGCGGCTGGTGGTCTCGCCACCGGAGGTCTACGGCGGCGCGGCGCTGGCCGAGCTGCTCCGCGCCGAGCGGGTGACGCACGCGGTGATCACCCCGTCCGCGCTGGCCACCATGGAGCCGGCCGGGCTGGAGGAGCTGCGGGTGCTCGTCGTCGCGGGCGAGGCCGCGACCCCCGAGCTGCTGGAGCGCTGGGCGCCGGGCAGGCGCATGGTGAACGAGTACGGCCCCACCGAGTTCAGCATCTGGGCCACCGGCCCGGCCGAGCTGGTCGCGGGCGAGCGGATCACCATCGGCGGGCCGATCCGCGGCGCCGCGGCGGTGGTGCTGGACGGCTGGCTGCGCCCGGTTCCGATCGGCGTACCGGGCGAGCTGTACCTGGCCGGGCCCGCGCTGGCCCGCGGCTACTTCAACCGGTTCGGGATGACCGCGGCGCGGTTCGTCGCCGACCCGTACGGCGAGCCGGGCAGCCGCATGTACCGCACCGGCGACATGGTGCGCTGGACCGAGCGGCACGAGCTGGAGTACCTGGGCCGCAGCGATTTCCAGGTGAAGATCCGCGGGCTGCGGATCGAGCTCGGCGAGATCGACGCGGTGCTCGCCGGGGACGAGCGGGTGGAGTACGCGGTCACCGTCGGCCGCGCCGGGCCGGCCGGGGCGACCGTGCTGGTGTCGTACGTGCTGCCCGCCGCGGGCGTTCCGCTCGACGTCGAGCTGCTGCGCGAGCGGGTGGCGGCGGTGCTGCCGGGGTACATGGTGCCCGCGTACGTGGTGGTGCTGGACGCGATCCCGCTCACCCCGGTCGGCAAGCTGGACCGGGCCGCGCTGCCGATCCCGGACTTCACCGACGCCCGTCCGTACCTGGCGCCGCGCACCCCGGTCGAGGAGGCGGTGGCCGCCGTCTTCGCCGAGGTGCTGGAGGCCGAGCGGGTCAGCGCCGACCAGTCCTTCTTCGAGCTGGGCGGCAACTCGCTGAGCGCCACCAAGGTGGTGGCGCGGGTGAACGCGGCGCTCGGCGCGCGGATCGCGCTGCGCGACCTCTTCGACGCCCCGACCGTCGCGCAGCTCGCGGCGCGGGTGGTGCCCACCGCCGAGGCAGGCGGCGGGCGCGCGCTCGCCGCGCGGGTGCGGCCGGACCGGATCCCGCTCTCCCCCGCGCAGCAGCGCATGTGGGTGCTGAACCGGATGGATCCCGGCTCGCCCGGCTACAACATCGCGGTCGCGCTGCGGCTCACCGGCGCGCTGGACACCGCCGCGCTGCGCGCCGCCTTCGGTACCGTCGTCGCCAGGCACGAGAGCCTGCGCACCGTCTACCCGCAGGACGCCGAGGGCGCCCGCCAGGTGGTGCTCGACGCCGCCGACGCCACCCCCGAGGTCGCGCTGCGCGACGTGGCGCCCGCCGCGCTGCGCGCCGAGATCACCGCCGCGGCGGCCGTCGGCTTCGATCTGGCCGAGCAGACGCCGCTGCGCGCCACCGTCTTCCGGCTCGCGCCGGAGACGCACGTGGTACTGCTCGTCGTGCACCACATCAGCGCCGACGGCGCCTCCATGGCCCCGCTCGCCGCCGACCTGGTCACCGCCTACGCCGGGCACACCGCCGGGAGCGCCGCGACGGCGCCGCCGCTGCCGGTGCAGTACGCGGACTTCGCGCTGTGGCACCGGGAGCTGCTCGGCACCGAGTCCGACCCGGATTCGGTCGCGGCGCGCCAGGTCAGGTTCTGGACCGACGCGCTGACCGGCGCACCGGACGTGGTCGAGCTGCCCGCCGACCGCCCGCGCCCAGCGGTGCAGTCGCTGCGCAGCGCCGACCTGGACTTCACCCTGGACCCGGCGCTGGCAGGCGCGCTGCGCGAGCTGGCAGCCGCGCACGGCGCCAGCCTGTTCATGGTGGCGCACGCGGCGCTCGCGGTGCTCACCGCGCGGCTCGGCGGCACCGCCGACGTCGTGATCGGCACCCCGGTGGCCGGCCGCGGCGACCGTGCCCTCGACGACCTGGTCGGCATGTTCGTGAACACCCTCGCCCTGCGCACCCCCGTCGACCCCGCCGCCACCTTCGGCGAGTTCCTGGCCACCGTGCGCGGCATCGACCTGGATGCCTTCGCGCACGCCGACGTCCCCTTCGAGCGGCTGGTGCAGGTGCTCGACCCGGCCCGCTCGACCGCGCACCACCCGCTCTTCCAGGTCACGCTGAGCCTGCAGAACTACGTGGCGCCGGTGCTGGAGCTGCCCGGCCTCCGGGTCGAGGTGGAGGACTTCGACCGCGGCTCCTCGCAGTTCGACCTCACCGTCGACCTGCGGGAACACGCGGACGGGCTGACCGGTGTCCTCACCTACGCCACCGACCTCTTCGACGAGCCGACCGCCCGCGCCCTGATCCGGCGCTGGCAGCGCATCCTGAGCACGGTCACCGCCGCACCCGGCGTCCGGATCGGCGATATCGACCTGCTCGACGCGGCCGAGCGCAGCGAGCTGGCCACCGTCGCCGGCCCGGAGACCGTGCGAACGACAACACTTCCCGCGCTCCTCTCCGGCACCGCCGACCGCCACCCGGACCGCCCGGCCGTGATCGCCGACGGCGCCACGCTCACCTACCGCGAGCTGGCCGAGCGCGGCACCCGGCTGGCCCGGCTGCTGCGCGGCGCGAACACCGACTCGGTGGTGGCGCTCGGGCTGCCGCGCGGCGCCGCGCTGCTCACCGGGGTGTGGGCGGCCGCGCTGGCCGGCGCCGCCTTCCTGCCGGTGGATCCGAAGCACCCGGCCGAGCGGATCGCACACATGCTCACCGATTCCGGCGCCCGCACCGGCATCACCCTCGCCGCGTACCGGGACCTCCTGCCGGACACCGTCGACTGGCTGGTCCTCGACGACCTCGGCGACCGGCCGGAGGCCGCGCTGCCCGCCGTGCACCCGGACGACATCGCCTGGCTGATCTACACCTCCGGCTCCACCGGCACCCCCAAGGGCGTCGCGGTCGCGCACCGCGGTATCGCCGACCTGGTCGCCGCGCAGCGCGAGCTGCTCGGCCTGGACGAGACCGCCCGGGTGCTGCAGGTCGCCTCGCCGAGCTTCGACGCCTCGATCTTCGAGGCGCTCATGGCCTTCGGCCACGGCGCCGCCGCGGTGGTGTCGCCGCCGGAGGTGTTCGGCGGTGCCGCGCTGGCCGAGCTGATCGCCGCCGAGGCGGTGAGCCACCTGGTCATCACGCCGTCGGCGCTGGCCACCATCGACCCGGCCGCGGTGCCCGGCGTGCGGGTGCTCGCCGTCGCCGGCGAGGCCGTCGGGCCGGAGCTGGTGGCGCGCTGGGCGGCCGGGCGCGACCTGGTGAACCTGTACGGCCCGACCGAGAGCACCATCTGGGCGACGGCCTCCGCGCCGCTCACCGCGGGCGAGCCGGTGACCATCGGCTCCCCGATCCGCGGGGCGTCGGTCCTGGTCCTCGACGACCGGCTGCGGCCGGTACCGGTCGGCGTCGCGGGCGAGCTGTACCTGGCCGGACCCGCGCTGGCGCGCGGCTACCCCGGCCGCCCCGGGCTCAGCGCCGCCCGCTTCGTCGCGCACCCGTTCGCGCCGGGGCGGCGCGCGTACCGCACCGGCGACCTGGTGCGCTTGACCCGCGCGGGCGCCGGGCTGCGGCTGGAGTACATCGGCCGCACCGACTTCCAGGTCAAAGTGCGCGGTCAGCGCATCGAGCTCGGCGAGATCGACGCCGTGCTCGGCCGCATCGACGGCGTGCGCTCGGCGGTGACGCTCGGCGTGCCAGGCCCCGGCGGCACCGCGCTCGCCGCCTACCTGGTGCGCTCCCCCGGCGCCGAGCTGGACACCGCGCGGGTGCGCGCCGCCGCGGCGGAGACGCTGCCCGGCTACATGGTGCCCGCCGCCTTCGTCGTCCTCGACGAGCTGCCGCTCACCGCCGTCGGCAAGCTGGACCGGAAGGCGCTGCCCGCACCGGAGTTCAGCACCGAGCGCGCCGGATATCGGGAACCGGCGACACCGACCGAGAAGATCCTGGCCGAGGTCTACGCCGAGCTGCTCGGACTGGACCGGGCCGGCGCCGACGACTCCTTCTTCGCGCTCGGCGGCGACAGCATCCTCGCCATCCAGCTGGTGTCGCGGGCCAAGCAGCACGGCGTCACCTGCACGCCGCTGCAAGTCTTCGAGCACCGCACGGTGGCCGCGCTGGCCGCCGCCGCGGACGCGAGCGGGCCCGCGGTGGTGCTGGACGAGCTGCCCGGCGGCGGGGTCGGCGAGTTCCCGCTGCCGCCGATCGGCCACTACATGCTGGAGCGCGGCGGCGACCACCGCCGCTTCGCGCAGACCGCCGTGCTCGACCTGCCCGCCGGAATCGACCGGGCGGGCATCGTGGCCACGCTCGCCGCGGTGCTCGACCGGCACGACATGCTGCGTGCCAGGCTGGTCGCGCACGGCGAGCCGCGGGTGCTGGTCGCCGAGCCCGGCTCGGTCCGGGTGGACGGACTGCTGCACCGGGTGCGCCACAGCACCACCGACCCGATCGAGCTCCGCGAGCACGCGGCGAGCGAGCTGGACGCGGCGCTGGACCGGCTCGACCCGGGAGCAGGCACCGTGCTGCAGTTCGTCTGGCTCGACCCGGAGTCCGGCACCGGCCGGCTGATCATCGTCGCGCACCACCTCGTCATCGACGGCGTCTCCTGGCGCATCCTGATCCCGGACCTGATCGGCGCCTGGGCGCAGGTCTCGGCGGGTGCCACCCCGGTGCTCGCCGAGACCGGGACCTCGGTGCGGCGCTGGGCCACCGCGCTCACCGAGGAGGCGCACAGCGCGCACCGCACCGCCGAGCTCGGGCACTGGCAGGCGGTCGCCGCCACCCCGGACCCGCTGCTCGCCCGCCGCCCGCTCGATCCCGCGATCGACACCACCCGCACCCTGCGGCTGCTCGACCGCGAGGCCACCGCCGAGGTCACCGCCGCACTGCTCACCACGCTGCCCGGCATCTTCGGCGGCGGCGTGGAGGACGCGCTGCTCGCCACGCTCGCGCTCACCCTGCTGCGGCTGCGCGGCGGCACCGACCCGGTGCTG
Organism: Nocardia jiangsuensis; assembly: GCF_042650385.1. Classification (NCBI taxonomy): domain Bacteria; kingdom Bacillati; phylum Actinomycetota; class Actinomycetes; order Mycobacteriales; family Nocardiaceae; genus Nocardia; species Nocardia jiangsuensis. Next base: position 116,704 of record NZ_JBHSAX010000013.1, read on the forward strand.
CTCCGGCTGGAGGGGCACGGCAGGCAGGAGGAGGTGATCCCTGGCGCCGACCTCTCCCGCACCGTCGGCTGGTTCACCAGCCTCTACCCGGCGCGGCTCGACCTCACCGGGATCGACCTCGCCGAGGCACTCGCCGGCGGCCCCGCCATGGGCGCCGCCATCCGCGCCACCGCACGGCAGCTGCGCGACATCCCCGACAGGGGAATCGGTTTCGGGCTGCTGCGCTACCTGAACGCGGAGACCGCGGCGCAGCTCCCGGCCGGGCTGCCCGGCCAGGTCAGCGTGAACTACCTGGGCCGCTACGCCGCCGCCGACATCCCGGCCGGGCTGGACGGGCTGGGCTGGCTGCCCACCGACGCGCTCGGTGACCTGCATGCCGGCGAGCACCCGGACGTGCCGCTGCAGTCGGTGATCGACATCAATGCCCTCGTCGTCCGCGACCGGCTGCAGATCACCGTCGGCTACCCCGGCGAGCTGCTCGACGAGCCCTTCGCGGCCCGGCTGGCCGATCTCTGGCTGGACACCCTCGCCGCGGCCGCCCGTTTCGCCGGCTCCGACGCGGCCCGCGCGTTCACCGAGACCGCACCGGCCCCCGTCGGCTCCGGACTCGGCCTGGACGTGGTGCTTCCGATCCGGACCGACGGCACCGAGCCCGCGCTGTTCTGCGTGCACCCCTCCTCCGGCATGGCCTGGACCTACCTCGGCCTCGCCGACCTGCTGGCGCCGGGCCGCCCGATCTACGGGCTGCAGGCGCCGGATCTGAGCGGGCGCGAGCCGTCGGCGCGCTCCATCGAGGAGTTCGCCGACCGCTACGCCAGGGAGATCCGCGCGCTGCAGCCGGAGGGGCCGTACCACCTGCTCGGCTGGTCGTTCGGCGGGCTCATCGCACACCACGTGGCGACGAAGCTGCGCGAGCAGGGCGCCGAGCTCGGCGTGGTCACGCTGCTCGACGCCGACACCGCCGATCTCGACGGCGACAGCTTCGAGCCGCTCACCCCGGGCGCGTTCGTGAACGCCTTCGGTTCGGTCTTCGGCATCGACGACGTCCCCGCCGACGCCACCGCGGAGCAGGCCGCCGAGCACATCAGGGAGCGGCTCGGCATCGCGCTGATCGACGCCGGGACGCTGGAGCGGCTGGCCGGCTCGCACAATGCCTCCGCGCACACCAGGACCGGCTACCGGCGCCCGGTGTTCGACGGCGACATCGTGTACGTCTCCGCCACCGTCGACAGCTCGGAGATCTTCGGCGCCGAGAACTGGCGGCCCTACGTCACCGGCGCCATCACCAACCACGACGTCGCGGTCACCCACGACGAACTCACCGCACCGCACGCGCTCGCCATCGTGGCGCGCGTGCTCGATCACCACCTGGGAGGCCAGCGATGACCCACGGCGTCGTCGTCAGCGGAATCGAGAAGTCGTTCGGTTCCGTACGAGCACTGCGCGGCATCGACTTCCACGCCGAGCCCGGCGAGGTGCTCGGCATCCTCGGGCCGAACGGCGCGGGCAAGACCACCACCGTCAACATCCTCTCCACCCTGATCGAGCCGGACCGCGGCCGCGCGCTGGTGGCCGGGCACGACGTGGTCGCCGACCCGGCCGCGGTGCGCCGCTCGATCATGCTCACCGGCCAGTACGCCGCGCTCGACGACATGCTCAGCGGGCACCAGAACCTGGTCATGTTCGGCCGGTTGATGGGGCTGCGCAAGCGCGCGGCGCGGCTGCGCGCGGACGAGCTGATCGGCGAGTTCGGCCTGGAGCGTGCCGCCGGCCGGCCGGTCGGCACCTACTCCGGCGGCATGCGCAGGCGCATCGACATCGCCTGCGGGCTGGTGGTGCGGCCGGAGGTGGTGTTCCTGGACGAGCCGACCACCGGGCTCGATCCGCGCAGCAGGCAGGGGGTGTGGGACCTGGTCGCCGGCTTCAAGAAGGCCGGGATCACCACCCTGCTCACCACCCAGTACCTGGAGGAGGCGGACGCGCTCAGCGACCGCATCATCGTCATCGACCAGGGCCGGGTGATCGCCGAGGGCACCGCCGATCAGCTCAAGTCGCGCACCGGCGGCAGCTACTGCGAGATCGTCCCGCTGAGCACCGCCGACCTGCCCGCGGTCGCCCGCGCGCTCGGCACGCTGCTGCCCGAGGACCGCTACCCGGGCCCGGACGCCGACCGGATCGCCATCCCGGCCCCGGACGGCGCCAAGACGCTGGCCGAGGCGCTGCGCAGGCTGGACGGCGCCGGGGTCGAGCTGGTCGACATCGCGCTCCGCCGCCCCTCGCTCGACGATGTCTTCCTGCAGCTCACCGGCCACCTCGCCACCTCCGTCGAGGTGACCGCGTGACCGCCGCGACCGGCGCCGCCTGGCTGGCGCGCGCGGGCGCGGCGCCGCGGCGGGCACAGCAGTGGTGGGTGCTCACCGCCCGGCTGGTCGCCCCGGCGCTGCGCTCCGGCGAGGTGATCACCTCGGTGCTGGCGCCGGTCACCTTCACGGCCAGCTTCTACATCCCGTTGAAGACCATCATGACCTTCGCCGGAACCGGTTTCAGCAGCTACGCGCAGTACCTGATGCCGCTGGTGATCCTGCAGGCGGCCGCGTTCACCGCCGTCTCGGCGGCGTTCCGGGCCGCCTCCGACGCGGTCTCCGGGCTGAACCGGCGCTGGGGCTCGATGCCGGTCGGCCCGCTGGTGCCCGCGGCGGCGCGCATGTCCGGCAACGTGTTCCGGCTGGTGGTGGCGATGCTCACGGCGGTGGTGTGCGGGCACGTGATCGGCTTCCGGTTCTACACCGGCGCGGCCGACACCGCGGGCTTCCTGCTCTTCTCGCTGCTCATCGGGGTCGCGCTGTGCCTGGGCGCGGACGTCATCGGCACCGCGTCGCGCAGCCCGGAGGCGACCGCGCAGGCGCTGGTGCTGCCGCCGCTGATCTTCGGCATGCTCTCCACCGGGCTGGCCCCCGCGGCGCAGTTCCCCGGCTGGGTGCAGCCCTTCGTGCGCAACCAGCCGGTCTCGCAGTGGGCGGCCGCGCTGCGCGCGCTGGCCGGCGACTCGCTGCCGAACGCGGGCGCCGTCACCTGGTCACTGCTGGCGCCGCCGCTGGCCTGGGCGCTCGGCATCGTCGCGCTCTGCGTCCCCCTTTCCGTCCGGCTGAGCCGCAGGAGGGCCTGATGATTCCCACCGCGACCCCGGCGCCCGTCGCCGAGTCCTCGCTGTTCGCCTTCGGCGCGCACACCCTGATCCAGACCCGGCGGCTGCTGATGCGCTGGGTCCGCAACCCGGTGTCGCTGCTGGAGACGCTGATCGTCCCGTGCCTGCTGCTGGTCATGCTCGACACCGTGATCGGCGGGCAGATCCGCCGCTTCACCGGCAGCGAGGCGCTCTTCGGCTCGGTGCCGCTGGTCGCCGTCGTCGGCGCGCTCTCCGGGGCGGTGGCGGGCGGCATCCTGCTCGGCCGGGAGCGCGACGCCGGGCTGCTGGCCCGGTTCTGGGTGCTCCCGGTGCACCGCGGCTCCGGGATCGCCTCCCGGATCCTGGCCGAGGGCTGCCGCATTCTGGCGGGCACGGTGGCCATCGTCGCGGTCGGGTACCTGCTCGGCTTCCGGTTCCAGCGCGGGCTGCTGCCGTCGCTGGCCTTCTTCGGCGTCCCGGTGCTCTTCGGACTCGCCTTCGCCACCCTGGTCACCGCGGTCGCGGTCTTCACCGCGAAATCCACGCTGGTGGAGGGGATCACCATCGTCACCTCGCTGATGATGTTCTTCAGCACCGGCTTCGTCCCGCTGGCCGCGTACCCGCAGTGGATCCAGCCGGTGGTGCGCAACCAGCCGCTCTCCGCCGCGGTGGACACCATGCGCGCACTCGCCGAGGGCGGTGCGCTGGCCCGGCCGCTGACGCTGACCGTGGCGTGGTCGCTCGGCGCGATCGTGGTCTTCTCGGTGCCTGCGGCGATCGGGTACCGCCGGGCGAGCAGGTGCTGAGCGGCTCGATCCGCGGCGGCCCCGGGGCCGGGCACAGCGAGATCCCGTGCGCCGGAACGCGGCAGCGCCACGACCTCGTTCGCCGATCGGCCGGTCGGCGTTTCGCTCAGCCGACCGGGCCCGGCCGCGGTTCGATCCGGCCGGTCGCGCCGACCGCGAGCGAGATGCCGTGCCGGACGCCGGACGCCGGGTCGGCGACATCGAGCAGGTAGAACCAGTCCATCTGCGCCTGCCCGGCGTCCACGTGCAGCACGCCGTACCCGTGCGCGGTCATCTCCAGGTAGCGCAGGTGCCGATTGACCTCGCGCACCGCGTGCTCCGCGGCGACGACGCCGCCGCGCGCCGCGGGCCCGGCGATATCGCCCGGGCTCTGCGAGGTCACCGACGGCACCACGAACTCCGCGCCCGCCACCGGCCCGGCCGGGTAGGCCGCCGCGTCCAGCGGGAGGTCGGCGGCCCAGGAGCTGTGGATGTCGCCGGTGAGGAAGAGCACCCCGCCGGCCCCGCCGTCGTGCACGGCGCGGAACAGCCGGTTCCGGTCGGCGGTGTAGCCGTCCCACTGGTCGGCGTTGATCGGGATGCCGCCCGCCGGGATCCCGATCGTCCTGGCCAGCCCCTCGGTCACCGCGGGCTCTAGCGGCGGGACGAGCACCGGGGCGATCATCACCGGGTTGCCGACCAGCTTCCACCGGACCGGCGCGGACGCCAGCCCGCCGATCAGCCAGTCCAGCTGCTCGCGGCCGGTGATGCTGCGCTCCGGCGCGTCGACGTCGCGCCACCCCGCGCCGGGGCGCACCTGCCGGTCGCGGTGGCTGCGCAGGTCGAGCAGGGAGAGCTCGGCCAGCGTGCCGAAGCGGAGCCGCCGGTAGAGCCTGCCGTCGGCGGTGTCGCGCACCGGCATCCACTCCCGGTACGCCTGCCTGGCCGCCGCGCGCCGCGCCGCCCAGTCGCCCTCGGTGGCGGGGTCGTGGTTCTGCGCGCCGCCGGACCAGGCGTCGTTGGCGGTCTCGTGGTCGTCCCAGGTGGCGATGAACGGCACCGAGCCGTGGAGCAGCGCGAGGTCGGGGTCGGTCTTGTACTGGCCGTGCCGGATCCGGTAGTCGGCGAGCGTGGTGAGCTCGTGCTCCGGATCGTGTGCGCGCACCGCGCCGCCGCGGCCACCGAACTGGCCGCGCTCGTACTCGTACAGGTAGTCGCCGAGATGCAGCACGGCGTCCAGGTCGCCGCGGGCCGCCAGGTGCCGGTAGGCGCCGAAGTACCCGGCCTCCCAGTTCGAGCAGGAGACCACGCCGAAGCGGAGCCGCTCGGGGGTGTCGGCGGCGGCGGGGGCGGTTCTCGTGCGGCCGGTCGGCGAGGTGGCGCCGAGCGCGGTGAAGCGGTAGCGGTAGTCGGTGCCGGGGGCCAGGCCGGATGCGTCGATCTTCACGGTGTGGTCGGAAGCCGCTGTCGCCGTCGTGGTTCCGGCGGCGACGACGGCGCCGAAGGAGTCGTCGCGGGCGACCTCCCAGCGGACGGTGACGTCCGGGCCGCGGTTCGAGCCGGGGGTCGCGTCCGGGGCCGGGGTCACCCGGGTCCAGAGGATCACGCCGGTCGGCAGCGGGTCGCCGGAGGCGACACCGTGCGCGAACACCGGCGTCTGCGCGACGGCGCGCGCGGTCCCGGCGAGAACGGCCGCCGCCGCGACCGCACCGCCCTTCAGCACGGTCCGGCGGCCGACCGGCGGCCCCTCGATCGCTGCTCCCACGTTTCCCCATCCTCGACGGTCGAGCGCCGAAACGCCAGCGGCGGGATCGCGGGGCGGCGCACCTGCGGATCTGCTACCTTCCGAATGTTCGCCGGGGCGGGTCGTCGCGCGCCGGCCCCTCGCGCGGGAGTCCGTCATGTCGTTCCTGAACAAGCTGCTGAGCTCCGGGCACACCGTCACCCGGCTGATGGACCTGGTGGACAAGGCGCCGCAGTGGCGGTCCCAGCTCCTGTCCAAGAAGAACGAGTTCACCAGCGGCGCCTTCCGGGACGCGGTGATGGGAATGTGCGCGCTGGTCGCCGCCGCCGACGGGACCATCACCGCCGCGGAGCGCGCGCAGGTCGCCGGGCTCATCACCGGGGACTCGGTGCTCGACAACTTCCCGGCCGAGCAGCTGCGCACCCTGTTCGACGGCAACTGCGACCGGCTGGTCCAGGACCCCGCCTTCGGCCGGGCGCACGTGCTGCAACAGATCACCAAGGTGGCAGGCAAGCCGGAGCAGGCGCGCGCGGTGGTGCAGATCGGCATCATGATCGCGAACGCCGACGGCACGCTCTCCCCCGCCGAGGTGCACGCCGTGCGCGACGCCTGCGCCGCGCTCGGCATCCCGCCCATGCTGGAGCTGCCCCGCTAGGGCCCGGTCCGGATTCTCCGCAAACCGCGGGCACACGCGCAGCGAATCTCCGGTATGGCACGCTCGGAGCGGTCAGCGCCCGGTGCCGTGCGCCCCGACGACCGACGGAGGAATCCATGAACACCCGCCGAACCGCCCGCTTCCGCGCCGCAGGCACCGCCGTGGCCGCCGCCCTCGCGCTCGGCCTCGGCGCGGCACCCGCGCACGCGGCCCCGACGCCGACCGTGGTGCTGGTGCACGGCGCCTTCGCCGACTCCTCGGGCTGGTCGGACGTGGCCGACCGGCTCACCGCGGACGGCATCCCGGTCCGCACCTTCGACACCCCGCTGCGCGGCATCGCCAACGACTCCGCGAAGCTCACCGAGTTCCTGGCCGGGATCGACGGCCCGATCGTGCTGGTCGGCCACTCCTACGGTGGCGCCGTCATCACCAATACCCACGACCCGGACGTCACCGCCAATGTCTTCGTCGCCGCCTACGCGCCGCAGCGCAACCAGCTGCTCGCCGAGCTGGTGAACCCGATCGCGCACCCGGGCAGCCTGCTGCTCCCGCCCGCCCTGCTGGTGAAGCCGGTCGCCGACCCGGCAGGGCCCGCCGGGGTGAACCTGGACGCCTTCGTCACCGAGCCGTTCTTCCGCGAGGTCTTCGCCCAGGACGTGGCGCCAGCGAAAGCCGCGGAGATGTACCGCAACCAGCGCACCCTCGCCGCCACCGCCAACCTCGAGCGCACCGGCGACCCGTCCTGGGCGGACACCCCGAGCTGGTACCTGGTCTCCGGCGCGGACCGGGTGATCCCGCCCGCGCTGCAGCGCGAGACCGCCGAGCGGGTGGCGCCCGGCCGGACCCGCGAGGTCGCCGCCTCGCACGCCTCCTACGTCTCGCAGCCGGACGCCGTCGCCGACATCGTGCGCGAAGCCGTGCTCGCGGCAGGCTGACCGGGCGAGCCGCCGGCCACCTTGTGGTCCCGCTCGGACTCACACCTCGGTGCACGCTGGTAGCGTGGACGGCCGCGCCGTGCGGCGCGACGAGAGGATGACGAGTTCGTGGAAGCCGTTTCGGCGCCGTGGTCCGAGCCGGGGCTGCCCCGGCGCCGGATCGAGGGGCTGCCGGTCCCGTGGATCACCCCGGTCTGGTGGGGCGCCGCCGATTGGAAGTGCGTCGACACCGACCGCCTGCGCCGCTGCCAGGCCGAGTGGCTCTGCCAGGTCTGCGGCGACCCGCTGCCGGAGCGCGCCTGGGTGATCGTCGAGGCGGGCGACTGGGTGCTCGGCGACGCCGCCATGCACGAGACCTGCCTGCGCATCGCCCGCCGCTGGTGCCCGCACCTGGACGGCCTCGGCTGCCCGCTGGTCCAGGTCGGCCGCGCCGGCATCCTGGCCGGGGGCAGGCGGCTGAGCGAGATCGCCGACTACGGCGCCGAGGAACTCCGCTGGACCCTGGCATCCTGAGCCGAGATCAGTCGCCGATCACCGGGCGGAAGTGCTCGACCACGGGGAACGGGTCGTAGAAGTGGTGCAGCAGCGCCTTCCACTCCGCGTACTCCGGCGACCCGCGGAACCCCACGGTGTGCTGCTCGATCGAATCCCACAGCACCAGGAGCAGATACGTGGTCGGCGTCTCCGCGGAGCGGGACAGTGTCAGCCCGCGGAAGCCGGGGCTGCCCGCGATGAGCGGGCGGGCCCGGGCGAAGGCCGCCTCGAACTCCGCCTCGCGGCCGGGGCGGACGGGCAGCAGGGCATGTTCGGTGATCACCGGTCAACGGTGCCACGTGCTCCCGGTTCCGGGCAGGTCGCGGGGGATCTTCTCGGCGAGGGGCGGACGATCGGGAGGGCAAACATATGTCGACAGCCCGTTCTTCTGCTCGCGCCGGAGTCGGCCCGGTGGCCGTTGGTGCTGCTCGCCACGGCGGCCACCGTGATCGCCGCGCGGGCGGGCCGGCCCGGAGGAAGCGGTACTCGACTCAGAGCCCGCCCAGCCGGGCCAGCACCTCGAAGGCGGCGTCGTCGGCACGCCAGAGCGCGTCGATCTCGGCGCGCGCCGCCGGGGCGGTGGCCGGGTCCTGCAGCGCGAGGCCGTTGCCGAAGATCAGGACATTGGCGCCGGCATCAGCGGCGCGCAGCAGGGCGCCGCTGCCGACACCCGCGCCGAGTACGCGATCCAGCCCCTCGCCGACGAAGTAGAAGCGCCAGAGCGGGCCGAGGTCGCCGCCGTAGACCTCGCGGGTGCCGTCCACGATGAGCGAGCCGTGCCGCGCGATGGCGTCCACGATGAGGAAGTGGTCACCGGCGTTCGCCACCGTCGCGCCGGTCGCCGCGACGGCGTAGGCGAGATCGACCGCGAGATGGGCGTTGTACCCGGCCATGGCGACCCGGGCGGCGGAGAGTTCGCACTGCCGGGTCAGCGCGAAGTAGTGCGCCCACTGCGGGTCGACGGGCCCGCCGGTGAGCTCGCCGTGCAGGTTGTCCAGGAAGCGGGAGAGCAGGTCGAGGCTGATCCGGTGCGCCCAGTCCGGGTCGGCGAAGGCGGCCGGGTCGCGCTGCAGCGGCATCACCGCCCGCTGCTCGACAGCGTCCAGCCCGAGCGTGAAGACTCCGCGCCGATCCCCGTGCCGCACCAGCGTTTCGCTGATCCGATGATGCCGCTCGACCGCCGTCTCCAGCCGCTCCAGCGGCGGCCCCGCCAGCGTCGCGGTGTCCGACCAGGCCACCAGGTCGGCGTACTCGCCCGCGCCGAACGCCGTGCCGCACACCGCCTCCGGCGCGGCCGCCGCGACCGGCGCGGTCAGGATCGTCGCGCAGAGCGCGGTGAGCACGAGCAGGAGCATCCGGCCGATCATGACCGCGACGCTACCGTCCGATGGACGCGTTCGCGCAACTGATGACCCCGTTCCGAGAGACCCCCTTCGAGTTGTCTCGGTACGGTTTCGGGTCCAAATCCCAGCGAGTGGACGAAACGAATGATGCCGCATCGGACTCGCAGCCGAGAGCAATTGCTCAGGACGTCTCGAAACGATTGTTGTTGTGAGACGAACTGTTGGCGACTACGGGGGACAGATCGTGAGAACGGACGACGTACACGTCGGATCGCGATGGGATCCGATCGTTCCAACGATCCGCGGGGGTCGGCACGTGGAGTTCTTCCCGACCGTTCCGCTCGCTCGGACCGAAGGCGGCCGAGCCACCATTCCGGCCTTCCGGCCGACAACGGTGCGATGTCCACGCGACGCGAGTGGATCGGCGCGCAACGGTCTTTCGACGAGTACAACGCGAATCCCGACTGTGAATCCGCCGGATTCTGCGCGCTGAGCGTTGACTCACCGCCTTCGACGCCAAACTACGGCGACGTCGCGGTCTTCTACCGCACCAGCAACAACTCGCGCGCCCTCGAGGAGACCGGGTTCCTCGCCCAGGCGGGCACCGAGCTCACGGCCGCGCTGTGCGCGGCCCGAGGTCCCGAGGCCGACCCGCGGTGGCCGCCCGGCGCGCGACCCTGGTGATCGCGACCCTGCGCGGCCAGCTCCTCGACCTGCTCGGCGGCGGCGATCCGGCCCGGATCCACTCCGCCGCCGCGGATTTCTCGGCCGGGCTGTGACCGCTACGCTCCCCCGGTGGCGATCACCAGGAAAGACCTCCTCGGTTACATCGAGCGGGACCTCGATGCCGATCTCGCGCGCTGGTTCGCCGACCGGCCGCGCGCCGTCGTCGACGAAGCGGAGGTGCGGCCGGTCGAACCGTTCCTGGCCCGGCTCGCGCCGGACGACGCCGCCGCGCTGGCCGCCTACGACCGGCGGGTGCGGGCGGGCGGGCTGCCCGACATCCTCGACATCGCCGACTGGTCCTACGGCTTCGACTTCGCGGCCGACGACTGCGGCGTACTGGACAGCGACTACAGCACCGAGGTGCCGTCGGACGAGGTCTACACCGTCGGCGCGGACGGCGGCGGCAACTACTACACCGTGCTCACCGACGGCCAGGTGGCAGTCTGGTTCCACGAGGAGGGGGTGCTGGAGGGCGGCACCCGCTTCGACGACCTCGACACCTTCGTCTGGTCGCTGGTCCGCTACCACGCGGTCCGTGCGGGGGTGCTCGATCCGGCAGAGGTCATCGCCGACTTCCAGGCGCTCGGCCAGGACGGCGCGGTGGCTCCGGAGGTCGGGCTGCTCGCCTCCATGCGGCCGCGCCAGGGCGCCGGTTCGAGGATCACCCCGAGCTGTGGTGCGCCGTCCTCACCGGCGGCGACCGCGTCTTCTCGGCCGGCGCCGACCTTGCCGCCGGACCCGGTGAGCCGACCCCGCGCGGCGGGATCGGCACCAGGGAGCGCGGCACACCGCTGATCGCCGCGGTCGAGGGCTTCGCACTCGGCGGCGGGCTCGGGGTGTCGATCGCCGGCAGTCGGGCGTGGCGACGCTCGCGGTGAAGACGAAGCGGCGCAGCCCGGCCGCCGCGGCCACCTCGAGCACGGTGCGCAGCGACTCCGGGTCGGCGACAGGGGTCGATGTCAGCGGAAGAGCCGGGGCACCGCCGCTTCCAGCTGGTCGGCGACCTCCGGGTAGGGGGCCCCGCCGATGCCGGCGCGCATGATGCCGCCGGTGTAGAGCAGCTCCAGCAGGAAGACGATCTGCGCGTCGCCGTCGGCGCCGACCGCGGCGGCGATCAGGCGGTGGATGTGCCTGCCGATCTCGGTGCGCAGCAGCTCGACGTCCGGGTCGGAGCTGTGCAGGGCGGCGGAGACGGCGTGCCCGAAGGCGGGTTCGTCGGCGGCGACGAGGGCCAGGTAGCGCAGCACTCCGACCACCCGGACCGCGACGTCCGGGGAGTCCGCTCCCTCGGGGCCGCCCGCGGTGAGCCGGCGCCAGTAGACCTCGGCGATGAGGTGCTCGCGAGAGGAGAAGTAGGTGTAGGCGGTCGCCCGCGCCACCCCGGCCTCGGCGGCGACCATGGGCAGCGTGAGGTCCGGGTAGCGCACGGTGCGCAGCGTCGCGATGGCGGCGCTCGCCAGCCGCTGCACGGTCTCGGCCCGCTTGCCGGAGAGGCGGCGGCGGGCCGATTCGGCCGGAGCGGGATCGGACACGCTGTCGAACGCTACAGCGGCGGGTCGGCCGCCGTTTCCGTCGGGTGGGCGAGGCGGCGCAGGATCGCAGCGGTGACCTCAGCGGGCACCTCCTCGGGGAGCCAGTGGCCCCGGCCGTCGAGGACGACCACGTCGAGTCCGCCGGGTACGTGCTCCCCGCACAGCTCGACGCCGGTGCGGGCGACCGCGATGTCCTCGGTGCCCCAGATCAGGGTCGCAGGCACGGTCACCGGCGGAACCGCCGCCCAGTCGCCGCCGATGGCGCGGTACCAGTTCAGCCCGGATTTCATGGCCTCCGGCTGCAACATCCGCGCGATGTGCCGGTCGGCGACCTCTTCCGGCACCGCCGCCCCGAAGCCGAGCCGCAGCCCGGCTGCTCCGTCGGCGGCGAGCACGTCCTCGGAGCCGGGCGCGATCAGGAACTCCATATAGCTCGACTTCTCCCGCTGCGCCGGATCGTCCGCGATCGCCGCGGCGAAGGCGGCGGGGTGCGGCACGGAGAGCGCGGTCACCGAGGTCACCCGCCCGGGGTGCTGAGCGGCGACCGCCCAGGCGACGACGGCACCCCAGTCGTGCCCGACCAGGTGGACGGCAGGGAGCCCGATGGCGTCGCAGAGCGCGACCACGTCGGCGACCAGCTCGCGCAGCCGATACGCCTCGACCCCGTCCGGGCGCGCACCCGGCGAGTAGCCGCGCTGATTCAGCGCCCAGCTGCGCACCCCGTGCCCGGCCAGCGCGTCACCGACCGCGTCCCACGAGGCCGAACTCTGCGGAAACCCGTGCAGCAGCACCGCCGCGTGCTCCCCGTCGGCGGCACGCACGTCGACCTCGAACTCCAGCCCGCGCAGCCGCACCCGCTCCGTCGTCACCATCGGCACAGGATAACCGAATGGATGGACATTAGTATGGACAACTGTCCACAAAATTCCGGAGGTTGTTCCATTCGGGGTGGTCGCCGAAATCAGGAGACAGGAATGATGGCCGGGCCAGTGCTGGTCGGCGCCGGGCGCGGCCGGCAGCCGGCCATCCTGGTGCGGATCCCGGGCACCGCGGAGTTCCGCGAGGACCCGCTGCCACCCTCGTACCCGGCGTGGGCGTCGCGGTCACGCCGGCGCCGGGGCGGGAGCCCGACACCGAGCAGGTGCGCGAGCCGGGCCGGCGCACGCTGCCGAGTACGAGGTGCTCTTCGACCAGAGCCCGCTGCCGCGCAACGCCACCGGAAAGCTGCTCGAGCGCGAGCTCCGGCGGCGCTCCGCGGCGCGCTGATCAGATCCGGAAGCGCCCGGCGAAGCTGCGCAGCGGCAGGTCCGCGCTGGTGATGATGCCGGGCCGGGCCGCGACCACCGAGCGGATGGCGTTCAGCGCGGGCAACCCGGTGACCGTCATCCCGATCTTGGCGAAGGAGGCCGGGTCGGAGAGGTCGACGCCGGGCTTCGGGAAGATCATGTGCTTGCTGTAGATGCTCGGGTCGCCGGTGACCTGGGTGATGTAGCAGCCCTTGATGTCCAAGGACGGGTCGGTGTGCGGGGTCATCTGCCACTCCAGGTGCGACTCCACCCGCGGCACGCCGTCCACCAGCCCCTGGTACTTGATGTAGCTGCCGCCGAGCGAGCCCTTCGGCAGCCGGTACCAGCCCAGGTCGACGTCCTCGGTGCAGACGCCGAGATCGTAGGAGAAGGTCACCTCGTCGAGCTCCAGGTCGAAGGCGTCGGCCATGAGGTACACCGAATCGGCGAAGACCGCGGTGTACCTGTACAGCGAATCCGGGATGGACGGGTCGTCGGCGGGCAGGCCGTACCCCACCGCCTTCCAGGTGTCCACCGAGTGGTGGCAGGAGACGTCGACCGATTCGGTGACCGTCACGTTCTCGATCTCGGCGACGTCGGCGCTGTGCACGATGCCGAGGATCTGACAGAGCCCCGGGTTCATGCCGGTGCCGTAGAAGGTGGAGCCGCCGCGCTCACAGGCGGCCTGGATGACCTCGCTGGCCTTCCGTCCGGAGGGGTGCGGGTGGTTCCGGTCGCGGTGGAAGCCGGTGATCCAGTCGGCGGTGGTCACCACGTCGATGCCTGCCTCCAGCACCCGGACGTAGAGCTCCTCGTCCGGGAAGACGCCGTGGAAGGTGAGCACATCGGGTTCCGCGGCGACGATCTCCTCGACCGTGCCGGTGGCGAGCACCCCGATCGGGCCGATGCCGACGATCTCACCCGCGTCCCGGCCGACCTTCTCCGGCGAATAGCAGTGCAGCCCGACCAATTCCAGGTCGGGGTGCTCCCGGATGCGCCCGATCAGCTCGGTGCCGAGATTGCCGGTCGCGACCTGGAAGACCCGGACCCGGTCGGTGCTGCTCATGGCTGGCCTTTCGAAGGGGATGCGGCGGGGTAGAACTGCTGCGCCCACGCGCGCAGCGCGGTGAAACCCGCGTACTCCTTGCGCGAGAGCGCGGGCGGGTCGGAGTAGCGCTGGTGCGCCCAGATGTGCACGTCGGCGGCGAACTGCTCGATCACGAAGTCCGCCATGGTCTTTCCGTAGCGGGAGAGCTCCGGGCGGTCGTCCCCGGGCTTGCGGCCGATCCAGACGGTGAAGCGGACGTCGGAGGTCGATTCGTCCACCGGGGTGACCGCGGGCATGGTGCGGTTGTCCACCATGCCCCAGCTCTTGGTGATCGAGCAGCCGAGCCCGGCATTGACGGATTCGACCCCGCTGTTCGCGTCGGCCGCGGCGGCGCCGGGGTCGAAGTCGATGGTGAAGTCGACGTAGGAGACCGGGCCGGAGAAATCGTGCCTGGTGAATTCCGGGACGAACGGCGTCTTGTGCACGAACTTGAAGTGCGCGAAGTCGACGCCGTTCTCCATGATGTACTGCGGGTGCAGCTCCAGCCCCTGCCGGAAGAGGGTGGCGCCGGGCACCGGCGGGTAGTAGTCGGCGGCGGTCTTGCCGTCGCCGAACGCGGTGAAGATGTCCGGGACCTCGAAATGCGGTGCGCGGCCCTCGGTGTCGTACCAGATCCAGACCGCCTCGTTGCGCTCGACGACCGGGTAGCTGCGGATCCGGCGCCCCTTGTTCGGGTGGCTCTCGTAGGGGATGCAGACATTGCGGCCCTCGCGGCTCCACTCCCAGCCGTGGAACGGGCACACCAGGTTCTCGCCCTCGACGTGGCCGCCGTACCCGAGGTGCGCGCCGAGGTGCTCGCAGTAGGCGTCGAAGACGGCGACCCGCCCGGACGTCGAGCGCCAGGCGACCAGCTCGCGGCCGAAGTACTTCATCGTGTGCACCGCGCCGACCGCGATCTCGGCGCACCAGGCGACCTGGAACCAGCCCGTCGGCTCCATCGACAGGGGTGGCTTCGCCATCTCGTCCTCCGCGTCCTCGGTGGCTGTCGTGCTCCGATCGTAGAAACCTCTGCGAAATTATTCAAGAGGGGTCTGCGAAACCCGATTTCGCAGGTCACACCGGCCATTTCGGAACATGACCGAAACGGCGACGGCGGGGCGACGCGCCGACCCGCGCGGCCTCCGTTGCGGGGAGAGCAAGCCGGAGGCGGCGATCAGCTCGCTGGGCAGCGGTGCTGCGGCACACCGATCAGCGCGGCGGCCTCCCGGCCGGGCCGGAGCCGGGCGGTGCGCTCCGCGAGCGGGTGGCCGCCATGAGCAACGCGCTCCGCACCGGGCTGCGCAGGCCGCAGTCGCAGGCCATCGAGACGCTTTGCTCCCCCGCGACCATGCCGAGCTCGAGCGCAGCTACCCGCTGACCGCCGCCGAGCCGGTCTCCTGGAAGCCGAACCGGGAGCGCCGCCCGCCAGAACGCCTTCGCCGACCTCGGGCTCGACCCGATCCGGGTGCGCCGCGTGGCCGCGCTCATCCCGGCCGCCATGCGCGGCATCGCCTCCTCGCGCACGCTCGGCACCTACGGCGACCCGGACGATGCCCGCGGGGCGCCGGTCGTCGCGTACCCGGAGCGGTGAGGTGGCCTCAGACCGGCTCGGTGAGCAGCTGCCGGAATCGGCTGCCGTGGAAGATGAGCGGCTCCGCGCCGTCCTCGGTGGCGATCCGCTCGATCCGGACCAGCGCGACCTCGTGGTCACCCGCGGGCACCACCGTCTCCAGCGTGCCCTCGATCCAGGCGGCGGAGCCGTCGACGAAGACCGCACCCGCCTCGCCGCGGTGCACGGTGACGCCCTGGAAGCGGTCACCGGCGCGGGTGCCGAGGCTGCGGGCGGCGGCGCGCTGCTCGGTGCCGAGCAGGCTCAGGCCGAGCTTGCCCGAGCTGCGCAGCACCGGCCAGGTGGCCGAGCCGAGCTGGACGCAGAACGAGACGAGCGGCGGGTCGAGCGAGACCGGGACGAAGCTGCTCACCGCCAATCCCACCGGGGCGCCATCGATTTCGGCGCAGACCGCGACCACGCCACTGGGGAAGGCCCCGAAGGCGCGGCGCAGGCCGTCCGCGTCGGCCGGGGCACGGAACTGCTGCTGCATAGCCCAAATCTAACATCTGATATATCAGAAGCCAACCCATCGAGCGAAACGGACGCCCGGTCCGCTCCGCTCCGAGCACGCGAGCGATAATCGGCGTGATCATCTCGCGCAGGAAGGGCAGGGCCGTGCCGGAGAGCCTCCACGAAGCTGTGCCGCCGCGCACCCCCGTCATCGTCGGCGTCGGTCAGGCCGCGGAGCGGCTCGGCGCCGATGGATACCGCGCGCTCTCCGCCGCCGACCTCGCCGCCGAGGCGGTGCGCGCGGCGCTCACCGACGCCACCCTGCCCGCGGCGAGCATCGACACCATCGCCGCGGTGCGCGCCTTCGACGTGGCCAGCCCGTACGCGGTGGCCGCGCTCGGCGCCCCGGACAACGTGCCGCGCGCCGTCGCCGCCAGGGTCGGCGCCGACCCGGCGCGCGCCATTCTCGGACCGACCGGCGGGCAGAGCCCGCAGCAGCTGCTCACCGAGCTGTGCCGGGAGCTCGCGGCGGGCCGCGGCGAGACCGCGCTGGTCTTCGGCGCGGAGACCATCTCCACCGTGCGGCACCTGGCCGGGCTCCCCCGCGACCAGCACCCCGACTACTCCGAGCGGCACGCGGGCAGCCTGGAGGACCGCGGCTACCGGATCACCGGCCTCACCGCGGCCTACTCCGCGCAGCACGGGCTGGTGGAGCCCACCGTCGTCTACTCGGCCATGGAGAATGCCAGGCGCACCCGGCTCGGGGCCTCCCGGGCGGCGTACGCCCGCGCCATCGGCGAGCTCTTCGCCCCCTTCACCGCGGTCGCCGCGGCCAATCCGTACTCGGCCGCCCCGGTCGAGCGGGACGCCGCCGAGCTGGTCACCGTCGACGCGCGCAACCGCGCGATCACCGACGTCTACACCCGCTTCGTGGTGGCGCGGGACCAGGTGAACCAGGCCGCGGCGGTGCTGGTCACCACCACCGAGCACGCCGACCGGCTCGGCATCCCGGCGGAGCGGCGGGTGTACCTGCACGGCTGGGCGGAGCTGTCCGAGCGCGGGCTGCTGGAGCGCCCGGAGCTGGACCGCAGCCCGGCCGCGGTGGCGGCGGTGCGGCACGCGCTCGACACGGCCGGGATCGGGCTGGACGACGTGGCCGCGCTCGACCTCTACAGCTGCTTCCCGATCGCGGTCTTCAACCTCTGCGACGGGCTCGGGCTCGCCCCGGACGACCCGCGCGGGCTCACCGTCACCGGCGGGCTGCCCTTCTTCGGCGGCGCGGGCAACAACTACAGCGCGCACGGCATCGCCGAGATCGTCACCAGGGTGCGCCGCACCCCCGGCGGGTACGGGCTGGTCGCGGCGAACGGCGGCGTGCTCAGCAAGCACTCGGTCGGCGTCTACTCCACCACACCCGCACCCTTCCCGGAGGGCAGCACGGCCGCGCTCCAGGCCGAGCTGGACGCCGTCCCCGCCGTGCCGGTGGCGCACCGCGCCGACGGCTGGGGCACCGTCGAATCCTGGGTGGCGAGCTACGGCAGGGACGGCAGCCCGCGCGGCATCGTGATCGGCAGGCTGGACGACGGCCGCCGCTTCCTCGCCAACACCGCCGACGCGGCCGCCACCGCCCTGCTCACCGATGCCGACCAGCCCGCCGGAGCGCGGGTGTACGTGCGCGCCACCGATGCGGGCAATCGCGCCACCCTGACCCGCCCCGAGCCGAAACCGGCCGCGCCGCCGCGCGATTCGGCCCACCTCACGGTCACCGCCGCCGGGCACGTGCTGGAGATCGCGCTGCACCGGCCGGAGCTGGACGCCGAGGTGCTGCGCGACCTCGAGCACGCGCTCGCGGAGTACCAGCGCGACCCCGAGCTGTGGGTTGCCATCGTCACCGGGGGCGAGAACTTCGCGCACGGCGTCGATCCCGCCGCCGCGGGCTCGCCGCTGCTCCTGCTGCTGCAGTCGCACCGGGTGTGGACCGGCCGCCCCGCGGCGCACGGCGCCAAACCGGTCGTCGCCGCCGTCACCGGCCGCGCCGACGGCGCCGGGCTCGCGCTCGCCCTCGCCTGCGACCTGGTGGTCGCCGACGAGACGGCGAGCTTCGCCGTGCCCGACCCCGCGGTGGGGCTCCCGCCCGCACTCGGCGTGCTCGAGGCGCTGCCGCGGCTGGCGGGCCCCGCGCTCGCCCGCGACCTGATCCTCACCGGCCGCCGCCTCACCGCCCCCGAGGCGCTGGCCGCCGGGCTGATCGCGCGCACCGCCCCGCACGGCAAGGCGCTCGACGCCGCCCGCGAGGTGGCCGCCGACATCGTCGCCCGCTCCCCCGTCGCGCTGCGCGCCGCGCTCACCTTCCTGCGCGACGCCGGCGAGTACCCCGGTGAGACCGATCGGCACGCCGCCGCGCTCGCCGACGTGGTCCTCGCCGCGCACGACCCGTCCGAGGGGTTCGCGGCGTACCGCCAAGGGCGCCAGCCGAACTGGCGTCTCGAATGAGCCCGACACTCCGGCGTGACCGGAATCGGGCGGGAACGACCATCGACGGTCTACGGTTCGGATCGACTCCGGAATGAAAGGAACCAGATATCGTGGCGGAGGTTTCCACCAGTCCGGCGGACCGGCTCGGGTTCGAAGCGGGCCAGGTCGTCCTGGAGATCGGGTACGACGAGGACGTCGATGACGACCTGCGCCAGGCGATCGAATCCCGGATCGGGCAGGAACTGGTCGACGAGGACTACGAGGAACTCGCCGACGGAGTCGTGCTCTGGTACCGCGACGACGACGGCGACCTGACCGACATCCTGGTCGACGCCAACGGCTCGCTCGGCAGCGGCGGCACCCTGTGGCTGCTCACCCCCAAGACCGGGCGCGAGGGCTACGTCCAGCCGAGCGATATCGCCGACGCCGCGCACACGGCGGGCCTGGCCCAGACCAGCTCGGCGACGGTCGCGCCGGAGTGGTCCGGGGCCAAGCTGGTCGCCCCGAAGCGCTAGGACGCCTCGACCGGCCGCGGGTGCGGGTCCGCGCCGCCGAGGTGCTCCGCGAGGTGCGCGGTGAGCTCGGCGGCATCGGCTCCGGAGCCGTCGATGTAGGTGGAGCGCCTGCGCCGCAGGACCGGCAGCCCGGTGACGTAGAGCCCGGGCCAGTCCACCACGCCGCCGTGGTGCCGCAGCCGCCCGCGCGGGTCGAAGGCGGGCACCTCCAGCCAGGAGTGGTCCGGCTCGATGCCGGTCGCCCACACCACCGAGCGGATCTCGCCGCTCGTCAGGTCGAGCAGCAGCGGGGAGTCCGGGACCCTGGTCGGGTCGGGGCGCTCGCCGGCGCCGCCCGCGTGCGCGTCGATGCTGTCCAGCAGGCGGTTCAGCTTCAGGTCGGCCAGCGTCACCACATTGCGCAGCGAGCCGGAGAACTGCGCCCGGCCGTCCCTGATCCCGGCCAGCTTGCCGACCAGCCTGATGCCCTGCTCCTGCAGCGCGTTGAAGTCGACCGTGCGGCCGCCGCCGACCAGCTGGAACGAGGCCAGGTTGCGGGCGCGCACGATGTCGTCGATGCGGTCCCAGCGCTCGTCGAGCAGCCCGATCTCGTCCAGCCACCAGAGGATGTCACGGTCCCGGTAGCGGCGCGGCACCCGGACGTGCTCGCCGGTGGCGAGCGTGACCGGGCGGCCGGAGCGGTGGATCTCCTCGGCGATCTGCACGCCGCTGGCGGCGCCGCCGACCACGAGCACGCCGCCGTCGGGCAGCTGCCCGGGGTTCCGGTAGTCCAGTGCGGCAAGCGATTCGATGCCGTCCGGCAGCGCGGCGGCGAGCGCGGGCACCGGGGAGACCGTGGCGCCGGCGGCGAGCACGACGCTGCGCGCCCGCCAGTCGCCCCGGTCGGTGGCGACGGTGAAGCCGTCGTCGGTGGCGCGCACCGCGGTGACCGTGGTCTCGGTCCGCACCGGGGCGGTCGAGGCCGCCGCGTAGCCGGTGACGAAGTCCGCCACCTCGGCGGCGCTCAGGTAGCCGTCGGGGTCGTCGCCGTCGTAGGCGTGGCCGGGCAGCCGGGTCATCCAGTTGGGCGTGAGCAGACGCAGCGAATCCCAGCGCTGGGTGCGCCAGGAGTGCGCCACCCGGCCGCGCTCGAGGACCACGTGGTCGATCGAGCGGGCGGCCAGGTGGCGGCTGATCGCCAGGCCGTTGTGTCCGGCCCCGACCACGACGGCGGTCGTGGCGGGCATCAGGACCCGTTGACCTTGACCTCGACGTTGGTCGGGTTGGTCAGCGCGTCGTAGACCGCGGAGCGCTTCTGCGACTGCGCGACCAGCGCCTGGATGTCGGCGGGCGAGGCATCGGCGTCGATGTCGTAGTCGACGGTGATGTTCGAGAAGCCGTTGCGCACCTCGGGGTCGGCGCCCAGGATGCCGTGCAGGTCGAAGTCGGCGCGCACGGTGGCGACCACCGAGTTCAGCTTGATCTGCCGCTGCTGCGCGACCGAGGCGATGCCCGCTGTCAGGCAGGAGCCCAGCGCGACCAGCACGTACTCGGCCGGGGTGATGCCGTTGTCCTCGGCGGCGAACTGCGGCGGGTGGTCGGCGTCGAAGGTGAACTTCTTGGTGTGCGCCTGCTCGCCGCCGAGGCCGTAGAAGGTCTCCACCTCGGTCCGGCTGTGCGTGCCGCGCACCCAGCTCACCGTCGAGCGCCACTCGAATTCGGCGATCTCCGGGCTGTCGGCCAGCGCGGCACGCGCGCCGAGCAGGTGTTCGACGTTGACGCCGTTGTCGACGGCGGGGGCGGTTCCGGTCATGGACGATACCTCCTGAATCGTGCGGACTAGCGAACGGTCTTGCGGGCGGTGATCTGGCCGGTGTCGAAGCCGAGCAGGTGCAGCCCACCGTGGAAGCGGGCGTGCTCGATCTTCAGGCAGCGGTCCATCACGACGGTCAGGCCGCGGGTTTCGGCGTCGCGGGCGGCGTCCTCGTTCCAGATGCCGAGCTGCACCCAGAGCACCGGCGCCGGGGTCAGCGCGGCGACGTCGTCGACCACGGACGGCATATCGCTCGCCTTCCGGAAAACGCAGACGACATCCGGGGTTTCCGGCAGGTCGGCGAGCGAGCCGAAGATCTCGTGGCCGAGCACGCCGCGCCCGGCCGCGTTCGGGTTGATGAAGTACACCGTGTAGTCGGTGGACTGCACCAGGTAGGTGCCGACGAAGTAGCTCGCCCGCGCCGGGTTCGTGGAGAACCCGACCACCGCGATGCTCTTCGCCCGGCGCAGGATGCGCAGCCGCTCCTTGGCCGACGGCCCCAGCCAGGTGCGCGCGCTGTGCAGCTGCTTGGCCCGCGGCGAATCCGCGGGCAGCGAGAGCGTCAGACCGTTCACCGTATGCGTCTCGACGACGTCACTCATGCCGCCACCTCCTTCGCCGCGGCATGCAGTGCCTGGTCCAGGTCGTGCAGGACATCGTCCACATCTTCGAGCCCGACGCTGATCCGGACCAGCCCCGGCGCCACCCCGGCCTCGACCAGCTGCTGCTCGGTGAGCTGCGCGTGCGTGGTCGTGGCCGGATGGATCACCAGCGTCTTGGTATCCCCGATATTGGCCAGATGGCTTGCCAGGTCCAGGGTTTCGATGAAGGTGCGGCCCGCCTCGCGGCCACCCTTCACGCCGAAGCCGAAGACGCTGCCCGGCCCGAGCGGCAGGTACTTGGCGGCGCGCTGGTGGTGCGGGTGCCCGGGCAGCCCGGCCCAGTTCACGAAGTCGACGCGCGGGTCGGCGTCCAGCCACTCGGCCACCGCGCGGGCATTGTCCACGTGGTTCTGCATGCGCAGCGGCAGCGTCTCCACGCCGAGCGCGAGCTGCCAGGCGGCCTG
Source organism: Nocardia jiangsuensis (assembly GCF_042650385.1). Lineage (NCBI taxonomy): Bacteria > Bacillati > Actinomycetota > Actinomycetes > Mycobacteriales > Nocardiaceae > Nocardia > Nocardia jiangsuensis. The sequence goes on from NZ_JBHSAX010000013.1 coordinate 138,407, forward strand.
CGGCCCGAGCGACGGCCCGATGTCGCGCAGCTGCTCGGCGCGCAGCCGGGTGAGGAAGGCGTACTCGCCGAAGTTGCCGTTCCAGGTGAGCCCGCCGTAGTGCGGCACCACCGCGTCGAAGAGCGGGAAGCGCGGATTGTGCCAGTCGAACCGGCCGGACTCGACGACGATGCCGCCGAGCGTGGTGCCGTGCCCGCCGAGGAACTTGGTGGCCGAGTGGATCACGATGTCGGCGCCCCACTCCAGCGGCCGGTTCAGGTACGGCGTCGGAATGGTGGAGTCGACGATCAGCGGCACCCCGGCCGCGTGCGCCACGTCGGCCAGCGCCTCGAGGTCGGCGATGCCGCCGGACGGGTTCGCCACCGTCTCGACGAAGATCAGCTTGGTCCGGTCGGTGATCGCGGCGGCATAGGCCGCGGCATCGTCCGAGGCGACGAAGGTGGTGTCGACGCCGAAGCGGCGCAGCGTGTTGTCCAACTGGGTCAGCGTGCCGCCGTACAGCTGCGCGCCCGCCACGATGTGGTCGCCCGCGCCTGCCAGCGCGGCGAAGGTGATGAACTCCGCGCCCATTCCGCTCGCGGTGGCGACGGCGCCGAGCCCGCCCTCCAGGCTCGCGATCCGCTCCTCGAAGCCGGCGACCGTCGGGTTCGCCAGCCGGGAGTAGACATTGCCGTACTTCTGCAGGGCGAACCGGGCGGCCGCGTCGGCGGTGTCGTCGAAGACGAAGGCCGCCGACTGGTAGATCGGCAGCGCCCGCGCACCGCTCACCGCGTCCGGGATGTTCCCCGCGTGAATCGCCCTGGTCCGGAAACCGTATTCCCGATCAGCCATGGACCGCGACCCCGCAGCAGCCCGCGGCGTTCCGCTCAGCCAAGCCGCACCTCGAGCGGCACCGAGTTGCGCAGGGTGTGCCCGACCGGCGAGCTGGCCTGCACCTTGGCGTGCAGCTCGGCGATCTGCTCCGGGGTGGCGTCGGCATCGACGGTCACCGTCGCGGTGATGGAGTCGAAGCCGGCGTGGCCGTCGGCGAGCCCGAGGAAGACGTGCAGATCGAGGTCGCCCTTCAGATCGATCCGCACATCCCTGAGCTCGATGCCCGCCACCGTCGCATTGGCCGCGTACCCGACAGCCAGGCAGTTGCCGAGCGCCCCGAGCAGCTGCTCCACCGGGTTCGCGGCGGTGTCGCCGCCGCCGAGCGCGGCGGGTTCGTCGGAGGGGGCGGGCGCGAACTGCCGCACCTTCGACTCGGAGGCGAACGCGCCCTTCCATGCCACATGCGCGGCCCAGGTGGTCTGCGCCTTCGCCGGATCCTCCTGAACGGCCCGGACGAGACCGCTCACGGCCTCGATGTCGACGTTGTTGAGGACGGTACTCGCGGTCATCATCCACTCCCTCGGTAGCCAAGCCGTTGCGGTACTTCGCAGTGTCCCGAGGTCGGGCCGGGGATTGAACCCATTGACGCAGACTGAGCGAAACCTTGACGCGGCCGCGCCGTCTCGTGTGTCGGGGTGATGTCCCGGCTGAGCGAGACCGCGGGCGGGGTGCGCTGGGGCGGCGCGAGCAGGCCGGGCACGCACACCGACGACGAGCCCGCGCGCGGTGCTCTCCGGGGTGCTCGGCTACGACGCCGCCCGGCTCGCCGCGCTGCGCGACGAGGGCACCATCGCCTGACGGTCGGCGACGAGCCGCAGACTTCCGCTCGGCTCAGCCGAGTAGCCGGGTGTTCAGCTCCGCGAGGTAGTCGCGGCCGTAGCGGCCGTTCTCCAGCGTCTCGACCAGCGCCGGCGGCAGGTCGGGGGTGACCTGGGCCGAGCGGGCGGCGGCGGCGAGCGCGATGGTCGCCACGGTGTCGACGTCGCCGGTGAAGGCGACGCAGCGGCGCAGCAGCTCGCTCGCGGAGGTGCTGCCCGCGAGCGCGGTGAGTGCGGCGGCCACGCTCATCCGCCCCTTGCTGCCGACCTTGCCGCGCCACGGCCGCGCCCAGTCGCCGGGGACCTGCCCGGCGATCCAGGCGCCGATCTCCGGCAGCGGGCCGAGGTCGTTGTGGGTGTAGTACACGGCCAGCGCCGCGGCCTGCGCGGCGGCGATGCCGTCGGGGGTGTCGTGCGTGACGGCGGCCTGCACGCGGGCGTGGTGCAGCACGTCGGCGACGGTGGGCAGCAGCCCGATCGGCGCGGCGCGCATGGCCGCGCCGCTCTTGTCGCTCTCCGGGCGGATCCGGCGCAGGAAGTCGGCGCCGTCGGCGACGGTGAGCAGGAAGTCGTGGAAGCGGCCCGCGTACCCCTCGCGCGGATCACGCGCGAAGGCGGCGACGAACCGGTCCGCGAGGTTCGCCGGGGTCCACGGGTCGCCGGCGACCATGAGTTCGGCGACGGCCAGCGTCATCTGGGTGTCGTCGGTGTAGGCGCCGGGGCGGATCCCGAGGTGCGTCGGGTGCTGCACATAGCCGCGCAGCGTGTTGTGCGCGGTGACGAACTCCGGCGGGGCGTACTCGAACCCGGCGCCGTACGCGTCCCCCACCGCCAGCTCGATCAGCACCGGATCATGGTGGCAGGCAGCCGGTTATCCGTCGACCGGTTTTCCCGGCACGTGCAGGGCGAGCAGGGCGGTGTCGTCGGTGACGCCCGCGCCGAGCGATTCGAGCAGCCCGACGAGCTCGGCCACCAGCGCGGTCGCGCCGATCGGCGCGCGCGCGGCCGCGAAGTCGAGCAGCGCCTCCTCGCCGAAGAGGCCGGTGCCGGTGCGGGCCTCGATCAGCCCGTCGGTGTAGAGCAGCAGCGTGTCGCCGGGGTGCAGGGTCACCCGCGCGGTGCCGACCTCGGCGTCCGGGAGCAGCCCGACCAGCTGGCCGCCGTGCGTGCGGAGGTACTCGGCGGCGCCGGAGGCGCGCAGCAGCAGCGCGGGCGGGTGGCCGCCGGCCGCGAGCGTGACCTCCGCGCGGCCGTCGCGCAGCACGAGGCCGCCGTAGAGCACCGTGCAGAACCGCGGGTCGCCGGGCTGGTGCGAGTCGAGCAGCACCCGGTTCAGCTTGGTCAGCACCGAGCCGGGGTCCGGGTCGTAGACCGCGGCGGCGCGCAGCGCGTACCTGACCCGTGAGGTCAGCGTGGCGGCGAGCGCGCCCTTGCCGCAGACGTCACCGAGGAAGAAGCCCCAGCGCGCATCGGCCAGTGGGAAGAGGTCGTAGAAATCGCCGCCGACCTCGTCCAGCGAGGCGATGTGGTAGTGCGCGGCCACGTCGAGCCCAGGCACCGGCTCCAGCGCCGACGGCAGCAGGGTGCGCTGCAGGATGGCGTTCAGCCGCTGCAGCCGCTCGCGCTCCTGCTCGGCGGCGCGCCGGGCGCGCAGCAGCTCGGCCTCGTAGGCGCGGCGGGAGCTGGCGTCGAAGAGCGTGGTGCGGATGAGCAGCGGCGCGCCGTCCGCGCCGGACTTGATCACCGAGGTGGCCAGCACCGGCAGCCGCGTGCCGTCCGCCGCGACCAGCTCCAGCGCGATGCCGCTGACCTCGCCGCGCATCCGGAGCAGCGGCGCGACGTGCGTCTCGTGGTAGAGCCGCCCACCGACCGTGAGCAGGTCACCGAAGGCGCGCTTGCCGACCAGCTCGGTGCCGCTGTAGCCGAGCCAGCCGAGCAGGGTGGTGTTGATCTTGGCGATCTGGCCGTCGAGCAGGGTGGAGAGGTAGCCACAGGGCGCGTTCTCGTACAGGTCCTCGGCGCTGTCCTCCAGCAGGGCGGAGAACTCGCCAGAGCCGCCGTGCTCGTCCCCGCCGACCGAGTCGGCGGTGCGGGTCACGGGTGCTCGGTCCCGGTACTCATCAGCGCAGCCGGTCAGGCCGGGGCCGGACACGGGAGACGGGTTCAGTCCCGCCGCTCTTCCGGATTGTCCGGATCCTGGTTCGGCGGAACGGAGTAGCCGGTCACCTCGACCTCCGGGTTGTCCGGCGCGGGCTGCTCGGTGGGGTCGGCGTCCAGTGGGGTGTTCTCCGGTGTGCTCACCGCGCCGTACTACCCCGGATTCCGCTCCGTACTCCTCGGTACGGCGTGCAGTGTCACATCACACAGTGCGCCCGCGCGGATCTCGGCGGTCAGGTAGGTGTGCTCGGGCTGCCGCCTGCGGTCGGTGGGCGAGCCGGGGTTGAGCAGCCGCAGGCCGGTGCCGGTGGTGCTGTCCCAGGGGATGTGGCTGTGGCCGAAGATCAGCACGTCGGTGTCGGGGAAGGCGCGGGCGCAGCGGTTCTCGCGGCCGGTGGCGGCGCCGGTCTCGTGCACGACGGCCAGGCGCAGGCCGTCCAGTTCCGCTCTGGCGATCTCCGGGAGCCGGGCCCGCAGCTCGGGGCCGTCGTTGTTGCCGTACACCGCGATCAGCCTGGCGCTGCGCGCCGCGAGCTCGTCCAGCAGCGCGGCCTCGACCCAGTCGCCCGCGTGCACGACCACGTCGGCCGCCTCGACCGCGCGCCAGAGCACCGGCGGCAGGCCCCTGGCCCGCCGGGGAACGTGCGTGTCGGCCATCGCGAGCAGGCGCATGACCGAACCGTAGCGAACGCCGCGGCCGGCTCCGGCAGGGGCGCGCCCGGGCGAGCGGGGCGGGCGGTGGCACGTCGGTGCCGAGCGGGCCCGAGGCCGGAGGCGAGCAAGTCCGGCAGCCGCGAAGGGGGCGCCGCGGGGCTAGTCCGGAGCCCGGCGGTCGGGCGGGCCGCCCGGACCGAGCAGCAGGTCGTCGAGGTGGCGGCGCAGCGGCACGCCGACCCCGAAGCCGGCGGTGGCGACGGCGCAGAGCCGCCGCGCCACCTCGGTGACCGCGAGCCCGGTCTCGTCCGCCCGCCACTCCAGGATCCCGGCCGCCCGGCCCGCGTCGATCCGGTAGACCAGCATCAGCATGCCCACCGCCTGCTCGACCACGCCGCGCCCGCGCGCGTACACCGGCAGTGCCTCGTCGATCGCGGCCCGCTGCTCGGCGGCGAGCAGCTCGGTGAGGTCGACGGTGTAGCCATCGGCACCCAGGACGGAGCCGTCGGCACCGCGCAGGCCGGCACCGACGACGACGACCGTGCGCTCCCCGTCGGGCAGCCGCAGCCGCAGGCAGAATCGGCGGCCACTGCGCAGTGCGGCGGTCAGCACGGCCCGGTCGTCGGGGTGCACCGCTTCGGGGCTCGGGCACCCGCCGGAGCGGTGGCCGAAGCGCAGGGCGCGGGGGGCATCGGGGCGCGTCATGCGGTCGGCCGTCTCCGGCTCACCGCCGCCATCGGTTCGGTGCTCATCTCGTTTCCACTATCGGGCGGGGCACCGACATGTTGCGGTGTCGCCTGCCACAGCCGTCAGCGCGCGGAGCGGTAGAGCCGCCGCACCACGTCCTCGATCTCCGGCTCCTCGATGGTCAGGTCGCGCACCTCGGCGCGCGCGGAGACGGCGGTGAGCAGCTGCGCCGCGGTGGTCTCCTCGGCGTCGAAGGCGAGCCGCTGGCGCATGCCGCCCGCCTCGCAGGCGAGCAGGGTGGCGCCGGGGATGTCGGTGAGGTCGGGGGTGGGGGCGGTGAGATCGACCACGAGCACCCGGCGCGCGCCGACGGTCGCGGCGAGCCCGGTGAGCGAGCCGTCGTAGGCGAGCCTGCCGCGGTCGACGACGAGCACCCGCTCGCAGAGCCGTTCGATGTCGCCCATGTCGTGCGTGGTGAGCAGCAGCGTGGTGCCGCGCTCGGCCCGCTCGGCGCGCAGGAACTCGCGCAGCCGCTGCTTGGAGAGCACGTCGAGGCCGATGGTCGGCTCGTCCAGGATGATCAGCTCCGGGGAGTGCAGCAGCGCGGCGGCCACCTCGGCGCGCATCCGCTCCCCCAGCGAGAGCTGGCGCACCGGCGTCGCCAGCGTGTCCGCCATCTCCAGCTGCTCGACCAGGGTGTGCGTGCGCTTGCGCGCGGCGTCCGGATCGAGCCGGTGCACGGCGGCCAGGATCGAGAACGACTCGCGCAGCGGCAGATCCCACCAGAGCTGGGAGCGCTGCCCGAACACCACCCCGATCCGGCTCGCCAGCTGCCGCCTGCGACGCACCGGCTCCAGGCCGCAGGTGCGCACGGTGCCCGAGGTCGGCACCAGGATGCCGGTGAGCATCTTGATGGTGGTGGACTTGCCCGCCCCGTTGGCCCCGATGTAGCCGACCGCGGCGCCGCGCTCGACCCGGAAGTTCATGGCGTGCACCGCGGTCAGCGTCTCGCGGCCGCGCAGCCTGCCGCGGCGCAGCACGAACTGCCTGGTCAGGTCCCTGGTTTCGATGATCGGGGTGTCCATTCAGCCGCCGCCTCCCTGGTAGTGCCGAGTTCCGGCGCGCCACAGCGCCAACCCGAGCAGCCAGGCCCAGAGCGCGGCCACCGGAGTCAGCCAGCCCAGCCAGGAGGGCAGCAGCGCGGGGCCGGGCTCGCCGAGCAGCGCGAGGGTGGGCAGGTACGCGGTGAAGGCCACCGGGATCGCGAACCCGAACAGCAGCTTCAGCCCGGTCGGGAAGATCGAGGCGGGCAGGGTCGCGGCATAGGAGCCGCCGTAGGTGAAGCTGTTGGTCAGCTCGGCGCCGTCGATCAGGAAGAACTGGCAGCCCGCCGCCGCGACGAAGAGCCCGGCGAACAGCGCGGTCCCGGAGACGACGGCGAGCAGCAGCAGCGCGACCGCGCTCGCCGACCAGTCGATGTCGTTGCGCAGCAGTCCGATCCCGAGCACGGCGAGCGCGACGGTGGCCCTGGCGAAGCGGCGCAGCGAGATGTCGCCGGTGATCAGCTGCAACAGCAGCGGCTGCGGGCGCAGGTGGTAGATGTCGAGTTTGCCGAGCCGGATCAGCGTCGGCAGCGTGTCCAGGTGCCCGAAGAGCACCTGCGCCAGCGCGAAGGCGGTGTTGCTCAGCCCGAACAGCAGCAACGCGGCGTCCAGGTCGAGCCCGCCGAGCACCCGGACGGTGTGGAAGACCACCCAGACCTCGGCGAACTCGGCCAGCCCGACCACGAACGAGCCGAACAGCTCGCTGGCGAAGGAGAGCCGGTACGAGCGCTGCGCCCGCAGCCGCGAACTCAGCACGGCGACGTACGGCCCGCTCCAGTGCCCCGCCGGTGCGGCCTCAGCCACCCTGCACCTCCAGCTTGCGCCTGCCCGCCGCCAGCAGCGCCTGCCCGAGCGCCGCCATCACGAGCGCCCAGAACACCTGCACGCCGACGACCGCGAGCGCCGCGCTGCCGGTGACCCGGCCGGAGAGCACGTCGACCGGCGCCTGCAGCACCGAGGGGAAGGGGGTGGCCGCGGCGATCGCGCCGAGCCAGCCGGGGAAGAGGTGCACCGGGACGAAGAGACCGGCGAGGAAGGAGCCGAGCACCTGGTGCAGCGTCCGCAGCCCGCGGGTCTCCACCACCCAGAAGCCGATCATGGCGGTGACGAAGAGCGCCAGCGACGAAATGGCCGTGCCGAGCAGCACACTCACGATTCCGAGCAGGTACGCGACCGGGGTGTTCGGCAGGTCGAGCCCGCCGTAGACCAGCGCCCCGACCGCGAGGGTCGGCAGGCCGCGCGGCAGCAGGGTGCAGGTGGCCCGGCCGAGGTCGCCGGCGAGGGTGGCGAGCTGGAGGTCGACCGGGCGCAGGAAGTCGACCGCGATGTCGCCGCTGCGCACCCGCTCGCCCAGCTCCAGGCCGGAGTCGGTGAAGAGCACCGCGCCGAGCAGCGCCTGCGAAATCCACACGTAGGCACCGATACTGCCCGCGTCGTACCCGCCGAACGAGCCCGCCGTACCGATCGCCGCCAGCATGACCGCGCCGCGCAGCAGCCCGAACACGCTGTTGGTGAACATGCCCGCGAAGAGCGCCAGCTTGTACTGCCACTGCCTGCGGAAACCGGCTACCGCGAGCCGCAGGTAGACCGTGGCGGCACCGAGGCCGGGCAGCGCGAGCCCAGCCATCGCCCCACCCCTCCCCGACCCGGACACGAAGAGAGCACGTTACCCCCGAAGCCGGGCCGGGAAAAGAGATTTACGCGGCCGACCCAGCGGGCCGCCCGCCGTCGAGGTAGTGGTCGAGGCCGAACCGGCCGGTGCCGATCCCGCGCTCGCCGAGCCGCGGAGCGCATCCGGCGCATGACCGATCCGGCCACCGGACCGGCGAAGACCGCTCCGCCGCGCCCCGCCATCAGTAAGGTGAGCGACGCTCATTTCCGGCCGGCGGGAGACGATGGTGCCGACGAAGACGCCCGCACAGCGGCGACGCCCCACCCAGGACCGGGCCAAGGCGACCAGGGAGCACATCCTGGACACCGCCGCACGGCTCTTCGGCGAGCGCGGGATCGCGGGCACCTCGACGAACCGGATCGCGGCGGAGGCCGGGGTCAGCATCGGCACCGTCTACCGCTACTTCGCCGACCGCTCGGTGCTGGTCGAGGAGTTGCTGGCGCGGCTGCTGGAGTCGGTGGAGAAGCGCTTCACCCAGCGCATGTTCGACCTCTCCGGGAAGGGCGCCACCGAGGTCTGGGTCGACATCCTGAACGTCATCACCGACGAGCTGGTCGCCAATGCCGCGCTGGTGCGCGCGCTGGTGGCGGGCGTGCAGTTCTACAGCAGCGGCATCCCGGAGTTCGAGCCCCGGCTGCGGCTGCTGGTGAAGGTGATGCTCATCCAGCTACTCGGCCCCGGCGACGACCACCGCTACGACGTGATGACGTTCGTGCTGATCAACACCGGATTCGCGGCGGCACTGCGGAGCTCGGCGCTGGAGGTCGACAGCACGGCGCGGCGCGAGGCCATCGATATGACCGGCCGGATGATCGGCGCCTTCCTCGAGTCGGAGGGCGCCGAGCCGCAAAAGTGAGCACTTCCCCATTTTTCGACCGCGCCGATTCCCACGATCACCGCCCCGTCGACCCGTTCCAACTGGTCAGCCCGGGTGCCGGGAGTCCCGCACAGTTATCTGTAAAGCGGAGTAGCAGGTGAGTCGGCGCGGGCCCTACCGTGTTCCACACCACACACGGTCCGCGACGAGGAGGTCACCGGTGACGATCGAGAGCATCGCTCGTCCAGCCCTCGAGCGAGATCCGCAGGTCCTGGCCAGGAAGGTCACCGCGCGGCTGCTGGAGAGCGGAGCGCTCGGCACGGCCGCGGCGAGTGCGGAGACCACCACCGTGGTGCGCATGTGTCTCAAATGGGCCATCCAGAGGCTGGAGGGGCTGCCGTCCCCGGAGCGCACCGACCGGCTGGCGACCGCCGCCGCGGGCTGGGCGCGGGCGGGCGTGCCGATCGCGGCCGTGCTGCACGCGGTGCACGTCGGCTTCGAGTACGGGCTCGACCTGCTGTTCGGCGGGCGGGACTCGGCCGAGCGGTCCGACATCGTCGCGGGCGCCTTCGTCAGCCTGGAGCTGCTGAACGTGATCACCGCGACGGTGAGCAAGGCCTACGTCCGGGAGTGCAGGGCGGCCGCGGTGGAGGACCGGACCGCCGCGCACACCCTGACCTCGATGCTGCTCGGCGGCCACCCGACCTCGGCCATGGCGCGGGCCTGCGGCATCCGGCTGGCCGAGCGCTACGCCGTGCTCGCCGTCGCCATCCCGCCGCACCCGGACGAGAGCAGGCCGCAGCTGGACGGCCGGGTGGTCGCCCGGCGCAAGCTGCGCAGGTTGCAGTCCGGGCTCGCCGACCGCTTCGGCACCGCCGCGCTCTCGCTGCTCTCGGTGGACGGCGGCACCGTGCTGCTCCCCGCCGACCACCCCGCCGCCGCCGAGCTGGACGAGGTGCTGCGCGCGCTGGCCGGGGACGCGCGGGTGCCGCTCACCGCGACGGTGGTCGAATCACGGCCGGACCGGGTCGCCGCCGCGGTGCACGACGCGCACGAGCTGCTCGACATCGTCGAGCAGCTCGGCCGCGGGCCGGGGCTGCACCGCTTCCCCGACCTGGCGCTGCAGTACCAGCTGACCAGGCCCGGGCTCGGCCGGGAGTTGCTCGGCACCCGGCTGCGGCCGCTGCTCGAGCACCCCGACCTGCTGGCGACGCTGCGCATCCACATCGGCAACGACCTGAGCAGGCGGCGCACCGCGGAGCAGATGCACATCCACCCGAACACCCTCGACCACCGGCTGCGCCGGGTCGGCGAGATCACCGGGCTCGACCCGTCGGACCCGCGCCAGCTGTGGTATCTGCGCTCGGCGCTCGTGGTCTGCGCGGGCGGGCGGGGTCAGCGCCCCGCCTGACCGGCCCGCCAGCGCGCGATCGCGCGGCCGATCTCGGTGGCGGGCGGCTCGTCGTAGAGCCACTCCCTGGCCAGCGTGTGCCAGTTGGCGGTGACGCCGAGCTGGCCGAGAAGCGCGAAGGTGAAGAGGTCGGCGCGCCGGGAGAAGACGTGCTCGGGCGGCAGCAGCTGGTGCCGCATGCCGCGGAACTCCGCCGCGCGCGGGTCGATCGCCAGGATCACCGCCCCGGTGGCGATCTCCGGGGTGACGGTGATCGGCTCGTCGACCAGGTGCCAGCCCGCCGCGGCCCAGACGTACTCCAGGCACTCCGCCGCGGTGACCCCGGCCGCCGGGTCGATGATGCCGCGACCGACCCAGGCCGCGTACAGGTCGGCGGCGCGCCGCTCCCCCGCCGCGCGCAGGCAGGAGCGCTCGAAGTCCACGTGCACGGGGTCCATCCGGTCGTAGAGCCCGAAGTCGACGAAGGCCACCCTGCCGTCCTTCGCCAGCAGGACGTTGCCGGGGTGCGGGTCGCCGCAGAACTCGAAGTCGTGGAAGAGCGAGCTGATGTAGAAGCGATAGATCAGCTCGCCGTACCGGTTCCGCTCCGCGGCGGGCAGCGTGCGCAGGTGCTCGAAGGAGTGGCCGTCGACGAGCTCGGTCACCAGCACCCGTGCGGTGCAGTACTCGAGCAACGCGTCCGGGACGAAGACGAACGGGTGGCCGCGGTAGCGGGCGGCCACCCGGTGCTGGGTGCGCGCCTCGCGCGGGTAGTCGAGCTCGTTGCCGATGCTGCGGGCGACCTCGGCGAGTACGTCGGTGTCGGCGGCGCTGGGCAGCGCCGAGCGCCACAGCGCGGAGAAGACCTCGAGGTTGCGCAGATCGGCCCTGATCGCGTCCTCGACCCCTGGGTACTGCACCTTCACCGCGACGGCGCGGCCGTCGAGCAGCCGGGCCCGGTACACCTGACCGATCGAGGCCGCCGCGATCGGCTCCGCGTCGAACTCGGCGAAGACCCGCTCGAGCGGCCCCAGCTCGTCCTCCAGCACCTCCCGCATCCCGGCGAAGGGCACCGCGGGCACCCGGTCGCGCAGCTCGGCGAGCTTGGTCCGGAACAGCTCGCGGTGCGACTCCGGCACCAGCTCCAGGTCGAGCACCGAGAGCATCTGGCCCAGCTTCATGGCCGCGCCCTTCAGCCCGCCGAGCACCGTCACCAGCTGCTGCGCCGCGGCCAGCGCGGACCGTTCGGCGAGCACCCGGCGTGCCTCCTCGGTGCGGCCGATCATGGCCAGCCGCACCCCGGCCCCGCGCACGGCCTGCCCGGCGGCCAGTCTGCCCAGCCTGCCGCCCCGGCCGAGCCGCGTTCGCGGCACCCGATCGGCCACCGCGGTCACCTCCTCGTGTCCGCCGCCCGCGTTCGGGCGTCCCGGTATTCTCCGCAGCCCCGCCCCGCTTGTCGACCGGCACCGACCGGAGCTGCCAGCGCGTTCCTATCCGCCGAGCGAAACATGGCACGCGGGCCGATCCGTGAAACGAACAGCGGGTTCGGCCACCGGTTGACCGCCCGGTCCGGCGGTAACCGGCGGGTTGTCGCCACTCTCTACCCGAGCCCGCCGGGTAGCCACCGGGAAAGCGAGGATCTCGATGACACTCGTCGCAGCTCACGACGCCTCCACCGCGCGCCGCACCCAGCGGGGCACGGACAGCTACGACGGGATCGAGCCGCTGCTCGAGCAGCTCGCCGCCATGGCCGAGGACGACCGGGGCCGCCCGGCGCTGCGCGAGCAGATCCTGCGCCGCTGCCTGCCGCTGGCCGACCACATCGCGCGCCGCTTCACCGGCCGCGGCGAGACCTACGACGACCTGCACCAGAGCGCGTCGATCGGGCTGATCCTGGCGGTCGACCGCTTCGACCCCGCCCGCGGCTCCTCGTTCCTCGCCTTCGCGGTGCCGACCATCATGGGCGAGGTGCGCAGGCACTTCCGCGACCGGACCTGGGCGGTCCGGGTGCCGCGGCGGGTGAAGGAGACCCAGCTCGCCCTCGGGCCGGTCATCGAGCGGCTGTGCCAGAGGGACGGCCGGATGCCGACCGCCATCGAGATCGCCGTGGAGATGAACGTCGACCTGCTCGAGGTCACCCAGGCGCTGATGGCGGGCAATGCCTACCGCACCAACTCGCTGGATGCCTCCGCGGACGACGAGGAGGGCTCGGTCGCCGCGCAGGTCGCCGAGACGCTCGGCGATCTCGACCCCGCGTACGACATCACCGACGACGCGCTCGCCGTCGCGCCGCTGCTGCGCGACCTCTCCGAGCGCGACCGGCGCATCCTGCACCTGCGCTTCTTCGAGAACTGCACGCAGTCCCAGATCGCCAGGGAGCTCGGCGTCTCGCAGATGCACATCTCCCGCATCCTCACGCGCACCCTCGCCACCCTGCGCGAGCGCGCGCTGCGGGACTGATCAGGCGCCGGGGTGGCCGGCTGCGCGAGGGCGGGCTGCTCACCGGGACGTCGCTTCCGGAGGTGCCGCCGCGACCGGAACCGGAGCGCGCTCAGTTGAGCTGGGCCTGCGCCCGGCGCAGGTAGGCGGTGTCGCGGCGCTGGTCCTCGGTGTCCGCGTCGCGCAGGGTGCGGCGGCGGTTCTCGCAGGCGACGGCGCGGAGCAGGGTGTCGAGCTGGCGGCGGGTGCGGCCGTGCGGGCAGTGGCCGTCGAGGTCGTGCCAGCGCTGCCAGGGGTGCTGCCACTGCATCGGCGCGACCACGTACTTGACCGGTAGGTCACCGATCGCGGGGCCGGGATGTGTGGGACTCATTCATTCCACCGTAGACCGTCGGGGTGACAGATGATGCCCGACGAGCGCGGATTGAGGTTTGCCGCACTATTGCCCGCTAGCCGGGGCGGCAGCGCCGCGGCGGACTTTCGCCGACGCCTTCACCGGGCTCGGCTGGCAGGTGCCGCGCATGCCGGCCGAGCTGCCCGCGTTCAGCCGGGGCCGGGTCGCGCTGGTCGGCGACGCCGGGTACGGCCATGCCCTCGGCGGCTTCGGCACCGGCCTCGCCGTCGTCGGCGCCGCCGTGCACGCCGGCGAACTGGCCGCCGCCGACGGTGACCACGCGATCGCCTGCTGCGTGACGGGTTCCTCCGCCCCCGCGCGACTACCCGGCCGCGCTCACCTCCCGCTGATCCGCGTCGCGGCGCAGCAGCGACCTGAGCTCGGCGGCGACCATGGCGGGCTCCTCCTCGGCGACGAAGTGCCCGCAGGAGACGGTGCGGTGGTGCAGGTCCGGCGCCCAGGCGCGCCAGAGCGCGGCGGCGTCGTAGCCGAGCTGGGCGCCCCAGTCCTGCTGCAGCACGGTGACCGGCATGGCGAGCGTTCGACCCGCGGCCAGGTCGGCGCGGTCGTGCTCGACGTCGACGGTGGCCGAGGCGCGGTAGTCGGCGACGATCGAGGGGACGGCGGCGCGGCTCGCGGCCAGGTACTCGGCCCTGACCTCGGCGGGCAGCGCCTCCGGGCGGAGTGTCCAGGCGTCGAGGAAGTGGCCGAAGAAGGCGTCGGCGCTCGCCGCGATCATCGCCTCCGGCAGCCCCGCCGGCTGCGCCATCAGGTACAGGTGGAAGCCGACCGCGCCCGCGGTGCCGCGCAGCGCGTCCCACATGTCGAGCGTGGGCAGCACGTCCAGGCAGGCGAGGTGGGTGACGGCGGCCGGGTGGTCCAGCCCGGCGCGGAAGGCGACGAGGGCGCCGCGGTCGTGGCCGGCCAGCGCGAAGCGCGGGTGCCCGAGCTGCTTCGCCAGCTCGACGATGTCCGCGGCCATGGTGCGCTTGGCGTAGCCGGTGCGCGGCTTGTCGCTGGCGCCGTAACCGCGCAGGTCGGGGCAGATCACGGTGTGCTCGGCGACCAGCTCGGCGGCGACGTGCCGCCACATGAGCCTGGTCTGCGGGAAGCCGTGCAGCAGCACGATCGGGCTGCCGGTGCCGCCGACGGCGGCGGCGAGACGCACGCCATCGGCGACCTCGATGTCGTGGTTGGTGAATCCGGGGAAGGTCATGAGGCCACCCTGCGGGGCGCGAATGAGCAACCGATGAGCGCCGCTAGGGTGCGGTGATGGAGATCGGCGTGCTCGGTGCGGTGCGCGCGCAGTCCGGTCCTGGCGCGCCGGTCGCGCTGGGTGGCCCGCGGCAGCGCGCCCTGCTGGCCCGGCTCGTCGTCGCCCATCGCCGGGTGGTGCCGGTTCCGATACTGATCGACTCGCTCTGGCCCGAGCCGCCCGCCGACGCCGTCGGCACCGTACGCACCTTCGTCGCGGCGCTGCGGCGGGCGCTCGAGCCGGACCGGGTGCCGCGCACGCCGCCGCGGCTGCTCGTCACCGATGGCCCCGGTTACGCCCTGCGGTTGCCCGACGCGGCCGTCGACGCCTGGCGCTTCGCCGCCGCCGTCGGCACGCTCGGCGACGCTCCGCCCGCCCGCATCGCCGGCACCCTCACCGAGGCGCTCGGCTGGTGGCGGGGCCCCGCCTACGCCGAGGCCGGGCAGGCGCCGTGGGCCGTCGCCCCGCGCACCAGGCTCACCGAACTCCGGCTGCACGCGATCGAGCGCCTGGCCGAGGCGCGGATCGCGCTCGGCGAGAACGACTCCGCCGCGGCCGAACTGGATGCCCACGTCCTGGAGCACCCGTGGCGCGAGGAGGGCTGGCGGCTCCTGACGCTCGCCCTGTACCGCTCCGGCAGGCAGGCCGACGCGCTCGGCACCGTGCGCCGCGCCCGCACCGTCCTGCGCGACCGGCTCGGCATCGACCCCGGCCCACGGCTCGCCCGGCTGGAACGGGAGGTGCTGAACCAGGCCGAGCATCTCGACCCGGCAGGCGGCGCGGCCCGCGTCTGGGCCGAGACCACCGCCGCCTACGCGGCCACCATCTCCGACCGCACCCGCCTCACCTCCACCGTCGGGCTGCTGCGCGACCTCGCCGTCACCGGCGGCCACGGCCTCGAAGCCGCCCAGCGGCACCGCTCCGACGCCGTGGCCGCCGCCGAGGCGCTCGGCGACCCCGAGCTCACCGCCCGAGTGATCGGCGCCTACGACGTCCCCGCACTCTGGCCCCGCGCGGACGACCCGCCCCGGGCGCGGGCGCTCGTCCGCGCCGCCGAACGCACCCTCGCCGCGCTTCCCGCGGCCCCCGCCCTCCGCTGCCGCCTGCTCGCCACCATCGCGGTGGAGTCCCGCGGCGCCGACGCCACCCCGCGCGCCGCGCACGCGGCACGGGAAGCCGAGCGGCTGGCCCGCGAGCTCGGCGACGCCGCCCTGCTCGCGCACGCCTTGAACGGCCGCTACATGCAGAGCATCACCCGCACCGGCCTTGCCCCCGAGCGCGCCGAACTCGGCACCGAACTGCTCGCGCTCGCCGATCGCAACGGCCTGATCCGCCCCGCCGTCCTCGGCCACCTCATCCGCCTGCAATCCGCCTGCGCCCTGGACGATCTCGACACCGCCGACCGGCACGCCACCGCCGTCGACGCCATGGCCACCACGCACGACATCCCCCTGGTCACCGTCTTCACCACCTGGTACCGCGCCCTGCGCACCGCCCGCACCGAGCCCTTCGACCGAGCCCGCGACGCCTACCTCCGAGCCGCCGAGACGCTCCCCGGCTCCGGCATGCCCGGCCTCACCGCCGGTCTGCTCCCCCTCGCCCTCGCCGCCCTGCACCTCCAGCACGACCGCCCCCTCGACGACACCGACCACGGCCCCGCCCAACCCTGGCTTCATCCCCTCCTGCTCGCCGAATCCGGCGACCACCGAACTGCCCGAACCGCCCTGCGCACCCTCCCCCCTCCCCCGCCCGACCTGCACGCCGAAGCCCTCTGGTGCGCCATGGCCCGAACCGCCCTGCTGTCCGCCGACTCCGCCACGATCGCCCGAGCCCACGCCGCCCTCACCCCTGCCGCCACCGAAATAGCAGGCGCCGCGGGCGGCCTTCTCACCGCAGGCCCGGTCGCCATCCACCTCGCCGCGCTGGACAGCGCTACTCCCGGGGATTGATCTCGCTCAGCCCATGGTCTTCTGCCCGTCCAGCGACTCCCGGATGATGTCGGCGTGCCCGGCGTGCTGGGTGGTCTCGGCGACGATGTGCATCAGCACGCGGCGCGCGGACCAGGCGCGCTCCTGGAACCAGGGGGCGGCGGGGAGGGTGAGCTCGGCGTTCAGGTCGACGGTGCCGACGAGGGCGTCGGTGCGGTCGGCGACCTGCTGGTAGGCCGCCAGCACGTCGGCCAGGGTCTCGTCCGGGAGCAGCTGGAACTCGGTGTCGCGCGCCGCGAAGTCGGCCTCGGTCATGGCGTCCATGTCCTTCATCGAGGACGGGTCGACGAGGAAGTCGGCCCAGCCGCGCTCGGTGCCCGCGACGTGCTTGATCAGCCCGCCGAGGGTGAGCTCGCTGGCGGTCGAGCGCTGGCGAGCCTGCTCGTCGGTGAGGTTCCGCACGGTGAAGCGCAGGAAGAATCGGGCCTTGCCGAGCATGGCGAGCAGATCCCCGCGCTCGGTGTCGAGCACGGCGGGGGCGGTGGCGGAGGTGGTCATGATCGGGCCTTTCGGTCGAGTGGTTCCGGCTTCGAGAACTAGGCTAGGAGCTATTGCGGCCACTTTCCGGCCGCAATTGCGCGCAGAATCGAGAACATGGCCGACACCAGCACCCGAACCCTGCGGCTGCTGTCGCTGCTGCAGACCCACCGGTACTGGCCGGGCACCGAGCTGGCCGACCGGCTCGGCGTCTCCCCGCGCACCCTGCGCCGGGACGTCGAGCGGCTGCGCGAACTCGGCTACCCGGTGCAGGCGAACCGCGGCGTCGACGGCGGCTACCAGCTCGCTCCCGGCGCCGCGCTACCGCCGCTCATGATCGACGACGAGGAGGCGGTCGCCCTGGTCATCGGGTTGCAGACGGCCGCGCACGGCGGCGTCGCCGGCGTCGCCGAGCCCTCGATCCGGGCGCTGGCGAAGGTCGTCCAGGTGCTCCCGCCGCGGCTGCGCAAGCGAGTCGACGCGCTGCGCGCCATGACCGTCCCGGCGACCTTCGACGCGGCGGCGACCGGCCCGGACCCGACGGTGCTCACCGCGCTGGCCGCCGCCTGCCGCGACACCGAGCGGCTGCGCTTCGGCTACACCGCCGCCGGCGGCCGCAGCGCCGACCGGCACACCGAGCCGCACCGCCTCGTCTCGCTGGGCAGGCGCTGGTACCTGGTCGCCTACGACCTGCACCGGCACGACTGGCGCAGCTTCCGGGTGGACCGGCTCACCGAGCCGCGCGGCGACGGCTCCCGCTTCCGCCCGCGCGAGCTGCCCGCCGCCGACGCCGCCGCCTTCGTCCGCGCCGCCGTCGAGAACGTGCCGCGGCCGTACCGGATCGAGGCGATCGTCCAGACCTCGGCCGAGCGGGTCAGGGCCAGGATCGGCCGCTGGTGCACCGCCGAGGAGATCGACGCGGGGAGCTGCCGGGTGCGGATGACCGCCGACTCGCTGGAGTGGCCGATCATGGGGCTCGGCTCACTGGATGCCGACTTCGCGGTGGTCGAGCCCGCGGAGCTGCGCGAACGGCTGCGCGCGCTGGGCGAGCGCTTCGGGCGGGTCTGACCGCTACCCGACGACCAGCGGCAGCCGCTCCCAGCCACGCACGGTGGAGGTGGGCGAGAGCTCGAGCCCGTCCCACTCCACCTCCCAGCTCGGGAAGCGCGCCAGCAGCTCCTCCAGCGCCACCCGCGCCTCCAGCCTGGCCAGCGAGGCGCCGAGGCAGAAGTGCGTGCCGAGGCCGAAGGTGCGCAGGTTGCTGATCTTGCGGTGGATGTCGAAGCGGTCCGGCTCGTCCCAGCGCTCGGCATCCCGGTTGGCCGAGGCGACCAGGATCATCATGGCGCTGCCCGCGGGCACGACCTGCCCGTGCAGCTCGACGTCGGCGGTGACGTAGCGGGCGATGGCGTGCCCGGTGGGCTCGAAGCGCAGCGTCTCATCGATGGCGTTCGGGATGAGCCGCGGGTCGGCGGCGAGCGCGGCGCGCTGCTCCGGGTGGCGGGCGAGCAGCGAACCGAGCCAGCCGAGCAGCCTGGCCGTCGTCTCGTTGCCCGCGCCGGCCACCACGGAGATGTAGGTCAGGATCTCCTGCCTGGTCAGCGTGCGGGTGACGCCGGCGGTGTCGACGAACTCGGCCTGCAGCAGCTCGGTCATGAGGTCGTCCGACGGGTGCTCGGCGCGCCAGTCGATGTACTCGGCGAAGTGGTCGGCGTTGGGAATGGCCCGCTCGGAGACCTGCATCCGCTGCCCCGGCTCGGTGCGCAGATTGGCGTCGGCCCGGTCCCTGACCGCCTGCTGGTCCGCCTCCGGGATGCCGAGCAGCATCCCGATCACCCGCATCGGGACCTCGTTCGCGTAGGCGGCCATCAGGTCGAACCGGTCGAGCCCGGTGAGCCGGTCGAGCGCGCGCACGCACATCTCCCGGATCTGCGGCTCCAGCGAGAGGATCCGGCGCGGGGTGAAGACCCGGGCCAGCAGCCCGCGGTGGATGTCGTGCGCGGGCGGGTCCTCCATGAGCAGCGTGCCCGGCGGAATCTCGATGCCCGCCTTGATGATCTCCAGGATCGGGCCGCGCGAGGAGGAGAAGGTCCGCCAGTCGAGCAGCGCCCGGTCCACGTCGTCGTAGCGGCTCACCGCCCAGAAGTCGTGGGTGGCGTTGTAGTACAGCGGCGCCTCGGCGCGCAGCCGCGCGTAGACCGGGTACGGATCGCGCGCGATGTCGCGGTCGAACGGGTCCCAGTAGACGGGTTCGGTGACCATGCGGGGCCGCCTTCGAGTCGAACGAACCTACGGAAGAATCACATTACCATTCCGAAAGCACGTCGATCTGAAGAACGAGAACAAGATTCTTGCGAGCGGCCACCCGCCGCCGGGTCGCGACGGGTGGCCGGTACCGCGATCAGATCCGGTCGAGCAACCAGCCGCACAGCTCCTCGGTGATCTGCGTGTGCGGCTCGCTGGACGAGGCGAGCGCGAAGTCGTCGAAGGCGCTCTCCTCCGGAACCAGCTCGTCGATCGGGGTGTAGAGCTCCGCGTGCGTGTCCAGGTTCCGCACGTCGACCGCGCTGACCGCCGGCACGAAGCAGTGCTCCGGGATCGGGTTCTCCACGCCGAGGCCGAAGATCTTGTTCAGTCCTTCGGCGAGGATCCCGAACCCGGCCAGGGTGCCGCCCGGCGCGCCGTCGATATCCGGCAGGTCGGGGGTGTGCACCTCGTTCTTCTGCACGGTGACAACGCGAAGCACCGCGGCGAGGTCGTCGCCGCCGGTCGGCGTGGTGCGCAGGTCGGTGCCGAAGATCCCGATGCCCTTGCCGCGCACCGCGGTCCGCCCGGCGCCGATGCCGTTGCCGATGCCGTTGCCCGGGCCGTTGGCGAGCCCGAGCAGCCGCGGCCTGCGCGGCCAGTCGCCGACCCGGCGCAGCTCCTCGAGGAACTGCACGCGCAGCTCGCTCATCACCGGCTTGTCCGACCAGTCCGCGATGTGCCGCCACAGCAGCTGCTGCGCGGCCGGGCTGTTCATCTGGTCCGAGAACCGGCTGTCCAGATCCCGGATGTAGTGCGCGAAGCTCTGCAGCGAGATCGGGATGTTGGCGCCCCGGTGCGGGCTGTCGTAGGAGAAGTAGGTCGCCGTCTGGTGGTCGATTCCCTGCGTCTCCAGCGCGGCCAGCGCGTGCCTGGTGACCAGCCCGCCCATGCTGAACCCGCCGACCACCAGCGGTTCACCGCCCGCCCGCTGGGCGACGGCCCGCATGATCGCGGCCCGCGCGGCGTGGCTGTTGTCCAGGATGGAGGCGCTGCGCTCGGTGAAACCGAGCAGGATCACGTCCCGGCCCCGCTTGCGCAGCTCGGAGATCAGCGGGTAGCGGCCGTTCTGCTCCAAGCCGGAGTAGCTGAACTTCAGCGTGCTCGGCCCGCTGTTGAAGCCGTCGGCCAGGATCACCGGACGGGTCAGCCCCCCGTGGCCGCGGTCGCCGTAGTAGACCCAGGCCATGCCGTTGGGCAGCTCCCAGGTCTCGTCCGGGTTCGGCGGCTCGACAGCGGGGGCCGCCACCGGCCCCGATCCCAGCAGAATGGGGGACGCTGCCCGCAGGGCGGCGGCGACATCACGTTCGTTCGGATCGCTCACTTGGCTCCCTCACGTCGCTCTTCGACCGCACCCGGCGGCGCGGCCGGGTCGAGTATGGAGCGCACGCGCGGCCTTCCGGCGAGACAACCGCAGATCATCGGGGGTTCACCGGCCTGCCGTCGGCGATGGCCGCTATCCGGAAAACGAAGGTCTCGATCGGGGGCCGATCCGCGCGGCACCCCTGTATTTCCGACCGGAAACAATGCCGAGGTCAGTGAATGATCGGGAAGTCGTTCTCGTGCACCGAGACGACCACCGCCAGATCGGCGAAGGGCGCCGAGCCGCGGGCCATCCGGTGCCCCCACCTGGCCAGCGAACCGCGCACGCCGTACTTGATCCGGATCCCCTCGCGCACGGTGTCGAGCACCGAGCCCTCGCCGAAGATCAGCGCCTCGCCCTGCTGTTCGCGCGAGCCGAGCGCCCGCGCCCCGCGCCAGTCGCCGGCCTGGACGATGACCCGCGGATCGCGGACCAGCTGCTCGACCTCGGGCGACCAGGACGACACCCGGAACGCGAGCCGGCCGTCACCGGCGGGCACCACCAGCCGCTTGCGCGTCTCCCGGCGGCCGGGCAGCACCTCGTGCGTGACCAGCACCGTCCCCGCGTCCCACCAGGGCGAGCCCGGGTGCCAGTCGGCCGGACGGCCGAAGGCCCGTTCCGGCAGGTTCTCCGCTTCCACGCTATCGGCCTCGATCATCGTCGTCATGGATCCCACCTGCCCCTTGCGCCACACCGGTCTCACCGGGGCACTACCCGCGATACATCCTCCGAACCCGGCCACGTTTACCCACGCGGCCGGTGGCTACATCCTCATCGACACCAGACCCCCTGCCGGGGCGAAACCACCACGGACCGGGCCGAGCGCCTCGACACGACCGACCGTTCCGTTCCACCCGCACCGGCAGGGGCCGCACGGCCGGGGCGCCCCCCAGCGTACCCGCGGTGATCGCGCGGCCACCGCCGCCACCGAGGCTGGTGAGCCCGATCACCCCACCGGCGCCCCGGCCGCCCCGCCCCGCGGCCGACATACCCGCGACCACCTGGCATTTCCCTGCCGTTCATGGTCCCGACACCGCCCGAACGCCGTTCCCCGGCGCGGCGCATTGACGTAACACGCCATCGAAGGGCCACGATTGAGAGCGTGACGACATTGGTTGACGCGTCTTCGTTAGGGGAAAATCTCGTGGAACCGTGGGCTGTGACGAGTCCATCCGACGGCGTGCTGCGCTTCACCAACGCCACCCATTCCCGCGCCGCGATGATCGCCGTGGAGCCGGTCGGCGACGTCCAGCTCGGGCCGATCGATCCGGGCGATCCCTACACGAGCTTCGTCTCGGAGGGGCGTGCGCCGGGCGAGTACTTCGAGCGCCGGGTGACCAGGCGCACCGGCTCCGGCCCCGCGGGGGTCCGGGTGCGCTGGATGATCGCCGGGATCGGTCCGCGCACCTGGGTGCACAGCCTCACCGACCTGCGGGCAAGCACCGTCGGCTGAGCGCTCAGCGCTGCGCGGCGGTGACTCCGGCGAGGAACTCGGCATTGGTGCCGACCTGGCGCAGCCCGGTCAACAGCAGCTCGAGCGGTTTGCCGCCGGAGGCCGCGGCGAGCGTGCGGCGCAGCAGCGCGTCGGCGGCGAGTTCGTCCGCGGTGAGCAGCAGCTCCTCCCGGCGGGTGCCGGAGCGCGGCAGGTCGACGGCGGGGAAGGTGCGCCGCTCGGCGGCGGCGCGGTCGAGCACGAGTTCGGCGTTGCCGGTGCTCTTGCACTCCTCGAAGATCACCGTGTCGGCCAGCGAACCGGTGTCGACGAGCGTGGTGGCGACGATGGTCAGCGAGCCGCCGTTCTCGATGTTGCGGGCGGCGCCGAGGAAGCGTTTCGGCGGCAGCAGGGCGGCGGAGTCGACGCCGCCGGAGAGGATCCGCCCGGAGGCGGGCGCGGCCAGGTTGTAGGCGCGGGCCAGCCGGGTGAGCGAGTCGAGCAGCACGACGACGTCGCGGCCCGCCTCGACCAGCCGCTTGGCGCGCTCGATCGCCAGCTCCGCCATGCCGACCTGCTCGGCGGGGGTGCGGTCGAAGGTGGCGGCGGCGATATCGCCGGGTACCGAGCGGGTGAAGTCGGTGACCTCCTCGGGCCGCTCGCCGACCAGGACGAGCACCAGTTCGCACTCGGGGTGGTTCTTGGCGATGCCGTGCGCGACGGCGCGCAGCACCGAGGTCTTGCCCGCCTTCGGCGGGGCGACGATCAGCGCGCGCTGGCCCTTGCCGATCGGCATGGCCAGGTCGACGACGCGGCCGGTGAGTTCGTGCGGCTCGGTCTCCAGGCGCAGCCGCTGGTCCGGGTGCAGCGGCGTGAGCTCCGCGAAGGCGGGCCGCGCCTTCGCCCGCGCCGGGTCGAGGCCGTTGACGGCCGTCACCCGCAGCAGCGGGTCGCGTTTGCCGCCGGCGCCGAGGCCCGCCACACCGGTGACGAAATCGCCACGGCGCAAGCCGTTTTCGCGTATCAGGCGGGGCGGTAGGTAGAGGTCGGTGTCGTCGGGGAGGTAGCCGCGCACCCGCAGGGTGGCGGTACCGCCGGTGATGTCGAGGATGCCGGTGACGGCACGTTCTTCGGTAGTCATGGGAATGTCCTTGCGGGAGTGAGGTTTCGGAGACGTCCGGGCATGCGGCCACGGACGGGCGCAGAACACGGAGGCTGCGCGGGGGCGAGAGGATTCTCGGAATTCCGGTGCGGGAGCAGTGCTACATCCGCGGGGAGAAGACGCGGCCAGAGTACGTCCGGCGGCGCTGCCCGGTCAAGGGCCGAACTCGCTGAGCGGTGCAACAGCGCCGATCAGCGCGGTATTCCCGGGCTCAGCGCGGCGCGTCGTCCGGGCGAGCGCCGACCGGGACCCCGGTCACCATGAAGACGGTGCGCCTGCCGACCTCGACGGCGTTGTCGGCGAAGCGCTCGTAGTACCGGCCGATCAGCGTGAGGTCGACGGCGGCGGCGACGCCGTGGTCCCAGATCGGGCCGAGCACCGTGGCGAGCAGCTCCTCGTGCAGGTCGTCCATGGTGTCGTCCTGGTCGGCGAGCCCGGCCGCGACCTCGGCGTCCCCGGATTCCAGCACCTCGGCGGCGGCGGCAGCGATGGCGGCGGCGGCCGCACCCATGCGGGCGACGAGCGGTCGCACCGGTTCGGGGACGACGTGCTCCGGGTGCCTGCGCCTGGCCGCCGCGGCGATATGCGCGGCGAGCGCGGCCATCCGGCGCAGGTGGGTGCCGAGCTGGATGGCGGTGACCACCTGCCGCAGCTCGCCCGCGACCGGGGACTGCAGGGCGAGCAGCCTGGCGGCTTCGCGCTCGATCTCCGCGCGCACCGCGCCTGCCTCGGCGGCGAGGTCGATGGCGGTCTCGGCGCTGCTCAGCTCGGCCTCGACCAGCGCGGTCGTCGCCTGCTCGACGACCGCGCCCGCGCGCAGGCAGAGGCCGTGCAGCAGCTCGGCCAGCCCGCGCAGGTCGTCGTGGTAGCCGACCCTCGCGTTGTGCTCGGAGGGGCCGTCGGGCAGCACCGGCGGCCGCCAGGTGCCCTCGACCGGCCAGTGCACCGCGTTCAGCCGCTCCCTGACCCGGGCGAGGTCGGATTCCCGCGGCAGTTCCTGGGTGAGCCGGGTGATGGCGACGCCTGCCTCCACCCGGTCGGCGGGCAGCGTGCCCTGCGCGACCAGCCCGGCGACCACCTGCTCCACCTCGTCGTCGCTCAGGCGGCGGCCGAGCAGCGCGAGCAGCGGCACCCGGTCCTGTTCGGGCACGCCGTCCGGGTAGCCGGCCCGCAGCCAGTCGACGATCCGGCCGAGCAGCTGCGACCATTCGAAACTCACGCCATCACGCTCCCTGTGCTCGCCGCCGCGATGCCCGTTCGGGGCGGCACCGAAACCCTATCCGCTGCCGCCCGGCCGCGCCGGGCCGACCGACCCGGCGACGATCTGCGCGGAGAGCAGCACCAGCGGCAGTCCGCCTCCGGGGTGCGCCGAGCCCCCGACCAGGTACAACCCCGGCACGGGGGCGGTATTGGCCGGGCGGAGGAAGGCCGCGCGCGGGCCGTTGGACGAGGAGCCGTAGATGCAGCCACCCGGGGTCGCGGTGCGCCGCTCCAGCTCGGCCGGGTGGATGATCGCCCGGTGCCGGATCCTCCCGCGCACGTCGACACCGCGCTCGGCCATGAGGCCGAGGATCCGGTCGGCGTAGCGGTCGGCGAGTCCCGGTGTGTCCCAGTCCATGTCGTGCTCCGGGGCGTGCCTGGGCGCGTTCACGAGCACGAACCAGGCGCCGGTGCCCGGCCCCGGCACTATTTCCGGGTCGTCGGGGGCGCTGATGTAGACGGTGGGGCTGCGGACCGGGCGCAGCGGGCCGTTCTTGCCGAAGACCGAGTCGAACTCGTCGTCGTAGTCCTCGGCGAAGAGCACGCAGTGGTGCGGCAGCGGTGGCGGGTCGTCCAGCGCGAGCAGCAGCGCGAAGCCGGAGAGCGACGGGGTCGCGCGGCGCAGCCGGGCTCTCGCACGCCGGGCTTGCCTGGTATGCACCAACTTTCCGTACACCTGCCCGGCATCGGCATTGGCGACCACCAGGTCGGCCGCGCGGCTGGTGCCGTCGGCGAGCACGGCGCCGGTCACCCGGCCGCTCGGGTCGGTGACCAGCTCGGTGACCTCGGCCTCGGTCTCCAGCACGCCGCCGAGTTCGACGAGGCGGTCCCGCAGCGCCGTGGCGATCCGGCCCAGCCCCCCGCCGACGTACCAGGAGCCGAAGGCCTGCTCGCTCCACGGCACCGAGGCGAGCGCGGCGGGGGCGCGGCGCGGGTCGGAGCCGGTGTAGGTGGCATAGCGGTCGAGCAGGAAGCGCAGCCGCGGGTCGTCCAGGTAGCGGCGGCCGAGGCCGCGCAGCGTCTGCCAGGGGGCCACCGTGCGCACCTGGTCCGGGGTGGCGATGCCGCCGATCATGGTGCGCAGCCCCATCGGCGACTCCAGGAACGGCCCGCGCGTGATTTCCCAGATCCGCTCGGCGCGGCCGAGCAGCGCCGACCACTGCGCGCCGCGGCCGGGGCCGAGCGCGGCGTCCAACGCGGCGGGGATGTCGGCGAGCTCGCCCGGCATGTCCAGCTCGGTGCCGTCCGGGAAGCGGTAGCGGGCCGCGACCGGCAGTCTCCGCAGCTCGAGCACGTCGTGCACCGAGCTGCCCGCGGCGGCGAAGGTCTCCTCGAGCACGTGCGGCAGGGTCAGCAGCGAGGGCCCGGTGTCGAAGCGGAACCCGTCCAGCTCCAGCACCCCGAGCTTGCCGCCGATCTCCGCCGACTGCTCCAGCACGGTCACCTCGTGCCCGAGCGCCCGCAGCCGCAGCGCCGCCGCCAGCCCGCCGACACCCGCGCCGACGACCAGTACCCGGCTCATCCGCCCGCTCCTTCCGTTCGCACCGACTCTACGGGCGCGTCGTTTCGCCCCGCGCCCGGTGGGAAAACCGCACTGTGTCCCGCAACCCGCTCCCGCCCCTGGCCCGCTGGCTCGGCCGCCGGCCGTGGGTGATGCGCACCGCCCCGCTGGTGCTGACCACCGAGCGCTTCCTGCGCGGGGTGAGCGGGAATCGGCTCGGTGTGCTCGACATCGCCGGGTTGCCGACGCTGCGGCTCACCGTCGCCGGCCGCAAGACCGGGGAGCCGCGGGAGACCTCGCTGCTGTACGTGCCGTACGGGGCCGATTTCCTGATCATCGGGTCGAACTGGGGGAATGCGAAGCATCCGGTGTGGTCGGCGAATCTGCGAGCGGCCGACACCGCACGGGTGCGGTTGCACGACCAGGTTTTCACGGTGACCGTCGCCGAACTGGAGGGTGCCGAGCGGGAGCGGGCGTGGGCCGCGGCGCTGGAGTTCTGGCCCGGGTATCGGGTCGAGGAGAAGATGGCGGCGGGGCGGCGCTTCCGCATCTTCGAGCTGCGCCGCTGAGCCCCCGGCCCGGGTAGTCCACCCGCCCGTGCGGCAGCTGCGCCGACCAGGTCTCGCCGGTCCGGCCCACCGCCCGTGCCGCGGTAGAGCAGGCCGACTCCGTCGTCCGTGACGTACCCGGGCGGCGGTACCCGGGTGTCGATGAGGCCGCTGGAAGAGCGGGCGGCGCGCGGGCTCCGAATCGGTGTGCACGCCGTCGGCGTACGGCAGCAGCGCGAGGCCGTCGGTGATCGGGCGAAGGCCGGGGCCGAAGGAATCGGTGGTGCCGCCGATGTGCCGGCAGATCGAGCCCGCCGACACTCCGGTCAGCACCACTCCGGCATTCCAGGCGGCCGCGAGCGCGGGGCCGAGATCGTGCAGTCGCCACAGGGCCAGCAGTGCCGCGACGCTGCCGCCCGCTACCCAGATCACGTCGGCGGCTCGCAGGAGGGCCGCCGGGTCCTCGGCATTCGGCATCGGCACCAGCGTCAGGTGGGACGCCCGGAAGCCGCGCAGTTGTGCTGCGGCGTAGAGGTTGTGCAGCACCGCCGGGTTGTTGCCCTGAGCGGTGGCGAGGAAGCAGATGCGTGGGGCGCGGCCGCTGACGCCGGCGAGGTCGACGGCGTATTCGGTGAGTTCGCTGAACTCGTAGCGGGTGCGGCGGCCTTCGCGAAGGCCGCCGCTGGTGGCCAGGGTAGTGGATTCGGCGGCGGGCATCAGTTCGGGCGGAACGGGGCGGTCGGGCGGCCGCCGGAGCGGTAGCTCAGCACCGAGCGTCCGAGCAGGTGGCGCGGGGTGCGCCGCAGCAGTTGCTCGTCGTAGGGGACGTCGATGGAGAAGTTCACTCGGGCATCGTAGGCAGCTGCGACCGGTCAGCAGTCCGACTGGAACGGGTAGCAGGTTGCGGTTTGCCTGGCGGGTGGGGGTGCGGGGATCGGGTCGGGGCGGTCGGCCACGGTGAGGACCGGGAGCGGGGTGCGCTCCACCGGGGCGGCGTCGTCGGCGGCGGCACACCGGCTGAACAGCCACAGGGCGGTGCCGAAGGCGATCAGGGCGAGGATTGCGAGGAGGAGGGAGGTGAGGGGGCCGCGTTTGCGGGCTACGGAGTGCAGGTTGGCGCCGGGAGAGGGTTGGTCCGGGGTCGCTCCCGGTAGTGGTGCGGCCGCTTCGGGAGCCGAAGACTCGGGCACGGGAGCGCTTCCGGCTGTCGGCGGCACCGCACCTGTGGCCGACGGCGGCACAGCGGCCGTTGCCGGTGGGGGCACTGCGGCTGCTGCCGTCGGCGTCGGTGCCGGATCCGGCACCGCTCCCGGCACCGACGTGCCCGGTACGCCAGTGGCTCCACCGGCCGCTCCCGCCCCCTGCACCGGATCACTCGGTGCGGCAACGGTTCCAGCGATCTGCGCGCCTCCCACCGCGGGAAACCCCAGCCCGACGAGCTGCTCGCCGGAAAGCCCGTGCTGCTCCCCCACCAGCACATCGAGCGCCCCCCGAACCCGCTCCGCGGTCCACGCGACCGCCCGCACCTGATCGACCGCGGCCAACCGTTCGTACAGCTGATGCGGATCCTCCGCGAGCAATACATCGGTCCCCGCGGGCAACCCCTCCCGATCGAGATTCATCGTGATCGGCACCCCGGCGAACGGCACCACGACAAGCAACCCGAGCACCTCGACCGGCGAATCCTCTTCACCGAGAACAGCTCCCACCGCCTCGATGGTCTCGGTGAGCCGATCCAGCGGGTTGGTGTCCCGCAACCGCACCTCGATCGGATCGCCGGAGATTCCCGCCATCCGCCACGGCTCCGCGGCCGGGCACTGCATGTCCCCGGTCATCGGCTCGGCCGGCATCTCGATGTCGATCACCAGGCAGGCGCGCGGCGTGAATGCCACCAGATCCGCGTCCAGGGCGGTGCCGAGCACGCGCCGGAACCCGCCGGGCGCGGGCAGCCGGCAGCCGGAGACGGCGATCCCGGGCAGTTCTCCGGCCTGCAGCCAGTCGATGACCAATTGTTCTGTGTCGGAGGCATCTCCGCGGCTTCCACGTACGACGAACACCGCAGACCACTCCTTTTTCCCACTGCACCGGCCGCTATCCCGCACGGCGGCCCGGCTTGCCGGAGCGTTACCCCGGATTCGCCCCGCCAACCGGCGAGCGCTACCTCCGGCGCGGCAGCGGGACGTCCATCCCCTCCGCCGCCATTCGCGACCGCGTCTCGCGGCGGGTGATCAACACCCTCGTCACGGCGACGATCCAAATCGGATAGTGCGCGGTCCGGGCGAGGCGGAAGGCGTCGAAGCCGTACCCGCCCGCGTGCTGCAGGACGATGCCCATGGTCTCGACGACGAGCAGGGTGGCGAGGAAGAGGAAGCCGCCGATATTGACGATGCCCCGGGCGGTGCCGAGGCTGCGGTCGGGGCTGAACATGCGGGCGTGGTCGAAGCCGATCATGGAGCCGGGGCCGCCGACCGAGATCACCACGACGAGCAGGGTGAGCAGCCAGAGCGGGGCGGGGCCGGGCAGCGCCGGCACGGCGGTCCAGACGGTGATGTCGGCGCCGATGATCACGAGCACCAGCCGGGAGCGGCGGAACGGGTACCTGGCGCCGAGCACGCCGGGGATCGGGCCCGCGGTGAGCGCGGCCAGCACCGAGACGGTGAGCAGCACGCCCGCGGTCGCGCGCGCGAGTCCCTGCGCGGTCACCAGGTACGGCACGTCCCGCATCAGCGCGAAGGTGGTGATGGAGAACCGGGTGCCCATGTGGGTGAAGAAGCCGAGCCGGGTGCCCGGGTGCGCCCAGACCTCGCGGATCCTGGTCCTGCGCGGGGGTGTCGCGGCGACCGGGGTGGTGCCGGGCGGGGCGTCGCGGATGGCGGCGAGCGCCAGCACCGCGAGCAGCACTCCGACGGTGGCGGCGGAGAGGTAGGCGGTGGTCCAGCCTGCCGCGTTCGGCACGGCCAGGAACGGGATGGCGGAGAGCACCTGGCCGAGCTGGCCCAGCATGCCGGTGAGCTGGGAGATCAGCGGCACCCGGCGGGCCGGGAACCAGCGCGGCACCAGCCGGAACACGGAGATGAAGGTGAAGGCGTCGCCCATGCCGACCAGCACCCGTCCGGCAACCGCGAGCGGGAGCAGCTCGGTGAGCGCGAGCAGCCCCTGCCCGGCGGCCATGAGCACTGCCCCCGCGACGATCATCACGCGCGAGCCGACCCGGTCGAGCAGCAGCCCGGCCGGGATCTGCATACCCGCGTACACGATCACCTGCAGCACGACGAAGCCGGAGAGCACGGCGGGCCGGCGTGGAAGCGCTCGGCGTGCGGATTTCACCGACCCGGCCCTCCCGGAGTTCCTGCGCGCGCACCTCGCGGACCTCGCGCCCACCGCACCGCCGGAGAGCAGGCACGCCCTCGACCTCGCCGCGCTGCGCTCCCCCGCGGTGCGGCTCTGGGTACTGCGCCACCGCGGCGCCATCGCCGCGACCGGCGCGCTGGCCGCGCTCGAGCCGGGCCACGAGGAACTGAAGAGTATGCGCACCGACCCCGCCCTGCGCGGCCGAGGGCTCGGCCGAGCCATGCTCACCCACCTGCTACACGACGCCGCGACCCGCGGCGTCACCCGGATCTCGCTGGAGACCGGTTCCATGCCCTGCTTCGCCCCGGCCCGCCGCCTCTACACCGCCGCCGGGTTCACGCCGTGCCCGCCCTTCGGCAACTACCTGCCCGACCCGAACAGCTCCTTCTTCACCCTCCTGCTGGAGGATCAAGGGGACTGACTCCGTTCTCGCGCGGAATCGCGTTTGCGCACAGGCGGATGCGGGATTCCAGCCGGTATGACGAACCCCTTCGAAGACCCGAACGAACCCGAACTCTTCGCGCCGCTCGACGCCGACGACAACATCGAGGCGCTGACCGAGGCGATCGTGTTCGAGGACGGCAACTGGATCCGCAACCTCGGCGTGCCCGGCTCCGGATAGACCGCGCGGAAATGGATTGCGCCGCCGCGCGATCCCGTGTCACCCTTGTACCCATGATCACGATTACCGGGAAGGCGGTCGCCGCCGCCCTCGGGTGAGCGTCTCGACCCCGTCACGCGCCGCCCGTGGGTGCGGCACCGGTTCTCCACTCCCCGCTTCCGCAGGTCCTCCGCTGTGCGCGCTCGGCGCGCCGATTCCGATTCGAGGTGATCCCCCATGGCTCGTAGTCTCTTCGCACTCGCCCGTCGCTCGCGCATGCCGGTGACCGATCACCTCGGACAGCCGTATCGCGAACGGTAGTTCCCCCCGACCTTCCCGATTTCGGCGCGTGACCACCGCGGCCGCCCCTCCGACCTGCGTCCGGACTCTCCGAACGTGGTGCGTGACCAGCGGCGCGAAGCGGACTGCAGGCTGGCCCGCGCCCGGAACCCCCTTGCCACGTCGCGCGGCGGCGGCGCATGATCGGACGGGTCAGCCGTCCGCACCATCAGCGAGGAACGATCATGCTCAGAACCTTCACCAGGGCATCCGCCGTCACCGCGATCGCACTGGCCGCCGGGGCGCTCGCCGCTCCGGCCGCGCTCGCGGACGCACCGCGGGCCGAGCCGGTCGCCGGCTCGGTCTCCGTCTGCATCAACATCCCGGTGCCGCCGCCGGTCAGCATCAATATCTGCCTGTAGACCTCAGAGGTCGAAGATCCGCTCCCCGGCCGGGAGCGGGGCGCAGCGCGCGGAGATCTGCGCGACCAGCCGCCACGGACGGTCCGTGTCGGTCGTGGCCTTGCCATTGGTCAGGACCGCACCGGACAGTCCGCGGGCGGGGTCGCCCCAGCCGTACTGGGTGGTGAGCCCGCTGCGCCCGAAGTGCGCCTCGGTGTGCCGCCCGAACTTGGAGCGGCGCGCCCCCAGCTCGAAACCGGCCCGGCTCACCCGGCCCGCCGCGCCCGGTAGCCACGGTGCCGGCGCGACCGCCGCCCGCACGGTATCCGGCTCCATGATTCGCACGTCGTCGAGTTCGCCTCCGCGCGTGAGGATTTCGTAGAAGCGGGAGAGTTCCTCCGCGGTGGTCACCAGGTTGCCGGATGGCAGTTCCGCGGTGAGGAAGCCGCGCACCGCGTCCGCGGAGACGGCGCCGCTCATTCCTCCGCCGAGCGCCCGGCGCGCCAGGTAGGCCGATGCCTTCGACGGGGGCGGGCCGGTCTTCACGCTCGGCACCACGGCGTCGGTCTGCTCCTCCGGCACGCCGAAATTCGTCCAGCGGAAACCGAGCGGGGTCAATATCCGGTCCGCCAGATGGTCGCGGATGCGCTTGCCGGTGGCGGCGCGTACCACGGCGCGCTGGATCAACCCGCCGGTGAGGGCGTGGTAGACGCGGAAGCGGCGGCGCGGCCATGCGGGTTTCAGGTCGGCGAGCGCGCGCAGCGCGAGCTCTTCGTCCAGTACCAGCTCGGAGCCGCGGTAGGGCGGGGTGATGAACGGGATTCCGGCGGAATGGTTCAGCACGTCGCCGATGGTGATGGCGCCCTTGCCGTTGGCGGCGAAGCCGGGCAGGTACTCGGCCACCGGGTCGTCGGCGGCGAAGGCGCCCTGCTCCATGAGCATGGCGGTGACGGCGGCGGCGACGCCCTTGGCGGTGGAGAAACCGCAGAACGGGGTGCCGGTGGTGAGCAGCACCCGCTCGGCGTCCGCGGCGTCCCGCGGGGCGTTGCCCCAGCCGTGGCCGATGCCGCGGTTCAGCACGACGTGGCCGTTGCGGCGCAGGCAGAGCTGGATGGCGGGGGTGGTGCCGAGCCGGTACCAGTCGCGGACCGACTCCCAGACGGCGTCGATGTCGGCGCGGGTCAGGCCGGCGTCGGCCGGGTCGGCCTCGGGGCCGACGGTGGTCACCGAGTCGAGGTCTCCGGGCACCCGGATCAGCGCGGCAGTCACCCGGCCCAGCCTAGTCACCGTTCCGGACGATCATCCGGGGGCGGATCGGGTGCGGGGGTGGCGCCGTGCCACGATCGGAGCCGTGCTGCCGCCCGCGTCAGGTCCCGCTCCATGGCTGTGATGGTCGCCGACGCGGCGGCCGGTGCCGGCGCCGCCGAGCGGGGGCGCCGTCGGCTGCCGCCGGTGCTGGTGGTGGCGTTGCTGCTGGTCGCCGTGCAGGTGGTGGTGCGGGCGGTGGTGGTCGGGCGGGGGTACTTCTACTGGGACGATCTGATTCTGATCGGGCGGTCCGGGACGTATCCGCTGCTCTCCGCGGAGTTCCTCGGGTACGACCACGACGGGCACCTCATGCCCGGTGCCTTCGCCGCCGCGCACGTGCTGACCGACGTCGCGCCGCTGCGGTGGGGGCCCGCGGCGGTGTCGCTGGTGGCCGGGCAGGTCGTCGCCGCGCTGGCGGTGCTGCGGGTGCTGTGGTTGCTGCTGCCGCGCCGGGCGCTGCTCGGGCCGCTGGTCTTCTACCTGTTCACGCCGCTGACGCTGCCCGCCTTCGCCTGGTGGGCGGCCGGGTTGAACGCGCTGCCGATGCAGGCGGCGCTGGCCTGGGTGGCGGGGGACGCCGTGCGGTTGGTGCGCACCGGGGAGCGGCGGTACGCGGTCTCCGGGGTCGCGGTGACCGTGCTGGGGTTGCTGTTCTTCGAGAAGGCGGTGCTGGTGCCGTTCGTGGCGCTGGTGACGGTGGTGCTGGTACTTCGTTCCGAAGGGGGCGGTGGCCGAGGCGGGAGACCGATCGCTCGCGCCGAGGGCGCCTGGCGTGCCGCACTGCGCCGGGGTGCGCTGCTGTGGCAGGGGTCGGCGGTCGTGCTCGCGGTGTGGGCGGCGGCCTACGCGGTGCTCGTGCGCGATCGGTTCGCTGTGCCGCGTGCGGACATGGTGGTGGAGCTGGCGAATCACGGGGTGTCGTGGGGTGTGCTGCCGACGCTGCTCGGCGGGCCGTGGCGGTGGGAACGGTGGAACCCGAGCCCACCGTGGGCCGATCCCCCGCTCGCGCTGGTCGTCCTCGCGTGGGTGGCGGTGGCGGCCGCGCTGGTGTGGTCGTTGCGCACGCGGTACCGGACGGGCCGGGTGTGGGCGGCCGCGGCCGGGTACGTGGCGGCGTCGACCGCGGCCATGATCGTCACCCGCTCCGGGGACGAGACGGCCTACGAGCTCGCCCGGACGCTCCGGTACCACACCGACTCCGCCGTCGTGATCGCGATCGCCGCGGCCCTGGTGCTGGCCGCGCCCCGCCGTCCGCGCGGACGCGGGGCGACACCGACCCCCACTCCGCCCGCCTGCGACGGCTCGAGCACACCGGACAGCACGCCCGGCGAGGCCATCCGATATCGCATCCTCGCCACCCTGGCTGCCGCGCTCTTCCTCGCCGGATCGCTCTGGTCCACCGCCACCTTCACCCGCGCCTGGACCGACAACCCCACCCGCGCCTACCTCACGAACGCCGAAGCCGCGCTCACCGCCCGCCCCGCGGTCCCCCTGCTCGACCAGGCCGTCTCGGTCTGGATCCTGCTCCCGGTGGCCCACCCGCACAATATGACCGGCCACGTCTTCGCGGCACTCCCCGGCCGCACCGAGATCGGCGCCGCCACCACCGAACTCCGCATTCTCGACGACTCCGGCCGGCTGATCCCGGCCGACCTGTTCGCCGTCCGGCATGCGCTCCCCGGCCCGATCCCCGGCTGCGGCACCCTGCTCACCGACGGCGCCCTCACCCCGCTCCCCGCCGACGGCCCGCTCATCCCCGCCGAGTGGACCGTTCAGCTCAACTACTTCGCCTCGGGCCGGGGTGAAATCGACATCCGCTTTCCCGGAGACGATTTCGTCCGGGTTCCGGTAGCCGAGGGCCCGGGGACGGTGTATGCCCGGGTGCCGGGCGGCGGCGACGGCCTCGAGGCCCGCTCGACCACCCCCGGCACGACCGTCTGCGTCGGCGGCAGCCCGATCGGCGGCGTGGTCCCGCGCTAGCCGGCGCCGGACTCAAGCAGCTGCTGCTTGATCTCGGTCTTCAACACCTTCCCGATCTTGGAGCGCGGCAGATCCGCCCACACCTCCAGCTGCTTGGGCGCCTTCACGCTGCCGATCCGCTCCTTGACGAACGCCGTCAGCTCCGCGGAGTCGACCGTGCTGCCCGGCCGGATGGTGAGCACGGCGGTGACCCGCTCTCCCCACTTGTCGTCCGGCAGCCCGACCACCGCGCAGTCGGCGACCGCGGGATGCGCCATGAGCGCCTGCTCCACCTCGGTGGAGTAGACGTTGAAGCCGCCGGTGATGACCATGTCCTTGGCCCGGTCGACGATGTAGAGGAAACCGTCGGCGTCCAGGTAGCCGATGTCGCCGGTGTGGTGCCAGCCGTGCGCCGAGGCCTCGGCGGTGGCCTCGGGGTTCTTGTAGTAGCCGCGCATGACGAGCGAGCCGCGGACCACGATCTCGCCGCGTTCGCCGCGCGGGAGCAGCCTGCCGCCCTCGCCCATGATGGCGACGGTGACCAGCGGGGACGGGCGTCCGGCGGAGGAGAGCCGGGCGTGGGCGATGGAGCCGCTGCCGTCGAAGTGGTCGCGCGGGGCCATGGTGGAGACCATCATGGGCGCCTCGGTCTGGCCGAAGAGCTGCGCCATGACCGGGCCGATCCGGCGCAGCGCCTCCTCCAGGCGCGCGGTCGACATGGGCGCGGCGCCGTACCAGAAGCACTGCAGGGAGGTCAGATCCCGGCTGACCAGCGACGGGTGGTCGAGGACCAGGTAGATGAGGGTCGGCGGCAGGAAGGTGTGGGTGATCCGGTGCTGCTCGATGTGGTCGAGGAAACCGGTGACGTCCGGCGCGCGCATGACCACGATCGAGCCGCCGTGGCACAGCACCGGGAAGCAGAGCACCCCGGCGGCGTGCGTGAGCGGGGCCAGCGCCAGGTAGCGGGGGCGGGCGCCGTCCACCGGCCAGGGGTAGCTCATGAGCGTGACGGCGGTCATCGCCTCCAGGTTGGCGCCGGTGAGCAGCACCCCCTTCGGCTTTCCGGTGGTGCCGCCGGTGCCCGCGATCACGGCGATGTCGTCGGGGGCGTGCCGGTCGACGGAATCACCCGCCGTGCCGAGGAATTCGTCCCAGCCGATGGTGCCCGGCACCGTGTCGTCCAGGCACACCAGGGTGTGCAGGGCGGGCAGTGCCGACCGGATCTCGGCGACCAGCGGGGCGAAGGAACCCTGGAAGATCAGCACCGAGCAGTCGGTGAGCGCGAGGAAGTCCCGGTTCTCCGCTGCCGCGTTGCGCGGGTTGATCGGGCACCACACCGCCCCGGCCCGGCTGATGCCGAAGACGCAGGTGAACGCCGTGGGGTCGTTGGCGGAGAGGATGGCGACCTTGTCGCCGGGGGCCACCCCGCGCGCTACCAGCGCCGCCGCGACCCGGGCGCTGAGGTCGAGCACCTCGGCGTAGCTCGCGGTGCCGCCGTCGCAGACCAGGCAGGGGGCGCCCGGGTCGAGCGACGCCCCCTTGTCCAGGAAGTCGACGAGCCGCATCAGTTCGCCTGGTAGGTCAGCACCGGCTCGGCCACCAGGCCGAAGGCGCGCAGCTGGCCGAGCAGCTCGCGGTGCCCGAACGCCTTGCAGCCGGAGGCGAAACCGGTCCGCCTCGGCGGCTGCTGCAGCAGGTAGGAGGCGGCGAACGCCTGCAGCAGCCCGGTCTGCTTGTAGTTCTGGTTGCCGTGGATGACGCAGTGCGCGCGGCCGAGCGGCCCGGATGCGTACACCGAGTCCAGCGACTTGTTCAGCCGCGGATTCTCCCGGGGCGGCATCACGTTCATCACCTGGGCGGCGGTCGCGGTCAGCACCTCGTCCCTGGCCTCGGGGTCCATGTCCTTCGTCGCCTCCAGCGCCTGCGCGACGATCTGCGGTACGCCGTTCATCAGCGCCGCGTTGAAGACGCCGCCCTGCGCCTTGCAGTTCGCCACCCGGGGATCGTGTTTGTACCAGACCGGGTGCGAGGTGCCGCCCCACGGCAGCGACATGGCCAGCTCGTGCTGGCCAGGCACGACCAGCGGCACCAGCCCCTGGTTCGGGTCGAACTCCACGTAGCTGTTCTGTTGCAGATAATGCGCCCGCGAGGTGGCCGCGTTCACCAGAATGGTCCGGGTGGAGGCGATCGTCGGGGAGCCGCCCCAGAACACCGCGATGTCGAGCGAGTCGAGACCGGGCTTCTCCAAACACAATTCGGCGGCGATCTCACCGGTGGTGTACATGTGCGCCAGCCCGGGCGCGAGCAGCAGCCCGGCGGCGGCGAAATCGGCGCCGTACTTCTCGTCGCAGGTGATCAGCCAGTCCTGCTCGCCGGTGGTGTCCAGGTAGTGCGTGCCCGCGGCCAGGCAGGCCTCGACCACCTCGGGGCCGAACGAGCTGAACGGGCCGACGGTGCTGCACACCACCGAGGCGCCGCGGAAGAGCTCGGTCAGCGCGGCGACGTCGTGGCTCACCTCGGCGATCTCGTAGTCGGCGGTCTCGATCCCGGCCACGTTGGTGTCGAGCGAGCTCTTCAGCTTGCCGCTGTCCCTGCCCGCGGCGAGGAACGGAATCCCGTACTCGCGCAGGTACTCACAGACGAGGCGGCCGGTGTAGCCGGAGGCGCCGTAGACGACGACGGGCTTGGTGCTGGTCATGATGGTCTCTCTTCCTGGTCGGGGGGTCACATACCCATGCCGCCGTCGACCGGCAGGCCGGCGCCGTTGACGAAGGCCGCGGAGTCGGAGGCGAGGAAGACCACCGCGTTCGCGATGTCCTCGGTGGCGGCCAGCCGCCCGGACGGGGTCAGCTCGACGACCGCGCCGACCGCCTCCTCGGGCGAGCCGAACAGCCCGAGCCGCGCCACGTCGTTCGCCAGCCCGGCGCCCATCTCGTTGGGCACCAGCCCCGGG
Source organism: Nocardia jiangsuensis (assembly GCF_042650385.1). Taxonomy (NCBI): domain Bacteria; kingdom Bacillati; phylum Actinomycetota; class Actinomycetes; order Mycobacteriales; family Nocardiaceae; genus Nocardia; species Nocardia jiangsuensis. The sequence goes on from NZ_JBHSAX010000013.1 coordinate 175,553, forward strand.
TACAGACAGTTCACCCGGACGCCGTAGCCGAGCTTGCCGCTCTCCATGGCCGCGACCCGGGTGAGCCGGTCCACCGCGGACTTGGTCGCGGAGTAGACCGCGATCGCCGGGAAGGCGATGGTCGCCGCCACCGAGGCGATATTGATGACCGACCCGCCGTTGCCGGCCGCGCCGCCGGGGCGCATGGTGCGGAAGGCGTGCTTGATGCCGAGCGCGGTGCCGAGGACGTTGACCTCGAGCATCTTCCGCACGCCCTCCGGATCCAGATCGGCGAGCAGGCTGCTGACCTCGACCCCGGCATTGTTGACCAGGATGTCCAGCCCGCCGAGCTGCTCGACCGCGGCCGCGGCCGCCGCCGCCCAGGAGGCGTCGTCGGTGACGTCCAGATGCACGAAACCGTGGCCGGTGCCGAGGGTTTCGGCGAGTTTCGCGCCGCGATCGTCCTGGATGTCGGCGATCACGACTCTCGCCCCGGCCCGGGCCAGCGCGTGCGCCATCCCCTCGCCGAGTCCTTGCGCGCCGCCGGTGACGAGGGCGGAACGGCCGGTCAGGTCCATGTGGGTCATCTGCGCTCCTTGATCGGGGTGATGCGGGTCACACAGTTCCACCTTTTTATGACAGTTGTCAAGACTTTCTCGGACAACCGTCAAGATTCTGCTGGTCGGTCGTCAAGAAAGTCGGCTAAACTCCTCGCATGCCGCGCGCCAACCCGATCGACAAGCACGACCTGCGCCGCCGCGCGCTCGCGGACTCCGCGCTGCGCACGCTCGGCGAGCTCGGCTACGCCCGGTCGTCGCTGCGCGAGATCGCGAACAACTCGGAGTTCTCGCACGGCGTGGTGCACTACTACTTCCACGACAAGCTGCAGCTCATCGTCTACTGCGTCATGCAGTACAAGCAGACCTGCGTGACCCGCTACGACGGCGTGATCGCCGACGCGACGACGCCGGACGGGCTGGTCGCCGCCTTCGCCGACAAGCTGGTGGAGACCATCGTGGACGAGGCACCCATGCACCGGCTCTGGTACGACCTGCGCTCGCAGAGCATGTTCGAGGAGAGCCTGCGCGAGGCGGTCGGGCAGATCGACCGGCTGCTGGAGGAGATGATCTGGCACGTCGTCACCCGGTACTCCGCGCTCGCCGGGGTCGCGCCCGCGATGTCGCCGAACACCGCGTACGGGATGCTCGACGGGTTGTTCCAGCAGGCGCTGCTCGGGTATCTCAGCGGGCGGGCCGAGGCGCTGGACGCGCTGCGCGAGCAGGTGCGGCGGGTCATGCCGCTGGTGCTCGCGGCCGTCTGAACGCCGCGAAGCCGGCCGGGCCGGCGGGCCCGACCGGCTCGGAAGCGGCGACCGGCGACTTCCGCGCGGGCAGCGGCGCCGCGCTGAGCGCCGCGAGCACGAGGATCACCGCGGCGACGGCGAAGGGTGTCGTGTAGGCGGTGACCACCCACTGCAGATCCTCCTCGGCGAAGCCGAGCGATCCGCGGATGCCGGGCAGCGCCACATCGACGATCGAGACGTCGAGCACGACGATCAGCTGTCCCGTGCAGGCCAGCGCCACCAGGATCCGGTCCCGGGTGCGGCGCGCGATGATCGCGGCGGCCCCGAGCACGGCCAGCGAGTCGTAGCCGAGTTCGGCGCCGCGACTGCCCCGGCCGGGCGCTGCTCGACCACATCACCGGGAAGTGGGGCGTACTCGTGCTCACCTCGCTCGCCGACGGCCCGCCCTCGGTGAGCTACGCGCTCGCCGACCTCGGCGCCGAAGCCGCGCGAGCTCGGGCCGTTCCTGCGCTGGGTGCGCACGACGGCATCACGCTCGTAGCGGTCGGAGTTGTCAGCGCACCAGGCGCAGGCAGGCCCTCGTCCCGCCGGCCAGGCTGTCCAACCACCGCTGCGCACCGTCCCAGCCGTCGGCGCGGGCGCACTGCAGCAGCAGCCGCAGCGCGGTGAGGGTGAACTGGCGCTCCCGCGGACCGAGCGACAGCAACCCGCTCGCACGCTGCTGCCAGAGCGGCGCGCCGTGGTCCGGGTAGGCGATCTGCTCGGCCGCCATCTGCGCGACGACGGCCTCGTGCAGCCCGGCCCGGCGCGGGTCCTCGTCCAGCCAGCGCAGCGCGCCGACGGCCCGGCCCCAGGAGGTCAGCCGGTGCTCGTAGCAGAGCGGGATACTCCGCGAACTCGGCCGAAGCGGTTCGAATTCGGTTAGCAGCTCGCGCATTCCGGTGGTGGTGAGCCCGTCCCACCAGCGCACCGTCATGGTGTCGACGGCGCCGCCCCCGTTCGCCGGACCCGTGCGCATCAGGCGCACCCGGCAGCCGGCCAGCTCGGCCAGCCGCGCGGAGGCCCGCACCAGCTCACCGTCGACGACATCGGCGCATTCCGATCCCACCCGCGTCTCCCTCCACGCATACGGCAAATATGCCGCAACGATACGGTCCGGGGTGCGCGCGCGGTCCCGTTACCGCGGAAATGGCCCCGCCCCCGCCCGGAGAGTCCGGGCGGGGGCGGGTGGTATGCGGTCGAGCGCTCAGGAAGAGCCGGTGGAGCCGAAGAGCAGGTCACTCAGTCCGCCGACGACATCGAGCAGCAGTTCCACAAGACCCATGATCGTTCTCCCCATTCTCTCTCGAACGCGACCGGGGTCCTTCCCCGGCGCACTCGCGACGTTAATGGGGCTGGGCAGCGGAATCGAGCGAAGTTACAGGTCAGAGGGATTACCGCCGGGAGTCGGCACCGCACCGGGAGGGGCCGGAAAGGTTTACTCCGCCGATTCCCGGCTCCGCCCGGTCAGCGCCCCGCCGGCGGCCCGCCACTGGATCAGCCCGCCGCTCATGTTGACCGCGTCGAAGCCGTTCTCCACCAGCAGGTTGGCCGCGCCCGCCGAGCGCAGCCCGCCGGTGCAGAAGGTGATGAGCAGCCGCTCCTCCGGCAGCTCGGGGCAGCGGTCGAGCAGCACCTCCAGCGGCAGGTGCACCGCGCCAGGAATGTGCGTGCGGCGCCACTCGAACTCGCGCCTGACGTCGACGATCAGCGCGCCCTCGGCCACCAGCCGCAGCGCCTCCACGGCGCTCACCGCCGGCGGCCTGCGCAGGTAGTGCCGCAGCCCGGTACTCATTGCTTCAGTCTAACTGAAGGTCATCCGGGCGAGCTCGGCCCGCAGCCCCTCGGTCAGCTCCGGATGCCGCGCGGCGAACTCGGCGTCCAGCCGGGCGACGACCTCGGCCGCCCGGCCGAGCAGCTCCGTCCCCGCCGCCGTCACCCGCAGCGTCGACGCGGCCCCCGGCTGCGCCGTCCCGTCGTCGACCAGCCCGGCCGCCACGAACCCGCGCACCGCCGCGTGCGCGCTCTGCACGGTGATCCGCGAGCGCCGCGCCAGCTCGCTGAACGAGATGCCCGGCGTGCCGCGGACATGCCCGAGCAGCCCGTACTTGCGGGTGGTCAATCCGAGCGGGCGCAGCGCTTCGGCGTAGGCAGCGTCCCACACCCTGGCCACCGTCAGCAGGGTGATGGTGGGGCTGAACGGTGGGCGTTCGGGCATGGGGGCAGGGTACCCAGCGCTCGGCGCCGCCCTCCCCGCCGCCGCGCACGCCGCCGACCGCCCGACCGTCGTCCTCGTGCGCGGCGCCTTCGCCGACTCCTCCGGCCGGAGCGAGGTGGCGGAGCTTCCGGCACCAGGAGCCGGCGGCCGTGGTGACCAACCCGGAGCCGACCGAGAACCCCCCGTGGGCGACGGTCCCCAGCTGGTACTGGTCGCCGGGCCGCACGTGGTGTTCCGGCCTCGCCTCCTGACGAGAACGGCGCCCCGCCGCGGTGGCCGGGGCGCCGTCCGGGCGCGTTACGCCGCGCTGAGGCTGCTCAGCACGATATTGAGCGTCGCGAGAAGGAGATTCAACACTGTCCGGCTTCTTCCTCGTTCGTTCGGCACGCCGTCTTCGGCGGCCACCGAGAAGCTAACAGAACCGGGTTCGAAATGCGGTCGTTTCAGGAGCCCAGCCGCACCCGTGCGACCAGCGCGCGGTGATCGGCGCCGGGCAGCGCCTGCACCGCGACCCCGTCCGCCCGGCCGCCCGCCAGCAGGATGTGGTCGATGCCGATCAGCGGCGGGTACCAGCGGTCGGCCGGGTAGGTGCGCAGCAGCCCGGCGCCGGACTGCTCGGCGGCGTCCCGGAAGCGGCCGGTGAGCCAGCGCCGGAACTGGGCGTGGTCGTGGGTGGCGTTGAAGTCGCCGCCCACCACCGCGGGGCGATCGGCCGGAGCGCGCTCGACGATCGCGCGCAGCCGCTCCAGCTCGTCGGCCCAGACGTCGACGCCGTAGACCGGCGGCACCGGGTGCAGGGCGAAGACGCTCACCGGACCCGCGCCGGGCACCTCGGCGGTGGCCCCGAGCTGGTTGAGCACGAAGCCGTCGAACTCGACCGTGCCGGTCAGCGGGTAGCGGCTCCAGATGCCGGTGCCCGTCGCGGTGCGCCCCGGCGAGACGTGGCGGTGCGGCAGCAGCGCGTCGAGTCCGGCGGCGCCGAGGGCGTCGAGCGCGGCCGGGGTGAGCTCGTTGACGGTGAGCAGCTCGACCTCGCGCTCGCGCAGCACGTCGACGAAGGCTGCGGGGTCGGCGCCGTCGAAGAGCAGGTTGGCCTGCGCGACGGTCAGCTCGGGGCCGGACCCCGCGGCGGATTCACCGACGAACAGCGGCGCCTGGATCCAGACCGCCACCCCGGCCACCAGCGCGCCCACCAGCGCCCCGATCCAGCTGCGCAGCCCGGCGAAGAGCAGCACGGCGACCACCGACCCGAGCAGGAGGTACGGCACCAGCGCGGCAGCCAGCACCGGCAGTCGCGCGTCGAACGGGCTGAAGTGCAGCGCCACCCCGGCGGCCGCGGCGAGCACAGCCGCCCAGCCCGCCAGTTCGGCGGCGATCCGCAGCGCGGTCACGGCCTCGGCACCTCGGTCTCCCAGCGCGCCCTGCGCTCGGTGTCGGACTGCTCCCACCACGGCGTGCCGCGCTCACCGAGCGCCACCTTCGCCGCCTGCACGCCGTCGCGCGCCGCGCGGGCGCCCTCGGTGCGGCGCACCTCGCGCCGCCACGCCATCAGGACCGACTGCAGCTCGGCGCGGCGCTCCGCCGGGATGAGCGGGTCGGTGGCGCGCCAGCGACGGCCCTCGACCACGATGTAGCGGCCGTCGGGGGTGTGCTCGACCTCCCGGCTCACGGGAAGGCGCCCGGGGTGAGGGTGGCGTCCGGGCCGAGCGGGCGGCGCAGCCGCCAGCGTTCGGTGAGGGTGCTCGCCGACATCAGCCAGCCGCCGTCCTCGATCCGGTACTCGTCCGCGTACTCGCCGGTCATCAGCGTCTCGGTGCGGCCGAGCAGGTCGATCTGCCGGAACTGCAGCGTCCATCGGCCGGTCGCGGTGGTCGCCGAGGTCAGCGTGATGTCGGGGTGCACGCCGTGGTGCATGTCGAAGATGACGAATTCGCCGTCGACCGTGTGCCTGGCCACCCGACCGAAGATCGCCGCCATCGGCTCGGCGTCGTCGTAGGCGCCGAGCGGGCCGTAGTCGATGCGCGCGCCGGAGCGGACGAAGCACGCCCGAAAGGCGGTGGCGTCCTTGGCATCGCAAGCCCGGAAATATCGGTATTTGAGCTGCTTGATCGCCTCGACCCGGTCGAGGTCGCCGAGGCGCCGGGCCGGATCGTCGGGTGAGGTCATCCCTGCACGGTAGGCGGCGGCCCGGCCGCAGCGAAACCGGTTCGTACGTTAGGGTCCGTTGCGACCCGACGCGCGGCAACGAGGCCGCGAATCCCCTGCGCCTCCCGGAGATCGGCTTGTCGACGACGCCAACGGATTTCGACCGCACCGACGAGCAGCGGGTGGCGCTGTGGGCGGACCAGGACCCCGACTTCGCGCGGCTGCGCGAGAGGTACGGGGCCCTGGTCCCGGTCGAGCTGGCGCCCGGCGTCCCGGCGACGCTGGTGATCGGCTACCGGGTCGCGCTCTCCATCCTGAACGATCCCGAGCGCTTCCCCGCCGACCCGCGCGGCTGGGAGCCGACCGTGCCGCCGGAGTGCCCGGTGCTTCCACAGCTGCGCTACCTGCCCAACGCCTCCCGCAGTGCGGGGTTCGAGCACGCCCGGCTGCGCGAAGTCCTGGTCGCGGCGCTGGACGAGGTGGATCTGCACGCGGTGCACACCGTTGTCGAGCGCACCGCGGTGCCGCTGATCAACGGCTTCTGCGCGGAGGGCGCCGCCGACCTGGTCGCCCGGTACGCGGGTCCGCTGGTCTTCGCGGTGATCAACGCGCTGCTCGGCTGCCCGCCGGAGATCAGCGCGCGGGCCGCCGCCGGGCTGGCCGACCTGCTCGGCGGCACCGAGATCGAGCGCGGCGGGCAGGTCTTCCAGGAGGCGCTGGACAGTCTGGTGCAGGCCAAGCGCGGACGGCCGGGCGCCGACATCACCTCCGGGCTGCTGCGGCACGGCGCCGCCCTGAACGACGAGGAGCTGCTGAACCAGCTCTACCTGCTCTACGGCATCGGCACCGAACCGGTGCAGGCGCTGATCGTCAACGCGCTGCGACTGGTGCTCACCGACCCCCGCTTCGACGCCACGCTCGGCGGCTCGCTCTCCACCCGCGACGCCCTGGACCGGGTGCTGTTCCACGATCCGCCGCCGCCGAACAAGATCATCAGCTACCCGCGCCAACCGGTGCTGATCGGCAATACCTGGCTCGCCGCCAACCAGCCCGTGGTGATCAGCCTGACCGGCTGCAACCGGGACCCGGAGATCGCGGGCGACCACACCGGCAACCGCGCGCACCTGGCCTGGAGCGCGGGGCCGCACGCCTGCCCGGCCCGCTCCCTCGCCTACCTGATCGCGCAGACCGCCGTCGACCAGCTGCTCGACGCGTTGCCCGAACTCGAGCTCGCGGTGCCCGAGGAGGAGCTGCGCAGGCAGACCGGGCCGCTCTACCAGACCATCGCCGAGCTCCCGGTCACCTTCCCGCCCGCGCCCCCGCTGCCCCCGCGCTGAGCCGCCGGGAACATTCGGCGGACCCGGCCGGTTGCCCACTCTCGATACCGCACGATCGAGAGGGAACCCATGAAGATCGGCATCATCGGAGCGGGCGCCATCGGCGGCACGCTCACCCGCAGGCTCACCGCGCTCGGGCACGAGGTCGCGGTCGCGAACTCCCGCGATCCGGAGACGCTCGCCGAGCTGGCCGCCGAGACCGGGGCCACCGCGGTCTGGGCGAAGGACGCCGCCGCCGAAGCGGAGCTGGTGATCGTCTCGATCCCGCAGAAGGCCGTGCCGGACCTGGCGCCAGGCATCCTCGCGGCACGCCGCGACGGCGCCCCGGTCATCGAGACCAACAACTACTACCCGCAGCAGCGCGACGGCCTGATCGAGCGGATCGAGCAGGGCACGACCGAGAGCGACTGGGTGGCCGAGCAGCTGGGCGCGCCGGTGGTCAAGGTCTTCAACACCATCTGGTGGAAGCGGCTGCTGGAGAACGGCGTCCCCGCGGGCACCCCCGGCCGGATCGCGCTGCCGCTCGCCGGGGACGACGCGGCCGCCAAGCAGGTCGTGAGCGCACTCGTCGACGACCTCGGCTTCGACCCGGTCGACGCGGGCACGCTCGCCGAGTCCTGGCGTCAGCACCCGGGAACCCCGGTCTACGGCAAGGATTTCGACGCCGAGAAGACCGAGACGGCGCTCGCCGAGGCGAGCACCGAGCGGACCGCGGAGTGGCGCGCCTGAGCGCGCCTGCTCCCGGCCTCAGTGGCCGATGTAGACCGACTTGGTGTTGAAGTAGGACTCCAGCCCCTTCTTGCCGCGCTCCCCGCCCCAGCCGGACTGCTTGTGCCCGCAGATCGGCATGGACGGGTCGGAGGCGAGCGCCGAGTTCACCCAGACCTGGCCCGCGCGCAGCTCGTTCACCACGCGGTGCGCGCGGCCGAGGTTCTCGGTCCAGATGGAGCCGGCCAGCCCGTAGTGGGTGTCGTTGGCGGCGGCGATCACCTCGTCCTCGTCGTCGAACGGGATCACCGAGCCCACCGGGCCGAAGATCTCCTCGCGGATGAGCCGCATGTCCGGGGTGGTTCCGGTGACGATGGTGGCCTCGTAGAAGTAGCCCTTGCGGTCGAGCGGCTTGCCGCCGGTGATCACCTCGGCGCCCCCCGCGACGCCCTCCCGCACGATGGAGTCGACCCGGGCGCGCTGCTTCTCGCTGATCAGCGGGCCGAGCACCGAGTTCGGGTCCTCGCTGCCGCCCATCGGGAGCATCTGCGCGAAGCCGGCCAGTCCCTCGACCACCCGGTCGAAGATGCCGCGCTGCACGTACATGCGGGAGGTGCAGGAGCAGTTCTGCCCGGAGCCGGCCAGCAGCCCCATGGCCGCGCCCATGATCGCCTTGTCCAGGTTCGCGTCGTCGAACATGATCAGCGGTGACTTGCCGCCGAGCTCGAGTGTGAGCCGCTTGAGGTTGCCCGCGGCGGCCTTGACGATGAGCTTGCCGACCTCGGTGGAGCCGGTGAAGGCGATCTTGTCCACGTCCGGGTGCGCGGTCAGCGCGGCGCCGGTGGTCTCGCCGTAGCCGGTGATCACGTTCAGCACGCCGTCCGGCAGCCCGGCCTCGCGGAAGATCTCCTCCAGCTTCAGCGCGCTGAGCGGGGTCTCCTCGGCGGGCTTGAGCACGGCGCTGCACCCGGCGGCGAGCGCGGGCGCCACCTTCAGCATGGCGATGAAGAACGGGCCGTTCCACGGGATGATCAGCCCGACCACGCCGACCGGCTCCAGCTGGGTGAAGGTGTGGTAATTCTCGAAGGTGCCGAGCAGGCCGTCGGAGACCAGGTTGGCCGACTCGCCGTGGATCTTGCCGACCCAGCCCGCGTAGTACACCAGCATCTCCTGCGAGACCTTGATGATGTGCCGCGCCGCGGTGGCGTTCATGCCGTTGTCCTGCGCCTCCAGCTCGGCGAGCTCGTCGGTGCGGGCCTTGATGATCTCGGCGGCGCGGAACAGCACGTCGGCGCGGTGCGCGGCGGGCAGCTTGCGCCAGACGCCCGATTCGAAGGTCTCCCGCGCCCGCGCCACCGCCTCGTCGACGGCGCGCTGATCCGAGTCGGCGACCTCGGCGATCTGCTGCTCGGTGGACGGGTTGTAGACCGGGATGATCCCCGAGCTCGGGCTCTCGACCACAGGTTCGACGTCGACGGTGCTGCTCACAGTTGCTCATCCTCCGCATTGATCGTTCTGCGCGACTACCGAGGAGAATATCACTCTCATGTGAGGGAAATGAAGCTCTTGTCAGGGGGCGCCACGATTCCGGCGGGACTCGCGCCCGTCAGGAACGGCGCTTCGCCACCTCCTCGGCCGCCGTGCGCTCGGCGTCGTCGAGCTTGCGGGTATCGCGCGGCTCGGCGAAGGGCCGGACGTCCTCGGGCAGCCCGCCCGCGATGGCCTTGCCGTGGTCCAGCTCGGCGTTGATCTCCGCGCCGAGCAGCAGCGCGGTATTGGTCAGCCAGAGCCAGACCAGGAAGATCACCACGCCGGCCAGCGAGCCGTAGATCTTGTCGTAGGAGGAGAAGTTGGCGATGTAGAACGCGAAGCCCACCGAGATGAGCAGCCAGATGAGCACCGCGATCACGCCGCCGGGGCTGACCCACCTGATCCCGCCCTGCCGCGCGTTCGGGCTGGCCCAGAAGAGGATCGCGAGCAGCACCGAGACCAGCACGAACAGCACCGGCCATTTGGCGATGGACCACACCGTCACCGCGGTGTCGCCGAGCTTCAGGAACTCGCCGATCTGCGCGGCGACCGGCCCGCTGGCGACCACGATCGCGGTGCACACCACCAGCAGGATCACCGCGATCACGGTGACGCCGAGCCGGATCGGGACGGTCTTCCAGATCGGGCGCCCCTCGCCGATTCCGTAGACCACGTTCGAGGCGCGCATGAAGGCCGCGACGTAGCCCGACGCCGACCAGAGCGCCACCGCGAGGCCGATGATCGCGCCGAGCCCGGCGCTCTGCTTGTTGCTCTGCGCCTGCTCCATCAGGGTGCGCACGAAGTCGGCGCTGGAGTCGGGCGCGATCTGCTCTGCCTGGTTCACCAGCTCGTCGGCGGCGGCCGGGCCGAGCAGGCCGAGCAGCGAGACCAGGACGATCAGCCCGGGCACGATGGAGAGCACCGCGTAGTAGGTGAGCGCGGCGGCCAGATCGGACAGATTGTCGCGCTGGAATTCCTTGGCCGCGCGCTTGACCACCGCCAGCAGCGACGGCTTCGACAGCGCCGCCGGGCTGCTCGGCTCGTCCGGGTCGAGGTCCGGCCGCGCGCCGGTTTCGGTCGTCTGTCCTGCTTCGTTCCGCTGCCGGTCCGGCCCGCCGTGCTCCGTGCTCATACCGAGGTCGGTGCCCCGGGTGCGCGGTGGTAAACCCGCCGGTGCGCGAAATTCGATCGCGCCGCGCCCGCGGGTCTGCCAGCATGGCATCGCCCGTCATACCCCGCGGCGTCGTAGAGTTGCCACGTCCGCGCGCTCCGCTCGAGCGAATCGCGCTCCCGCTCAGCTATTTCCGGATCCGAAAGGGGATCGAGGCCCATGTTCGCACGGCTCGGATCGGTGGTCGTCCACCATCCGCTGAAGGTGATCGGCCTGTGGATATTGCTTGCGGTCGCGGTGGTGACCGCGGCTCCGGCACTGGAATCGACCACCGATCAATCCGCCTTCCTGCCCGCGCATTACGAGTCCATCCGGGCGATGGAGACGCAGCAGGAGGCGTTCCCGCAGAGCTCGGCGCCCGCGGCGATCATCGTCTTCGCCAGGCAGGACGGCGCGCCGCTGACCGATCCGGACGCGGCGGCGGTGCTCCGCGTCGGCACCGAGCTGCAGGACGCGAAGATCCCGGACGTCGTCGCCCTCACGCCGGTGCCGCCGTCGGAGAACCGGCTGATCCAGATCATCGCGGTGCAGATGACCAAGGTGACCGACCCGAGCGACCCCGCGCAGACCGAGGCGGTGCAGGCGCTGCGCGACGCGCTGCGCGAGCGGGTGACCGGCACGGACCTGCGCGCGGGCATCACCGGCCAGGCCGCGCAGATCCTGGACCAGCAGGAGTCGAGCGAGCGGGGGCTGGCCATCGTCGGCATCGCCACCATCGTGCTGATCCTGGTGCTGCTGCTGGTGATCTTCCGCAGCCCGGTGATCGCGCTGCTCCCGATCGTCGTGATCGGCGCCGTCTCCAGCATGGTGAACGGGCTGATCGGCGCGGTGTCCAAGGCCTTCGATCTGCAGATCGACGCGTCGATCAGCGCGATCCTGCTGGTCGTGCTCTTCGGCGTCGGCACCGACTACATCCTGTTCCTGATGTTCCGCTACCGCGAGCAGCTGCGCGCGGGCGACGACCCGAAGGCCGCCATGGTCAACGCCGTCGCCCGGGTCGGCGAGGCGATCACCTCGGCGGCGGGCGCGGTGATCATCGCCTTCCTCGCACTGCTGCTCTCCACGCTCGGCATGTTCCGGGCGATGGGGCCCGCGCTGGCGATCGCGGTCGCGGTGGCGCTGGCCGCCGGGCTGACGCTGGTGCCCGCGGTGGTCTCGCTGCTCGGCACCAGGGTGTTCTGGCCGTCGAAGAGCTGGCAGCACGAGCCGACCGGGACCAGGTTCCGCGCGGCGGGCAGCGCGCTCGGCGCACGGCCCGCGCTCTTCGCCGCGGTCTCCGGTGGGCTGCTGGTCGTGCTCGGCGTGTTCGCGCTCGGCTTCCATCCGACCTTCGATCTCAGCTCGGGCTCCACCTCGGCGGAGTCCGAATCCGTGGTCTACAGCCGGGAACTCGTGAAGGGCATGCCCGCGGGCGTCACCCAGCCGTCGGACGTGCTGCTGCGCTCCGGCGGGGGCGCGCTCACCGACGAGCAGCTCGGCGCCTACCGCGCTGCGCTGGCCGGGGTGCCCGGGGTCGGGCAGGTGGCCGAGCCGAAGCTCTCCGCCGACCGGTCGATCGCGGACTTCTCGGTCACGCTCTCCGACGCGCCCGAATCCGATGCCGCGCTGGCCACCGTCGAGGGTCCGCTGCGGGAGACCGCGCATGCCGCGGCCCCGGCCGGCGCCACCGCCGCGGTCGGCGGGCTGACCTCGGTCTTCGTCGACTTCCAGGACGCCATGGCGCGCGACTACTCGATCGTCTTCCCGGTGGCGGCGGTGCTGATCATGATCGTGCTCGGGCTGCTGCTGCGCAGCCTGGTCGCGCCCTGGTACCTGATGGTCTCGGTGTTCCTCGGCTTCGCGGCGACGCTCGGCGCGACGGTGCTGGTCTTCCAGCACGCGCAGGGCGAGTCCGGGCTGATCTTCACGCTGCCGGTGATCATGTACCTGTTCGTCGTGGCGCTCGGCACCGACTACAACATCCTCATGGTGGCGCGGCTGCGTGAGGAGGCGCGGGCGGGCGTCGAGCCGAAACAGGCCGCGGCGCTGGCTGTCCGGCACACCGGGCCGACCATCGCGGCGGCCGGGGTGATCCTGGCGGGCACCTTCGCCTCGATGATGCTGGCGGGCAACAGCGTGCTCGCCCAGATGGGATTCGCCATCTCGGTCGGGATCGGCATCGCGGCCTTCGTCATGGCGATGTTCTTCACCCCCGCGCTCACCGCGCTCATCGGGCACGCCGCGTGGTGGCCGGGGCACGCTGATCGCGAGCCCGAGCCGAAACCGGAGGCCGCGACTCCCGAACCCGCGACGCGGGCCGCGGACTGACCCGGACCGGCCGGTATCGCAGGCTGCGATACCGGCCGGTCGTGTCCCCCGTCCGGCCGACATACCCGCGTGGCGCAGCGAAATTCGAGTCGCCGGTTGTTCGCCGCGGCTACGCTTCAGCCCCTGGCCGAGCGGGGGCTCGGGAGCGAAGGGGAGGTCTGCCATGAGTACGCCGGTGACAGTGGAAATTCCGACCGCATCGCAGGAGGTGGTCACCCCGGGGAAGCTGGCGCCCGACGACCGGGCCGCGTTCGAGCAGGGCAAATCGGTTCGCTCGCTGGTGATCATCCGGTTCGTGGCCGGGCTGGTGGGGGTGCTGCTCCCGCTGGCGCTGATCGGGGTCGACTTCGTCTTCCTCGGCCAGAGCTGCGTGCGGGTGCGCGGCTCGCTGAGCGCCTACTACCACTCCGGCGCGCGGGACATCTTCGTGCTCGGACTGGGGATCGTCGGCTTCCTGCTGGCCGCCTACAAGATCACCCGCGCCACGCTCGGCAACGTGTTCAGCCTGACCGCCGGGCTCGCCATCATCGGAGTGGCGACGCTGCCGACCGGGCGGCCGGGCCCGGTCCCGGCGGGCGAGTGCGGCAGCGGGGCCGCGGCGGCGGCGCTCACCCCGCTGCAGCAGCGCTTCGGCGAGGACGTGGTGGCGAACTGGCACGGCTGGTGCGCCGTGATCGCGTTCCTCGCCTTCGCCGCCATCTGCTTCTACACCGCATTCCGGGACCGGAAATACCCCATGCTCCGGCCCGCGCAGGTGCGGGCGCGGCCGCGGTGGCGCCGGCTGGAGGGCATCTTCGCGGCGCTGGACAACCGGATCGGCTGGCAGTTCCACCTGGTGTGCGGGGTACTCGTCCTCGCGGCCATCGGCTTCTTCGGGATCACCGCCGCCGCCGGCATCGACGAGCTTCCCGGCGGGTTCGGCCCGACCTGGGTGGTCGAGGTCGCCGGGGTCATGATCTTCTCCGCCTCCTGGTTCGCCAAGGGCCTCGACGATTACTTCTGGCGCCGGGAACCGCTCTCGCCCTGCGTCACCCGCGCGGTCGAGGAGGCCGTCGTCGCTACCGCCGCGCGGTGACCGGCCGGATCACCCACCAGGCCACGCCGAGCCACACCGTGGCGAGCAGCACGGAGCCGAGGACGTCGGCGGGGTGGTGCGCGCCCGCGTAGAGCCGCTGCGCGGCGACCAGCACCGGAACCAGCAGCAGCGCGCAGGAGATCAGGCGATACCGCCGGTTGTGGGTCGAGGCCCACACCAGCAGGGCGATCCCGCCGTAGAGCGTGAGCGCGGCGGCGACGTGGCCGGAGGGGAAGCTCGCGGTGGGCGGCAGGTCCGGGTTCAGGTGCTCGACCTCCGGCCGCGGCCGGTCCACCACGGCGGCGGTGGTCAGGAAGAGCGTGATCTCGCCGAGCAGCGCGACGGTGAGGAACAGCGCGGGCCGCCAGGTGCGGAAGACGGCGACCGCGAGCACCGCCACGATCAGCGCCACCGCGATGATGGCGAGGGTGTTGCCGACCTCGCCGAAGACGTCGAGCACGGTGGTCGCCGCCGGGGTGCGGTGCTCGGCGAGCAGCGCGACGATGCCGTGCTCGCCGGTGCTGTCCGCGCCGAGCCCGCGCACCAGCAGCCCGAGCCCGATCAGCGGGGCGAGCAGCAGCACCCAGGCCACCGCGAGCTCGCCGAGCCCGCGCCACGGGTGCGGCAGCGTCGGTGTGTGCTCGGCGGGGACCGGGCGCAGTTCGTCGGCGTCGCCGGGCGGGACGTCGCCGGGCAGCGGCCCGGCGTCCGGCTCGCCGGACTCCACCCGCCAGCGGTGGAAGGCGAGCGAGGCGGCGGTCAGCCAGAGCACGCCGAGCAGCCAGCCCGCGAGCACATCGGTCAGGTAGTGCACGCCGAGCCCGATCCTGGTGAGCCCCACCGCGACAACGACGGTCAGCACCAGCGCGATCAGCGCGCGGCGGGCGAGCGGGACGAGAGCGGGCGCGAAGACCAGCAGCAGCACGCCGTAGCAGACGGTCGAGCTCATGGCGTGGCCGCTCGGGAAGCTCCAGCCGTCGGTGCGGTAGACCGGCGTCTCCACCACCGGCCGCACCCGGCCGACCAGCGCCTTCACCACCGGGTTGAGGACCAGCCCGCCCGCTCCGGTCACCACGACGAAGGCGGCGAGCCGCGGCTGCTTGCGCAGCAGCAGCCAGAGCACGCCGACGGCGAGCAGCGCCACCAGCGTGACCGTGGCACCGAGATCGGTGGCCGCGCTGAGCACCTCGTAGAGCGCCCGGTTCTCGGCCACCTGCGCCACCGCGCCGTCGCTCACCCGCCGGTCGGTGTCGAGCAGCGGCTCCCACCCGGCCCCGACCAGCGTGGTGAGTACCGCGAATCCGGCGCCCGCCGCCGCCACCGCGGGCAGCGCGACGGCACTGCGCAGTGCGTACCGCCCGGTCGCCGCCCGCGTCGTCTCCTCGTCGAGTCGGTCGACGGTCACTGCGGTACCTCCTCGTGGGCGAAGCGGCGTGCTTCGTCATGATCGAATTCCCGGAATTCGCCCCGGCAATCGCCGGCCGTAACCGGAACGTCTCGTGCCCGTTCCCGGCATCCGGTATCAGCCCGCCTCCACGGTATCGGTCGACGCCGGGGGCATGATGACCGTATGACGGAGCTGTTGGTGCTGGTGAACGGCCTTCCCGGGTCGGGGAAGTCGACGGTGGGGCGCGCGCTGGCCGCGGAGCTCGGCGCGCAGTTCCTCGCGAAGGACGTCGTCAAGGAGGCGCTGGCCGACTGTGTCGACGACGCGGCCGGGGTGGCCGCGCTCGGCGGGGTGGCGATGGACGCGGTGTGGGCGCTGGCCCGCGCGGTCCCCGGCACGGTCGTGGTCGACTCGTGGTGGTTCCGCCCGCGCGACCTGCACTTCGCCCGCGCCGGGCTGGACCGCTGCGCCGCCGATCGCGCGGTCGAGGTCTGGTGCGACGTGCCCGCCGAGACGGCGCGCCACCGCTACGCCACCCGCCGCCGCCCCGCCTTCCACCAGGACGAGCAGCGGCTGGCCGAGCACTGGGACACCTGGGCCGCGCACGCCGCGCCGCTCGCCCTCACCCCGACCGTGTGGGTCGACACCGGCGGGCCGGTGGACAGTGTGCGGCTCGCCGAGCGTGTGCTCACCGCCGCCTGCCGTGCCCCCGCAGGAGCCTTCCCGGCGCGCTGAGGCGGGTGCGTGCCGCGCCGGCGGCGGCCTCCCCGATCACCTGCTGCCGGACTGTGCGCGGACGTGCCGAGGAGTGCGGCGCCGGGGGCGGGCGGCGCCGAGTTGCCGTGCTGCGGTCGTGGTTCGACGGAATCGGCGGAATCGGCTGCGAAACAGCGGGTTCCGCTACCGGCTTCGTGCAGCGGATCTTGCCGGTTCCCGGGGCGCGCGAGTGCGCTCGGGACCGGACTGTGCTACAAATTGTGCGCTTCATGAAAATGATTGTCATTTGCCAAAGGCTTGCGGGAGGACGGTCGGCATGGGACATCTGCTGGTGATCGAGAGCTGGGTGGGGGCGATGAGTTCGCTGCTGCCGCGAGCGATCCGGGAGTCGGGGCACCGCTTCAGCTTCCTGACCCGCGATCTGGGCCACTATCTGCGCAGGACCCCGCCCGGGCACGCCGTGCACCCGCTGCTCGCGGCGGAGAACCTGCTCACCGCCGAGACCAACGACCTCGCCGCGCTCCCCGGCCGCGTCGCCGCGCTGCACGCGGTGCTCGGCTTCGACGGCGTCGTCTCCTCCTGCGACTACTACCTGCCCGCGGTGGCCGCGGTCGCCGAGCACCTCGGGCTGCCCGGCGCCGGGGCCGAGGCCACCGCGCGCGCCTGCCGCAAGGATCTCGCGCGGGCTGCGCTCGCCGCGGCGGGCGTGCCGGGGCCGCGCTTCGCGGTCACCACCGGCTGGCCGGAGACGGCGGCGGCCGCGGCGGAGCTCGGGTACCCGCTGGTGCTCAAACCGGTCGATCTGTGCGCCGGGATGTTCGTCCGCCGGGTCGCCACCGAGGCCGAGCTGCGCGCCGCGCACGCCGCCGCCACCGCCGCGGCGGGCAATGCCAGGCAGCAACCCCGGGTGCGGGCGGTCCTGCTGGAGGAGCTGCTGACCGGGCCGGAGGTGAGCGTCGAGACGGTGACCTCCGGCGCGGGCACCGCGGTGGTCGGGGTGACCGACAAGAGCCTGACCGGCGCGCCGTTCTTCGTGGAGTCCGGGCACATGTTCCCGGCCGCGCTGCCGGAGCCGGAGCGGGCGGCCGCCGCCGAGCTCGCGGTCGCCGCGGTGGCGGCGCTCGGGCTGCGGCTCGGGGTCGCGCACACCGAGGTCAGGCTGACGCCCGCCGGGCCGCGGCTGGTCGAGGTGAATCCGCGGCCCGCGGGGAACCGGATCACCGAGCTGGTCCGCCGGGTCACCGGCATCGACCTGCCCATGGCGCACGCCCGGCTCGCGCTCGGCGAGGAGCCGGAGCTCGAACCGGTGGAGACCGGCGCCGCGAGCGCCGCGATCGGGCTCATCGTGCCGCCGCGGGCGGGCCGGCTCGGCGCGGTCCGGCTGCGTGGCGGCGGCGCGGCCGCCGAGCTGGGCGCGCTCCCGGAGGTGGTCGAGGCGGTGCTGCCGGAGCCGGGGACCGTCGCGGGCGAACCGACCAGCAACAACGCCTACCTCGGGCACCTCATGGTGGTGGACGGGGCGGGTGCGGGGGCGCGGCGGCGGGCCGAGGAGCTGCTGGACCGGCTGGAGCTGCGATACGCCGAGCTCGCCGGGGCGGTGGCGCCGTGATCCCGGAGAGCCTCTGTCGCGTCACCGATCTCACCGAACTCGCCGCTCGGGTGCGCGCGGCGGCGCCCGCGGCCGCCGCCGAGCCGGTGACCGTCGCCTTCACCACGCACCAGGGCGCCAGGCACGCGGGGCGGCACACCGGGTACCGGAACCACGTGCTCAGCCTGCGGGTCGGCGCGGCGGTCGGCTCCGCGGCGGTGGAGCCGGGAAGCGTCGCCGACGACGCCGTGCACGCCTGCGTGGGCGAGCAGGCGGCGGCGCTGTTCGAGCATCCGCTGCTTCCGGTGCGGGTGGCCGCGCTGGATGCCGTGCTCGCCGCGGCCTGGCCGCACGTCGGGGAGCCGGTGACGGTGCCGGGCGGGGATTCGCGGGCCAAGTCCGAGGCGCGGGCGGCGGCGGTGGTCGAGCTGCTCGGCGCCGGGGTGCGGAGGGTTCTCGTCGTCGGCGTGGTGAACTCGCTGCTGCGCGGGTTGCGGGCGCGGGGTATCGAATACCGGGCGTGCGACCACACCGGCGGGCACACCGAGTGGGGCGAGCCGATCGGCACCGACGCCGAAGCGGCGCTGCCCGGCTGCGACGCCCTGCTGGTCTCCGGGATGACGCTGGCCAACGGCACGCTCGAGCCGCTGCGCCGGTACGCCGCGGCGCGCGGGCTGCCGCTGGTGGTGTTCGCGCAGACCGGGGCCGCGGTGCTGCGCTGCTTCGTCGGCGCCGGGGTGACCGCGCTCTCCGCGGAGCCGTACCCGTTCTTCTGGCTGGACGGCGGGCCGAGCGTGCTGCACCGCTACCGGCAGGAGGAGGCGGCGTGAACACGATCGCGCTCGACGTCCCGGACGCCAATCCGGCGCTGCGCGACCTGCTCGGCGCCACTCCCCTCGCCCGGATCACCACCCCGCTGCCGCACGAGCACCGCGGCTTCTGGGCCAAGCTGGAGTACCTGCGGCCGGGCGGGATGAAGGCGCGCGCCGCCGTCTCCATGCTCACCGCGGCCAGGGCCCGCGGCGAGCTGCGGCCCGGCGCGCCGGTCGTCGAATCGACCAGCGGCACCATGGGTCTGGGGCTGCTGTACGCCGGGCAGCTGCTCGGCCACCCGGTGGTGCTCGTGGTCGACGACGAGCTGGAGCCCGCCATGCGGGCCCTGCTCACCGCGCACGGCGCCCGGCTGGAGATCGTCACCGCACCGCACCCGGCCGGCGGCTGGCAGCGGGCCAGGCTGGAACGGGTGCACAGCGTTCTCGCCACGCTGCCCGGCGCCTGGTACCCGGCGCAGTACGACAACCCGGACAACCCGGCCGGGTACGCGGCGCTCGCCGGGGAGCTGCTCGCCGAGCTGGACGACATCGACGTGCTGGTGTGCAGCGTCGGCACCGGCGGGCACAGCGCGGGGGTGGTGCGCGAGCTGCGCAGGCACCGGCCCGGAATCCGGCTGGTCGGGGTGGATTCGGTCGGCTCGACGCTCTTCGGGCGGCCGGACCGGCCGCGGCTCATGCGCGGGC
The DNA here is from genome assembly GCF_042650385.1 of Nocardia jiangsuensis. Classification (NCBI taxonomy): domain Bacteria; kingdom Bacillati; phylum Actinomycetota; class Actinomycetes; order Mycobacteriales; family Nocardiaceae; genus Nocardia; species Nocardia jiangsuensis. Next base: position 194,574 of record NZ_JBHSAX010000013.1, read on the forward strand.
TCGGCAGCAGCATCCACCCGCGCAACGTCGCCTACGACGCCTTCGACGAGGTGCACTGGCTCGGCCCGGCCGAGGCGGTGGACGCCTGCCGCAGGCTGGCCAGGCACAGCTTCGTCACCGGCGGCTGGAGTACCGGCGCGGTCGCCGCCGTGGCGGCCTGGCTGGCCCGGGTGGAGGATCCGGTGTCGGTGGTCGCGGTCTTCCCGGACGGGCCGCACCGGTACCTCGGGACCATCTTCGACGACGAGTTCTGCGCCCGCGCCGGGCTTTTCGCGCCGCGCAGGCCGTACCCGGTGGAGGTGGCCGATCCCGGCTGCGTCGCCGTCTCCGGCTGGACCCGGTGCCGGAATGTCGTCGACCCGCTGGCCGCGAAGCGGGTGCCCGCGTGAGGGTTTCGTGGCGGGTGACCCCGCTCGCGCTCGCCACGCCGCTGCGGATCGCGCGCGGGAGTATGCGGGCGCGGGAGGCGGTGGAGGTGTCCCTCACCGATGCCGACGGGGTGCGTGGGCACGGGGAGGTGGTCACCAGTGTGCGGCTGGGGCTGGATGTCGCCGGGATCGCGCGGGCCCTGGCGGATTCCCGGCCCGCGCTGGCCGCGGCCGGGGACGGGGAGCAGGTGCTGGCGGTGTTGGCCGCCGCTCCCCCGCCCGCCGGGGTCAGGGCCGCGCTCGATGCCGCTGCGCACGATCTCCTCGGGGTCAGGGCGGGGTGTCCGGTGTACGCCCTGCCCCGGAGCACCGCGGGTGCGGCGGGCGACGCGCCCGGTCGCCCGGACGTCCCGCTCTCGGAGGTCCTACTCCCGGAGGTCCCGCTCTCGGCGGGCCGGGCCGGGCCGGGAAGCTCGGGCGGCGGTGTGCCGCGTCGCTCCGCGCGCGGGGCCGGGGAGCCGGGCGGCGCTGCGCCGCAGCGACCCCCGGCGAAGATCCTCGCGCCGATCGCGACCGCGCGCACGATCGGGATCAGCGGCCCGCGGGACGCCGCCGGGCAGGCGAGACGGCTGTGGGCGAGCGGGTTCCGGGTGCTGAAGGTCAAGGCCGGGGACGCGGCCGACATCGAGCGGCTCGCGGCGGTGCGCGCCGCCGCGCCGGACGCCACCGTCATCGCCGACGCCAATGGCGCCTGGAGCGCCGACCGCGCGGTCCGGGTCCTGAACCACCTCCCGTGGCTCGACGCCGTGGAGCAGCCGGTCGCGCCGGGCGCACCGGAGACCCTCGCCTGGGTGAGCGAGCGCAGCCCGGTGCCGGTGATCGCCGACGAGGACGCCGCCACCGTCGCCGACGTGCGCGGCCTGGCGGGCGCGGTCGCCGGGGTGAACGTGAAGCTCGCCGAGTGCGGCGGCCTCGACCCCGCCCGCGCCATGATCGCCGCCGCGCGCCACTCCGGGCTGGAGATCATGCTCGGCTGCCTGGTCGCCAGCTCGCTCGGCATCGCCCCCGCCGTGCACCTGACCCCGCACGCCCGCTGGGTCGACCTGGACGGCCACCTGCTGCTCGCGCGCGACCCGTGGACCGGCATCGGCGGCCACGACGGCCTCCTGCGCCCGGCGAACACCCCCGGCCTCGGCGTGCGGCGGGCAGCCCCGTGAGCGGAACCCTGACCTCGTTCCGCACCTTCCCGCTCGCGGTCCGGCTGCTGCTGATCAACCAGTTCGGCGTGAATCTCGGCTTCTACCTGCTGATCCCGTACCTGGCGACCTACCTGACCGACGACATCGGGCTCTCCCTGGCGGTGGTCGGGGTGATCCTCGGCGTGCGCAATCTGGCCCAGCAGGGGCTCTTCCTGCTCGGCGGCACCGCGGCCGACCGGCTCGGCGCGCGCGGCGTGATCATCGCCGGGTGCGGGCTGCGGACCGTCGGGTTCGGGCTCTTCGCGCTCGGCGAGTCGGTGCCGGTGCTGCTGGCGGCGGCGGTGCTCAGCGGGCTGGCGGGCGCGCTGTTCAATCCGGCGGTGCGCGCCTACATCGCGGTCGCCACCGACCGCCGCGCCGAGGCATTCGCGCTGTTCAACGTGTTCGCGCAGGCCGGGGCGCTGGCCGGGCCCGCGCTCGGGGCGGTGCTCGTCTTCGTCGACTTCAGGGTGTCGGCGCTGGTCGCGGCGGGCATTTTCGCGCTGCTCACGCTGGCGCAGGCCGCGGTGCTGCCGGGGCGCGCGGTGCCGCCGCAGCAGCGCTCGGTGCCCGCGCAGTGGTCGGCATGCCTGCGCGACCGCCGCTTCCTCGCATTCACGCTGGCGCTGAGCGGGATGTTCGCGCTGCAGAACCAGCTGTACCTGGTGCTCGCGGTGGCGGCGCAGCGCGCGACCGGGTGGGCGAGCGCGGTGGCGGCGCTGTTCGCGGTCTCCACGGCAGTGACCTTCGCCGGGCAGGTGCCGATCACCAGGCGCCTCGGCGCCCGCCCCGAGCGGGGGCCCGCGCTCGCGCTCGGGATGGCCGTCATGGGGGCGGGGTTCGCGCTGCTCGGCGCCGCGCCGCTGCTGGGGCCGGCGCCGCCGCTCGCGCTGATTCCGGTGCTGGTGACGACGGTGTTCCTGGCCGTGGGGATCATGATCGCGCAGCCGTTCGTGTACGAGCTCATTCCGGCCTTCACCACCGAGAGCGACACCGGCACCTACTTCGGCATGTTCTACCTGGTGTCCGGGGTGGTGGCGGCGGTGAGCACCGCCGCAGTCGGTGCGCTCGGCGAGCTCGGGGGCAGGCCGACGGGGTGGATCGCGGCGCTGGTCTGCGCCGGGATCGGCTTCGGCTGCGCCGCCGCGGTGCTGCTGCTGCACCGGTTCGGTGCGCTGCCGCGCGCGGAGGTCACGACATGAGCCGGCCCGGTCCGGAGCGCGGCGACGCCGGCGCGCCGGAAGGAGCGGATCGCGGTGGCCGAGCACTCCCCACCACGCCGGGCGGACCGGACGCACGCAACTTCCTCACCGAGAATCCGGCGCTCTACGAGGCGCAGTTCCCGGATCCCGGTCACCTGGCCGCCAGGTGGGCCGACGAGATCGGGCGACGGTTCGGGGGCGGGCGCAGGCTGCTCGACCTCGGCTGCGGGACCGGGCGGGACGCCGGATACCTGGCCGGGATCGGTTACGCGGTGACCGGGCTCGACTCCTCCGTCGCCATGCTCGACCACGCACGCAAAGCGCATCACGCCGCCACTTTCGTGCACGGCGACCTGCGCGAGTTCCAACTCGACACCCGGTTCGACATCATCACCTGCCTGGACAGCGCCCTCCTCTACTGCCACACCAACGCCGAACTCGCCGGATTCCTGGAGCACTGCGCCGGGCACCTGACCCCGAACGGGCTGCTGATCGCCGAGATGCGCAACGGCGCCTTCTTCCTCGGAAGCACCGAACTGCTCGACACCCCCGGCACCCGCGCACTCACCTGGGACGACGCCACCTACCGGTCGCACACGACCCTGCGCATCGACCACACCGCGCAACTCCTGCGCCGCAGCCGGATCTGGACCCTCCCGGACGGCACCACCCTGCACCAGGAGTCGGCCTGGCGCCTCCTCTTCCCGCAGGAGCTGCGGTACTTCCTCGACGTCGCCGGATTCGACGTCCTCGCCCTCTTCGACGGCCCCGGCCCCCGCACCGACCCGGTGTGGGAACCCGGCGCGGCGCCGTCCGCCGACGCCGCCTCCGGCGATCGGCTGCACCTGGTCGCCCGGCTCCGGGCGGCCGCCCCCGAAGGAGAAGCCTGATGCAGCACCCCACCCTCGACCGGCGCCGGTTCCTCGGAATCGCCGCGGGAGCGGGCGCCGTCGCGCTCGCCGCCGCCTGCGGCACCGGCCCCGAACCCGCCGCCGCGCCGCGCGCGGGCGGCAGGCTGCGCGCGGTCTTCGCCGGCGGCGGGGCCCGCGAGGTGCTCGACCCGCACCGGGCGAACCTGTTCGTCGAGGCCGCGCGGGCGAAGGCGCTCTACGACAAGCTCGCCGACCTCGGCTCCGACGTCGCCCCGCGGCCCCGGCTGGCCGAGCGCTGGGAGCCGGACCCCTCGCTCACCCGCTGGCGGATCACGCTGCGCCAGGCGGTGTTCCACGACGGCCGCCCGCTGCGCGCGGCCGACGTGCTCGCCAGCTACGCCCGCATCCTCGACCCCGCGCAGGCGCTGCGCGCCCGCTCCAGCCTCGCGGTCATCGACCTGGCCGCCAGCCGCGCGGTGGACGACCGCACGGTGGAGTTCGCGCTGCGCCGCCCGTTCGTCGAGTTCCCCAACGTGCTCGCCGCCTTCGGCGCGTACATCGTGCCCGAGGGACACACCGACTTCGACCGCCCGAACGGCACCGGCCCGTTCGCCTTCCGCGCCTTCGAGCCGGGCCGCAGCACCCTGCTCGCCCGCTTCGCCGACCACTGGGACGGCGCCCCGCACCTGGACGAGCTGGAGTTCCTGCTCGCGGGCGAGGAGTCCGCGCGGATCAACGCACTGCTCGGCGGCCAGGTCGAGTACGCGCACGACCTCTCCGCCACCACCGCGCGCAGCCACGAGGCCGGCGGCCGGGTCGCCGTGGTGCGCTCGGCGAACAGCCTGGCGCACGGCTTCGCCATGAAGGTGGACCGGCCGCCGTTCGACCGCCGCGAGCTGCGCGAGGCGCTCTTCCTGCTCGCCGACCGGCAGCAGCTGGTCGACAGCGTGCTCTCCGGCGCCGGGCAGGTGGGCAACGACCTGTTCGGCCGCGGCTACCAGTACTACGACGACGCCATCCCGCAGCGCACCGTCGACCTCGACCGGGCGCGGGCGCTGGTCAGGGCGGCCGGGGCCGACGGCGCGCGGATCGACCTGCTCACCTCCACCGCCTCCGCGGGCATGGTGGAGGCGGCCACCGTGCTCGCCGACCAGGCCCGCGCTGCCGGGCTCACGCTGAATGTGGTGCAGGGCAACAAGGACACCTACTGGGCCGACACCCTGAACACCGGCGCGCTCACCAGCTTCCGCTCCGGCACCATGCCGATCGAGACGCACATCGCGCAGCGGCTGCTCGGCGGCGCGAGCAACAATGTGACCAAGTGGAACCGGCCGGAGTTCGACGCGCTCTACGACACCGCCGTCGCCACCGCCGACCCGGCCGCCCGCACCGAGGTGTACGCGCGGATGCAGCGGATGCTGCACAGCGACGGCGGCTACCTGTGGTGGGGGTTCGGGGAGAGCATCGTCGCCACCGCGCGCTCGGTCTCCGGCGTGGCGTCGGCGCCTGCCAACACGCTGGACTGGGCGCGCTTCGACAAGGTCTGGATGGCGTGAGCTCCGGCCGGTACGTGGCGCGGCGGCTGGCGCTCGGCGCGGCGCAGGTGCTCGCCGTAGTCACCCTGGTATTCCTGCTGGTGGAGGCGCTGCCGGGGGATGCGGCGGTGACGCTCGCCGGGGACAACCCGGATCCGGAGCGGATCGCGCGCATCCGCGCCGCCATGGGGCTGGACCGGCCCGCGCCGGAGCGGTACCTGGACTGGCTGGCCGGGCTGCCCCGCGGCGACCTCGGCACCTCGCTCGCCGCCGACCGGCCGGTGCGCGAGTTCCTCGCCGCGGCGGTGCCACCGACGCTGCTGCTCGCCGGGCTCACCCTGGTGGTGCTCGTCCCGCTGGCGGTGTGGCTCGGGGTGCTCTCCGGCAGCCGGGAGGGCGGGGTCACCGACCGGGTGGTGAGCGGGGTGAGCATCGGGCTGCACGCGGTGCCGGAGTTCGCGCTGGCGCTGCTGCTGGTCGCGGTCTTCGGGGTCGGGCTCGGGTGGTTGCCGCCGACCGCCGTCGGGATCGACCCGTTCGCCGAACCGGCCGTCCTGGTGCTGCCGCTGCTGGTGCTGGCCGCGCGGCCGATCTGCTCGGTCGCGCGGCTGGTGCGCGCCGGGACGATCGAGGCGCTGGAGTCGGGGTACGTCCGGCAGCTGGTGCGGATCGGGTTGCCCGGGTGGCGGATCCGCTACCTGCACGCGCTGCCGAACGCGGTGGCGCCCGCCGTGCAGCAGCTCGCGCGCACGGTCGACTGGCTGCTCGGCGGTGTGATCGTGGTGGAGGCGGTCTTCGTGATCCCCGGGCTCGGGACCACGCTGGTCGACGCGGTCGCGGCGCGTGACCTGCCGGTCGTGCAGGGGCTCGCGGTGCTCTTCGCGACCACGACGGTGCTGGTCAACCTGGTCGCCGACGTGGTCGCCTTCCGCCTGGCGCCCCGGACGGCCGGGCTCCGGTGAGCGCGGACCGCGAACCCGCCGCGCGATCCCGGCGCCGTGCGCGCTACGGCGCCGGGGTCGCGCTGCTCGGCGTGCCACTGCTGCTGGCGCTGGCCGGACCCTGGTTCGTGCCGGACGAGCTCACCCGCGGCATTCCGTTCGCGGGCGGCGCCGGGAACCCGCTCGGCACCGATTTCGTCGGCCGCGACGTGTGGCACCAGGTCCTGCTCGGCGGGCGCAGCGTGGTGCTGATCGCGCTCGCCGCCACCGCGCTCTCCTACCTCGCGGGCATCCCGGTGGCGCTCGCGGCCGCCACCACCCGGCGCCGCCTGGTGGACGAGGCGCTCATGCGCCCGCTCGACCTGCTGCTCGCGGTGCCCTCGCTGCTCCTGCTCATCCTGGTCGCCGGGATCGCCCGCGCCGGAACCGGCATCGTGATCGCCGCGGTCGCGCTGGTGAACCTGCCCGACCTGGTGCGGGTGGTGCGCGCCGCCGCGCTCGAGGTCGCCGGCAGACCCGCGGTCGAGGCGCTCCGGCTGCAGGGCGAGAGCCGGGTGTACATCGCCGTCCGCTACGTCGGCCGGTCCCTGCTGCGGACCCTGGCCGCCGATCTCGGCATCCGGCTCACCGCGGCGCTCTACCTCGTGGCCTCGGCCTCGTTCCTCGGCATCGGCGTCGCCCCGGACGCCGCCGACTGGGCCGTCATGGTCGACCGCAACCGCGCCGGCCTGTTCCTGCAACCCTGGGGAGTCGTCGTGCCCGCCCTGCTCATCGTCTCGCTCACCGTCGGGCTCAACCTGATCTTCGACAACGCGACGGATCGGCGGGGCCGATGAACCCGGTCGCCGAGATCGCGGCCCTTTCGGTCACGGTCGGTGATCGGCCCCTGCTCGATGCGGTCGACCTGCGGGTCGGCGCGGGCGAGATCGTCGCGCTGGTCGGCGGCTCCGGCAGCGGCAAGACCACGACCGCGCTCGCCCTCTTCGGCGAGTTCCCGCCCGGCGCCGAGGTGCGCGGTTCGGCGCGGGTCGCGGGCCGGGCCGCCTTCGTCCCGCAGCATCCGGCGGCCGCGCTGGACCCGGTGCGCCGCATCGGCTCCGCGCTGCGCGAACTCGCGAGGCACCACGGCAACTCCGATGCCGGGACCGCGCTGCACCGCGCGCACCTTCCGGACGACCGCCGCTTCCTGCGCCGCTTCCCGCACCAGCTCTCCGGCGGGCAGCAGCAGCGACTGCTGATCGCCCAGGCACTGCTGGGCGATCCGGTGCTGGTGGTCGCCGACGAGCCGACCACCGGTCAGGACCCGGTGACCAGGGCAGCCATCGTCGACGAGCTGCGCGCACTGCGCGCCGCCGGCATCGCCGTCCTGGTGCTCTGCCACGACCTGGACGTGGTGCGGGCGCTGGCCGACCGGGTGACCGTGCTGGATCAGGGCCGGGTGGTCGAGCAGGGCCCGGTGGCCGCGGTCTTCACCGCACCGGCGGCGGAGTACACCCGGGCCCTGGTGGCGGCGCAGGGCAGACCGCACCCGCGCCCCGAAGTTCGCGCACCCCGTGCGGGGATCCGGCCCGAAGGTGCCGTCGGCGCCCCGGCAGCACGGGCGGATGGCCCCGTCGGCGGCGCCCGGCTGGAGATCAGCGGCCTCGCCGCCCTGCACCACCGCGACACCGTGCTGACCGGCATCACCCTCACCGTCGAGCCGGGCACCTGCCTCGGCATCGTCGGCCGCTCCGGCAGCGGCAAGACCACCCTTGCCCGCTGCCTGGCCGGGCTGCACACACCCGCCACCGGCACGATCCGCTTGGACGGCACCCCGCTCCCGCGCACCATCGAAGCCCGCGGCCGCTCCGGAATCGCCGACGTGCAGTACGTCTTCCAGGACGCCGCTGGCTCCTTCGACCGGCACCGTCCGATCCTGGACCAGATCGCCAGAACCGCGATCCGCCTGCGCGGCCTCGATACCGCGCAGGCCCGCACGGCCGCCGCGGAACTGCTCGAGCGCCTCGGACTACCCGAACCGGCGACCGCCCGCGGGCCCGCCCACCTCTCCGGCGGCGAACTGCAACGCGCCGCTCTGGCCCGCGCGCTCCTGGCCCGCCCCCGGCTCCTGATCGCGGACGAGATCACCACCGCCCTGGACACCGTCACCAGGGCCGCGATCCTCGACGTGCTGGCGGGGCTCGACACCACCCGCGTGGTGATCGCCCACGATCTCGCCGTGCTCGCCCGCGTCGCCGACACGGTCGCGGTCCTGCACGACGGCCGCCTGGTCGAACACGGCACCGCGGCAGCGGTTCTCGGCGCGCCCCGGCACGCATCGCTCGCCTGACCGGGGCCGGCCCGCACGGGACCGGCCCCGCCCCGCTACTTCGCGGGGTACGGCGCGTTGATCGTGCTGAAGTACTGGATCGCCGCCCCGATGGCGGCGGGCGCGGTCACCAGGATCTGCCCCGCGACCGTGCCGAGCGCGCCGATCGCGAGCACCCCGCCGATGCAGCCGATCGCGGCCGCGGGGACGAACGGCCCGAAGAGCCCGACGATGGTCGCCGAGGCGACCGTCGCCCCGGCGATCCCGCCGAGCACGCAGCCCGCCGCGGCGCCGGTGAGCCCGCCGACCAGGGTTCCGATGGTGGCGCCCATGCTGATGGTGCTGGTCATCCGCGACCACGCCGCCTGTTCCCGGTCGTACTCGGTCTTCCAGGGCGCCTTGTCCTCGTACGGCAGCGCGACCGGCTTGTACACCGCGCGCTCCGGCTCGAGCTGCGGCGTGAGCACCGCGGTCCGGCCGGAGATCTCGGCGGCGATCGGGAACTCGAAATCGTCCAGCCGGAAGGTGAGCGGCGCACCGGCCACCGTGGCGCCCTCCGGCGAGACGATCCGCAGGACGCCGTCCGCCACCTCCAGCGCCCCCGAGCCGATCTCGATGATCGAGGCGGTCTCGGTGGCACGGGCCTCGAACGTGACGGCCCCGCCCTCCGGCGCCGGCGCGGCGTGCGCCGTGCCGGGCAGGGCGCCGAGCACGGCGAGCGCCAGCGCGGGAGCGGTGAAGGTCCTTCGCAACATGATTCATCCTCATCGATCGAGCGGTACCAGACCGCTCACATTATCGACAACGATTATCATTAGCAATCAGCGCGGGCTCACCCGCTCCGCTGCGCCGCCAGCAGATCGAGCGCGATATCGGTGATCAGATCCTCCTGGCCACCGACCAGGCGGCGCTCACCGACGGCGAGCAGGATCTGCCTGGTGTCGAGGCCGTACTGCTTCGCGGCGGCCTCGGCGTGCCGCAGGAAGCTGGAGTAGACCCCGGCGTAGCCGAGCGTCAGGGTCTCCCGGTCGACCTGGACCGGGCGGTCCTGCAGCGGGCGCACGATGTCGTCGGCGGCGTCCTGCAGCGCGAACAGGTCGCAGCCGTGCTTCCAGCCGGAGTGGTCGGCGACCGCGACGAAGGGCTCGATCGGGCAGTTGCCCGCGCCCGCGCCGTGCCCGGCCAGCGAGGCGTCCACCCGGATGACGCCCTCCTCGACCGCGACCACCGAGTTCGCCACCGAGAGCGAGAGGTTCTGGTGCGCGTGGATGCCGATCTGGGTGCCCGGGTCGAGGATGTCGCGGTAGGCGCGCACCCGGTCGCGGACCCCGTTCATGGTGAGCCGCCCGCCGGAGTCGGTGACGTAGACGCAGTGCGCGCCGTAGGACTCCATGAGCTTGGCCTGCTGCGCCAGCGCCGCCGGCTCGGCCAGGTGCGACATCATCAGGAAGCCGCTGACGTCCATGCCGAGCTCGCGGGCGGTGCCGATGTGCTGGGCGGAGACGTCGGCCTCGGTGCAGTGCGTCGCCACCCGCACCGAGGTGACGCCCATGGCGAAGGCGCGCTTCAGCTCGGCGACCGTGCCGACGCCGGGCAGCAGCAGGGTGGTCAGCTTCGCCCGGTGCACCACCGCGGCGGCGGCCTCGATCCACTCCCAGTCGGTATTGCTGCCCGGGCCGTAGGTGAGGCTGTGCCCGGCCAGGCCGTCACCGTGGGTGACCTCGATGGCGTCGACGCCCGCGGCGTCCAGCGCGGCGGCGACCCGGCCGACGTTCTCCGGGGTGATCCGGTGCCGCATGGCGTGCATGCCGTCACGCAGCGTGACGTCCTGGATGTAGAGTGCGGCGCCGTCGACGGCGCTGGGGCGGGTGGTCTCGGTCATCGGACTGCCTCCGAAAGCAGGGTGTCGGCGATCTGCTCCGCGACCTGCAGGGCGGCGGAGGTCATGATGTCGAGGTTGCCCGCGTAGGCGGGCAGGTAGTGCGCGGCGCCCTCGACCTCGAGGAAGACCGCGACCTTCCACAGCCCCGGCCCCCTGTCGACCCCGCCGGTGAGGGTGGTGACCGGCTCGGCGTCGTCCAGCCGGGTGAACTGCACCTCCTGCTTGAGCCGGTATCCGGGGACGTACTTCGCGACGGCGGCGACGGTGTTCCGCACCGACTCCCGGATCGCCTCCTGATCGGGGTCGCTGACCAGGGTGAGCACGGTGTCGCGCATGATCAGCGGCGGCTCGGCGGGGTTGAGCACGATGATCGCCTTGCCGTGCGCGGCGCCGCCGACCTTCACGATCGCCTCCGAGGTGGTCTCGGTGAACTCATCGATATTGGCGCGCGTGCCGGGCCCGGCCGACTTCGAGGCGATGGAGGCCACGATCTCGGCGTAGTGCACCTCGGTCACCGCGGCGACCGCGGCCACGATCGGAATGGTGGCCTGCCCGCCGCAGGTCACCATGTTCACGATCGGGGCATCGATGTGCTCGTCCAGGTTCACCGTCGGCACCACGAACGGGCCGACCGCGGCCGGGGTGAGGTCGATGATGCGCTTGCCGTAGGGGCGCAGCGCCTCGACATTGGCCAGGTGCGCCTTGGCCGAGGTGGAGTCGAAGACGATCTGGATCTCGTCGAAGAGCGGGTGCTCGATCAGCCCCCGCACCCCGCTGTCGACGGTGGCGACACCGAGTCTGCGGGCGCGGGCGAGGCCGTCGGACTCGGGGTCGATGCCGACCAGCACGGCGATCTCGACGTGCTCGGCGACGCGGAGCAGCTTGATCATCAGGTCGGTGCCGATATTGCCCGACCCGATGACCGCGGCTTTGATCCGGCTCATGCTTTCCTGCTTTCGGGAGTGGTGAACGTGGCGGTGACGCTGCCGATTCCGGCGAGCTCGGCCCGGTAGGTGGCGCCGGGCGCGACCGGCGCGAGCGGGCCGAGCGCGCCGGAGAGCACGATCTCGCCCGCGCGCAGCGGGGAGCCGAACTCGCGGGCGGTGTTCGCCAGCCAGGCCAGCGCCGCCCACGGGCTGCCGAGGCAGTCGGTGCCGCGGCCGGCGGAGATCTGCTCGCCGCCGGAGGTCAGCACCATGGTGACCTGCTCCAGGTCGGGGGCGTCGGCGATCGGCAGCGAGTCGCCGAGCACGTAGAGCCCGGAGGAGGCGTTGTCGGCGACGGTGTCGGCGAACTGGATGTCCCAGTTCGCGACCCGGCTGTCCACGATCTCCAGCGCGGCGTGCACCGTCCGCACGTAGCCGGGGGCATCGGCGGCGGTGATCGGGCCGGTGATGTCGGCGGCGAGGGTGAAGCCGATCTCGGCCTCGATGCGCGGCTGCAGCAGCCTGCCGAAATCCACCTCGGCATCGCCGGAGCAGTCGAAATCGTCGAGCAGCACCCCGAAGTCGGGCTGCTCGACGCCGAGCTGGCGCTGTACCGCGGGCGAGGTCAGCCCGATCTTGCGGCCGATGACGGTGCGGCCGCCGGCGAGCAGCGCCGCGAGGTTGCGCTGCTGGATGGCGTAGGCCGACGCCAGGTCGTCCGGGGCGATCAGATCGCGGATGGGGGCACAGGGAATGCCGGTCGCCGCGGCGGCGGCGAGCCGTGCGGCCGCCGCCTCGATCGTCTGGGGTTGCACCGTTGTCATGGTTCGTACGGTAGGCCCGCCGCGCGGCCGTGAATAGGATCTGTCCCATGAAACGGGACAACCTGTCGCTGCTGCAGCGCTCGGCGCTGGTGCTCGACGCCTTCCCCGGCGGCACCGCGCTCTCCCTGGCCGAGGTGGCGGCGCGTACCGGGCTGCCCCGCTCGACCACGCACCGGGTGCTGACCGGGCTGGTCGAACTGGGCTGGCTGGCCCGCACCGGCGGCGGCTTCGAGCTCGGGCTCGGGCTGTTCGAGCTGGGCGAGCGGGTCGGGCTCAAATACCGGCTGCGCTCGGCGGCGCTGCCGTTCATGCAGGATCTCTACGCGGTGACCGGGCAGACCGTGCACCTGGCGATCCGGGACGGGCTGGACGCGGTGTACGTGGAGAAGATCCACGGCCACGCCGCGCTGCCGCTGCCCTCGCAGATCGGCGGCAGGCTCCCGCTCACCTGCACCGCCGTCGGCAAGGCGCTGCTGGCGCCGGAGCGGCCGGAGGTGCGGGCCGCCGCGCTGGCCGCGCCGCCGCGCAGCTACACCGGCAACTCGATCACCGATCCGGCGCGGCTGGCCAGGGAGCTGGAGGCGGTGCGGCGCACCGGGGTCGCCGTCGAGCGCGAGGAGTCCGCGCTCGGCTGCTGCTGCGTCGCCGCGCCGGTGCTGCAGGCCGGGAGCCCGATCGCCGCGCTGTCGGTCTCGGTGCCGACCGCCGTTTTCGCGCCCGAACTGCTCGCCCCCGCCGTCCGCACCGCCGCCCTCGCGCTCGGCCGCGCGCTCTCCAAGGGCCCCGCGACCGAACTCTGACCCCGGGGCCCGATACCGAGCGTTACCCGCCAGGGCAATCCAGCACCCGGCCGGCGGCAGGGCGGGCCGCGCCGGTGGCTGCGGCGCTGGTCCGCGAGGCCTGGAGAGCGGCGTTGCCCGCGACGGGCCGGTCGGGCAGAGTAGCGAACGGTGTGCCGGGAAGTCTGGTCGGCACCCGGCCCCCGCCGCGGGCCGGGTACCTCGATGAAGGGACCCGCGATGCCGAGCCTCCTTCGCCCGGGCTCCTGGGCCGAAGCCCAGCGGCTCGCCGCGATCCTGCGCACCGAGACCGCGGGCGGGCTGCTGCTGATCGCGGCTGCCCTCGTCGGCCTGATCTGGGCGAACAGCCCGTGGTGGCGCGGGTACGAGTCGCTGCGCGATCTCCGGGTCGGCCCGGCGGCGCTGCACCTCGACCTCAGCCTGCACGCCTGGGCCGCCGACGGCCTGCTCGCGATCTTCTTCTTCGTGGTCGGCCTGGAGCTGAAGCGCGAGTTCATCGCCGGTGACCTGCGCGATCCGCGCCGGGCCGCGCTGCCCATCCTCGCCGCGGTCGGCGGAATGATCGTGCCCGCGCTGATCTTCGTGGCGGTGACCGCGCGCACCGGCGGCGACGCGCTCGCCGGCTGGGCGGTGCCGACCGCGACCGACATCGCCTTCGCGCTCGCGGTGCTGGCCCTGCTCGGCGCACACCTGCCCGCCGCTCTGCGCACCTTCCTGCTGACCCTCGCCGTGGTCGACGACCTGCTCGCCGTCACCGTGATCGCCGTCTTCTACACCGACGACCTGCGGCTCGGCTACCTCGCCGCGGCCGCGGTGCCGCTGGCGGTGTTCCTGGTCGCGGCCAGGCGCCGCGTTCCCGGATGGCTGCTGCCGGTGCCTGCCGTGCTCACCTGGTGGCTGGTGCACCAGTCCGGCGTGCATGCCACGGTGGCCGGGGTGCTGCTCGGGCTGGCGGTGCCGGTGCTGGCCGCGGGCTCCGACGGCCCCGGCCCGGCCGAGCGGCTCGAGCACCGCCTCCGCCCGCTCTCGGCCGGCTTCGCCGTCCCGGTCTTCGCGTTCTTCGCCGCAGGCGTGCACCTGGGCGGCGCGAGCGCCTTCGGCGCGGCGCTGCGCGACCCGATCACCGTCGGGGTGGTCGCCGGGCTGGTGCTCGGCAAGGTGGTCGGCATCGTCCTGACCAGCTACCTGCTCGCCACCTTCACCCGCTCCCGCCTCGACGACGACCTGGCCTGGGTGGATGTGCTCGGGGTCGGGCTGCTGGCCGGCATCGGCTTCACCGTCTCGCTGCTCATCGCCGACCTCGCCTACGACGACCCGCTCGCCACCGACCACGCCAGCATCGGGGTCTTCCTCGGCACCGTCACCGCCGCGATCCTGGCCGCCCTCGTGCTGACCGCCCGCAATCGCGCCTACCGGCGGATCGCCGAACGCGAGCAACGCGACGACGACAACGACGGCATCCCCGACATCTACCGCCCCTGAGTCAACGCCCGCGGTGGAGCAGCCGGGACAGCCGCCAGCGCGCATCGCCCTCCTGCGGCCCCAGGTAGAGCACCACGACCCCGGCCACCACGATTCCGGCCAGGTTGAGCGCCAGCTGCCCGATCGACATGAGCGCCGCGTGCCACTCGCCGATCGTGCTCGCGACCACCGCGAACCCGGCCGCGGGCACCGTCGTCACCGAGATGAAGACGCCGACCAGCGCCGCCGATTTCGCGGTGCAGAGCGCCAGCATCCCGGCCGCGCCCGCGAGCACCGCGACCACCAGCGAGAACGGCCCGACCTGGTAGATGAAGTCGACATTCTGCGCCGTCTCGAACCCGGTCAGCGTGATCCAGCCGAACTGCTCCCAGCACAGCGTCGCCGCCAGCGTGATCGCCATGGCCACCGGAAAGCCGGCCAGCAGCGCCAGCGCCGAGCGCCACACCAGCGCCCGATCCCGGCGCACGACGCCGACCGCGAACGCGGCGAGCGGGCCGAACTCGGGGCCGACCACCATGGCGCCGACGATGGTGACCGACGAATCGGTGGCGACCCCGACCGCCGCGAGCAGGCAGGCGATGGTGAGGAAGGCGAGGAACGAGGCGCTCAGCGTCGACTCCTCGTGCGTGCGGGCCAGCAGTTCCTCCCACACCACCGCGTCGGTCGGCTCGCCGGGCGCCGCCTCGTCCGCGCGCTCGGCGGCGGCGGAGAGCACCGTCTCGATCGGCTCCAGCGTGATGGCGCCGGAGCGCGCCAGCCCGAGCCGCTCGAGTTCGGCGAGCACGGTGTTGGCCGCCTCGCGGGCCACGTCGGCGTGGATCAGATCACCCTCCGGCGCCAGCGCGGCGCCGGGCAGCAGCGACAGGTGGGTGACGCCGGGGTCGGCCCGCAGCGCCGCCAGCACGTCGGGGGTCGAGCCGGCCGGACTGATGATGCGCAGGTGCAGCACGCCGGGCTCCCTCCGATTCCGCCCGAGGTGGGCTCCGCAGAATCTACCGGCGCTCCGCCCTCGCCGCCCCCGCCGCACCCGCCGTCACGAGCCGCGTACCGCGCGCGACATGTTTGCCGACAGTGTGCTGCATCGGATCGGGCGAGCGGAGGCACGGTGGGCGGCGACGGTGCCGGACGGAAGGACGATCCACCGCCGGCGCTCTGGGCGGAGCGGCTCGCGGAGTCCGCGTGCTGGCGGGTCCGCGTCCGCGTAGACGGCCCGCACGACGACAGCGGCGCGGTCACGGTGACCACGCCGGTCTGGTCCGACGGCCCGGCCGTCACCCAGATGCGCGGGCTGGTCGCCGAATTCGGCACGCTGGAGCCGCGCACCACCGGCACCGCGCTCGGCTTCGCGCACCGGCACACCGCCCGCGGCCGCGCGCCCGGCGTCCTGGCCTGGCTCGACCGCGACCCGGACGGTGCGGCCAACGGAGGCGATCGTCGCCCGGACGGCCGCCGAGCAGATCGGCTACCCGAAAGGCGGTGGCCGCGCACCGGCAGCTTCGTGCCACGGGTTTGCTCGGCCTCGGTTCACAGCGCAACGAGTCACCATGCCCGCGCTGCGGCTGCTGCGGGCGGTCCGCCCGCGCCGACGGCCGGGCCGCCGCGCTGCGCTGGCTGGACGGGCCGGCCGAGGAGCCGGGCACCCGCCTGACCGTGGTGCGCCGGGCCCCGCATCGGAGGTGATAACTCCGCTTTCGCTGGCGAAAATCATTGTGGCAGAACAGAAGAATCATCGTTCCATAACGTGAAATTCTGGCTAGGCTGCCGTCCGTGAGAATCCCGAGACTCGGTGTCCGCGCCCGAGTCCTGGCCGTCGCGCTGGTCCCGAGCGTGGCGGTGCTGCTCGTCGGGAGCGGCACCGTGGCCTCCCTGGTGTCCGAGGCCGATTTCGCCGCCGAGTGGGCGACGCAGATGCAGCAGACGCTGCCGCAGACGGTGCAGGTGATCGGCGCGATCCAGGGCGAACGCCTGGTCACCATGGCGCACCTCGCCGGCGACAGGGCGGCCACCGCCCGGCTCGCCTCGGCGCGCGCCGCGATGGACGTCGCCATCCGCAAGGCCTTCGAGGTGCAGGAGGCGATCAACACCATCGACCCGGGCGCCAGGATGCAGAACGACGCGTTCAACCAGCTCACCGAGGTGCTGGTGACGGTGCGGGCGGGTGCCGACGCCGGTGCGCTTCCGCTCGATGACGCCTACCGCTTCTACAACGGCATCCTGGACACCATCCTCGACGGCACCGCCAACGCCAGGAACGCCACCCCGGACGCCGAGGTCGCGGTGCAGATCGCCGACGGCGTGCGGCTGCTGCGGGCCGCCGAGAGCATGTCCCGCGGCAACGCACTCGGCTACGCGCTGGACACCGCCACCACCGCGACCACCGCGAACGCCGCCGAACTCACCAGACAGGCCGGGTACTACCGCACCGAACTCGCCGCCTTCACCCGTGATATCGATGAACGCGACCGGACCAGGACCACCGAGCTCATGGCGACCCCGGCCTGGCAGGTGCTGGAGGCGACCGAGCGGGCCGCGCTCACCCGCGCCGCGCTGCGCGCCACCGAGGCCGACGACCTGCCCGCACTGCCGGTGACCCCGCAGGAGTGGCAGGTCGCCGCCGCGGACGTGAGCGAGCGCATCCTGAACCTCTGGGTCACCCAGAGCCACGACACGCAGGCGCTCGCCACCGCGAACGCCGATGTCACGGAGCGCAATTCGCGGCTCGCCGCGGCGGCGATGCTCACCGTCTCGCTGCTCGCGCTCGGTGTCTCGCTGCTGCTGGCCAACCGGATCCTGCGCCGGCTGCGGCGGCTGCGCGCGGAGACCCTGGAGCTGGCCGACCACCGGCTGCCCGAGGTCATGCAGCAGCTCGGCGCCGACCGCACCGTCGACCCGGCCACGGTGGCACCGCGGCTGGATTTCGGCTCCGACGAGATCGGCCAGGTCGCCTCGGCCTTCGAGCGCGCCGCGGCCTCGGCCATGCGGGCCGCGGTCGCCGAGCGCCGCACCCGCGAGGGCGTGCGCACGGTCTTCCTGCACATGGCGCGGCGCAGCCAGGTGGTGGTGCACCGGCAGCTGGAGCTGCTCGACGACGCCGAGCGCGCGCAGGAGGATCCGGAGCTGCTCGGCACCCTGTTCAAGCTGGACCACCTCGCCACCAGGGAGCGGCGCAACGCGGAGAACCTGATCGTGCTCGGCGGCGGTCAGGTCGGGCGGCGCTGGCGGCACGCGGTGGCGCTGATCGACCTGGTGCGCTCGGCGGTCGGCGAGACGCTGGACTACTCCCGGGTCCGGGTGGCCCGGCTGCCCGAGCTGCACATCATCGGCGGCGCGGTCGCCGACCTGGTGCACCTGCTCGCCGAGCTGACCGACAACGCCGTGACCTTCTCCCCGCCGCAGTCGCGGGTGGAGATCTCCGGCACCGCCGACAGCCGCGGCGTGCTGCTGGTGATCGAGGACCAGGGCACCGGCATGATGCCCGCCGACATCGTCCGGGTGAACGCCACCCTGGCGAACCCGCCGGACTTCGGCACCGCGGGCGATTCCCGGCTCGGGCTCTTCGTGGTGGCCCGGCTCGCCGCCAGGCACGATATCGAGATCGAGCTGGGCGAATCGGTCTACGGCGGCATCCGCGCCACCGTGCTGATCCCGGCCCGGCTCGCCGTCTCGGAGCCGGTCCCGATGCGAGGCTGACCTGCCGACGAATTGGGCTAACATCTAGCGACCCTCAGCGATAAGGTATGCGCACCCGGATATACGACCTGCTCACGCCCCGGAGGACGCCATGACCGCCGCCACCCATCAGGAGCACACCGACCACGAGCACGCGCACGGCGAAGGCTGCGGCCACGTCGCCGTCCCGCACGGCGACCACATCGACTTCGTGCACGACGGCCACCTGCACCGCGCCCACGACGGGCACTTCGACGAGTGCGAGCCCGCCGGGCACCACGCCCACGAAGGCCACGCCCACGAGCACGGCGAAGGCTGCGGCCACGTCGCGGTGCCGCACGGCGACCACGTGGACTACGTGCACGACGGATGCAGGCACGCGGCCCACGACGGCCACTACGACGAGCACTGACCTCGGTCAGACCACCTTGGCCGCGATCAGCAGCTCCCAGATCGCGCCCTGATCGACCACCTCGACGCCGAGCTTCTCGGCCTTGGCCAGTTTGCTGTCGCCCACCCCGGCGCCGGTGATGAGCATGTCGGTGCTCGCCGAGACCGAGGAGGCGGCGGTCGCTCCGGCCTTCTCGCAGAACCGCTGGAAGGTCGGGCGGGCCACCTTCTCCCCCGAGCGCGGGTCGGCGATGGCGCCGGTGATCACCACGGTCTTGCCCGCCAGCGGCGCTCCAGCGGCGACCACCGGCGGCAGATCCTCGGACCGCACATCCAGATTCACGCCCCGCTCGCGCAGCCGCTCGAGCTCCGGGCGCAGCCGGGTCAGGTGCTCGACCAGCGAGGCGGCCACCTTGGGGCCGATGTCCTCCACCGCGACCAGCCGCTCCTCGCCGGCGTCGGCGACCTCCTCCAGCGACCCGAACCCGGAACGGGCCAGCCGTGCGGCCGTGCCGTCCGAGGCCATCGGGATCGCCAGCCCGATCAGCGCCCGGCGCAACCCGACCTGGCGGCTCCGGTCGATCGACTCGATCATCCGGGTCGCGGAGACCTCACCCACCCGGTCGAATTCGAGCAGCCGCTCTTTCGTGAGCGTGTAGAAATCCGACGGATTCTCCAGGATCCCCGCCTCGGCCAGCCGCTCGATCCACTTCTGCCCGATGGCATCGATATCGGCCGACGCACGTGAGGCCCAGTGGATGAGCCTGCGCACGGTCTGCGCGGGGCAGGCGGCATTGGTGCAGAACAGCTCCCGGCTGTTGCCCTGCTCGAGCACCGGCTGCGCGCACGAGGGACAGACGGTCGGAACCTCGATCTCCTGCTCCTCGCCGGTCCGCTTGGCGGCGTCCAACACCCCGGCCACGAACGGGATCACGTCTCCCGCGCGGCGGACCAGCACGGTGTCGCCGACCTTGATGTCGCGAGCCCGGATCACCTCCTGGTTGGCCAGCGTCGCCCTGGTGACCGTGGTCCCGCCGACGAACACCGGCTCCAGCCAGGCCACCGGGACGATCTTGCCGGTCTTGCCGACATCCCAGATCACCTCGTTGAGCAGCGTCGTCTTCTCCTCGGCGGCGAACTTGAACGCCAGCGCCCCGCGCGGGGAGTTCGAGCGCGTCCCGGCGGCGGCGTAGGCGGCGCGATCGGCCAGCCGCAGCACCGCCCCGTCCAGGTCGTAGTCGAGATCGTTGCGGCCCTGCTCGATCGCGGTGATCGCCGCCTGCGCGGCCTCGGCGTCGGCGCACACCTGCATGGCCGCGCCCGCGACGCCGATCGCGGCGAGCCCCTCGCCCAGGTCGGAGGCGGCGCCGCCCTCGGAGGTGTCGAGGTCGAACCCGAAGAACTGCAACCGGCGCTCGGCCACCGTGGCCGGATCCTTCGCCCGCAGCGTGCCCGCGGCGGCATTGCGCGGATTGATCAGCGGTTTGTCCGGGTGCGCGGTGTTGTAGGCGAGGAACGTGGAGCGCAGCATGACCGCCTCCCCGCGCACCTCGACCCGCCCCGGCACCTCGATCCGCTCCGGCACCCCGTCCACCAGCGCCCGCACCAGCGGCGTCACGTCGTCGCCGGTCGTGCCGTCGCCCCTGGTGACCGCGCGCAGCAGCGCACCGTCGTCGTAGACCAGCGCGAGCGAGAGCCCGTCGAGCTTGGGCATCACCGCCACCGGCTGGCCGGGGAAGCGCTCGAAGAAGGCCGCGACCTGCTCGGGCTTGGTCGCCTTCTCCAGCGAGAGCATGGGCCGCGAGTGCCGGACCGGGGCGTGCAGCACGGCGGGCGCGCCGACCTGCTCCAGCGGGTTCGGGTCCGGCGCCAGCTCCGGATGCTCGGCGATCAGCGCGCGCAGCTCGTCCTCGACGACGTCGTACTCGGCGTCGGCGACCAGCGGCGAACCCCGGTAGTAGGCATCGCGCATCGCGACGATGCGATCGGCGAGTTCTCGGATACGTTCCCCGGCTTCCACGCCCCAGAACCTACCCAGCGACACCGACAGAAGTTGCCCCGGCCACGCCGGGCAGAATGCGACGGCGTGCGACCCACTCCGATCACCGCCGACCTCGTGCGCGGCGCCGCCGAACTGGAATCGACCCCGCGCGGGCTCCGGCCGCACCGGCTGCCCGGCTGGGCTCGCCGCCAGTTCCCCGACCCCTACCTGGGGCAGATGCAGGCGCAGACCGCCGGGGTGCGGCTGGTCCTGCGGACCGCGGCCACCGCGCTCACGCTGACCACGCACCCGTCCCGGCTCTCCTACCGGGGACTACCCCGCCCGCGCGGCCGGATCGACGTGGCCGTCGACGGCGCGGTGGTGCTGCGCGACGAGCTGACCGGCGGCGACCACACCGAACTGGACCCCGCGACCGGGGCCGCGACCCCGCATCCGGGCCTGTCGCACACCACCGCGGTGGCCGGCTTGCCGGGCCGGGAGACGACGGTGGAGATCTGGCTCCCGCACAACGAGTCGGTCGAGCTGGTCGCCCTGCACGCCGACGCGCCGATCACCGCGGCCCCCGGGCCCGGCAGGCGCTGGGTGCACTACGGCAGCTCGATCAGCCAGGGCTCGAACGCTTCCGGGCCGACCGACGTCTGGACGGCGATCGCCGCGCGGGCGGCCGGGGTGCAGCTGCGCAACCTCGGCTTCGGCGGGAACGCGCTCGTCGACCCGTTCGTCGCCCGCACCATCCGGGACGCCCCCGCCGAGCTGATCAGCGTGAAGCTCGGTATCAACGTGGTGAACGCGGACGCCATGCGGCTGCGCGCCTTCGTCCCCGCCGTGCACGGCTTCCTCGACACCCTCCGGGACGGGCACCCCGACACCCCGCTGCTGCTGATCTCTCCGCTCCACTGCGGGATCCACGAGCACACGCCCGGGCCGGGCGCCTTCGACCCGGCGAGCATCGCCACCGGGACGCCGCGCTTCATCGCCACCGGCGACCCGGACGACGTCCCGCGCGGCAGGCTCACCCTGACCGTGGTCCGGAAGGCACTGGCCGAGATCGCCGCGCAGCGCGCCGACCCGAATCTGCACCACCTCGACGGCACCGCGCTCTACGGCCCCGCGGACGCCGAGACCCACCCGCTGCCGGACGGGCTGCACCCCGACACCGCCGCGCACCGGATCATCGGCACCCGCTTCGCCGAGTACCTGCGGCGGTTCTGATCAGGGGTTGATCCAGGAGCCGATCGGGGTCGGCGGCAGCGCGCGCACCACGCCCATGAGCGGGCCGCACCAGAAGCTGGACGACATGCAGACGAAGGCGCCGGTCTTGTCGTAGTTCCAGGCGTCGCCCTTCCAGCCCCAGGTGAGGCCGTCCTGCGACGGGCTCATCGGACACTCCTGCGGCGCCGCGCCGACGCACGGCCCCTCGATGTTCCAGGGACCGACCGGATAGGCCGACGCCGCGGGCGCCAGCAACGCACCGGCGCACGCGATACCGGCGCCGGCGACCAGGGTGGCGAGAATGGGACGTTTCATGCTGGGCTCCCTCTGAGCGACGATGTGACCGGTTCCGCCCAGTGCGTCGGGGTACCGATCCGCATCGTTACCGCTCGCCGACGGTCACGATTCGGCTGCCTGCCGCGAGCAGCGTGGAGGCGGTGAGCCCGAACATCGTATGGAAACTGTCGCTGAAGTGGCTGGGTGAGGCGAAGCCCGCGTCCGCCGCCGCCCGGGTCAGGTCGCCGCCTGCGGCGAGGGCGTGCCCGGCCCGCAGCATCCGGGCCCAGAGCCGGTAGCGGCGGAAGCTGGTGCCGGTCTGCGCGGCGAAGAGATGCAGGAAGCGCGAGGTCGAGAGCCCGGCCGCGGCCGCGAATCCCGCCGCGCCCGGTGCATCGGCCGGATCTGCGAGCAGCGTCCGCAATACTTCAGCAATCCTGGCGTCGGCGGGCGTGCCCGCGATCCGGTAGTCGAAGAACATCCGCCCCGGCCCCGCCTCGATCCGATGCACCGTGCGGGGCGGGATGCGCGCACCGCGCACCCGGCGCCTGACCCCGGCGACGGTCAGGTGGAAGGGCTCGTCCACCCCGACGGCGTAGCAGGGGACGGCGGTGCTGTGCGCGTCGAGCCGCAGCGAGGGCCCGAGGTAGGCCGCCCGCCCCGGCCACAGCCAGATCGTGGACGCCGTCATCGCACCAGCATCGCGGATGACCACCGCCGCCGCTTCCGGAAACGTGCTGCGGTCAGCTGCTGCCGAACCACCCCGGGCCGAAGTAGTCGCTCGGGACCGGCCGGTCCGGCTCGTGCCGCGGCGGCTCCTTCGGCCGGTTGCGCTCGTGCGGGTAGCACCGCTGCCCGGGCAGGGTGACCCCGTCCCAGACGTGGCAGTCGAAGGGCGCGGCGGCCCCCGCCTGCTGATCGGGAGCGGCGGCCGCGGGCGCGGCGAGGGCGAGGAGCGGGGCCGCGGCGCAGAGGCCTGCGACCGCGAAGCGAGCGAGGAGGGAGCGAGATTCGGTTCGGCCGGGCACGGTGGATCCTTTCACTGCGGGGTCGAGCACCCTCCACCCTGCTCCGCCCGGCGGCCGAAAGCTAGGCCGCCGCGTAGGCGACTCCGGTCAGTTCCTCGCAGAGCCGCCAGCTCCGCTCCGCGTCGGCGGTGCCGCGCAGCGATCGGAAGAGCTTCTGCTCGCCCGGCGCACCGCCGAGGTGCCCCGGCCCGGACGGCCCGTAGAGCCGCCCCGGCCCGGCCTCCGGCGCGGTGGCCGCGTACAGCGCGGGGAGCCCCGCGGTCTCGGCGGTGCCGAGCAGGATGCCGCGTTCGGAGAGCCACCGGATCACCCGCACCTGCGTGGTGTCGGTGGTGCGGCCCACCTCGGGGCGGGCGGCGAGCAGGCTGGTCGGGGCGACGCCGGGGTGCGCCAGATTGGCGGTGATCCCCCACCCCGCGGCCCGGCTGCGCCGGTCGAGCTCGAGCCCGAAGAGCCCGAGCGCGATCTTGGACTGCCGGTAGGCGCGCATGCCGTCGTAGGAGCGCTCCCAGTTCGGGTCGGCCCAGTTGATCGCCCCGCTGTTCGCGGCGATGCTGAGCTGCGCGGTGACCCGGGCGGCGCCGGCCCGCAGCAGCGGGAGCAGCTCCGCCACGAGGGCGAAGTGGCCCAGGTGGTTGGTGCCGAACTGCAGCTCGAAGCCGTCGGCGGTGCGCTGCAGGTCGGGCGGGGTCATCACCCCGGCATTGTTGATCAGCAGGTGGATCGGGGCGCCCTCGTCCCGCAGGCGCTGCCCGAGCGCCGCGACCGAGGCGAGCGAGGAGAGGTCGAGCTCGCGCAGCGAGACCGCGGCGCCGGGCGCCGCCGCCCGGATCCGGTCCAGCGCCGCGGCACCCTTCCCGGCGCTGCGGACCGGGAGCACGACCTCGGCGCCTGCCGCGGCCAGCCTGGTCGCGATGCCGAGCCCGATGCCGTCGCTGGCGCCGGTGAGCACGGCGCGCCGTCCGGTCAGCGGCGGCACGGTGATGTCGATGGTTCTGCGTGGCACGGGGTCCTCCTCGGTTCGGGTGGCTCCACCGTCACCGTTTCGCGCGGGCCCGTCCAGGGATCGTCGATCCGTGGCTCGCACGCGGTCCTGCCAGTAGAAACGAAGCAGGACGAGCGGAGGAGCGGCCATGATCGATCGACCCGGGCTTGCCGAGTTCCTGCGCCGCCGCCGGGCGGCGCTGCAACCCGAGGACGTCGGCCTCCCGCGCGGGCCGCGCCGCCGGACCAGCGGGCTGCGCCGCGAGGAGGTCGCCGCGCTCTGCCACATGTCGGCCGACTACTACGCCCGGCTGGAGCGCGAGCGCGGGCCGCGGCCGTCGGTGCAGATGCTCGCCGCCATGGCGCAGGGGCTGCGGCTCACCCTGGACGAGCGCGACCACCTGTTCCGGCTCGGCGGGCACAACTCCCCCGCCCGCGGCGCGAGCGGGGAGCACATCGGCGCAGGCATGCTCCGGATCTTCGACCGGCTGCAGGACACCCCCGCCGAGATCGTCACCGAGCTCGGCGAGACCCTGCGCCAGACCCCGCTCGGGGTCGCGCTCACCGGCGACACCGCCCGGCTCACCGGCCCGCTGCGCAGTATCGGCTACCGCTGGTTCGCCGACCCCGCCATCCGGGAGCGCTACCACCCGGCGGACCACGCCTTCCTCTCCCGGGTCTACGCCTCGGGGCTGCGCGAGGTGCTCACCCGCCGCGGCCCCGGATCCCGCGCCGAGCACTACGCGGAGTTGCTGCTCGCCGCCAGCCCCGAGTTCCGCGCGCTCTGGGAGGCGCACGAGATCGGCATCCGCCCGGCCCGGGTGAAACGGCTGGTGCACCCGGAGGTCGGGGAGCTGGAGCTGCACTGCCAGACCCTGCTCGACCCCGAGCAGGCGCACTACCTGCTCGTCTTCACCGCCGCCCCCGGCAGCGCGAGCTACGAGAAGCTCCAGTTGCTCGGCGTGCTCGGCACCCAGACGATCCCCTGAGCACGACCCGGCGCGCAGCCCCGGCCTGCCGTAGGGCGCCGGGACCGGAAACTCCGCTGTGTGAAAGCCTGCGTGGGCATGCCGGAAATCCTGCCGCGGATTCCGAGCGGAGAACGCGCTCAGGCGAAGTCGGTGAGGAAGAGCGCCTCGGCGAGCGCGGTGCGCCGCAACTCCTCCGGGTCGACGCTCTCGTCGACGGCGTGGATCCGGCACAGCGGTTCCTCGACGCCGAGCAACGCGATCTCGGCGCGCGGCACCACCTCGGCCAGCACCGTGCAGAGCGGGATCGAGCCGCCCTGCCCGGAGCGCACCACCTCGGCGCCGTAGGCGGTGCGCAGCGCCGCGGTGAGCGCGCGGTAGCCGGGGCCGTCGGTGGCGGCGGCGAACGGCGCCCCGATCGCCTGCGCCTCGACCGTCACCTCGACCTGCCAGGGAATGTGCGCGCGCAGGTGGGCGGCGAGCGCGTCGTAGGCGGCGCGCGGGTCGAGCCCGGGCGGCACCCGCAGGTTCAGCAGCGCGGCAGCCTCCGGGATCACCGCGGCGACGGCATCGGCGGTGCCGGGGGCGTCGATGCCGATCACGGTCACCGCCGGACGCGCCCACACCATGTCGGCGGGGGTGCCGGTGCCGAGCAGTTCGGTGCCCGGCAGCGCGGTGGCGTCGGCGCGGAAGACCTCGGGCGGGTACGGGGCGCCGGTCCAGCGCTGGTCGCCGGGGACGCCGTCGATGGTGGTGTCGCCCGCGGCGTCGCGCAGCGAGGCCAGCCCGTGCAGCAGCGCGGCCATGGCGTCCGGCGCCGCGCCGCCGAACTGCCCGGAGTGCACCGCGGAGCCGAGCGCCCGCACGGTGACCTTCGCGTTCACCACGCCGCGCAGGCTGGTGGTGAGCGTCGGGGTGCCGACGGCGACATTGCCGGTGTCGCCGATGACGATCATGTCGGCGTCGAAGAGCTCGGGGCGCTGCCTGGCGAGGTCGTCCAGCCCGGCGCCACCGGCCTCCTCCGATCCCTCGGCCACGATCCGCACCGCGCAGCCGGTGGCCCCGGCGGCGCGCAGCGCGGTCAGGTGCGCGACCAGGTTGCCCTTGCAGTCCGCCGCGCCCCGGCCGTACCAGCGGCCTGCCCGCTCGGTGAGCTCGAACGGCGGCGAGCTCCAGCGCTGCTCCGGCCCAGGGGGCTGCACGTCGTGGTGGCTGTAGAGCAGCACCGTTCGCGCCGCGGCGGTGGCCCCGGGGCGGTACCCGACGACCGCGGGGCTGCCGTCCGAGGTCTCGATCACCTCGACCTCGAAACCGAGCTCGGCGCAGGCCTTCGCGGTCCACTCGGCCGCACCCCGGCAGGCCGCACCGCTGCCCGGCTCGAGGTGCACCGAGCGGTACGCCACGAGTTCGGTCAGATCGGCACGGGCCCGCGTCATCAGCTCGGCGACGCGGGTGCTCAGCTCGGTACTCACGACCTACACCGTAGGCGCTGCTACAGCACCGGCAGCGGATGCGAGGGCGGGAAGACCACCGGCAGCGTGGCCAGCGCGCGGTGGAACGGGCCCGGCCGCCAGACCAGCTCGTTCGGCGGAACGGCGAGCTCCACCTCCGGCAGCGTGTCGAGCAGCTGATCGATGACGTCCTGCGCGAGCAGCAGCCCGTACGGCCGGGCCTGCGCGGGGCAGGCATGATCGCCGCTGCTGAAGGCCAGATTCCAGCCGTTGCCCTCGAACTCGCCGGTGTTCATCTCCGGGTCGGTGTTGCAGGCGGCCATGCTGATGATCACCGGCTCGTTCGCCTGCAACCAGACGCCCTCGACCTGGATCGGCTGGCGCGGATAGGTGATGCAGTAGTTCGCCATCGGCGGATCGGTGGCGAGCCGCTCCTCGAGCGCGGCCCTGGTGGAGAGCGGAACCCGGCCGTCGGAGCTGGTGAAGCGCGGGTCGGTGAGCATGAGCAGCAGGGTGTTGGCGATCAGGTTCACCGGCGGCTCGACGCCGGCGGCGAAGAACAGCACCAGCTGGTGCACCATCTCCTCGTCGGTGAGCCCGGCGGGGTGCTGGATCAGCCGGGTGGTGATGTCGTCGCCCGGATGCGCGCGCTTGAGCGCGGTCAGGTCGAGCAGCGCGTTGCCCATGATGGCGTTCACCGTCTCGGTGTCGACGCCGTCGAACATGGCGGCGCTGGCGGCGGCCACCTGCTCGCCGATCTCCGGCGGGCAGCCGAGCATCTGGCACAGCACCGAGAAGACCAGCGGCAGCGCGTACTGGTTCAGCAGGTCCGCGCTGCCCTCCCGGCAGAAGGTGTTGACGATCGGGACGGCGGAGGTCTCCACGATCGAGCGCAGCGAGTTCAGGTCGATCCCGGCCAGCGCGACGTTGATGGCGTCGCGGTAGCGGGCGTGCTCGGCGCCGCTGGTGCGGATGGCGTTCGGCCGGTACTCGATCATCGGCATGATCGGGATGTCCTGCGGCGCGGTCTTCTGCCAGACGCTCGGGTCGGCCGGAAAATGGTGTGCGTCACCGAGAATGCGCACCGCGGTGCTATACTTGATCACCAGGGTGGCGGGCACGCCGGGCCACATCTCGACCGGCACCAGTGGTCCATAATTGTTTCTGCGCATCTGGCGGTACGCCTCATGGGGGTCGGCCGCGAATTCCTGGGTGTAGATCGGAATTCGGGGGCCGATGGACTCGATCGACCGCTTCGGGTTGATGGTTGTAGCGGTGGCACCCTGGAGCGGGTGATGCGGATGCACGTAATCTCCTCGATCTCGGGTTGCGACAGGGTAGCATCGGCGGCGCCGATCGGCGCTGCGATCCTGCCCCACGGCGTGACCCAGACTCTAAGTGCGCGTTGATCTTTGCGCAGCACACTGTAGACGGCCGCCGCGCCGGGGGATGCCGCGGCGGTACGCGGAATCCCCCGGCGGGCGTGACCGTATCCGTCCGGGGTCACGGGTGTCGCACCCGGGACCATCCGCCCGGGCGCCCTACGGCACCCGGGCCGAGGGGATCATCCCCGGTTCGGGTCGTGGATGCGGTCGTCCCAGGCGGCGGGCAGATCATCGGAGAGTACCGGAGCACCGAGGATCGCGTCGTCGAAGCCGAAGGCGTCGAGCAGCGCGGGCAGGTGGCCGGCGAGTTCGTCGATGGCCCTGGCCAGTTCGCGCTTGGTCACCGCCGCCGCGGCGGGGTCGAGCAGTCCGCGGGTCAGGTACCAGGCGGCGTGCCGGTCCAGGTAGTCCAGCGCGAAGACGTCCCGCACGGCCACGATCTCCGGGTGCGCGGCGTGGCCGTGCAGCAGCCCTAGCGCCTCCTCGGCGCAGTACGCCTCGGCCAGGTCGAGCGCCTGCGGGATCACCGCGAGCCGATCGGCCAGCGCCGGGGTCGACAGGTGCTCCTGCGCCTCCTGCACGATCGTCAGGGTCCTCGCGTTCAGCGCCCGCTCCCGGTCGGCGGCGTCCGCCGGGTCGTAGAGCACCGGCTCCGGCGGCGTCTTCCCGGCCAGCTGCCTGGCCAGCACCCGCCCGGCCACCGAGCCGAGCACGGCGCAGTCGCCCTCCCCGGTGATCGCCGCGTGGCAGACCCCGAGGTAGTCGGCGACCCGGTTGGCGCTGAACATGCCCTGCGCGCCCATCTTGATCCGCGCGTGCGTCACCGTCTCCAGCGCGTGCAGCTGGATGAACGGCTTGGCCAGCATGACCGAGACCACGGTGTCCCGGTGCGTCAGATCGCTGTCGGCGAGCGAGGTCTTGACCGCGTTGCCGTAGATGGTCCGGACCACGGTGCCCGCCAGGTCGGTGAGCAGCGTGTCCCGCACGTGCGGGATATCGATCATCAGCGGGACGTCCAGCGGGGTCAGCGGGACCAGCCGCTTGCCCGCGTAGCTCAGCGCGATGTAGAGCGCGGAGCGGGCCGAGGCGTTCAGGCAGGACGAGAGCGCCAGCCTGCCGACGGTCAGCTGGCTGATCGCGGAGGGGAATCCGCGCTTGCGGCTGGTCTCGTCCCGCCAGGTGAGCACGCCCGCGTCGTCGATCGTGGCGAGGTCGTTGCTCAGCCAGGCGCTGCGGTCGACCCGGAGGCCGTCGAAGCTGATCACCGAGTTGTCCATGATCACCAGCGGCTGGTGATCCAGCTGGGTGATCGAGACGCCGGGCGCCGGGTCGCCGTTGGCGTCGCGCAGCCGCGCGGCGAACAGGTGCACGCCCTGGTCGACGCCTGCCGCGTCGATGAAGCGCGCGCCGACCACGCAGACCCGGGACACCGGAATCCCGACGCTAGGCATGAACTTCCGGTCCCGCGGCGTCGGGGTGTTGATGACGAATCCGTCGCCGTCCCAGGTCGCGGTGGTCTGCATGAACCCGATGTTCGAGCCGCAGCCGTACTCGGTCAGCAGCATCACGCCGATCGCCGAGGCATCGTCGAGATCCTGCAGGTACGGCTCCGCCGCCTCGGCGTCGGTCAGCGTCGCGAGGCTGCCGGAGGCCAGGTTGTAGTGCCCCGAGATCAGCGGGATCAGATCGGTCGCCAGCACCGCCGCCCAGTCGAATACCGCGAACAGCTCGGGCAGCTCGGTCGCCACCGCCTTGGTGCTGCCGATCTCCTTGACCAGGTACCGCAGCTGGGCGTACGCGTTCTCGCGCCGCTGCTCCTGGCTCTGCTTGTCCGTGACCAGATAGTCCGGACTGCTCAGGATCTCCTGTAACCGCCGATGGAATTCCGGACTTCCGTGCCGGAGAAAATCAGAAAGCGTTCCACGCTCATCAGACCCCTGCTCAACCATTGACTTGCTCCTACCCTTTTCCGACCCCCGGCCCCACCGCCGGGGTGACGTTCAGGCCATCGCCGCCGCCTCACGGCTCGACGAGGCCGACCGGTGCCGTAACAGCGCACCGGAGGAGCGAAAGATGGTTCTCCCGTACGATTTCACGGGATCACACACCTTCCCCCCGGAACCGCCCGCGCGCACCAAGAAGAGTCGCGGGCGTGTAGCAGAGGATTCCCCGGGCCACGGCCGAGTGGCTGGGCAGCAGTGCCGCCCGTTCCGCTCGGTTCGGGCGGGCGGCGCCGTTTTCGATTGACCGGACCGGCCTTCGAGCGCGCCTACCTGGGGAGTCGCCGGTGCTGCAACGTTCGATTTGAGCGACCGGGACACATGACCAATTGTGCCACAGCAACTCTCGCCCGTCAGCGCGAACCGATGGCTGTCCAATAGCTGCCGATTAGCTTCGAACCCCGTCGGGGCGTTGTCCCCCGTATTGTTTCCGAATGGCAGCCACGCAGCCGATACCGTGCCCCGCCCCCTCTCCCCGTTTGCCGATCGGTCGCCTCCGCCGACATCGAATCGTAAAAGATCTTCGGCGGAGCGCGCGATCAGCGCCCGTAGCGCTCGTGCAGCGCGGCGGCGAGCACCGCGTCGCCGTGCGCCGACGGGTGGAACGGGAGTCCGACCGGGTCGGCCCGGGGATCCAGCACGCCGTTCAGCCACGGCGCGGCCGAGCACAGCCCGTGCCCGGCGGTGAGCGCCCTGGTGTCGAGGAAGTCGATGCCGAGCTGCGCGGCCGCCGCCCGCTGCGCGGCGTCGATCCGGTCCAGGTACTCGATCAGCCCGCCGCCGCGCGGCTGGACGAAGGCGCCCGCGCCCAGGATGTTCAGGCACACCGAGTCCTGGCCGGACGGAAAGAGCTCCGGGTACCCGACCAGCACGATCCGCGCGTTCGGCGCGTAGTAGCGCAGGTACCGCACCACGTCGCCGATTCGGGCCGCGTAGGCCGGGCCGGTGACCGCGCGGAAGTCGGTGATCCGGCCCGCGGC
Source organism: Nocardia jiangsuensis (assembly GCF_042650385.1). NCBI lineage: Bacteria > Bacillati > Actinomycetota > Actinomycetes > Mycobacteriales > Nocardiaceae > Nocardia > Nocardia jiangsuensis. Next base: position 225,297 of record NZ_JBHSAX010000013.1, read on the forward strand.
CGCGGCATCCCGGTCGCAGCCGTCGGCCAGGTTGAACACGCACGGGATGAGCGAGGTCCAGAGCGTGGCTCGGTGCTCGGTGCCCCAGTCGTCGTTGAGCCCGAACTGAATCGCCACCATGCGGGTGCGCGGGCCGAAGCCGCCCGCCCGGTCGGCGTCGAGCGTTTCGCGCACCAGCGAGTAGCCGCGGTCCGATTCGATGGCCGCGCCGGAGCAGGAGCGGTCGAGGAAGTCCGGAGTGTTCGCCGTACCCGTCAGGCGGCTCAGCTGGTTGGGCCAGGAGGTCTCGCCGCGCAGGCATTCCTCCGCGTCGGCTTCCCAGCGGAAGCCGTTGGCGGCGAACGAGTCACCCAGCACGACCAGCGCGCTGCCGTCACCGTCGGCCCGGGCCGCTGGCGCCGAGGGGACGAGCGCGGCGACGGCAAGTGCCAGCGCTCCCGCCCAGCGCGCCGCGCTCCCGATCACGCCCGGCCCCCGGCTCCCGGCCGGAAGCCGGCGGCGACCGGCGGCGGCGGCGCCTGCTCGCTCCCGGCCCGCACCGTCACCCCGCGGGCGCCGACGACCGCGAAACCCATCCGCATCGGTTCTCCGTTCCTCCGCCGTGCGCACGAGCCACACGAACCGATGCCACCCTGTCGCACGGGGCGGCGATCGCCGAGCCCCCAATTTTCCGGGGACGGACCGGGTTCGGGCCGCGGTCAGCCGGGCTCGGTCATGGCGAGCAGCTCGGCCCTCGCCAGCGCGGGCTCCGCGGCGGTGAGGTACGGGCTGGACCGATGTGCCGGTACATCGCGGTGGCCGCGACGTCGAGGCGTTTGCCGATGCTGCGCATGTTCAGCCCGTCCGGCCCCTCCTCGTCGAGCAGCGCGACGGTCGCGCAGATGATCCGGTCGCGCTGCACTTGAACCAAGTAATAGTCTGATCGCCCGGAGGAGCACCCGATGAACGTCGTCGTCGCCGCAGTAGGGTCGGGAGATGGCTGTACGGCGCCTCGAACTCCCGGCTCTCGACCCCGTCCTCGACGACCGCGCGCTGCGCGAGCTCTACCCCTATCCCCCGGCGCTCACCCGGCCGTACGTGCGGGTGAACTTCGTCAGCAGCATCGACGGCGCCATCACCGACGGCGACACCGTCGCCGCCCTGACGACCCCGGCCGACAAGGCGCTGTTCTTCGCGCTGCGCGCCGTCGCGGACGCCGTGCTGGTCGGCGCGGGCACCGTGCGCGCGGAGAACTACGGCCCGGCCGGTGGTGACGAGGAGGTGCGGCGATGGCGCGTCGAGCACGGCCTGGCACCGATCCCGCCGGTGGTCGTCGTCTCCGCCTCGGCCCGGATCGAACCGGACTCCCGGCTGGTCACCGCCGCGTCGATCGCCCCGGTGCTCGTCACCGCGGCTGCGGCCGACCCCGAGCGCGTGGCAGCGCTGGAACGGGCCGGAGTCCGGGTCATCCGGTGCACCGGCCCGACGGTGACCAGCCCCGAACTGCTCGCCGCGCTCGTCGACCTCGGCCTGTATCGCGTTCTCTGCGAAGGCGGGCCGACCCTGCTCGGCCAGTTGCTCGACGACGACGCGGTGGACGAGCTGTGCGTCACCACCTCCCCGCTCGCCGTCGGCGGAGCGGCGAGCCGGATCGCGCACTCGCCCAGCGCCGCCCGGCGGCCCATGCGCCGGGGACTCACGCTCGCGGACGACGACGGCACCCTCCTGGTGCAGTGGATCCGCGACCGCGGCTGAGCGCTGCCATCGGCACCCCGAGCGCGCCCCGCGCCATCCGCCCCGTGATGATGTGGCGGTGATTGTGGATGACATCGGCAGCCGGACCCGCGAGTTGGCGACCCGATTGGGGATACAGCCCCCGCGGGTCGAGGAGGGGCCGGTTCCGGCGTGGATAGCCGAGGGCGTCCGCGCCGTTCCGCAGCCCGAACAGACGCTGCTCGTTGTCGGGCCCGTGTTCGACGGACTCGCCCCGGCCGAGCAGGACGCCGGGCTGGCCAGCGCGATGGTGGTCGCGGAGCTCTACCGGCGCGGCAAGTGGAAGCCGCTCGCCGCGGCAGCCGTGCTCACCGTGGCCGTCGGCGTACTGGCCTTTCTCCTCATCAGCCCGGCGTGGCTGGTCATCCCGATCGTCGTCGTGCTGTTCCCGATCGGCTTCGTGGTCGCGCAGGCGCTCTGGCTGCGCGGCGTCGCCTACGGGCACGACCGTCGCCTCGCGGAGGTGTTCGGCCGCGACACCCCGGAGCTGCTCCTCGAGCTGAACGCCCGCAACGAGCACGAGATCCGCGGTGTGCTGCGCGCCTACCTCGCGGTGTCGAACCCCGCGCGGAGCAGCCGGAGCAAGCGCCTGCGATCCGCCTGAGCCCGGCTCGGACCCCTCGGCGGCGGTGCGACGGGTCGTCGCCCCGACACACTGCGGTTGCGTTTTCGCGCGCGATTGTGTGTCGTGGACGTCGTGACTACATCGGGAGACGCGTACCCCCTCACGGACACGATGACCACCACGGTCTCCTCGCGCGAGGGCGCGACGGTGCTGTCGGTGGCGGGCGAGGTGGACCTGGCGACGGCGCCCGCGCTGGAGAACGCGATCGACGCGATTCTCGGCGCGAAGCCCGCGTCGCTGATCATCGACCTGACCGAGGTGAGTTTCCTGGCGTCGGCGGGGATGGCGACGCTGGTGGCGGCGCATCAGCGGGCCGGGGGGTCGACCGCCATCGCGGTGGTGGCGGACGGCCCGGCGACCAGCAGGCAGCTCAAGATGACCAGCCTGGATCAGGTGTTCTCGCTGTACGCCACGCTGGACGAGGCGGTCGCGGGACGCCGCTGAACAACGGCGCGGAGTCCGGCCCCGCCCGGGACGGGCGGGGCCGGACCGCGTTCAGACGATGTCGCGGAGCTGCTCGATGAGCTGCACCCGCTCGGCGGAGGTGCCCGCCAGCGGGACCACGTTGAGCACGGTGACGCCCGCCTCGCGGAAGGCGGCGACGCGCTCCTTCACGAAACCGGCGGGGCCGATCAGGGAGACGTCGCGGACCAGGTCGTCGGGAACGGCCTTCGCCGCCTCCTCCTTCTTCCCGGCGAGGTACAGCTCCTGGATGCGGTCGGCTTCGGCGCCGTAGCCGTAGCGGGTGGCGAGGGTGTGGTAGAAGTTCTTGCCGCGCGCGCCCATGCCGCCGATGTAGAGCGCGAGGTGCGGTTTGACGAACTCGAGCAGCGGGGTCACGTTCTCGCCGATGGCGAGCGCGGGGCCCGCGTAGACCTCGAGGTCGCCGAGCGCGGGGTCGCGCTTCGCACGGCCCGCGTCGAGCGCCTCACCCCAGACGTCCTTCGCCTTCTCGGGCAGGAAGAAGATGGGCTGCCAGCCCTCGGCGAGCTCGGCGGCGAGCTCGACGTTCTTCGGGCCGAGCGCGGCGAGCAGCACCGGGATGCGTTCGCGCACCGGGTGGTTGATCAGCTTGAGCGGTTTGCCGAGGCCGGTGCCCGCGCCCTCCGGCAGCGGGATGCGGTAGTACTTGCCGTCGTACTCCAGCCGCTCGCGGCGCCACACCTTGCGGCAGATCTCGATGAGTTCGCGGGTCCGGCCGATCGGCGCGTCGTACGGCACACCGTGGAAACCCTCGATGACCTGCGGGCCGGAGGCGCCGAGGCCGAGCACGAAGCGGCCGTCGGAGACGAAGTCCAGCCCGGCCGCGGTCATCGCGGTGAGGCTGGGGGTACGGGTGTAGATCTGCAGGATGCCGGAGGCGAGCTGTACCCGCTCGGTGCGGGCGGCCAGGAAGCCGAGCGCGCTCACCGCGTCGAAGGAGTACGCCTCGGGCACGAACACGATGTCCAGCCCGGCGCGCTCGAGGTCGGCCACCTCGGCGGCCACCTCCTTGAAACCGCCCGAGTAGTTGATCCCCAATCCGATCCGCATGAGCTCAACATATCCCCGGCTACGGCCGGGCCGAGCACCGGTGCGGCCGGCGCGGCCGGATAGCGTGTAGCGGCCAGCTACCGACCTCGAAAGGTGCCGCCCCGTGTCGCAGTCAACCGCGCCGAGCCCGCAGTCCGGACCCGAAGCCGGATTCGGCGCCGTCACCGTCGCCGCGTACCTGGAGCAGCTGGGCGCCAAGGTGCCCGCGCCCGGCGGCGGCGCTGTCGCGGCGCTGCACGCGGCGCAGGGCGCGGCGCTGGTCGCCATGGTCGCGCGCTACACCACCAGGGCGAAGGACGCCGAGCACCGGCCGGAGATCGACCGGATCATCGCCGCCGCCGACGCCGCGCGGGAGCGCGCGCTCGCCCTCGCCGACGCCGACGCGGCCGCCTTCACCGCGGTGGGCGCCGCCTACCGGCTGCCGAAGGAATCCGCGGCGGAGCAGGCGGCCAAGCAGGCGGCGATCACCGAATCGCTGCTCGGCGCGGCCCGGGTGCCCGCCGACGTGGTGAACGCGGCCGACGAGGTGCTCACGCTCGCGGCCGACCTGCTGCCCATCGGCAACCCGAACGTGGTCACCGATATCGGGGCCGCCGCGGACGCCGCGCGGGCCGCCGCGACGAGCTCGCGGCTGAACATCGAGATCAACCTGGTGTCGCTGCGCGGCGCCGCCGCTGATAACGATCTGGCCGACTTCGCCGCCGCGCTGGCCCGGGTCGAGGAGATCACCGCGCGGGCGGATGCCCTGCACACGGACGTCGTGCGCGCGCTCGGCGGCTGAAACCGACCGTGTCTCAACCGGGTTACCCCGGATCGAGGGCGCGCGCTCGGCTGGACCGCGAAGATCATGACGGCCTAGGCTGGACACCTACTTACCACACCCGGTTCGAAGGTGGTTGTCATGAGGAGCGCGTGTCGGCCTCTTTTCCTGCTCGCCGCGGTGGTCGCGCTGGCGGTGACCGGTGCAGGCACCGCGTTCGGCAGCATCGCGGCCGCCCCCGCGACGCCCGCGATCGTCGCGATCAGCCCGTCCGACGGCACGACGGTCGGGATCTATCCCCCGGTCACCGTGCGCTACGCGGCGCCGGTCACCGATCGCGCCGCGGCGGAGCGGGCGCTGACCGTGCTCGCCCCCGAGGCGGTGCCCGGCCACGTGACCTGGCGCGGCGCCACCGAGATGACCTGGCTGCCCGAGTCCTACCTGCCCGCCCGGACCAGGGTGCAGGTCTTCGCGGCGGGGTGGCGCACCGAGTTCGAGACGAACGCGGGCTTCAGCGCCGAGGGTGACATCTCCGCGCACACCTTCACGGTGAGCATCGGCGGCGTCCCGGTGCGCACCATGCCCGCCTCGTACGGCAAGCCCGGCTGGGAGACCCCGGCGGGCACCTTCCCGATCCTGGAGAAGTTCCGCCGGGTGACCTTCGATTCGCGCACCATCGGCATTCCGCTCAGCTCGCCGGAGGGCTACCTCATCCAGGGCGAGTACGCGGAGCGGCTGACCTGGGGCGGGGTCTTCGTGCACTCGGCGCCGTGGTCGGTGGAGTCGCAGGGGTCGGCGAACGTCAGCCACGGCTGCGTGAACCTGGCCCCGGACGACGCCGCCTGGTTCTACGAGAACGCCGGGATCGGCGACCCGGTGCAGCTGCACTGGTAGTTTTCACCGCCGCCGCCCGGGTACGCGCCGCTCGACGGCCGGGGCGGGCCCGGTCGCGGGCGGAGGTGTCATGCGGATCGGGTACAAGCTGGTCGCGGAGGCGTACGGGCCGAAGGAGCTGATCAGGCAGGCGGTCGCGGCCGAGCGCGCCGGGTTCGACTTCATCGAGATCAGCGACCATTTCCATCCGTGGCTGGACAACCAGGGGCACTCCCCGTTCGCCTGGACGGTGCTCGGCGCCATCGCCGCGCGCACCGAGCGGGCCGGGCTCGTCACCGGGGTCACCTGCCCGATCATCCGCTACCACCCCGCGATCGTCGCCCAGGCCGCGGCGACGCTGGCGCTGGTCAGCGACGGCCGCTTCACCTTCGGCGTCGGCTCCGGCGAGCGGCTGAACGAGCACGTGGTCGGGCGCGAGTTCCCGCCGGTGCAGACCAGGCACGCCATGTTCCGCGAGGCGCTGGAGATCATCCGGCTGCTCTGGCAGGGCGGGTACCGCAGCTACGAGGGCAAGTACCTGCAGCTCTCCGATGCCAGGATCTTCGACCTGCCGGAGGAGCTGCCGCCGCTGGTGGTCGCCGCGGGCGGCCCCGAGGCGGCGCGGCTGGCCGGCGAGCTCGGCGACGGCCTCTTCGCCACCGACCCGGACGCCGACCTGGTGGCTGCCTTCGCCGAGGCGGGCGGCTCCGGCCCGCACTACGCCGAGGTGCCGCTGGCCTGGGCTCCCGACGAGGACACCGCCGCGCGGGCCGCGCTGGCGACCGCGCGCTGGGCGGTGACCGGCTGGAAGGTCATGAGCGAGCTGCCCAACCCGGTGAACTTCGCCGCCGCCACCGAGACCGTTCGGGTGGACGACATCAAGCAGAACTTCACCTGCGGCAGCGACCCGGGGCGCATCGTCGAGGCGGCCCGGCCGTTCGCCGAGGCAGGCTTCGACCACCTGGTGCTGCTGAACGCCGGCCCGGACCCGGACGGCTTCCTCGACTTCTACGCGGGTGAACTCGACCGCCCGCTGCGCGCGCTCGGGGTGTGAAAGCGGCCGCCCGCTACCGTTTTCGGGGCCGGGCGATCTTGGTCGAGAACACTCGAGTAAAGTGCAGGTAATGAGGCGCGACACGGGGTGGGACGGCTGACCGGTGGTTATCGAGGAGACCGCGCTGGCTTTGATCCAGCTCGGAGCGGTGTTCTTCGGTCTCGGTGTGCTCGGCAGGGTGGCGGCGCGGATCGGGATGTCCCCGATTCCGCTGTACCTGATCGGCGGACTGATATTCGGCTCCGGCGGGCTGGTGCAGCTGCACGAGGTCGACGAATTCATCCATCTCGCCAGTGAGATCGGCGTCGTCCTGCTCCTGTTGCTGCTCGGGCTGGAGTACACCGCCGCCGAGCTGGTCACCGGGATGCGGAAATCGTGGCCGGCGGGGCTGCTCGACCTGGCGCTGAACGCGACGCCGGGTGTGATCGTCGCCTTCCTGCTCGGGCTCGGGCCGGTCGGGGCGATCGCCATGGCGGGCGTCACCTACATCTCCTCCTCCGGGATCGTGGCCAAGGTGCTCGGCGATCTCGGCAGGCTCGGCAACCGGGAGACGCCGACCATCCTCTCGATCCTGGTGTTCGAGGATCTGGCGATGGCGGCGTACCTGCCGGTGCTCACCGCGGTGCTGGCCGGGGTCGGGCTGATCGCCGGGCTGTGGACGCTCGGCATCGCGCTCGCCGCGGTGACGGTGGTGCTGGTGGTGGCGCTGCGCTACGGCCGCTACGTCTCCGCGCTGGTGGCCAGCGACGATCGGGAGATCTTCCTGCTCAAGGTGCTGGGGGCGGCGCTGCTCGTGGCCGGGCTGGCCTCGGCGGTGCAGGTGTCGGCGGCGGTCGGGGCGTTCCTGCTCGGGATCGCCATCTCGGACTCCACCGCGCACACCGCGACCAAGATCCTGGAGCCGCTGCGCGACCTCTTCGCCGCCATGTTCTTCGTGCTCTTCGGGCTGAACACCGACCCGCGCAGCATCCCGCCGGTGCTGGCCTGGGCGCTGCTGCTCGCGGTGGTGACCACGGCGACCAAGATCGCGACCGGGTGGTGGGCGGCCGGGCGCGCCGGGGCCGGGGAGATGGGCCGGGCGCGCGCCGGGGTGGCGCTGGTGGCGCGCGGTGAGTTCTCCATCGTGATCGCCGGGCTGGCCGTGGCGGCGGGGGCGCTGCCCGACTCGTTCACCGCGCTCGCCACCACCTACGTGCTGCTCATGGCGATCATCGGGCCGGTGGCGGCGCGGGTGGTCGAGCCGGTCATGCGGATGCTGCGCGGGAAGCCGCGGGCGCCGGAGCGCGTCCGGGAGTGACCCGGGGCGCTGATCGGGGCTGGTGACGCCGAGCCGCCGTCTTCGACAGCGCCGCCGATCCCGCGGGCAGGCGACGTCGACCGCCCCGGCGGGGTCGAGTACCCCTCAGACCTGGGCGGACCGCTCGGCAGCCCGGACCACGTGGCGCATGAGCAGCGCGGTGGTGACCGGGCCGACGCCACCGGGGACCGGGCTCAACGCGGCGGCGCGGCCGCGCACGCTCTCGGCGTCGACATCGCCGACGATGCTGCCGTCCGGCCCCTCGTTGGTGCCGACGTCGATGACGACGGCGCCCTCGCGGACGTGCTCGGCGCGGATGAGCCCGGCCCGGCCCGCGGCGGCGACCACGATGTCGGCGGCCGAGGTGACGGCGGCGAGGTCGGCGGTGCGCGAGTGCGCGACGGTGACGGTGGCGTTCTCCGCGAGCAGCAGCTGCGCGAGCGGCTTGCCGACCACGTTGGAGCGGCCGACCACCGCGACATGCCGACCGGTCAGCTCGATGCCGTGCCGCTTCAGCAGGACGACGACCGCCTCGGCGGTGGCGGGGGCGAATACGGGGGTGTTGGCGGCGAGCAGGCCGAGCGAGAGCGGGGAGACGCCGTCGACGTCCTTCTCCGCGCCGATGGCGGCGGCGACGTCCTCCAGCTTCACCCCGGCGGGCAGCGGGGTCTGCAGCATGATGGCGTCGACGGCGGGGTCGGCGGTGCGGGCGGCGAGTTCGGCGCGCAGGCCCGCGCTGTCGGCGTCGGTGCCGAGGTCGATGGTGTCGCATTCGATGCCGCGGTTGGTGGCGGACTTGCGCAGCGAGTTCACGTACCAGGCGCTGGCCGGATCGGCGTTCGCCACCACCAGCGCCAGGCGCGGGGCCCGGCCGCGGGCGGCGAGCGCGGCGGCCAGCTCGGTGGTCTCGGCGTTCAGGGCGGCGGCGGCTTCCTTGCCGGTCAGCGATGCGGTCTCCACGGGGCAACCCTATCGGGGCGGTTTCGGACCACCGCTGCGGTGTCACTCTTCCGGCCCGAATCGCCGTATCGCGGCGAAATCACACCTGCAACATCAGCCCCAGTCGTATCGTGGTCGCTGCTCCTACAGCACAGCCGGCTGCCCTTTGCGAAAGGTGTGACCTGTGGCGACTCCCCGAATTCGAAGACTCCTGCTCGCGGCCGTGACCGCGCTCGCGCTGACCGGGGCGGTCGCCGCGCCCGCGGCGGCGGACCCCGACCCGGACGCCCTCTACAACTCCGCGCAGCGGCACTTCGCCGCCGGCGACGACGCCGCGGGCCGCGCCGACCTGCGCGCGCTCCTCGGCGCCGCGCCGGACGACACCGAGGCGATCGCGCTGCAGGCGGTCTGGTCGCACTACGCAGGCGACCGGATCGGGGTGGACGACGCCTTCCGCAGGCTCGCCGGGCTCGATCCGGCCCGCGCGAACGGCACCCGCCGGGTGCTGGACGCCATCGGCGCCGCCGTCGGGACGCTGCCCAATCCGCTGCCCGCGCTGATCGGCCCGCAGACCGGCATCGTCGTGCTCGGCTACGGCCTGCTACCGGACGGCACGCTGCGCCCGGAGCTGGTGGACCGGCTGAACGCGGCCTGGGTGCAGGCGATCGCGGCACCCTTCTCCCGGCTGGTCGTCACCGGCGGCAATCCGCAGAACGGCGTCGCCGAGGCCGACGCCATGGCGGGCTGGCTGATCGGGCGCGGGATCCCGGCGGGCCGGATCATCGTGGAGAACCGGGCGGGCTCGACCGTGCAGAACGCGCTGTTCAGCACCGACCTGCTCCGCAATGCCGGGCTGACCAGCGCCGTCGTGGTGACCTCGCCGAACCACATCCGCCGGGCGGTCGCCGATTTCATCGTCGCCGGGACCGCCGTCGTCGGGGCGATGGTCTCGCTGGAGCAGCTGGTGTCGAACCTGCCGCCGCCGAGCCGGGCCGGGCAGCGCGGGATCTACCTGGACGCCACCCGCACCTTCCGGCTGGCCGCCAGCCGCTGAAAAGGGTGGACGGGGCGCGCGGGGGCGCGCAGGATGACGCGGTGTCCGCGCTCCCCCGCCCCGCCCCGGATCGTGCCGCTGTCGAGGCGATCGTGGCGCGGTTACGAGCGGCGGGGTGTGTCTTCGCCGAGGACGAGGCGCGGCTGCTGATCGACGCGGGCGGCGAGCTGGAGGCGTTGGTGGCGCGGCGGGTCGGCGGGGAGCCGCTGGAGCAGATTCTCGGGTGGGCCGAGTTCCGCGGGTTGCGGGTAGGGGTCGCGCCCGGCGTGTTCGTACCGCGGGCGCGGACGGCCGAGCTCGTGGACGCGGCGCTTCCGCTGCTGCGGGCCGCGGGTGCGCGGCCGGTGGACGCAGTGCCGGACGAGGCGGATCGGCCCGCACCGGTGCTGGTCGACCTGTGCTGCGGTACGGGGGCGCTCGGGCTGGCCTGTGCACGGGAGGTCGCGGTCCAGCTGGTGGCGGCGGATATCGAGCCCGCCGCGGTCGCCTGCGCGCGGCTCAATCTCGGGTCCGCCGCCGAACGGGGCGACCGCGTCCCAGGTGGCGCCTCGACGGCGGTGGCAGCCGGGTCGGCGACGCCGACCGCACGCGGCGCCGGCACGCCCCTGGTGTACCGAGGCGATCTGTTCGACGCCCTGCCGGACGCACTGCGCGGCACGATCGCCGTGCTGCTGGCGAACGTGCCGTACGTGCCGAGCGACGCTGTCGCCACCCTCCCGCTCGAGGCCCGCGAGCACGAGCCGCGCCGCGCGCTCGACGGCGGCGCGGACGGGCTCGACGTGCTCCGCCGGGTGGTGGCCCGCGTGCCGGAGTGGCTCGCCCCCGGCGGTCACGTCCTCATGGAAACCAGCGCGGCACAAGCCGATCCGGCACTGCAGGCGCTGGCGGAGAACAACCTGGCCGGCCGGCTCGCCGGGTCCGGCGAGCACGGCACGACCGTGGTGATCGGGACGCTCAGCTCTCCTTGCGCCCGGTGAAGTGGTCCATCGAGCGGTACACCCCGACGGTGTTCAGGAAGAGGTCGCGGGCCCGGATCGGCAGCAGCCCGGAGAGCGCCTTGTTGAACCGCGAGGTCCAGGGCAGCACCAGCAGCGGCGTCCCGGCCTTCATCTGCGTCCACGAGGTCTGCACCACCACGTCCTGCTTGAGGATCGGGGTGAACCAGAAGCCCTTGGCGCCGTCGAACATGCCGGTGTCGATGTAGGTCGGGCAGACCGTGGTGATCTTCACGTGCTCGTGCCCGGCCTGCTCCAGCTCGATGCGCACCGAATCGGACCAGCCGATCGCGGCCCACTTGGAGGCGGCGTAGACGCTCATCCGCGGGTTCGAGACCAGCCCGGCCGACGAGGCGATGTTCAGCACCCGGGACGGCGACTTCGACGCCACCATGGCGGGCAGGAACTCCAGCGTGATCCACATCGGCGCCAGCGAGTTGATCGCCATCGTCTTCTCGATGTCGGCGCGGTTCGTGGTCTCCCAGAAGAACTGGTTGCCGCGCACGATGCCCGCGTTGTTCACCAGGATGTCGATATCGCCGATCTCGGCGCGCACCGCGGCCGCGGCCTCGGTGATCGCCTCCTGCGACGACACGTCGACGACGTGGTAGTGCACGGTGCCGCCCAGCTCGGTCAGCTCGGCCGCGGTCTCCTTCAGCGCGGCCTCGTTGATGTCCCAGAGCACCACCGCGGCGGCGCGCTCGTGCACCGCCGTGGTGGCGAAGAGCTTGCCGAGCCCCATGGCGGCGCCGGTGACCAGCACCGTGCGCCCGGCGACCGATTCCAGCTTCATCGCTGCGTTCCTCACTTCTGTCGCAGGGTCTTCATGACGCCGAAGTAGAGCGTCATGGTCTTGGCCCACAGCTCCTCGGACATGCCGGGCAGCGGGGCGATCGGCAGCACACGCTGCTGCGCGATGGTCTGGGTGTCGAGGTACTTGAGCAGCCCCTCCGGGCCGTGCCTGCGGCCGGTGCCGGAGATGCCGAGCCCGCCGGAGGGGGCGTCCGAGCTGCCCCAGGCGGCGATGAAGCCCTCGTTGACGTTCACCGAGCCCGCGTTGATCCGGGCCGCGACGGCCCGGCCGCGGGCCGCGTCCTTCGTCCAGACGCTGGCGTTCAGGCCGTAGGCGGTGTCGTTGGCGGCGGCGACCGCGGCGTCGTCGGAGGCCACCCGGTAGACCGAGACCACCGGGCCGAAGGTCTCCTCGCGGTAGACCGTCATCTCCGCGGTGACGTCGGCGAGCACGGTCGGCTCGTAGAAGTACGGGCCGAGGTCGGGGCGGTGCTTGCCGCCGGCGAGCACCGTCGCGCCCTTGGCGACGGCGTCGTCCACGTGCTGCCGCACGGTGTCGAGCTGGCGCTGGAAGGTGAGCGAGCCCATCCCCGCGCTGTAGTCCAGCGCGCCGCCGAGCTCGATGTTCTTCGTGTGCGCGGTGAACTCCGCGACGAAGCGGTCGTACACGCTGTCGTGCACGTAGATCCGCTCCATGGACTCGCAGAGCTGGCCCGCCGAGGCGAAGCAGGCGCGGATCGCGATCTTGGCGGCCCGCGGCACGTCGGCATCGGCGAGCACCAGCAGCGGGTTCTTGCCGCCGAGCTCCAGCGAGTAGCCGATCAGCCGCTCGCCCGCCTGCTGCGCGATGGTGCGGCCGGTGGCGCTGGAGCCGGTGTAGTCGACGTAGTCGGCGCGGGCGATCACCTCGCCGCCGATGTCGCGGCCGCGGCCGAGCACGGCCTGCCAGAGCCCGCGCGGCAGCCCGGCGCGCTCGGCGGCGTCGATGGCCCAGAGCGCGGTGAGCGCGGTCTGGTTGTCCGGCCGCGCGACCACGGCGTTGCCGGCGACCAGGGCGGGCAGCGCGTCCGAGACGGCGAGCGCGAGCGGGTAGTTCCACGGCGAGATGACCGCGACGACGCCCTTCGGCCGCTGCCTGACATCGACCCGGGTGAGCACCGGGAGCACGCCGCGCGGGCGCCGGGTGGAGAGCAGCTTGCTCGCCACCGATGCGTAGTACCTGGCGTTCACCGCGACATCGCCGACCTCGTCGAAGGCGTGCGCGCGGGCCTTGCCGGTCTCGGTCTGCACGATGTCGAGGATGGTCTCCTGCTCGCCGAGCACGATGTCGTGCAGCTTGCGCAGCACGGCGACCCGCTCCCGCACCGGCCGCGCGGCCCACTGCGCCTGCGCGGTACGGGCGGTGCTGAAGGCGCGCTCGATGTCATCGGTGGAGGACTGCGGCAGGTCGGCGATCTTGGCGCCGGTGGCGGGGGCGAACACCTCCACCGACGGCGCGCCGCCCGCGGTCGCCCGCTCCAGCAACGGCTTGACCAGGTCGGCGGGCAGGGCGGCAGACGTCATGGGCGGCTCTTCCGTGGTGTTCGGGGCGGTGGTCGATGGGCGCTCATTAAATGAACACTGCTGTTAGAGTAATGGCCGTGCGACCCCCGGTGTCAAGCGTCACGTCCCGTGCCACATGCGGCGATGGCAGGGAACTGTGACCGCTCACAACACCGAGCGCCCGGCCCGCAGGGGCCGCCCCCCGCAGACGCCGGAGCAGGCCGACGAGGTGCGCGCCCGGATCGTGGCGGCCACCGCCGCGGTGTTCACCGGTACCGGTTCGCGCGGGCTCAGTGTCGCGCAGATCATCGACCGGGCCGGGCTGGCGCGCCCGACCTTCTACCGCTATTTCGCGAACGCCGCCGAGCCGCTGCACGCGCTGCTCACCGTCTCCAACCAGGAGCTGGTCGGCGGGATCCGCACCGCGCTCGGCTCCGCCACCGCGCCGATCGAGGGCGTCGAGCTCGGTATCCGGCTGATCGACGCCTACCTGGCCTGGGCGCGCGGCCACGGCACCATGCTGCGGCCGCTCTTCGCCGAGCTGCACGACCCGGGCTCGCCGGTCTCGGCCTACCGGGAGGAGGCGCTGGAGGACATCCGCGGCATCATCCGGGAGACCTTCCACGTACTCGACCGCCCGGTGCCCACCCCCTTGGACCTGGATGCCGCGCTGCACCTCTGCGAGTACGTGGTCTACCGGGTCTCGGCGGCGAGCGCGCCCGGCTCCGAGCCGGAGGCCGCGGTGGTGGAGGAGGCGCGGCTGACCATGATCCGGGTGCTGCTCACCACGCTCGGCACCCGCGCCGACCTGGAGTACGCGTTGACGATCCCCGGTTTGCTGCGCGATTAACCGGGGCGGGAGAGTCCGCTGGCGCGGAGCACGCGGCGGTCGATGCCCGCCCGGATGGCGGCCTCGGTGCCGATCACCCGGACCCGGCCGCGCGCCCTGGTGATCGCGGTGTAGAGCAGCTCCCTGCTGAGCAGGGTGGACTCGGGTTCGGGGAGCACCACCGAGACGGTGCCGTACTGGCTGCCCTGGCTGCGGTGGATGGTCATCGCGAAGACCGAGACGACGGCGGAGAAGCGGGTGGGGTGTACCAGGTACGGGGTGCTGCCGCGGTGCAGCGCGGCGCGCAGGGTGCCGTCCGGGAGGCGGACGATGACGCCGGTGTCGCCGTTGTAGATCCTGGCCTCGTGGTCGTTGGCGGTGACCAGCAGGGGCTGGCCGGGGTACCAGAGGTGCTGCTGCGGGTCGGCGGTGGCGCCGCCGGCGGCCGCCCATTCGGCGGCGAGGCGGTCCCAGCGTTCGACGCCGAACGGGCCCTGGCGGTGCGCGCAGAGGAGGCGGTGCGATTCGAGGGCGGCGAGGGCTCGCTCGGCGTCGCCGTCGATGGCGGCGGCGGTGACGGCGCGGGCCGCGGTGACCACGTCGGCGCGGACCGCGGCGATGTCGTCGGGGGCGCGGAGTTCGACGTCGTCGGCGCCGGAGGTGAGGAGTGCGAGCGCGGTGTCCGCGTCGCCCGCCCGCACCGCGACGGCGAGTTCGGCGATGGTGCCGCCGAAGCGGCGGCCGCGGGTCAGGCGGACGATGCCGCCGTCGAGGCGCTCCCGTTCGCGCGGGGTCAGCGCCTCGGTGGCGGAGACGCCGCCGGTCGACCCGGTCTCCGCGGGCGCAGCGGCGCCGACGATCTCGGCGAGGACCGGGTTGCCCGCGCCGCGGGTCGGGCCGGCGACGAGGTCGGCGAGGACGGCGCCCGCGTCGACGGAGGCGAGCTGGTCGGGGTCGCCGACCAGGACCAGGCGGGTGTCCGGGCGCAGCGCGGCGAGCAGGCTGCTCATCAGGGTGGACGAGACCATGGAGGTCTCGTCCACCACGATCACGTCGTAGGGCAGCCGGTTGAACTCGTGGTGCTTGAAGCGGGTGGCGCGGCCCCGCTGCCAGCCGAGCAGCCGGTGCAGGGTGGCCGCGGTGAGCTCGGGCAGCCCGATCTCGGCGGCCTGCTCGCGCACCGCCTCCTGCAGCCGGGCCGCGGCCTTGCCGGTGGGCGCGGCCAGCGCGATCCGCAGCGCGGGCAGCTTGGGGCGGGCGAGCCGCTCGGCCACCAGCAGCGCGAGGATGCGGGCGATGGTGTGCGTCTTGCCGGTGCCGGGACCGCCTGCGACCACGGTGGTCCAGCGGGTGGCGGCGACCGCGGCGGCGAGCCGCTGCCGGTCCGCCGTGCCCGCGGCGCCGAACAGCCGGTCGAGTTCCCGGCGCACCAGCGCGGGGTCGACCGCGGGATGGCAGGCGGCACGCTCGGTGAGCACCCGCCGGATGATCTGCTCCTGCTTGTGGTAGCGGTCCAGGTAGAGCAGCGGGCCGCCGTCCGGGCCGCCCTCCAGCAGGTGGAGCGGGCGCAGCGGCCCGGCCGGGCCGCCGCGGACCAGCGGGCTGGTGCGCAGCGCGGCGACCAGCGCAGCCGGATCGGGCCAGGGCAGCGCGGCCGGGTCGAGCCCGGGGGCGGGCTCGCGGGTCTCGTCGGCGTCGACGCCGATCTCCGCGATCCGGTCCAGCTCCAGGCAGACCGAGCCGGAGCGCACCGCGCGCACCGCGAGCGCCGCGGCGAGCAGCACCTCCTCGCGCTCCTCCCGGCCGAGCCGGGCCAGCCGGGTGGCCACGTGCACGTCGGCCGAGGCGAGCACCCCGGCCTCGTTGAAGAGCCGGAGCAGCCCGGTGCCGCGCTGCGCGATCTGGATCGAGGTCACCCGGGCTCCCCCGCCAGCAGGTCGGAGAGCTCGGTGACCAGCGCGGCGGGCGGGGCCCAGTCGAAAACGCCCGCTCCGTCGGGGGTTTCCGGGCCGATCATGCCGCGCACGAACAGGTACCTGACCCCGCCGAGGTGCCGCGCCGGGTCGTACCCGGGCAGCCGCCAGCGCAGGAAGCGGTGCAGCGCGACGGCGTAGAGCACCGCCTGCAGCGGGTAGTGCGAGCGGATCATCTCGGCGGCCATCCGCTCCCCGGTGTAGTGCGCGACGGTGAGGTCGCCGAGCCCGAGCCGGTTGGTCTTGTAGTCGACCACGACGAAGCGCGGGCCCGGCAGCCGGAGCACCGCGTCGATGCTGCCGGTCAGGTAGCCGCGCAGCGCGCCACCGTCCAGCTGCGCCAGCTGCGCCGGGTACCCGGCGAGGACGTCGTCGGCGGGCAGGTGCCGCGCCAGCAGCGCGGCGATCCGGGGCAGCGAGGCCGCGGCCGCCGCCGGGCGCTCGCCACCGGCCAGCGGCAGCTCGAAGTCGAGCTCGCTCAGGCGGTCGGAGACCGGGATCTCGGCCAGGGTGCGGCCGAGACCGAGCGGGGTGTGCAGGACGGCGAGCAGCGCGTCGGCAAGCACATCGGGGTCGGCGGCGGAGGCCGCGGCGTGCACGGCCGTCAGGCACCGGGCGCGCACCTCGGCGGCGAGATCGGCGGCGCCGGTGTCGACCAGCTCGAGCACGCCGTGCACCAGGGTGCCGAACTCGGCGCCGTAGGGCAGCGTGTTCATCAGCGAGGGGGCGGCGGCGGGAGCGGCGGTGGCGAAGGGGTCGTCCGGGTCGAGGACCGGGGTTCCTGCGGGTTCGTCCGGGCGGGCGCGGTCGTCCTCCGGTTCGGTCTCGGCCGCGGCGGCGGCCTCGTGCGCACCCGCGGTGAGCGCGGAGTACGAGGTGCGGCGCCACTGGTGATCGAGGGCCCGGTCGAAGGGCGCGGCGGCCAGCGCGCCGGTGTGCGGCTCGACCCGGATGCGGCGCGGCTCGGCGGGGGCGGCCCCGTCCGGGGCGGAGACCGCGATGGCGCCGTCGGCGGGCGCGGCCCAGGCGGTGAGCGCGGCCAGCGCGGCGGCGTCGGCGGGGACGGGCGCGCGGGCGGGCACCTCGGCGCCGCGGTCGGGGCGGCCGAGCGTCATCCGGTGCAGCGGGGCGCTGTCGGTGCCCCAGGCGGGGGCCCACCAGGCGACGACCTGGCACATGGCGCGGGTCAGCGCGACGTAGAGCAGCCGCAGCTCCTGCCCCGACTCCTCCGCCTCCGCCCTGCGCTTGGCCTCCGCGGCGCCGGGGACGTCGGGGCCGCCGACGTCGAGCACCCGGGTCCGGCCGTCGTGGTAGAGCTGGGTCGCCGGCTTCGGGTTGCGCGCGCTGTCCCAGGCGAAGGGCAGGTAGACGATCGGGAACTCCAGCCCCTTGCTGGCGTGCACGGTGGCGATCTGCACCGCGGTGGAGTCGCGGTCCAGCCTCCGGCTGCGGTCGGCGACGCTGCCGGAGGCTGGGTCGCGCACCCGGTCGCCGAGCCAGCGGGTGAGCGCGGTGAGGCCGAGGCCGTCGGTGAGCGCGACCTGGTCCAGCAGCTGGGCGAGGTGCCGCAGGTCGGTGAGCTCGCGCTCGCCGTTGCGCACCGCGAGCAGCCGGGGCGCCAGCTCGGTCGCGGCGGCGAGCCGCTCGAAGACCGCCGCGAAGCCCGCCCTGGCGAAGAGCCGCGCCGCCTCGCGCAGCAGCGTGCTGATCCGCCCGGTCAGCTCGGGGCCGCCGCGGTCGAGCTCGGCCGCGTCCACCCCGAGCAGCGGGGTGCAGGCGGCGAGGCGCACCCGGTCCGAGCGGTGCGGCTGCTCGAGGGCGCGCAGCACCCAGAGCCAGTGCGTGGCCGACGGGGTGCCGAAGACGCTGGTGCCGCCGGCCAGCACCGAGGCGACCCCGACCCGGTCCAGCGCGGCGCGCACCACCTCGATCTGTGACCGGGTGCGCACCAGCACCGCGATGTCGCCGGGGCCGAGGTCGCGCAGCACCCCGGCCCGGTCCCGCAGCCGGACCCCGGACTCCAGCAGCCCGACCACATCGTCGGCGAGGTCGGCCGCGGCTCGCTCCCGTACCCGCCCGATCTGTGGAAACCCCGACGAGCCGAGCGGCCCGGCGCCGGTGCGCGGCAGGCAGCGCAGCCGCAGCGGAACGATCCGCTCGTCCGGGCCGGTGAGCCTGCTCCACTCCCTGGTCGGCTCGACCGCGGCGACGGTGATCGCCGGGTGCCCGAGCGCGGCGCCCCCGTGCAGGTGTGCCAGCGCGCGCAGCAGCCCGGCGTCGCTGCGCCGGTTCTGCGTCAGCTCGTGCCTGGCGTCGGCGACCGCGACGGCGTCCAGGTAGCTGAGCACCTCGGCGCCGCGGAAGGCGTAGATGGCCTGCTTGGGGTCGCCGACCAGCACCAGCGTCGAGGCGCCGTGGAAGGCGAGCCGCAGGATCTCCCACTGCAGCGGGTCGGTGTCCTGGAACTCGTCCACCAGCGCCACCGGGAAGCGCTCGCGCACCCGTGCCCGCGCGGCCGGGCCGTGCACCGGGTCGGCGAGCACCTCGTGCAGCACCACCAGCAGGTCGTCGAAGTCGCGCAGCCCGAGCAGCCGCTTGCGGCGCTCGGTCTCGGCGCGCACGGCGGTGGCGAAGGCGACCCGCTCGCCCGCCTCGCCGTCGCCGTCCGGGGCGAGGGTGGCGTGCCGGTCGTGCACGGCGGCCAGGGCCAGCGCGCGGGCGGCCTTCAGCGGGAAGGGCGGTTCGGTGCGGGCGTAGCGGGCGAGGTAGAGGTCGTCGGCCACGGTCTGCACCACCTCGTCCACGTTCTCGACCAGCCTGCTGCCCGGGTCGTCGTCCCCGGCGAGGCCGAGTTCGTCCAGCATGCGCTGGCAGAAGCTGTGCGTGGTGGCGATGGTGCCCGCGTCGAACTCGGCGAGCGCGGCCAGCAGCCGCTGCCTGCGCAGCGCGGGCTCGGCGGCGGCGAGCGCGCGCACCAGCTCGTCGTCGTGCGCGGCCGCCCGCTCCGGCTCGGCCAGCGCGGCGGCGACCGCGACGAAGCGGTCGCGGGTGCGTTCGCGCAGCTCCTGGGTCGCGGCCCGGCTGAAGGTGACCAGCAGCAGATCGGCGATGTCGATCCCGGCCTCGGCGACGTAGCGCACCGCGAGCCCGACGATGGCGTGCGTCTTTCCGGTGCCCGCGCTGGCCTCCAGCACCGTGGTGCCGGTCGGCAGGGGCCCGGCGGGGTCGAAGGCGTCGGGTACCGGCTCGGCCGTGGTGGTCCCGGTCGCGGCCCGGCTCACGGCCTGCCCTGCTGCTCGGCGCGGAGCAGCGGCTCCCAGAGCCGCCTGGCCAGCGCGCCGAACCGGGTCGGCTCGCCGGCGCCGCCGCCCTGCGGGGCGGGCGCTGCGAGCAGCGCCGCCAGCGTGACCCGCTCGCCCCAGACGTAGCGCAGGTGCCGATCCCGGTTGTCGCCGTAGTCGCCGTCGAACTCCTGCAGGGCGGCGTATTCCGCGTCCTCCCTGCGATTTCCGAGCATGCGGCTCTGTGCGTAGGCGGCGGTGGCGGTCGGCGCGATCGGGAGCGGCTCGCTGAGCCCGGCGTCCCGCATGGCGACCAGGGTGCGCAGGACACCGAGCGCGGCGGGCGGCTCCGGGGCGGTCAGCTCGCTGCGCCAGGCGGGGGTGCGGAACCTCCCGCGCCCGATGGTGAGCGCCTGCCAGGAGCGGTCCTCGGTGCAGGTCAGCGCGAGCAGCGGCACCCAGGCCGCGATCCGGTGCTTGGCGGCGACCCGGGAGAAGGTGGTGCGCACCAGCCGGTCGCCGTGCACCTCGGGCACGGTGCCGGTGAGCCTGCGGCCGTTGCCGAGGTCGAGCCCGATGTCCACCGCGCGGGCGGGGATCTCGTAGTGCGGCTGCGCGGTGCGCACCAGGGTCTCGACGGTGCGCTCCACCTCGTCCAGCACGGCGGCGCCGAAGGCGAAGGGCGGCAGGCCGCCGCGGCGCCACTCGGCGGCGCGCAGGGTCTCCGGGTCGGTGCCGGTGAGCCGGGCGGCGAGCAGCCGCTCGCCGAGGTCCCACTTGGCGAGGCCGTCCAGCTCGACCGGGAGCCGGTCGTCGATCTCCTCCTCGTGGTCGGGCACCCGCAGCCCGAGCCGCTGGCCGAGGAAGGCGCGCACCGGGTGCTCGACGAAGGCGATCAGGTCGGCCAGCTCCACGTCGCCCGGCTCGGGCCGGGGCAGCGGGGCGGCGAGGAAGGCGGGGCGCGGGCGCGGGGGCCGCGCGGCCGCCCTGGCGCCCGCCAGCGCGACGGGGTCGAAGCCGAAGGGGTTCTCCGGTGCGAAGTTCCTGCGGTCGAAGCTCTGCAGCGGGTGCCGGACGACGACCCGGTCCGCGGCGGCGCCGGTGTGCGCGCGCAGGGCGTCGAGCAGCTCGGCCACCGGCACCGCGGGCGGGCGGTGCGCGCCGGTCACCGGGTCGGCGCCGGTGTAGCAGACCAGCAGCCGCTCCCGCGCGGCGAGCACCGCGTCCAGCAGCAGCTGGCGGTCCTCGCCGCGCGGCTCGCGCTCGCCGACCTGCGGGTCGCGGGCCAGCACGTCGTCGCCGTCGACGCCGCCCGCGCGCGGGAAGACCTCGTCGTCGAGGCCGAGCAGCACCACCACCCGGTGCGGCACCGAGCGCATCGGCACCAGGGTGCAGACGGTCAGCTCGCCGGTGCGGAAGTTGGCCCTGGTCGGCGCGGTGCCGAGCCGTCCGGCGAGCACGGTGGCGACGTCGGCGAGGCGCAGCACCACCTCGCCCGCGTGCTCGGTGGCCGCGGCCAGCTCGGTGCGCGCCTCGGTGCGCTGCCAGGCCAGGTGCTCGGGGACGTCGCAGAGCAGGTCGAGCGCGCGGGTCAGCACCGCGCTCCACTCCGGGGCCGGGCGCGGGCCGCGCAGGTCGCGCAGGCAGACGGCGAGCCGGTCGACGAACTCGGCGAAGCGGCCGGCCAGGTCGACGTCGTTGCTGTCCACGTCGTCCAGCGGGAGCGCGAGGTCGAGCCAGTCGCCGTCGGTCTCGGCCGCGGTGACGCCGAGCAGGATCCGGTCGACCGCGGTGTTCAGCGTGTTCTGCGCGAAGTCGGCGAGGCCGTAGGCCTGGCGCTGGCGCAGGCCGATGCCCCAGCGGGCACCGGAATCGGCGGCCCAGCCGCGCAGCCGCTCCAGTTCGTCGTCGTCGAAACCACAGCGGCGGCGGACGGTCTCGGCCGCGGCCAGGTCGAGCACCTGGGTCACCGTGACCCGGCCGTCGGCCAGCTCCAGCAGGGTGGCGACCACGGTCAGCAGCGGGTTGGTGACGGCGCGGCCGCGGTCGGCCAGCCGGACCCGGAGCCGGTGCCCGGGGTGCGCGTGCTCGTCCGGGCCGTCGGCGCTGCCCCGCGAGCCGAAGGCGGCGCGCACCAGCGGGGCGAAGGTCTCGACGTCAGGGCACATGACCAGGACGTCGCGCGGTTCCAGAGTGGGGTCGGCGGCGAAGAGGCCGAGCAGTGCGTCGCGGAGCACCTCGACCTGGCGGTCCCGGCCGTGGCAGAGGTGGATGCGGACGGTGCCGTCGTCCGCGAGGGACGGGTCGGGGGCCGGGGGCCAGGCGTCCTCGCGGACGGCGGCCTGGACGGCGGTGAGGAGGGTGCGCGGGGCGGCGGTTTGTGGCGCTCCGAGACCGGACTCCCGACCGGCGCTCGGCGCGGCGGGCGCGGGCGGGTGGTACTCGTCGAGGATCTCCGCGTCGCAGCCGGCCAGCCGCTGCTGGAGTTCGCGGACGTCGCGGCCGAGGCCGGCGAGCAGGGGGTTGCGGACCGCGCGGATGCTGGTATCGGCGCTGCGGAGCAGGGCGGGCGGGCGGGCGGCGAGGCGGTCCCAGAGCGCGGGGCTCGGGTGCGTGAGCCAGAGGTGCAGGTCGCGGTGGGCGGCGATGGCGGAGAGGACCGCGCGCTGGTCGGCGGGGAGCCGGGTCGGGCCGAAGACCGAGAGACGGTGCGGCAGCGCGGTGCTCGCCGGGTCGGCGCGCAGCCGGGCGCAGGCGTCGGCCAGCCGCTCGGCCGGGCCCGGCACCCCGATCGCCGCGCGCAGCTCCCGCCACAGCGCGGGCTGCCAGCCCAGGTCGGCGGGGAGCGGGCGCCCGGCGCCGTCGGTGTCCGCGCCCGCCGCCCAGGCGATGATCAGCTCCGGCCGCTGCGCCGCGTAGCTCTCGAAGAGCGCAGCCAGCCCCACCGCGGTGGCGAAGCGCCGCCCCGCCCGGTGCTCCGCGCCGAGATGCCGGGTCAGCACGGCGGCCCAGGGCGCACCGAGCACCCCGTCCAGCACCCGCAGCAGCGCCCAGACCACCCGGTCCCGCTCCCACGGATCATCCGCGGCCGCGAGCCCGCTCGCCGCGGCAAGGCACTCCGTGACCAGAGCCGCGGGCGAGGGGAAGCGGATCGCGGCCGCGATCCCGTCCGCGGCGCCCGGCCCCGAGGTGCCGAGCACGCCGGAGAGCCGCTGGGCCAGCCAGCGCTCGATCCCCTTGGCGGGCACCGCCACCACCTCGGCGGCGAACGGGTCGGCGGGCGGGGACGCCAGCTGCCGCGCCAGCGCGTCGGCCAGGGTGTCGGCGCGCTCGGCACGATGGATGTGCAGCGGCATGCCACCCCCTCGACGATCGTGCGTTTCCGCAACGGTTATACGCCCGGCGGCTGCCCACGGCCCCGGCGACCCGCTGGGATCGTCCGGGCCCGCCCGCGCCACGTGATCTGCACCACAGTCCCGGCGCGTCGGGTGCGGTGGCACGAGGCCGGGGTAGTCGAATGTGCCACAGTGCTGCGTCGAGGGAGGAACGGCACCGTCCGGGGGGATGCACAGGGCTTGTATCTCGAAAGGCTGGTCTCGCGCTCATGGTTGCGCTGGTATCTCCCCTGCTTCCGAAGGGCGGCTTCACCGTTCGCCGCGTCGGCGAGCACTGGGAGTTGGTGAACTCACGGCACTTCGGGCGCGGCGTCGTGCTGCACGCGTGGCCGCGGAATCGGCACGGCGAGGCCTTCGAGCACTGCTACCGGCTGAACGGCCGCACGGTCGAGGAATTGCGCGCCGCGTTCCGCTGAAGCGCAGGGGCACAACGGATTACGGCCGGGGTACCGGCCGGTAGCCGGATCGGGACGTGCATTCGCGTCGGCGATGTGCCATCGTGGGCAACCGTGCGTCATCAGTTGGCCGCCACCCGGTCTGTTCCCCGCGTGGCCGCATCCGTCTGTGCCCTCGCCGCGGCGGCGATCATCGTCTCCAGCGGTACCGTTTCCCTCCCCGCCGCGCAGGCCGCGCCCGGCATCCCGATGCTGGAACAGGCCACTCTCGCCGGTTTCGACGCCGACCTGAGCAGCCGGATCGCCAAGGCCGACGCCTACCTGGCCGGCCGCCCAGGCAGCACCGGCTACGTGGTGCGCGACCGCGTGACCGGCGGCGTGTACGCCAACGAGCACGCCGAGAACTCGGTGTGGACCGCCTCCACCATCAAGCTGGCCATCGCGGCCGACCTGCTGAACCGTGCCAGGGTCGGCGCCATCCAGCTGTCGCCCGAGGACCGCGGGCTGCTGGAGTCCATGCTCGCCACCTCCAACGATCACGCCACCGACGTGCTGTGGACCAAGTACGCGGGCATCGACCGGATGGCGTTCAACAACGCGTTCCGGGCCAACGGCATGAACACCCTGGTACCGCAGCCCACCGAGACCGCGCTCTTCCCGGACTGGTCGTTCCAGAAGTGCACCGCCGCCGACCTGGACCGGCTGCTGGACAACATCTTCACCCAGATGCACCCGGACGACCGGGGCTACCTGTTCGACCGGATGCGCTCGGTCGACTCCAACCAGCACTGGGGCGTCTGGGGCGCGGGCGAGAGGATGCGCCCCGGCCTGAAGAACGGCTGGTCGGCCGAGCAGGGTGGCTGGGTGGTCAACTCGGTCGGCTTCGCCGGACCCGGCGAGCGCTACACCCTGGCGATCATGACCGCGATGGGCGACGAGGGCGGCTACACCGAGGGCGCCGCCACCGACACCGAGGTCGCGAAGATCCTCTTCTCCGGACGCTGACCCCGGCCTTTCCCGGCGCACCTCCCGTGCCGCGGCACCCATCGGTGCCGCGGCACGCGCGTTCTCCCGACGCACCGCGACTCGCCGTGACGCTCGCGCACCGGCCGACTACGGTAGGCGTGTCCGCAACACTGGGGTACGCCCCCGTCTGTCGAGGAGCACGACGATGAGCACTGAGCCCGTGGAGACGCATCGGCACCGGGTGGTGGTGATCGGTTCCGGGTTCGGCGGCCTGTTCGGCGCCAAGCACCTCAAGCGCGCCGACGTGGACGTCACCCTGATCTCGAAGACATCGACCCACCTCTTCCAGCCGCTGCTCTACCAGGTGGCGACCGGCATCCTCTCGGTCGGCGAGATCGCCCCCGCCACCCGGCTGGTGCTGCGCAAGCAGAAGAACGTGCAGGTGCTGCTCGGCGACGTCACCGACATCGACCTCGAGCGCAGGACCGTCAGCTCGCGGCTGCTCAACCAGACCACCCGGACCTCGTTCGACAGCCTGATCGTCGCCACCGGCGCGCAGCAGTCGTACTTCGGCAACGACCGGTTCGCCACCTACGCGCCCGGCATGAAGACCATCGACGACGCGCTCGAGCTACGCGGCCGCATCCTCGGCGCCTTCGAGAGCGCCGAACTGGCCACCACGCAGGAGCTGCGCGACCGGCTGCTCACCTTCGTCGTGGTCGGGGCCGGCCCGACCGGCGTCGAGCTGGCCGGGCAGATCGCCGAGCTGGCCGACCGCACGCTGGAGGGCACCTTCAAGAACATCGACCCGCGCGACGCCAGGGTCATCCTGCTGGAGGGCGCGGGCGCGGTGCTCGGCCCGATGGGCGAGAAGCTGGGCAACAAGGCCCGCCGCCGGCTGGAGAACATGGGCGTCGAGGTGCAGCTCAACGCCATGGTCACCGATATCGACGCCAACGGCGTCACGGTGAAGGACAAGGACGGCACGGTTCGCCGGATCGAATCGTCCTGCAAGGTCTGGTCCGCCGGCGTGCAGGCAAGCCCGCTCGGGAAGATGCTGGCCGAGCGCTCCGACGGCACCGAGACCGACCGGGCCGGGCGGGTCGTGGTCGAGCCGGACCTCACCATCAAGGGCCATCCGAACGTCTTCGTGGTCGGCGACCTCATGTCGGTGCCCGGCGTGCCCGGCCAGGCGCAGGGCGCCATCCAGGGCGCGACCTACGCCGCCAAGCAGATCAAGGCCGGGCTGAACGGGCAGCAGCCCGCCGAGCGCAAGCCGTTCAAATACCTCAACAAGGGCAGCATGGCCACCGTCTCGCGATTCAGCGCGGTGTGCCAGGTGGGCAAGCTGGAGTTCGGCGGCTTCATCGCCTGGCTGGCCTGGCTGGCGCTGCACCTCTACTACCTGATCGGGTACCGGAGCCGGATCGTCACGGTGATCCAGTGGTTCGTGACCTTCTCCGGCCGCAGCCGCGGGCAGATGGCCGCGACCGAGCAGTGGGTGATGGCCCGGCTCGCGCTGGAGGCGGTGAACGCCGACGAGGAGGAGGCGGACGAGCTCGCCGCCGCGCTCGGCGCCCCGCCCGGAGATCGGCAGGGCCACCTAGGCAGCCAGGTCCCGCTGGACGCGGCGCTCGGGGAGTCGACCACCACCGCGGACATCGAGGACGGCACGGCCACCGAGCCGGCCGGTGGCGAACGGCCGGGAAAGCAGGAGAGCAGCCGACCCGCCGTGTGACCCATCCGACAGCGCACCCAGATCCGAATGAGGAACGTCGGGATTTGTCGTTCCAGCCGGATGAAAGGTGACGTATGGCCATCGTGGGGGCACAACCGGGGAGGCACCGGGCGCCCAGCGCCCAGCGGCAGAAGATCGGATCGATGGTCGCGCTGGGCGCGTTGCCGCTGGTCGTGGCGCTCGTCGGCGCCGGAACCGCGAACGCCGACCCCGGCTCGCCCGACCCGGTGACCCAGCCCGAGCAGCGCACCGCGGCCGATCCGCTGGCCGCGCTGTTCGCCGGGCAGCCCGCGGAGATCGCGCTGCCGGAGCTCGCCGCTCCCCTGCTCGACCTGACCGGCCCCGCACCGGTCGCCGTGCCCGCCGGTGCGCCGGTGGACGCGCCGCTCTATCGGGCCATGCCCGACCAGGGCTACCTCGCGCCCGCCGGGGCGCCGCACGGCCCGATTCCGGTCGAGGCGGTGGCGCCGATCGCGCCGCCGGAGGGCAAGATCCGGATCGGTGACATCATCGTCGACACCCCCGGGTTCCTCGCGCCGGACCAGGTGTTCGCGGTGAACGACGGCGCCGCGCAGGCGGAGGCGCAGCTGGCGACCTTCTACGATTCGATCGGGATGGAGCGGAGCCGGTCGGACAAGATGGCGGCGCAGACGCTCAGTTCGGCCGCGATCGGGGCGACCGTCGCCACCAACCTGTCGATGCCGATCACCTCGGCGTCGGTGATCGTCGGCGCGGGTGCCGGGCTGCTCGCCGGGGTGCCGTTCCTGCCGATCGGGCTGCTCATCGGGCCCATCCTCGGCGGGGCCATCGGCGGTGCCGTGATCGCGGTGCCCGCCGCCGCGCTCGGCGGGGCGATCGGTGCCGCCGTCGGTGCGGGGATCGGGTACGGGACACCGGGGTTCGGAGCGCCGGTTCAGTAGTTCGCAGTAGAGCGGTGCGCCGGAGTTCTTCGGCGCACCGCGCGTCGCGGTGGGGGCCGGGTTCTTGCCGGTCGCCGCCGCATCGTGCTTTACAGGCGGCAATGCGCGACCGTAGCCCGTCGTGCGCATGGCGGCCGTGTGATCGCGGCCGTCGCGTCGTACGTGCCGCGACGACAACGGTCGGTGCGCCGCGAATCCGGCCAAGCGCGCACCGCGCGGAACAACACTCGCTCTGCGCCGCCCGCCGGTACGCGGCGCGCGTTCAGGCGCGGGCTGCGACGACGGCCCGCGAAGGTTCCGTCCGGCCGGGCCGGACGATCCCGACCTCGGTGAAGAGACTGCCGCCCGCTCCGAGCGGGAGGTGGGACGCGGTCAGGCCGACGGTTTCGGCGGGGCGATCGTCCGGATAGCGCAGGACGCTCTCCAGCGTGCGCGGCGCGCTGAGCGCGTCGTCGGTGCCGCTCCCCGACCCCAGCTCCAGCCGATGCCGCAGCAGCGGGACGGACTCCGCGCCGTCGATGTCGGCGATCAGATCGCCGGTCCAGTGCCCGTTGTCCTCCCCGGCCCGCCCGATCCGCACCCGCTCCCTGACCCGCACTGCGGCATCCGGCGCCAGCCGCAGCTCGGTCACCGTGCGGTGCCGCGCCCCACCCGCGACGATCGTCGGCTCGGTGTCCAGGTCCAGCTCGGCACCGGCCCCGACCGTGAGCCGCCAGCGCGCGGTGGAATCCGGCGTCCCGCGCGCGGGCAGCGCGATCATGGCCGCCACCGAGCGCACCCGCAGCCGCGCGCCGGGCAGCACCTCCAGCACCAGTTCCAGGTGGTCGCCGCCGAGCGGCGTGGCGGCGGTGCCGATCAGGTGCACCGTCTCCGGCCCGGTCTGCCGCGCCGCGATCCCGCCCTCGGCCTCGATCCGCGGCGAGATACCGGGTGCCGCGAGCACGCGCAGGACGGTGCGCACCTCAGTGCGCCGCCGACCCGGCGGTGTCCCGCTCGGCCACCGCGCGCAGCTGCTCGCGCACCCACGCCAGCACCGGCGTCGCCGCCGGATCCGCGGTGAGCGAGATCAGCGCCGTCGGCCGCCCCTCCCGCACCTTCGCCGCGTCCCGCTCCATCACCCCGAGGTCGGCGCCGACCAGCGGCGCCAGATCGGTCTTGTTCACCACGAGCAGATCCGAGAAGGTGACGCCCGGCCCGCCCTTGCGCGGCACCTTGTCCCCGCCCGCCACGTCGACCACGAAGATCTGCACATCGATCAGCCCCGAGGAGAAGGTGGCGGTCAGATTGTCGCCGCCGGACTCGACCAGGATCAGATCCAGCGGCGGGTTCGCGGCCACCAGGTCGTCGATGGCATCGAGGTTGGCGGTGATGTCGTCGCGGATGGCGGTGTGCGGGCAGCCGCCGGTCTGCACCGCGGTGATCCGCTCGTCCGGCAGCACCGCGTGCCTGCGCAGGAAGTCGGCGTCCTCGGTGGTGTAGATGTCGTTGGTCAGCACGGCCAGCGAGAGCTCGTCCCGCAGCTGCCTGCACAGCGCCGCGACCAGCGCCGTCTTCCCCGACCCCACCGGGCCGCCGATCCCCACCCGCAGCGCCTCGCCCGGCACGCGCTCCCGCTTCGGGCGGTCATGGGCGTGGTCGTGCGGTTCACCGTCGATGAGGTGCGGGGGCATTCGGTGTTCCTTCCGGGTCAGCTGGCGAACAGGGGCATTTCGCGCTGCGGATGGCGTTCCGCGAGCACGTCCTGCAGGGGGTCGGAGAGTGCGGCCGGGCCCAGCGCGGCCGTGCGTGCCGTCTCGTCGCAGAGTTCCGCGAGGCGGAATGTGGTGGCCGCGACGGCGGCGGGGTCGAGGGCGAGGAGTCGCTGGGCGGCAGTCGCGGCGCCGGTCAACGTCGTGTAAACGACGACATTCGCGATCTCTTGCGGGGTGGCGCCGTACTCCCGGCCGACCAGGCCGAAGACGGTCGACAGATGCGGGCGCGGGTTCAACTCCGCCCAAATCGGACCGGGGCGGAGTTTGCCCGCGAGCCGGAGCAGGCCGCGCCCCTGCGCTCGAGAAGCGTCCCTTGCCGCAGGCGATGGGGTCCTGGCATCGGCCTCTTCTTCGGCGGCCGCAGGGGTGAGTGTTCCGGCGCAGACCACGGCCGCGAGAGAGGCGGTGACCAGGCCTGTGGTCCGGACGCGGCGGGCCAGATATTGTTCGACGGTGCTGGCGTCGCGGAGCAGGCCGGAGGCGATGGCCTCCTCGACACCGCCGGAGTGCACGTGACCGCCGATCGGCAGCCGGGAGTCGGCCAGCGCGAGCAGGGTCGAGAGCATTTGCTGATTCTAGGGGTCTCCCGCCCGTTTCGCTGCTCGGCCCATTCGACCGACACCGTGTGACACTCGAGCGCTGCTAGACATCGACTTCCCGCCCTCGGCCGTATTTGTGCCGAACGTTCAGCGCTGGCACCGAGGAATCTACGATCAACTTCGAGAACTCACGTCGCAAAGGTATTACGCCAATTCATCTCGACCAACGGCCCCGGCGAAGGCGGCGGTGGTTTGCTGAACCACAGTGTTGCTTCAAATTTGGACTCGAGTACCCGCTCATCGAGCGCGTACTCGAAGGTGCCTTTGACGACGGTATCTCGCCCATCAGAGATCCAGCCCTCTAACTGCGGGAACTGGGCAAGCGAGATACGATAATTCCCATCCTCCTCTGGCACCAACACTTTCTGAGTGGGCTCTCGGTAGTTGATCGGATTCGGCTGTTCGCCGGGATTGCTCTGAGCGGGTTCGATAATGAGGCACAGCCTTGCTCGCCGTGCAGGAAGAGGGCCGAAGTTCCGCAGTTGCAGGCGCAGTGCCGGCTTTCCTGTGTGATCCCGCACGAAGTCGAAACCGAACAATCCGACCCAGGGGCGCATCCGATCTCGGACTTCCGCCTGAAGCATCTGACCCTGCGCTCGTGCTTCACGCATTGAGATCACAGCGACAACGATCGCAGCGACGGCAAAGGTTGCTGCTCCGACGGTTGCCACTGCTTCGACTGTGCCAGGGTTGTTGCCCCAGCTATCCATTGGTCCCCCTCCGCGGTCTGACCGGTCGGCACCACCTTAGCGATCGGAGGCGCACCTGGATCGGTGGCCTCTCACGCGCAGACGAGCCCTGCTGGGGCTCTTCACCTGGGGCTACTACTGTCGGCCGTCCCTGACGGGCGGGATTGGAGGAAGACAAGGCCGCCTGTGCCGATGACGAATCAGTGAGCGCGGCGAGCCTCCGCTGCGCCAGTTTGCTTGTGGGATCCGAAGAACCAGGTGGCCGCCGCCATGACGACCAGG
Source organism: Nocardia jiangsuensis (assembly GCF_042650385.1). Classification (NCBI taxonomy): domain Bacteria; kingdom Bacillati; phylum Actinomycetota; class Actinomycetes; order Mycobacteriales; family Nocardiaceae; genus Nocardia; species Nocardia jiangsuensis. Next base: position 255,331 of record NZ_JBHSAX010000013.1, read on the forward strand.
AGCAGGGCGCCGACGGTGGTGGCGGTGTGCATGCCGGTGACGAAGGACTCCTGGACCGTCGCCACCCGCCCGGCATCCGAACCAGCCTCGCGCAACTCGTCGCCGAGCGTGCCGGACGTCCCGCTGGAAGCGCGAAAGACGGCGGTGGCGAGCGAGCCGAGCAGGGCGAGGCCGAGGGCGTTGCCCAGTTCGAAGCTGGTCTCGGAGGTGGCGGCGGCGGAGCCGGCGCGCTCGGGCGGGACCGAGGAGACGGAGACATCCGAGACCAGGGTGAAGGCGACGCCGTAGCCGACGCCGGTCAGGGCGGAACCGGCGACGTACCACCAGACGCCGCCGTCCACGCCGACGCCGAGCAGCATCAGGTTGCCCACCGCCGAGGCGAGCAGTGCCACCACGAAGGCGAGCCGGGTGCCGAGGGCGCGGCCGATCCCGGAGCCGCCGATGGAGAAGACGAAGACGGCGACGGCCATGGGGATGCCGAACCAGGCGGCGGCGAGCGGGTCGCGGCCGGTGATGGACTGCAGGTAGACGCTGGCGAGGTAGCTCAGGGCGGCGAGCGACATCATGCCGGTGAGGCTGGCGCCGATGGCGAGCGAGAAGGTCCTGTTGGCGAAGAGCCGAAGGTCGAGCAGGGGGTCGTCGAGGAGGCGCTGCCTGCGCACGAACAGGACCAGCAGAAGCACGCCGAGCGCGAAGGTGACCAGGGCTTCGGCGTCGAGGCCCTCGGCGGCGGCGTGCTTCACGCCGTAGACCACCGGGAGGATGCCGCCGATGGAAAGCGCGACGCTGCGCAGATCCAAGAGCCCGCGGTCGACGGCGCGGTGCTCGGGCAGCAGGAACGGGCCCGCCACGAGCAGGACCAGCAACACCGGGGTGTTGACCAGGAACACCGAACCCCACCAGAAGTGGTGCAGCAGGAAGCCGCCGACCACGGGGCCGACCGCCGAGCCGCCCGCGAAGAACGCGGTCCACACACCGATGGCGACGCCGCGCTGCCGCGCCGCGGGGAAGATCACGGAGATCAGCGCCAGACTCGAGGGCAGCAGCGTCGCGCCGCCGATCCCCATCAGGGCGCGCGCCGCGATGAGCATCTCCGGGCCGGTGGCGAAGGCGGCGAGGATCGAGCCGATGCCGAAGACGGCGGAGCCGGCGAGCAGGATATTGCGCCTGCCGATGCGGTCGCCCAGGTTGCCCATGGTGATGAGCAGCCCGGCCAGCAGGAAGCCGTAGATGTCCAGGATCCACAGCTGCTGGGCGGCCGAGGGCGCCAGGTCGGCGGAGAGCGTCGGCATGGCGAGGAACAGGACCGAGATGTCCATCGAGACCAGCAGCACCGGCAGCAGCAGCACCGACATGCCGAGCCAGGCGCGGCGCGGGCCCGGACCGGCCGCTGTCGCCGTCACCGCATCGTCCACGGACGTCATCGTCGGTCGCCTCCTCGTGCTCGTCGTCTGCCGGTGTAACCACGCGTACACCGTACGCATTCCGGGTACAGTGTACGCATGGCCGAATCCAAACTCACCAGGGCCTCGATCGTGGATACCGCGATCACCGTCGCCGACACCGAGGGGCTGGACGGGCTCTCCATGCGGCGGATCGCCGATCGGCTCGGCGTCGGCGCGATGTCGCTGTACCGGCACGTCGCGAACAAGGACGAGCTGCTCGCCGCCATGACCGACGAGGTCTCGCGGCGCAACCCCTACCCCGCTCCCCCGGCGGGCGAGCGCTGGAGCTGGCGCCGGCGGGTGCATATCGCCGCGGACGTGGATCGCGCGCTCTACCAGCGGCATCCGTGGGTGCTGCTGGCGTTCGCCATGCCGCGCTACAGCTTCGGGCCGTACAGCCTGCGCTGCCTGGCCTGGCTGGTGGAGGGGTTCGGCGAGCTCGGGGTGGACACCGCCGAGGCGACCCGGATGGCCTTCGCGGTCTGGAACTACATCTCCGGCTGCACATTGCCGCTGGTCAGCGAGGTACTGGTGCGGCGGACCGAGGATCGCGACGGGGCGGGGAGCCCGCTGCGGGCGCTGCTCACCGGGCAGTCCGTGGCGGACATGCCGGACGCGCTCGGCGGGCTCGCCGGACGCGGGCTCGACGCCCTCGACAACGACCTGGTGCTGCGCAGCGGGCTGGACGCGCTCTGCGACGGCTTCGCCGCGCTGCACGCGCGCGCTTGACCTCGACCTCGCTCGAGGTTGCAGGCTGGAGCGGAATCCGTTCGACGACAGGAGTTCCGCCCGTGCGCGCCATCCGACTGCATGCCTTCGGCCCCGCCGAGAACCTGCGCCTCGACCGGGTCCCGGACCCGGAGCCCGGCCCCGGGCAGGTGCGAATCGCGGTCGCCGCGGCCGGGGTGCACGTGCTCGATACCGTGCTGCGGCAGGGAAAACCGGGGCCGATGCCCGCGCCGGGGCTGCCGACGATCCCCGGCCGCGAGGTGGCCGGGACCGTCGACGCGCTGGGCGAGGGGGTCGATCCCGGCTGGCTGGGTGCCCCGGTGGTCGCGCACCTCGGCATGGTGCCCGGCGGCTACGCCGAACTGGCGGTCGTCGCGGCGGATCGACTCCATCGGCTGCCGAAGGTGGAGGGGGCGGCGGCGAAGCGATCGTTGGAAAATACCGACCCGGCCGAGGCGGTCGCGCTGATCGGCACCGGGCGCACCGCCGTCGGCATCCTGCAGTTCGCCACCGTCCGGCCGGGCACGGTCGTCCTGGTGACCTCGGCGGCGGGCGGGCTCGGCGTACTGCTGGTGCAGGCGGCGAAGGAGGCGGGCGCCGAGGTCGTCGGGGTGGCGGGTGGCCCCGCCAAGGTGGAGCTGGTGCGCTCGCTCGGCGCCGATCATGCGGTGGACTACCTGGACGCAGGGTGGGCCGACGAGGTGCGGAAACGGCTCGGTAAGCCGGTCGACGTGCTCTTCGACGCGGTGGGCGGGCCGATCGCGCGCGCCGCGCTCGACCTGCTCGGCCCCGGCGGAACGCACGTCGTCTACGGCTGGTCCGCCGAACCCGGTGCGGCCGGCCCGCCGGTCCTGCTTCCACCCGGCGGCGACCGCACCTCGACGGTGGTGCTCGGCCCCGCCATGCTCGCCCCGGTCGGTGGCGACATCCGCGTCCTGGAAATCCGCGCCCTCGACGCCTGGTACGAGGGCCGCTGGAGGCCGGTGGTGCACCGGTTCCCCCTGGCCGAAGCGGCCGTCGCGCACAAGGCGCTGGAGACTCGCGGGACGACCGGCAAAGTGGTGCTGATCCCCTGAGCAGCCGCGCCGGGGCCGGAACACGAACATCGGCTCCGGCCTGACCGCACCGGCTCCGAAAACGCGGCCCTCGGGTCCGGCCGGATCAGCCCCCGTTCACGACGGCATACGCGAACCCGTCCCACCCCTTCGCCCCCACCGTCTGCACGATGGTCGCATCCAGCGACGGCTCGGCGGCGAGCAGCTCGACCAGCTCCCGCCCGGCCTGCACGGCGGGATCGTCGGACTTCTCGTCGGCGAGCCCGCCGTTGCGGACGACGTTGTCGACCACGATCGCCGACCCGGGCCGCGTCAACCGCAGCGCCCAGAGCACGTAGTTCGAGTTGTTCACCTTGTCCGCGTCGATGAAGACGAAGTCGAACGGCTCCGAATCCTCGTCGGCCAGGCCGGGCAGGTTGTCCAGCGCGGCCCCCACCCGGATGTCGACCCGATCGGCGACCCCCGCCCGCTCCAGGTTCTCCCGCGCCACCGCGGCGTGCTCCGGCTCGAACTCGAGCGTGACCACACGCCCGGCCGGCCCGACCGCCCGGGCCAGCCACAGCGTGCTGTACCCGCCGAGCGTGCCGATCTCCAGCACCCGGCGCGCGCCCGCGGTGCGGGCGAGCAGGTGCAGGAACTTGGCCTGCGGCGGCGACACATCGATGGCGGGCAGCCCGGCGGCGGCGTTGGCGTCGAGCGCTGCCGCCCCCGCCCCGTCCACCACCAGGTTGTCCACGATGTAGCGGTCCACCTCGGCCCATTGCGACGACGTCATGGGGGTCAGTCTGCCACCGCGGCTCAGAACAGGAAGTAGCGCTGCGCCATCGGCAGTTCGGTGGCGGGCTCCTCGGCCCAGACCTCGCCGTCGATGCGCACGGTGAAGGTGTCCGGCTCGACCTCGATGTGCGGCATGGCGTCGTTGAGCGGCATGTCGGCCTTGCCGCGGCGGCGCACGTCGGCGGTGGGCACGAGCCTGCGCCGCACGTCGATCTTCCCCGCGAGCCCGGCGGTGATGGCGTGCTCGCTGACGAAGTGCAGCGAGGTGGCGGCGGCGACCGGCGGTGCCGCGCCGAACATGGGGCGCGGCAGCACCGGCTGCGGGGTGGGAATGGAGGCGTTGGCGTCGCCCATGGCGGCCCAGGCGATGGCGCCGCCCTTGAGCACGGCGTGCGGCCGCACGCCGAAGAAGGCGGGCTCCCAGAGCACCAGGTCGGCCAGCTTGCCCACCTCGACCGAGCCGACCTCGTGGTCGAGGCCGTGCGCGACGGCCGGGCAGATCGTGTACTTGGCGATGTAGCGGCGCACCCGCAGGTTGTCGGCGGCGCCGTCGCCGGGCAGCGCGCCGCGGCGGCGCTTCATGACGTGCGCGGTCTGCCAGGTGCGCATGACCACCTCGCCGATCCGCCCCATGGCCTGCGAGTCGCTGCCGATCATGGAGATGGCGCCGAGATCGTGCAGCAGGTCCTCGGCGGCGATGGTCGAGGGCCGGATCCGGCTCTCCGCGAAGGCCAGATCCTCCGGGATGGAGGGGCTCAGGTGGTGGCACACCATGAGCATGTCCAGGTGTTCGTCCAGGGTGTTGACGGTGTGCGGGCGGGTGGGGTTGGTGGAGCTGGGCAGCACGTTCGGGTGCGAGGCGACGGTGATGATGTCCGGTGCGTGCCCGCCGCCCGCGCCCTCGGTGTGGTAGGCGTGGATGCCGCGCCCGGCGATGGCGGCCAGCGTGTCCTCGACGAACCCGGCCTCGTTCAGGGTGTCCGAGTGCAGCGCGACCTGGGCGCCGGAGGCGTCGGCGACGCGCAGGCAGGCGTCGATGGCGGCCGGGGTGGAGCCCCAGTCCTCGTGCAGCTTGAAACCGGCCGCGCCCGCGCGCAATTGCTCCCACATGGCCTCGGCGCTCACGGTATTGCCCTTGCCGAGCAGCACGACGTTCACCGGCCACGAATCGGTGGCCTCCAGCATCCGGGCCAGGTGCCAGGCGCCCGGCGTGACGGTGGTGGCCTTGCTGCCCTCGGCCGGGCCGGTGCCGCCGCCGATCAGCGTGGTGATGCCGCCGCCGAGCGCCTCCGGCAGCAGCTGCGGGCAGATGAGGTGCACGTGGCAGTCGATGGCGCCCGCGGTGAGGATGCGGCCGTTGCCCGCGATGATCTCGGTGCTCGGCCCGACCACCAGGTCCGGGTGCACGCCGGTCATGGTCTCCGGGTTGCCCGCCTTGCCGAGCGCGACGATCCGGCCGTCCCTGATCCCGACGTCGGCCTTGACGATGCCCCAGTGGTCGACCACGACGACGCCGGTGATCACGGTGTCCGGTGCGCCGTCGGCGCGAGTGGCGCGGGACTGCCCCATGGACTCGCGCAGCACCTTGCCACCGCCGAAGACCGCCTCGTCACCGGCCCGGCCGGGGCCGCCGCTCAGGTCGTCGGTGATCTCGATCAGCAGGTCGGTGTCGGCGAGCCGGATGCGGTCGCCGGTGGTGGGGCCGAAGAGCTGCGCGTAGCGCTCGCGTCCGAGTTCGCTCATCGGGGGCCGTCCAGGGGTCCGGGGGGAGTCAGGCTGATGCCGTGCACCTCGCGGCTGCCGCCGAGCGGAACCAGCGAGACCTGCTGCGGCAGGCCGGGTTCGAAGCGGACGGCGGTGCCCGCCGGGATGTCGAGGCGGTGCCCGTGCGCGGCGGCGCGGTCGAACTCCAGCGCGGCATTGGCCTGCGGGAAGTGCACGTGGCTGCCGACCTGGACCGGGCGGTCACCGGCGTTCAGCACGGTCAGCTCGATGCGCGCGGCGCCTGCGTTCAGCTCGATGCTGCCGTCGGCGCAGAGGTACTCGCCGGGGATCACGCCGCTCATCCGATCGGCCGGTGCACGGTGACCAGCTTGGTGCCGTCCGGGAAGGTGGCCTCCACCTGGACGTCGTGGATCATCTCCGGCACGCCGTCCATGACGTCGGCGCGGCCGAGCACGGTGCGCCCGGAGGTCATGAGCTCGGCGACGGTGCGGCCGTCCCTGGCGCCCTCGAGCACGTGGTCGGAGATCAGCGCGATCGCCTCCGGGTGGTTGAGCCGGAGCCCGCGGGCCTGCCTGCGGCGGGCCAGCTCGGCCGCGTAGCTCAACAGCAGCCGCTCCTGCTCGTGCGGCGAGAGACGCATCGGGGCTCCTGACCGGTCGAGGGGTGAACGAACGGTCATTCTGGCACGGCCGAACCCCGGCCGCCCGGCAAGATCAGCCGGCCAGGTTCTGCAGCCTGACCTGCCCGCGCGCCACCACCCGGTCCTGCTCGTCGGTGATCACCACCACCCACAGCTGCTGCGAGCGGCCGCGATGTATCGGCGTCGCCTCGCCGCGCAGCAGCCCCTCGCGCACCGCGCGCAGGAAGTCGGTGTTGTTGTTCACCCCGACGACGGTGCCGCGCTCACCGAACCAGACCCCGCCCGCGACGCTGGCGAGCGTCTCCACCACGGTGCAGTAGACACCGCCGTTCTGGATCCCGGCCGGCTGGTGCAGGCTCGGGGTGACGGTCCACTCGGCGCGCACCCGGTCCGGCGAGATCTCGGTATAGCGCAGTCCGATGAAGTCGGTGAAGTACCCCTTGTCGGCCTCGTTCATCAGTTCCGGGGTCAGGTCGGACAGGGAGAAGCCGGTGTCGGATGCGCTCATGTCCTCCACCTTTACACCACCGCCGGTCCGCTTCGAACGAAGGTATTGCGGACTTAGGTAAGCCTGCCCTATAGTCATAACCGGCGCTCGGATCGAGTGCAGATGGATCCGGTGAGTCCCGAGGGCTGCGGTGACCCCGATCCCGGTGTGGCGGGCTTCGTTTCGACGAAGCCCGCCGCTCCCTTCTTCTCAAAGTGCCCGGCCACCGGCAGCGGCTCCCCGTTCACCCGCAGATTCCCCAGTGCCGGCCCAGCCCGGCCGCCGCCTTGCCTGCCCAGGCGCCGCCGCCGTCGGAGATCCGGTCGTTCGCGGTGCAGCCGGTTCTGCGCCGGCCCCCGTCGACGTACGGCACCGGCCGCGCGGAACGCGGTGGTCGCGGCGGAATCGCCGGGGCGGGGACGGTGTACGTCGGAGCCGTCCGCAACCGTTGAACACTCCCCTCGCGACGCACGGTGCCACACCGCTCCCGCGGCAGAACTCGAGCCGCGGGAGCGAGCGCTGTCCGTGCGTCAGCGCACGAGGCAACCGATGCTGCGCCGCAGCGGAAGCCCGCGGCCTTCCAGCGCGTGCAGGAAACCGTGGCCGCGCCGGGCACCCAGCGCGGGGTCCGTCCCGGCCAGGGCGGGGACATAGGTCGCCGCCCCGGCGATGGACTCGCCGACCAACGCCCAGAACCGACGCGGCGTCAACCCTGCGCAACTGCTCAGCGCATCGAGCGCCAGCTCGAGCGCAGGCTCGCAGCGATGCGCCAGCCACAGGAACATGGCCTCCTCGCAGGGCAGCGCGAGCGCCCCGGACTCGCGGGCGATCCGATCCCCGTCCAGCACCCGGATGCTGGTGTCGGAGAGCCCGGCCCAGTCGATCCCGCCGTCGTTGTCGGTGTGGATCCACAGGTTCTCCAGCCCGGGATCCCAGGCCCGCCCATCCGCGACCAGCGCCGCCGTCACCCGCCCGACCACCGCGTGGATCAGCGCCGTCGCCACCACCTCGGCGGCGACCTCACTGCGCACCATCTCGGCGGCGTGCCGCCGGTACATGGCCTCGATCCGCCCCTCCCGCAGCCCGTCGGCCAGCCGCCACCACCGCCGCTTGCCCTGGTCGGCCATGGCGGCGACGGCGTAGACCCGCGGATGCTCCGGCTGCAGCGCGCGCAGCCGGTTGCCGACCCGGGCGAAGGCCTGCTCCGGCCGGCGCGGACTGCCGGGGCGCCAGTGCTCGAATCCGATCTCCCCGCGCCGGACAGCCGCATTCCGAAGACCGTCGGACAGGCAACGGTCGGACATGATCTCGGTCATCGGACCTCCTCGGCGCGAGCCCGGTGAGAACGGGGCTCCGGTAACGGGTGTAGCTCAAAGATAGGTTAGGCTTACCAGACTTGTCGGTACTTGCACCACCGTTGAAGCAGGAGAGAATTTTTGCCGTGACCGGACTCCCCTCGCTCGCACGGCGCCGCCGCACCGGTCTGCTGGTCCTGCTCGCCCTGCTCGCGGTCGCCGCGGTGGCCGGCGTCGCGGTCGGCACCCGCTTCCTCGACCCGCTCACCGTGTACCGCGCGGTCCGTGACGCGCTCACCTGCCCCGGGGGCCCGTTCAGCTGCCCGGCCGGCTCCACCGAGGCCGAGATCGTGCGCGGCCTCCGCTTCCCGCGCACGGTGCTCGCGCTCTTCGCCGGCTGCGCGCTGGGCGTCGCGGGCGCGCTGGTCCAGGGCTACACCCGCAACCCGCTGGCCGACGCCGGGCTGCTCGGGCTGAACGCGGGCGCCGCCTTCCTTGCCGCGCTCGCCGTCTACCTCTTCGCCTTCACCGCGCCGGAGCAGTACATCTGGTTCGCCTTCGCGGGCGCGCTGCTGGCCGGGCTCGCGGTCTTCGCCGCCTCGTCGGCGGGCGGGGCGAGCCCGCTCACCCTGGTCCTGGCAGGCGCGGCCATGACCGCCTTCCTGCAGGCCATGACGAATGCCGTTGTCCTGCTGGACGCCACCGCGCTGGACACCTACCGCTTCTGGGTGGTCGGCACCGTGGCGGGCCGGGACGCCGAGGTCTTCTGGCAGGTCGTCCCCTTCCTGCTGTTCGGGCTGGTCCTGGCCGCGGCCGCCGCGCCGGGGCTGAACCTGCTGAGCCTCGGCGACGAGGTCGCGCGCGGCTTGGGCGTGCACGTCACCAGGAACCGGGCGCTCGGCTTCGCCGCGGTGGTGGTGCTGTGCGGCGCGGCCACCGCGGCGGTCGGCCCCATCTCGTTCCTCGGGCTCGTCGTCCCGCACCTGGCGCGGGTCTTCACCGGGCCGGACTACCGGCTGCTGCTGCCCTGGTCCGGGCTGCTCGGCGCGCTGGTGCTGCTCACCGCCGACATCCTGGGCCGGGTGGTGGCCAGGCCGGGCGAACTCCAGGTCGGCGTCATGCTGGCCGCGGTCGGCGCGCCCTTCTTCGTCCTGCTGGTCCGGCGGCGGAAGCTGGTGAGCCTGTGAGCATCTCGGCCCCGCACGACCCGAAGCCGGCGAAGGAGAACCTGCGCGCGGTGCGCAGGCCGCTGCGCCCCCCCCGCTTCTCCACCGTGTTCCGGCCAGCCCTGCTGCTCACCGCGCTGGCGCTGACCCTGGTGCTCGTCGTGCTCTTCTGCGTGGATATCGCGGTCGGCGAGACCACACTGCCGCTGGGCCGGGTGCTCGACGTGCTGTCCGGCGGCGGCACCCGCTCGCAGCGCTTCATCGTGCTCGACTCCCGGCTGCCGCGGGCACTCACCGCGGTGGTGGTCGGCGCCGCGCTCGGGCTCGCCGGCGCACTCACCCAGTCGATCCTGCACAACCCGCTGGCCAGCCCGGACATCCTCGGCATCACCTCGGGCGCCGGCCTCGGCGCGGTGGCGGTGGTGGTCGGCACCGGGGGCGCGACCACCGGGCTGCTCTCCACGCTCGGCACCCCGCTGGCCGCACTGGCGGGCGGGCTGCTCACCGCCGTCGCCATCTACCTGCTCGCCTGGGGCCGCAGCGCCTCCGGCGAGCGCGGCGCCACCGGGCTGCGACTGGTGCTGATCGGGATCGGCGTCAATGCCTTCCTGCTCTCGGCGATCAGCTACATGCTGACCCGCGCCGACCTGGAGGAGGCGACAAGGGCCCAGCTCTGGCTCACCGGCTCGGTGAGCAATACCGACACCGGCAAGCTCGTCCCGGTCGCGGTGGTGACCGCCGTGCTGCTCGTGATCGCGGCCTGCTCCGCCCGCACCCTCGCGGTGCTCCGGATGGACGCCGAGACCACCCGCGGCCTCGGCGTCCGGATCCAGGCGCAGCAGGCGCTGCTGATCGGCACGGCGGTGCTGGCCGCGGCGATGGCCACCGCGGTGGCCGGGCCGATCGGCTTCGTCGCGCTGGCCGCGCCGCAGCTGGCCCGCAGGCTGCTGCGCACCCCGGGTGAGCCGGTGGTCGCCTCGGCGCTGCTCGGCGCGATCCTGGTGGTCGGCTCGGACATCGTCGCCCGCACCCTGATCCCGGTCGACCTGCCGGTCGGCATCGTGACGGCGGCGCTGGGCGGGCCGTTCCTGCTGTTGTTGCTCGTGCGGATGAATCGGAAGGCCACCGTCTCATGACCAGCGCTGAACACCACCTCACCGCGGAGGCGGTCACCCTCGGGTACGGCGATCGGGTGATCGTCGACGGGCTGAGCCTGGAGATCGCGCCCGGCGTCGTCACCACGGTGATCGGGCCGAACGGCTGCGGCAAGTCGACGCTGCTGCGCTCGCTCGGCCGGCTGCTCCGGCCCAGCGCCGGGCAGGTCGTGCTGGACGGCAAGGCCATCTCGGCCATGCGCACCAGGGACGTCGCGCGGATCGTCGGCATGCTGCCGCAGACCCCGATCGCGCCCGAGGGGCTCACCGTCGCCGACCTGGTCGCGCGCGGGCGGCACCCGCACCAGTCCTGGATCCAGCAGTGGTCGGCGGGCGACGAGGACGCGGTCGCCGTCGCGCTGGCCCAGACCGGCATCGCCGACCTGGCCGACCGCCCGCTCGACGAGCTCTCCGGCGGCCAGCGCCAGCGCGCCTGGATCTCCATGGCACTGGCCCAGGGCACCGACATCCTGCTGCTCGACGAGCCGACCACCTACCTCGACCTCGCGCACTCGCTGGAGGTGCTCGACCTGGTGGACCGGCTGCACGACGACTTCGGCCGCACCGTCGTCATGGTGCTGCACGACCTGAACCTGGCCATCCGCTACAGCGACCGGCTGGTGGTGATGGCCGACGGCCGGATCGTGGCGCAGGGCGCCCCGGCCGCGATCGTCACCCCCGAGCTGCTGCGCGAGGTGTTCCGGCTGGAGGCCACGGTGCTGGACGACCCGATGTCGGGGCGGCCGCTGGTCGTCCCGATCGGCGCCAGGCACGTGCACGGCAAGCCGGGCGCCGACGCTCCGGCGAAGGCCGACGCTCACCCCGGGTGATCGATCCCACATCAGTTATTCTTTGGTTACGACGCCCTGTAGTACGCCTTCGTGTCGTTGAGTCCCTAGAATCGAGGGATGGCAGGTCTGGGTGAACTCGAAAAAGCGGTCATGGACCAGTTGTGGTCGGCCGACGAACCGCAGACGGTACGGCAGGTGCACGAGGCATTGGCCGCGCGCCGCGAGCTCGCCTACACCACCGTGATGACGGTGCTGCAGCGGCTGGCGAAGAAGAACCTGGTCGTGCAGCGCCGGGACGACCGGGCGCACCGGTACGCCCCGGTGCACACCAGGGACGAGCTGGTGGCCAGCCTCATGGTCGACGCGCTGCAGCAGGCCGACGCCGCGGGCAGCCGCGCCGCCGCCCTCGTGCACTTCGTCGAGCAGGTCGGCCCGGACGAGGCGGACGCGCTGCGCGAGGCGCTGGCCAAACTCGAAGCCGCCGACCCGCCGCAGAACGAAACCGGGAACGACAGCACGCCGTCCCCGCAGTAGGCTCGACACCGGCCTCACAATGCCGTGAGCGTCCTGGTCCCACAACGCAGTGAGCTGAGTCGATGAACGCAACCGCGCCGGTCTTCGCCGGTCTCGCCTTGCTTCTCGCCGGGCCGGCCCCCGCCCTGCTCAGCCGGGCGAGCTGGCCCTACCGCGCGCCGCGGGCCGCCCTCGTGCTCTGGCAGGCCATCGCGCTCGCCGCCGTGCTCAGCGCCTTCGGCTCCGGGCTCGCCATCGCGAGCGAGCTGCTCGTCCCCGGCCCCGACGGCAGGCCGACCACCTCGCCCACCCGCGAGATCGACGCGCTCGGGTTCCCGCTCTGGGTCGCCTACATCACCGTCTTCGCGCTCACCCTGCTGGTCGGTGCGCGGCTCATCTGGGCAGCAGTCCGGGTCGGCGTGCACACCAGGCGCAGGCGATCGCGGCACCGCATGCTGGTCGACCTGCTCGACCAGAGCGGCGACACCCGTAGGGCCGCCGACATCCGGGTGCTGGCCGCCACCGAGCCGATCGCCTACTGCCTGCCCGGGCTGCGGCAGCGGGTGGTGCTCAGCGAGGGCACGCTGACCAACCTGGAGGACCCGGAGATCACCGCCATCGTCAGCCACGAGCGCTCGCACCTGCGGGCCAGGCACGACCTGGTGCTGGAGGCGTTCACCGCCGTGCACGAGGCCTTCCCCCGGGTGGTGCGCAGCAAGGCCGCGCTCGGGTCGGTGAAGCTGCTCATCGAACTGCTCGCCGACGACTCCGCGGTCAAGGTCACCGGCCCGACGCCGCTGGCCCGGGCCCTCGTGGCCTGCGCCAAATCCACCGCGCCGCAGGGCGCGCTCGCCGCGGGCGGCCCGACCACGCTGATCCGGATCCAGCGGCTAGCAGGCCCCGGCGGCGACCCGCGGATCGCGCTCGCCGCCTACCTCGGCTCGGCCGCCATTCTCGTGGTCCCGACGCTCGCCGTCGCGGTGCCCTGGCTGGTGGAGCTGAGCCGGCTCTTCCGCAGCTGATCGAGACTCGTACCACTCGGTTCGGCTTTTCCGACCATGATCGCCTATCCTGGGGGTTCCGGCCTGTCGCCGGGCCCGGATGCGATGCTCTTCCGCTACCGGCCCCGGACGCGCGAGCGAGCCGGGCCAGGGCCGCCGAGTGGCGGCATTCCCTGCGGGCGGACCATTCCGCGATATCTCGCGCCGGCCCGACGGGTGCGCAGCAGCACCCCCCGCATCACGCGACGACACCGCCGCGTGCTCTTCCGTGAAAGGTTCTTCGTGACCTCCCCCTCCCCTGCCGTGCCCACCTTCGCCGAGCTCGGCCTCCCGGCCGTGCTCGTGCAGGCCTTGCGGCGCGCGGGTTTCGACTCCCCGTTCCCGATCCAGGCCGCCGCCATCCCGGATGTGCTGGCCGGCCGGGACGTGCTCGGCCGCGGGCCGACCGGCTCCGGCAAGACCCTCGCCTTCGGGCTGCCGATGCTGGTGCGGCTCAGCGGTTCTCCCGCCAAGCCGGGCCGCCCGCGCGGCCTCGTCCTCGCCCCCACCCGTGAGCTGGCCGCGCAGATCGAGCGCGCGCTGGAGGAGCCCGCGCGCGCCCTCGGGCTCCGCGTCGCCTCCGTGGTCGGCGGCGCGCCGATCGGCAGGCAGTCCGCCCGGCTCGCCCGCGGCGTCGACCTGCTGGTCGCCACCCCCGGCCGGCTCGCCGACCTGATCAACCAGGGCGCGGCGAACCTCTCGGACGTGGCCGTCACCACCCTGGACGAGGCCGACCACATGGCCGACCTCGGCTTCCTGCCGCAGGTCACCAAGCTGCTGGACAAGACCCCGAAGAACGGGCAGCGGCTGCTCTTCTCGGCCACCCTCGACCGCGGCGTCGACAAGCTGGTGCAGCGTTACCTGACCGACCCGGTCACCCACTCCACCGCGCCCGCCGAGGCCGCCGTCTCCACCATGTCGCACCACCTGCTGGTGACCACCAAGGCGGACAAGCGGCAGGTGCTCGCCGAGATCGCCTCCCGCGAGGGCCTCACCATCCTGTTCGTGCGCACCAAGCACGGCGCCGACCGGCTGGCCAAGCAGCTGCGCGCCTCCGGCGTCGCGGCGGGCGCGCTGCACGGCGGCAAGGCGCAGAACAACCGGGTCCGCACCCTGGCGGCCTTCGCCGACGGCTCGGTCCCGGTGCTGGTCACCACCGACCTGGCGGCCCGCGGCATCCACGTGGACGGCATCTCGCTCGTCGTGCACGCCGACCCGCCCATCGAGCACAAGGCCTACCTGCACCGCGCCGGGCGCACCGCGCGCGCCGGTGAGGTCGGGGTCGTCGTCACGATCGCCATGGAGGAGGAGCGCTCCGACACGATCGCCATGACCCGCAAGGCCGGGCTCGACCTGAAGCCGACGCCGGTGCGGCCGGGCGACGCGACGCTGGTCCGGATCACCGATGCCCGCACCCCGAGCGGCATTCCGCTGCCGACCCCGGGAGCGCCCGCGCAGCAACAGGTTTCGGCCGATGGCGCGGCCGCAAGGGCGCCGCGGCGGCGCAATCGCGGTGGCGGCGGTGGCGGTGCTCGTCAGGGCGAGGCCGCGCGCGGCCAGCGCTCCGGCGCTCCCCGCCGCGAGCGCGCCGCCGGTGGCGAGCAGACCGCACGGCCGAGCACGGGCGGCGCACGGCAGGGCCAGCGGTCCGCCGGGGCGCAGGCCGAGCCGGGCACCCGCTCCGGCGGCAGCCGCACGGCGGGCGCCCGCACGCACGCGGGCGCCTCACGCGGCGGCGACACCCGGACCACGCCCCGGTCCGGCGAGCACGGTGGCGGCCGTCGCCGCGCCAGCCGGAGCGTCGGCGCCCCGTAGGCGTTCGCGCGGCGGCTCGCGGGCAGTGCTCCGGCGGCCGTCGGGACCCCCGGTCCCGTCGGCATCCTGCCCCGCGAGCCGCGGCGGCGCAGCGCGGCCGTCGCCTCGTCCGCGCCGCCCATCGCTCGGCGGGTGCCGCGGTCGCGGTCACCGGACACCCTCCTGCGCCTGCGCTGCCGAACACGCTGCACGCGACACGCCCGGATCTTCCGACACGCCGTGAAGGTCCGGGCACCGCGGCGGTTCCCCGCCGCACCGCGCGCCCGACCGCAATCACCGGGCAAACTATCCGGATGACCGGACACCCGGCGGCCGCCGTCGCCTGCGCACTCCTCGCCGCCCTGCTTTTCGCGGTGGCCGCGGTGACGCAGCAGCGCTCGGCCGCCGCCGTCCCCGAGGACCAGCCGCTGGTCTCCAGCCTGCTGCGCAACCCGCGCTGGCTGGCCGCCACCATCGGCGACGCGGGCGGCTACGCCCTCCAGGTGGTCGCGCTGACGCTCGGTGCCGTGCTCCTGGTGCAGCCGATCCTGGTCAGCGCATTGATCTTCGCGCTCCCGCTGGCCGCCCGGCTGGACCGGCGCCGGATCGACACCGGCTCGATGGTGGCCGCCGCCGCGCTCACCGTCGCGCTCGCGAGCTTCCTGATCATCGGCAAGCCGACCGACGCCGACGACATCGCCCCGACCAGGAACTGGCTGCTCCCCAGCATCGTCCTGCTCGCGCTGATCGCGCTCGCCGTGCTCTCCGCCCGCGCCGCCGAGACCACCCCCGCCGCCCGCGCCCTGCTGCTCGGCACCGCATCCGGCTCGCTCTACGGCTTCGCCGTCGCGCTCACCGACTCGACGATGGCCGGACTGCGCCACGGCATCCCGCACATCCTCACCGGCTGGCAGCTGTACGCCCTGATCGCGGCCGGGCTGCTCGGCGTCTACCTCCAGCAGCGCGCCTTCCAGGCGGGGCCGCTCTCCGCCTCGCTGCCCGCGCTCACCATCGCCGAACCCCTGGTCGCGGTGGTCTTCAGCCTCGCCGTGCTCGGCGAACGGCTGCGCGCGGGCCCGGTCGCGCTCGGGGTCTGCGCGATCGCGGTGGTGGTCATGCTGGTGACCACGCTCATCCTCTCCCGCTCGCAGGCACAGGCCGTCCCGGACCCGGCCTGAACTCGGTACCATCGGACGAGTGCAGTTCCTTCCCGGTCAGAAGCCGCCCTACGACCTGACCTACGACGACGTCTTCCTGGTCCCGAACCGGACCGACGTGGCGTCCCGGTTCGACGTCGACCTCGCGACGGCCGACGGCTCCGGCACCACCATCCCGCTGGTCGTGGCGAACATGACCGCCGTCGCCGGGCGCCGCATGGCCGAGACGGTCGCGCGCCGCGGCGGCATCGTGGTGCTGCCGCAGGATCTGCCGCTCGCCGCCGCCGCGAGCACCATCGCCTTCGTCAAGAGCCGCTCGCTCACCGCGGACACCCCCGTCAGCCTCGATCCCGACCACTCGATCTCCGAGGCGGTCGCGCTCATCCACAAGCGCGCGCACGGCGCCGTCGTCGTGGTGGACGGCGGCCGCCCGGTCGGCGTCGTCACCGAGGCGGCCTGCGCCGACGTCGATCGCTTCGCCCGGCTGCGCGAGGTGGCCGCCACCGACTTCGTGCAGGCCCCGGTGGAGTCCTCGCCACGCGCCGTCTTCGACGCACTGGAGGCCGCGCACGCCGAGCTCGCGGTGCTCACCGCGCCGGACGGCACCCTCGCCGGCATCCTCACCCGCACCGGCGCGGTCAGGGCCGGGATCTACGCCCCCGCGGTCGACGCGCGCGGCGCGCTCCGGGTGGCCGCGGCCGTCGGCATCAACGGCGACGTCGCGGCCAAGGCCAAGGCGCTCGTCGACGCGGGCGCCGATCTGCTCGTCATCGACACCGCGCACGGCCACCAGGCCAAGATGCTCGAAACCCTGCGCGCCGTCGCCGATCTCGGCCTCGGCGTGCCGCTGGTGGCAGGCAACGTGGTCTCCGCCGACGGCACCCGCGATCTGGCCGCGGCGGGCGCCGACATCGTGAAGGTCGGGGTCGGCCCCGGCGCCATGTGCACCACGCGGATGATGACCGGCGTCGGCCGCCCGCAGTTCTCCGCGGTGGCCGAGTGCTCCGCGGCCGCACGGGAACTCGGCGTGCACGTCTGGGCCGACGGCGGCGTGCGGCACCCGCGCGACGTCGCCCTCGCACTCGCCGCCGGCGCGGCGAACGTGATGATCGGCTCCTGGTTCGCCGGCACCTACGAATCCCCCGGTGACCTGCGGATCGACCGCGACGGCAATGCCTACAAGGAGAGCTTCGGCATGGCCTCCAAGCGCGCCGTCGCCGCCCGCACCGCCGCGGACAGCGCCTTCGACCGGGCCCGCAAGGGGCTCTTCGAGGAGGGCATCTCCAGCTCCCGGATGCGGCTCGACCCCGAGCGCCCCGGCGTCGAGGACCTGATCGACCACATCTGCTCCGGCGTACGCAGCGCCTGCACCTACGCGGGTGCCCGCTCGCTCGCCGAGCTGCACGAGCGCGCGGTGCTCGGCGTGCAGTCGGCGGCCGGTTTCGCGGAGGGCCGCCCGCTCCCGAGCGGCTGGTGACACCGCCGGGGGCGGCGCCGGAGTCGCGGGGGCGCGCCCGGTAACATGGCCGTCGTCGGCACCGTCGGCGACGGTGCCACCCAGCCGTTCCCGGCGCCGCGGCCGCAGCGTCGAGCCGCCGCTTCACCGAAGAACGCGCCACCCGCTTCCGAAAGGATCCGCTTGTCACCCGCGTCCGAGGGCGCCACTCAGGAGGGCTCCTCTACCGAGCCGGGTGATATCCCCGGCTTCCCGTTCGCCCCCGCCCCGGGGCGGTGGTGACCGTGCTCGGCATTCTGCTCACCGTGCTCAGCCTGCTCGGCTTCGTCGCGCTGACCGCGGGCACCGCGCTCTTCGTCGCCGCCGAGTTCTCGCTGACCGCGCTGGAGCGCAGCACCGTCGAGGCGCACGCGCGCACCGGTGACCGCCGCTCCCGGATGGTGCGCAACGCGCACCGCACGCTCTCCTTCCAGCTCTCCGGCGCCCAGCTCGGCATCACCATCACCACGCTGATCACCGGTTACATCGCCGAGCCGGTGCTGGCCCGGCTGCTGCACCCGATCTTCACCGCGGTCGGCGCCTCCGAGGCGGCCGCCTCCGGCATCGCGCTGGCCCTTGCCCTGGTCCTGGCCACCTCGCTCTCGATGATCTACGGCGAGCTGGTGCCGAAGAACATCGCCATCGCCGTTCCGCTCGCCGCCGCGCGGGCCACCGCCGGGCCGATGATCGCCTTCTCCGTGGTCTTCTCCTGGATGATCCACTTCCTGAACAACACCGCCAATCTGGTGGTCCGCCGCCTCGGCATCGAACCCGCCGAGGAGCTGCGCTCCGCCCGCTCCCCCGAGGAGCTCGGCTCGCTGGTGCGCACCTCCGCGCTGCGCGGCGCACTGGACCAGCGCACCGCGCAGATCATCGAGCGCTCGCTGCGGTTCGGCAGCCGCAGCGCCGAGGATCTGATGACCCCCCGGGTCAAGGTGGAGTCGCTGGACCGCGACGACACCATCGCCGACCTGCTCGCCGCCGCCGCCCGGACCGGCTACTCCCGCTTCCCCATCGTCGACGGCGACCTGGACAACACCATCGGCGTCGTGCACGTCAAGCAGGCCTTCAGCCATCCCGCCGCGACCAGGCACACCGTCAGGCTGCGGCTGCTGGCCCGCCCGGTCCCGGTGGTGCCGGACAGTCTGGACGGCGACGAGGTGCTGGACCGGGTGCGCGCGCACGGCATGCAGGTGGCGCTGGTCGAGGACGAGTACGGCGGCACCGCGGGCATCGTCACCATGGAGGATCTGATCGAGGAGATCCTCGGCGACGTCAGGGACGAGCACGACGAGGAGGAGCGCGAGATCCGCAAGGTCGCCGACGGCTGGGACTGCTCCGGGCTGCTCCGGATCGACGAGATCTTCCACGCCACCGGCTACCAGGCCCCCGAGGGCGAGTACGAGACCCTGGGCGGGCTGGTGCTCGCCGTGCTCGGCCGGATCCCGGCCGCGGGCGACCGGGTGGTGCTGCCGCCACCGCCGCACGGCTTCGGCTCGGACGGCCACGACGGCGGCTGGATCGCCAGGGTGGAGCGGATGGACGGCAGGCGCATCGACCGGATCCGGCTGCTTCCGGTACCCGCCGAGAAACTGATACCGGGGGAGCGCGACCATGGGTGATCTCTTCGGCGTCGCGCTGACCGTGGTGCTGCTCGCGGGCAACGCCTTCTTCGTCGGCGCGGAGTTCGCGCTCATCTCGGCCCGCCGGGACCGGCTGGAGGCGCTCGTCGCGCAGGGCAAGCGCAACGCGGAGACCGTGATCCGCGCCGCCGCGAACCTCTCCATCATGCTGGCCGCCGCCCAGCTCGGCATCACCATCTGCTCGATCCTGCTCGGCCGGGTCGGTGAACCCGCGGTGGCGCACCTGCTGGAGCGGCCGTTCGAGCTGGCCGGGCTGCCCGAGGGGCTGCTGCACCCGGTGTCGTTCGCGCTCGCGCTCGCCATCGTCGTCGTGCTGCACATCCTGTTCGGCGAGATGATCCCGAAGAACATCGCGCTCGCCGGCCCGGAGCGGGTCGCGCTGCTGCTCGTCCCCGCGCACCTGATGTGGCTGCGCATCGCCAAACCGCTCATCGCCTTCTACAACCTCTGCGCCAACCTCTCCCTGCGGCTGCTGCGGGTCGAGCCGAAGGACGAGCTGGAGGGCACCGTCTCCAGCGAGGAGCTCGCCGAGATGATCGGCGAGTCCCGCTCCGAGGGGCTGCTCGACGAGGACGAGCACCGCCGCCTCACCCAGGCGCTCGGCAACTCCGAGCGGATCGTCCGCGAGGTCATGGTGCCGCTCGCCGCCACCCGCACCGTCCCGCTGCGCGGCGACGGGACCACGCTCGGCGACATCGAGGCCGCGGTCGCCGAGACCGGGTTCTCGCGGTACCCCGTGCGCGCCCGCGAGGGGTCGCTGATGGGGTACCTGCACATCAAGGACGTGCTGGACGAGGTGGTCGATCAGCAGGCGGGGCCGGAGACCGTCATCCCGCGCACCGACATCCGGCCGCTGCCGACGGTGAGCGCCGGGACCACGCTGTTCGAGGCGCTCGCGCGGCTGCGGCGAACCAACAGCCACCTCGGGCGGGTGGTGGACAGCAGGGGGACCACCGTCGGGATCGTGGCGCTGGAGGATCTGGTCGAGGAGTTCGTCGGGACGGTCCGGGACACGACGCACCGGGTCGCGGAGTGAGCTCCGCTTCCCTCCGGTCAGCGGGGACGGGGACCGCCGTCCCCGACAGCGCGGCCGCACCTCGCGATCCCGAGCCGGACCGCGCGCCCGAGAGCGCCGAGCGCACCGCCGAAACCACGGGGCGCGTTCCGCCCGGCGCCGACCGCGCGCCCCTCCGCCGCGCCGCGTGGCACGAGCTCGCCGCCGCGCACCGCGACCGGATCGAAGCCCTGGTCGGCTGCTACCTGCGCCGCCGCGCCGCCGGTGGGAAAAACCCCGTGCTCGACTTCCTCTTCACCTACTACGGCCACAAGCCCGGCCAGCTCCGCCGCTGGCACCCCGGCTTCGGCATCGCCCTCGCCGACTCCCCCGAGTACGCCGAAGTCCGCGGCTACCACGCGATCGCCCCCGGCTGCCACGCCGCCGACCCCGCCTTCCTGGCCCGCCGCCGCGACACCGTCTCGTTCGTCGCGGCCCTGCTCCGCGCCACCGCCGAGCGCCAACCCCGCCTCTCCTGCTTCGGCCTGCACGAATGGGCGATGGTCTACCGCACCGACGACACCCGCCACGCCACCCCCCTCCGTCTGGGACGCTCCGGCACCGACAACGTCGTCGAATCCCTCGACCTCCGCTGCACCCACTACGACGCCTACCGCTTCTTCACCCCCGACGCGGTAGGCCGCAACGACCTCGCCCTGACCCGCGAACAGCAGGTCGCCAGCGAGCAACCCGGCTGCCTCCACGCCGGCATGGACCTCTACAAGTGGGCCTTCAAACTCACCCCCCTGCTCCCGTCGGCCCTGCTCCTCGACTGCTTCGAACTCGCCTGCGCCGCTCGCGAACTCGACATGCGCGCCAGCCCCTACGACCTGTCCGCCTACGGCTACACCCCCGTCCCCATCGAAACCCCCTCCGGCCGAGCCGACTACGTCCGCGCCCAATCCGACCTGGCCCGCCGCGCCCTCCCCCTCCGCCGCACCCTCCTCGAGCACTGCGACCACCTGCTCCGGCGCACAGCACGGCGCGGAACCTGACCGCCGTGTAGTACGGATAAGATTGCGCTGCAGCGCTTCTCGAGTTTCGAATCCGCGCGCGCTCCTGGACCGAATGCTACGGAGTGCCGGCCGATCTGTCGGTGGACGGTGGCATGATCGGCGACAGACGATCACGAGAGCGGGGAGTTCAGGTGCGCGGGACGATCACGCGAACGGACGAACAGCAAGCAGCGGTCGAGGCGTTCGCCCGAGGTGATCATCTCGCAATCCAGGCCGGCGCGGGAAGCGGTAAGACAACCACTCTGCGTCTGCTGGCGGGGACCACAACCGAAAGCGGCCTCTACATCGCATTCAATCGAGCCATTGCCGACGATGCGGCAGGGCAGTTCCCCCGTACCGTCGCGTGCGGAACGGCGCACCGGATGGCATACCGCAGTGTCGGCCATCGGTTCAAGCGGCGCCTGGACGCTCCACGACTTCCGGGGAGGGAAGTCGCCAACGGGTTGGGTATTCGCGGCGAGAGACGTATCGGAAATCGAAATGTCGCACCACTCGCGCTCGCCCATGCGGTGGTTCAAACCGTGCGCCGCTTCTGCTATTCGGCCGATGACGTCATCGGTGCCCATCATGTAGCTCTACTGCATGGCCTCAGCAGCACACACAGGGACGCACTCGCCGCCGCCGTACTTCCCTTCGCGGTGAAGGCCTGGAGCGATATTCAGGACCCTGAGGGCAGAACAGTCCGATTCGAGCACGATCACTACCTGAAGATGTGGGCGCTCAGCCGGCCGGTCCTGGACTACGCCTACATCCTGCTCGACGAGGCTCAGGACACGAATCCCGTAGTCGAGCAGATTTTCAGCGCGCAGCGTGGTTCGGCGCAACTCGTGATGGTCGGAGACTCGGCCCAGGCCATTTACGGTTGGCGCGGAGCGCAGGACGTGATGGCTGGCTTCGGCGGAACGAAACTCGGTCTGACCCGGTCCTTCCGATTCGGTCCGGCGGTGGCGGAGGAGGCCAATCGCTGGTTGTCCATCATCGACGCACCGATCAGACTGAGCGGGCATGACCAGATCGCGACCACCGTCGGTCCCGCGTCCCGGGCGAACGCTGTCCTGTGCAGGACGAACTCCGGTGCGATGCTCGAAGTCATGACGGCCCTCGAGGCGGGTGTAGCGGTTGCCCTGGTGGGTGGCGGTGGCCAGCTACGCTCGCTCGCCGTGGCCGCACGCGAGTTGAAAGCGGGCCGTCGTGCAGCCCACCCCGAGCTGTTCCTGTTCTCCTCATGGGGTGAAGTTCAGGAGTATGCGATCGACGACCCTTCCGGTAAAGACCTCTATTCGTTCGTGAATTTGATCGACCGGCACGGGGCAGACGCAGTGCTCGACGCGGTCGGCAAATTGAGCAACGAGCGCAGGGCAGAGTTGATCGTGTCGACCGCGCACAAGGCGAAAGGTCGTGAATGGAGCACCGTGCGCCTCGCGGACGACTTTCCCGTCCCGGGCGAGGACGATGACGGTCGCCCGCTTCCCATCGACGGCGCCGACGCCCGGTTGGCTTACGTCGCTGTCACTCGCGCCAGAAATCACCTCGACCTCGGCGGTCTGACCTGGATCCAGGACCATCCGGAGGGGCAGCCGCACGACGTACGGCCCGATGTACCGCCGCTACTCCCCGGCGAGGACCGCCACTTCGGCACCGGCCTCTTCGTGGACCTGGTGCCGTCGTCGTGCTGGTTCACCAACGTCCGCTACTGCGTCGACAGCAGGGACTGGGAGCGTCTGCGGCGCATGGTGAACACGAGAGCCGAGCACCGATGCGAGGTCTGTGGCGTCGGTAAGGACCCGGCGGAACGACGACGGCTGGAAGCTCACGAACGATGGGACTACGACGAGGTTCGTACCGTTCAGAGCTTGCGGCGGATCATCCTGCTCTGCAGTGACTGTCACTTGACCACCCATTTCGGATACGCTCAGGTGAGCGGCAACGAAGACCGGGCTTTCCGGCATCTGATGCGGGTCACGGGGATGTCCGCCACGCGAGCGCAGGAGCACGTCGTCGAGGCGTTTCGCTCCTGGGAGTACAGGTCCGCCCGGAATTGGTCGCTGGATTTGAGCATCCTCACCGGGGCCGGTCTCACAGTGGTGCGCCCACCCGAAGCGGAAGATCGGCCGGCCGTCGCCGAGCGGCGTCTGCTCGCGGCCCGGGCGACCGAGAGTAGGAAATAGGCGCAATAGCGAGGTTTCACTTTCGCGCTCCGATAGCCGAGGATTGCAACCCCTGCGATTTCCCCCTCACACAGGGCGTTTCGCCCAGGGAATACAAGCGGGGTGAATTCCGTCCCTGGTCAGAGGTCTCCGTCGTACCATCCAACTGTCTGAGATGGACGAAAGGGGTGCGACGATGCACCGAGCCCAGATCCTGCTCGCGACCCTGATCCTCGCGATCCTGACCACCCCGGGCGTCGTCTCGGCGCAACCCGATTTCAACATTCAGCTCCGAGAATTCCTCGACGTGGGAACAACGTCCGTCCCTCGCGCCGACTGCGGCCCGGACGACCTCCCCGAGCCCGGCCTGCAGGGCGACGTCCCGGCCAGGGACCGGGACTCGGGGCGAAGCACCCTCGGCTACCGCTGCAACATGTCCCTGGCGGGCAGCTGGGCGGGCCGCGGCGCGGGCATCACCTCGACCAGCTTCGAGCACTGCGCCTACCTGGGCAGCTTCTTCCCCGGCGCGCTGCTCGGCGAGACCAGGGGCGTGCAGGTGCTTGACGTCTCCGATCCGGCGAACCCGCGCCCGACGGTCACGCTCACCGAACCCGCGATGCTGGCGGGCACCTGGGAGTCGCTGAAGGTGAACGTGGAGCGGAAGCTGCTGGTCGGAACCGGTGTTCCGCTGCTGATCGGCGCCGGCTTCCTCTCCGTCTACGACATCTCGGACTGCGCGCACCCGCGGCTGCTCAACCCGGGCCCCGGCACCGACCCGCTGCAACCGCTGCCGATCACCACGCACGAGGGCGGTTTCTCGCCGGACGGCAACACCTACTGGTCGTCGGGGATCGTGCCGGGGCTGCTCAGCGCGGTCGACCTGACCGACCCGACCCGTCCGCGGGTGATCTGGCAGGGCGTCGCCGGGATGGAGGAGCACGGCTTGGGCGTCAGCCCGGACGGTAACCGGCTCTACCTCTCCGCGCTCGGCGGGTTCACCGTGCTCGACGTCTCCGCGATTCAGCGGCGCGACCCGAATCCGCAGGTACCGCACCTGGGCCGGGTGTTCTGGACCGACGGCTGGGCCACCCAGCACAGTATCCCGGTGACCTACGACGGCCACCCGTACCTCTTCACGGTGGACGAGGGCGGCTCCGGCGGGGTCAAGCTCGTCGATGTCGCCGACGATGCCGCGCCGGATGTGGTCGGCAAGATCAAGCTGGAGATCAACCTGCCGCAGAATCTGGACAGCAATATCGGGTCGTCGATGGGCGGCTCGGTCTTCGCGTACGAATCGCACTACTGCACCGCCGACCGGCCGGCGAACCCGACGGCGCTGGCCTGCGGCTGGATCTCCTCCGGCATCCGCGTCTTCGACGTGCGCGACCCGTGGAACATCCGGGAGATCGCCTACTACAACCCGCCCGCGCGCACCGGCCAGAACCTCGGCCTGTGGAATTCCCCGCACGCGCTGGCCTCGCTCACCGGCATTCCGATCATGAGCGGCCCCTCGGCGCTGCGCGCGGTGCTGGACGGCCAGTTCTCCGGGGCCGACGCGCTCACCCCGCGCACCGGCAGGCTGCTCTTCGGCGACGTCTCCACCGACTGGTGCCTCTCCCCGCCGGAGTGGCGCGGCAACCAGCTGTACGTGTCCTGTTCGGACAACGGCTTCCTGGTGCTGAACCTGGACGGCGACGTCTACACGCCGCCGCCGGACCAGCGCTCGACCGTCGGCTCCTGAGCGCGACTCAGCCGACCTCGGTGAACTTGTACCAGCCGTTGTACCACGAGCTGTACTCGATGGCCGGAGCGCCCGCCACCTCGGTCTCGGCGTTCGGCTGCCCGTCGGGGAACCGGGCGAACCCGTGCGACTCCTGCGACTCGGCGTCCAGGTAGAAGAAGCAGCCGCCCTGCTTCGGCCCGACGAAGCGGAAGGTGTAGACGCCGAGCCGGGTGCGGTCCGGCCCCGGCGCCTCGCACGACTCCGCGCGCCCCTCCAGCGTGTTCACCGACACCCGCCACCCGGCGCGCTCCGGCACGTTCTGCCACACCGCGACCCCGAGCACCGCGATGACCAGCAGCGATCCCAGCGCGCCGAGCGGCGAGCGGTAGCGGACGAGGCTGACCAGCCAGGTGACCAGCGCGAGGAATCCGAGCACGCCGAGCGCACCGAAGAGCGCGGTCCGGACCGGGAGCGTTCCCTCGGCGCCGAGCTGCCAGAAGAGCAGCGCGCCCACCACGATCACGGCGAAGAGCAGCAGGAATGTCCAGACCCGGAACCAGGTGGGGCGGCGACGCCGCTGGGTCGCAACCGAATTCATGTCCGTCACCCTAAGGGGTATGGCCGGTTCCGGAGACCCGAAACCCCCGGGTCCAGCCGCCACCGCAGCGGTGGTGGCGGCCGGAGCCGGGGGTCGGATCGTGCGGCGGATGCCTCAGCCGGACATCACAGCGGGGGGAAACCCGCCGAGCCGGTCGCGGCCCAGTTCCAGAACTCCGCGGCCCGGTTGGCCAGCAGCGCGAAGATGTCGAGAACAACGCTTCCCATGTGCTTTCCTCCAAACGATCGGATGATGCGGCACCAGCCTAGCGACCGCGCACGTGCAGCCCGAAACCCCCGGTACCGGGAACCTCGCGCCCCGGTGCCAGCCGCAGCGCCCGGTCGTAGTCCCCGCCCGCCTGCCTGCGGTACCGGATCGGCTCGGTCTGCTCCAGTTCGGAGAGCCGTCCGCGCAGCTGCCCGGCCAGCTCGGCGAAGCGCTCGTCGTCCACCCGGATGGTGCCGTGCGCGACGAAGGGCGGCAGCACATCCAGCCCCGGGTAGTACAGAATGCCGTGCTGGATGGGGAAGAGCAGCTCGTCGATCGGGCCGTTGATGCCGCGTTCGGAGTACGCCGGCTCGCGCCCGCCCACCGCGACCACCAGCATGCCGCGCTTCCCGGCCAGGACGCCGTCGCCATAGCGGGGAATCGCGGTGCCGCCGGCGCCGTAGGCGAAGCCACAGGTGAAGACCCGGTCCACCCAGCCCTTCAGAATGGCCGGCAGGGAGAACCACCAGAGCGGGAAGTGCAGCAGCACGGCATCTGCCCAGAGCAGCCTCTCCTGCTCGGCGCGAATATCGGCGGCCAGCGTGCCGGTTGCGTAGGCCGCACCGGAGGCGAGCATGAAGTTGCGCTCGGTCACCTCGCCGAAATCGGCGGCGTCGGCGCTCGCCTTCCAGCCTGCGGCGTAGAGGTCGCTCACGACCACCTCGTGACCGTCGGCGCGGAGCTGTTCCACGGCAACGTCTTTCAGTGCTCCGGTGAGCGAATCGGGTTCGGGATGGGCGTACACGATCAGAACCTTCATGCCCCGGACAACGCGAACGCCCCCGGCCGGATTCCGGCCGGGGGCGTTCGCGGAGAACTAGCTGCCGTTCTTGGCGGCCAGCGCCTTGGCCTCGCGGCGGCGCCGGTGCAGGATCGGCTCGGTGTACCCGTTGGGCTGCTTCGTCCCCTCGAGGATGAGCTCCTTGGCCGCCTGGAAGGCGACGCTGCCCGCGAAGTCGGGGGCCAGCGGGCGGTAGCTGGGGTCGTTCTCGTTCTGCCGGTCGACGACGGGCGCCATCCGCTCCAGGCTGGCGACGACCTCGTCCTCGGTGACGATCCCGTGCCGCAGCCAGTTCGCCATGAGCTGGCTGGAGATCCGCAGGGTGGCGCGGTCCTCCATCAGCGCGACGTCTTTGATGTCGGGCACCTTGGAGCAGCCGACGCCGTGGTCGATCCAGCGCACCACGTAGCCGAGGATGGACTGCGAGTTGTTGTCCAGCTCCTGGCGCTTCTCCTCGTCGCTCCAGTTCGGCTCGGCGGCCAGCGGGATCTGCAGGATCTGGTCGACGTCGGCGCGGCGGCCGCCCTTGACCAGCTCCTGCTGCCTGGCAAGCACATCGACCAGGTGGTAGTGGGTGGCGTGCAGGGTGGCGGCGGTGGGCGAGGGCACCCACGCGGTGTTGGCGCCCGCCTTCGGGTGGCCGATCTTCTGCGTGAGCATGTCGCGCATGAGGTCGGGCATGGCCCACATGCCCTTGCCGATCTGCGCGCGGCCGCGCAGCCCGACGGCGAGGCCGGTGTCGACGTTCCAGTCCTCGTAGGACAGGATCCACTGCTGCGTCTTCATGTCGGCCTTGCGGACCATCGGCCCGGCCTCCATGGAGGTGTGGATCTCGTCGCCGGTGCGGTCCAGGAAGCCGGTGTTGATGAAGACCACGCGGGCGGCGGCGGCCTGGATGGCGGCCTTGAGGTTCACCGTGGTGCGGCGCTCCTCGTCCATGATGCCGACCTTGAGGGTGTTGCGCGCCAGGCCGAGCACGTCCTCGATGGCGGCGAAGAGGTCGTTGGTGAAGGCGACCTCGTCCGGGCCGTGCATCTTCGGCTTCACGATGTAGACCGAGCCGGTGCGGCTGTTCTTCAGCGCGGCGTCGTCGCGCAGCGCGTGCTTGGCGATGAGCGAGGTGATCAGGCCGTCCAGGATGCCCTCCGGCACCTCGTTGCCCTCGGGATCGAGGATGGCGTCGGAGGTCATGAGGTGGCCGACGTTGCGCACGAAGAGCAGCGAGCGGCCGTGCAGGGTGAGCTCGGAGCCGTCCAGCGCGGTGTAGACGCGGTCCGGGTTCATGGTGCGGGTGAAGCTCTTGCCGCCCTTGCTGACCTCTTCGGCGAGATCGCCCTTCATCAGGCCGAGCCAGTTGTGGTAGCAGAGCACCTTGTCCTCGGCGTCGACCGCCGCGACCGAATCCTCGAAGTCCATGATCGTGGTGACCGCGGACTCCAGCACGACGTCCTTGATCCCCGCGGTGTCGGTGCTGCCGATCGGCGACTCCGGGTCGATCTGGATCTCGATGTGCAGGCCGTTGTGCTTCAGCAGGATCGAGGTCGGCGCCTCCGGGGTGCCGAGGTAGCCGACCAGCTGCGCGGCGTCGGCCAGGCCGATCTCGGTGCCGTCCTCCAGCCCGACCTCCAGCTCACCGTCCACGATCTTGTACGAGGTGGAGCCGATGTGCGAGCCGGTGATCAGGGTGACCGAGTCGTCGAGGAAGTTGCGCGCCCACTCGATCACCTTGTCGCCGCGGACCCGGTTGTAGCCGGTGCCCTTCTCGGCGCCGCCGGACTCCGGGATGGCGTCGGTGCCGTAGAGCGCGTCGTAGAGCGAGCCCCAGCGGGCGTTCGCGGCGTTGATCGCGAAGCGGGCGTTGCTCACCGGGACCACCAGCTGCGGGCCCGCGGTGACGGCGATCTCGTCGTCCACGTTCGCGGTGGTCGCCTCGAAATCGGCGGGCTCGGGGCGCAGGTACCCGATCTCGGTGAGGAACTGCTTGTAGGCGGCCCTGTCGTAGTCGGCGCCGGGGTGCTCGCTGTGCCAGGCGTCCAGCTTGCCCTGGATCTCGTCCCGCTCGGCCAGCAGCGCGCGGTTGCGCGGCGCGAACTCGGTGATCACCCGCTCGGCGCCGGCCCAGAACGCGGCGGAATCCACGCCGGTTCCCGGCAGCGCCTCGTTCTCGATGAACGCGTGGAGAACGCCTGCCACCTGCAGTCCGCCGACCTGAACCCGCTCTGTCATCTACTGCCTCGCTTCCGAGAAGGCCGATGGAAAAAGTCGCTGTCATGTTACCCGTCGGTAAAGCCGCGCCGGGGTCACGCCCCCCTGATACTCGTCAGCGCCGGATTAATGTACTGATCGGAACATTAAGGGTGAACTGAGAGGTCGTCGATGACGCTGCAGGGCAAGGTCGCACTGATCACCGGCGGCGGTCGCGGGCTCGGTGCGGAGATGGCGCTCGCCTTCGCGGCGGCGGGGGCGGATGTCGTCGTCGCCGGGCGGCGGCTCGAGTCCTGCGCCGCGGTGGCCGAGCGGATCCGCGCCGACCACGGGCGGCGCGCGCTGCCGGTGGCCTGCAACGTGAGCCACTGGGAGCAGTGCGACGCGCTCGTCGAGGCGGCGTACGGCGAGTTCGGCCGGGTGGACGTGCTGGTCAACAACGCGGGTTCATCGCCGCTCTACCCGAGCCTGGCCGAGGTGCCGGAGGCGCTCTTCGACAAGGTGATCGCGGTGAACCTCAAGGGGCCGTTCCGGCTCGGCGCGCTGGTCGGGGCGCGGATGGCGGCGGCGGGCGGGGGCTCGATCATCAACATCTCCTCCATCGAGGCGACGAATCCCGAGCCGCACGCGGTGCCGTACGCCGCCGCGAAGGCCGGGCTGGAGGCGCTCTCCGGTGGGCTGGCACGGACCTACGGGCCCGCGGTGCGGGTCAATACGATCCGCTGCGGGCCGTTCGACACCGATATCGCCGCCGCCTGGCCGGACGAGCTGCGGGCCGAGCTGGAGCGGCGCAGCACGCTGGGGCGGGTCGGGAAGCCGGCGGAGATCGTCGGCGCGGCGCTGTATCTCGCGGGCCCGGCGTCGAGTTTCGTGACCGGCGCGGTCCTGGCGCTGGACGGCGGGTGGCGGTGAGGGTGCCCGCCGGGGCGAGCGGTGCCGGCGCCGCGCGCGACACCGATCCCGTGCCGCGGCGGCGGGGGCGCCCGCCCGCGACCGAGTCGACCGCGATCGAGACTCGGCGGCGCATCCTGCACGCGGCGGCGGAGCTGTTCGCGCGCAACGGCTTCCACGGCACGGGGGTCGCCGAGATCGGCGCCGCGGCGGGGGTGCAGCGCGGCGCGCTCTACTACCACATCGGCTCCAAGGAGGAGCTGCTGTGGCACATCCTGCGCGACTACACCACGCTCATGCTCAGCGCGGCCGAGCGGATCCGCGACCGCGGCGACGACCCGGTCACGACGCTGCGCGCGCTCATCGGCTCGCACGTCGAGCTGATCGTGGCGCACCGCCGCGCGGTCGCGGTGCAGCTGCGCGACGTCACCGCGCTCACCGGCGACCGCGCCACCGACCTGCAGGAGCTGCGCGACCGGCTGCAGCGCTGCTGGCAGGCCGTGCTCGACGCCGGGTACGCGGCGGGCGCGCTGCGCACCGCCGACCACGTCGTCACCAACAGCATGCTCGGCATGCTGAACACCGTCTCCTCCTGGTACCGCCCGCACGGGCCGCACACCCCCGCCGCGATCGCCGAGATCCTGGCGGGAACCCTGCTCGACGGCCTCGTCGTCGGCGACAGCACGAAAGGTTGACCATGGCGTGGGATTTCGAGACCGATCCGGAGTACGGGGCGGAGCTGGAGTGGGCGGCGGAGTTCGTCCGCACCGAGGTCGAGCCGCTCGACCTGCTCTACCCGAACCCCTACGACCGCACCGACACCGAGGCCATGGCGCTGCTGCGTCCGCTGCAGGAGCGGGTGCGGGAGCGCGGCCTGTGGGCCTGCCACCTCGGCCCCGACCTGGGCGGCCCCGGCTTCGGCCAGCTGAAGCTGGCGCTGCTCAACGAGGTGCTCGGCACCTCGGTCTGGGCGCCGTCGGTCTTCGGCTGCCAGGCGCCGGACTCGGGTAACGCCGAGATCCTCGCGCACTACGGCACGCCGGAGCAGAAGGAGCGCTGGCTGCGGCCGCTGCTGGCCGGGGAGATCGGCTCCTGCTACGTCATGACCGAGCCCACCGGCGGCGCCGACCCCGCGCTGTTCACCGCGCGCGCGGTGCGCGACGGCGACGAGTGGGTGATCGACGGCGAGAAATGGTTCAACTCCAATGCCGAGTTCGCGGCCTTCCACATCGTCATGGTGGTGACCGATCCGGCGGCGGGCCCGTACCGCGGCATGTCCATGTTCATCGTGCCCGCGGGCACGCCGGGGCTGGAGATCGTGAAGAACTTCCACGTGCGCGGGTTCAGCGAGCACGAGGGGCACCTGCGCTTCACCGGCGTCCGGGTGCCCGCCGATCACCTGCTGGGCGAGCAGGGGCAGGGCTTCGTCGTCGCGCAGACCCGGCTCGGCGGCGGGCGGGTGCACCACGCCATGCGCACGGTCGCGTTGGTGCGCCGGGCCTTCGACATGATGTGCGAGCGCGCGGTCTCCCGGCAGGTGCGCTCCGGCGCGCTCGGGTCGCTGCAGATGACGCAGGAGAAGATCGCGGACAGCTGGATCGAGATGGAGCAGTTCCGGCTGCTGGTGCTGCGCACGGCGTGGCGCATCGACCGGGAGCGGGACTACCTGAAGGTGCGGAAGGACATCGCCGCCATCAAGGTCGCCATGCCCAAGGTCATGCACGACATCGCGCAGCGCGCGCTGCATCTGCACGGCGCCATCGGCGTCAGCGACGACCTGCCCTTCGTCGACATGCTCACCTACGCCGAGGTCATGGGGCTGGCCGACGGACCGACCGAGGTGCACAAGGTCACGCTGGCCCGCGAGGTGCTGAAGACCTACGCGCCGGGCGACCCGGTGTACCCCTCCGGCTACCGCCCCGCCCTGCGCGAGCGGGCCCGCGACCTGGTCGCGCGGCGGCTGGAGCACGCGGTGGGCAATCTGTAGCGGTGCACGCATCGTTGAACCCGGCCCCGCGCGACCGGATGGCCGCCGCGCGGCGCCGGGCCCCCGCTCCCCCGCTGCAGGCCGCCGTCCTGGTGGCCGCGGTCCTCGCCGCCGCGCTCGCCGCGCACGGTGCCACCGTCGTCGGCGACCGGCCGATCTGGATCGCGGCGCTGCTCGCCGGGATCTGGATCATCTTCCCCGCGCTGCTGCTGACCAGCGTGTGGCGGATGCACGCCGCCGTCGGCACGAAGCCGGGGCGGGTACTCGGGCCGCTCGAACTCGGGGCCGCGGCCGCGTTCGCCGCGGCGCTGGTGCTGCTGGTCGACGGTTCGCCGTTCGCGGCGCTGCCCGCCGCCGTCGGCGCCGTCGCCGGTGGCGCGGCGCTCCTGGTTCACCTGGGCGCCCGGCGGCGCCGGGGGTGGCGCAGCGAGCTCCGCGCCACCGGCAGGGAGGTCGAGGCGGTGATCACCGACGACGGCCTGGGCCGGTTCCGGCCCACCCCGAACCCGAAGCTCACCCGGATCACCGTCGAGTACGGGGAACGGGTGCTCACCTTGCCCGCGCACCAGGTTCCGACGCGGCCGCTCGCGGTCGGCGACCGGGTCCGGCTGTGGCTGGATCCGGACGATCCGGAGCGGTGGACCGCGGCGGCGGACAACGGCGTCTCGCGGCTGCTCGAGCGGTAGGAGTTCCCCCGCAAACATCGGAACACCGGTTCACTTTCCGCTATTCTCCGCTCAGCACAGCACACCTGCCGCCCACCCCCGAGGAGCCGCATGTACCCCGGCGCACACGTCGACCGCTTTCCGGACAAGGCCGCGGTCGTGGTGGCCGAAACCGGGGAGACGCTCAGTTATCGGCAGCTGGAGGAGAACTCGGTGCGGCTCGCGCGGCACCTGCACGAGGCCGGGCTGCGGCGCGGCGACCACCTCGCGCTGCTCTCCGGGAACGACCCGAAGGTGTACGAGGTGTACTGGGCCGCGCTGCGATCCGGGCTTTACATCACGGCGGTGAACCGGCACCTGTCGGCGCCCGAGATCGCCTACATCGTGAACGACTGCGGGGCGCGGGCGCTGATCGCATCGGCGGAGCTCGCCGAGGTCGCGGTGGAGGTGCTGCCGCAGACGCCAGCGGTGGCGCTGCGGCTGGCGTTCGGCGGGGAGGTCGCGGGGTTCGGGTCGTACGAGGGGGCGCTGGCGGCCGCGTCGGCGGAGCCGCGCGCGGACGAGCCGCGCGGGGCGGACATGCTGTACTCGTCCGGCACGACGGGGCGGCCGAAGGGCATTCGGCAACCGCTGCCGGAGCGGCAGGTCGGCGAGGCCCCCGGTGACACCTACACCGCCATCTTCGGCCCGCTGTACGGCTTCGACAGCGACACCGTCTACCTCTCCCCCGCCCCGCTCTACCACGCCGCGCCGCTGCGCTTCGGCGGCGTGGTGCACGCGCTCGGCGGGACGCTGGTCATCATGCGCGGGTTCGATCCCGAACGGGCACTTGCCGCGATCGAGCGGTTCCGGGTGACGCACAGCCAGTGGGTGCCGACCATGTTCGTGCGCATGCTCAAGCTGGACGCGGCGATCCGGGCGAAGTACGACGTCTCCAGCCTGCGGGTGGCGGTGCACGCGGCGGCGCCGTGCCCGGTCGAGGTCAAGCGGGCGATGATCGAGTGGTGGGGCCCGATCCTGTTCGAGTACTACGCCTCCACCGAGGCCAACGGCGCCACCTTCATCGACAGTGCGCAGTGGCTGCGCAAGCCGGGGTCGGTCGGCGTCGCCGGGCTCGGCACCATCCGGATCTGCGGCGACGACGGCGCCGAGCTGCCGGTCGGCGAGATCGGCACCGTCTACTTCGAGCGCGACGAGCTGCCCTTCGCCTACCACAACGACCCGGCCAGGACCGCCGAGGCGGTGCACCCCGCACACCCGGCCTGGACCACCACCGGCGACATCGGCTACCTGGACGACAACGGCTTCCTCTTCCTCACCGACCGCAAGGCGTTCATGATCATCTCCGGTGGTGTGAACATCTACCCGCAGGAGGTGGAGGACGCGCTGGCGCTGCACCCGAAGGTGCTCGACGTGGCGGTCATCGGGGTGCCGGACGAGGAGATGGGCGAATCGGTGCTCGCCGTCGTACAGCCCGCCCCCGGCGCCGAGCCGGGCCCCGAGCTGGGCGAGGAGCTGCGCGGCTACCTGCGGGAGCGGATCGCGCACTACAAGGTGCCGCGCACCGTCGATTTCTCCGACGATCTGCCGCGCACGCCCACCGGGAAGCTGGTCAAGGGGAAGTTGCGCGCCCGGTACGGGTGATCGGACAGGGCACGGCAGGCACGCCATGACCAGCCTGTCCATACTGGGCGGTTGGATCCACCGCCCCCGGCCGAGCCGGGCGATGAATCGGCGCTCCCCGCTCCGTCGGTACTGACAACCGGATCGAGGAGGAACCGCCATGACGACCGTGATCGCCGACATCACCGTGTCCCTGGACGGCTACGTGACCGGAGCGGGCGCGGGCCCCGGCCGCGGGCTCGGCGATGCCGAGGAGCTGCACGCCTGGGTGAGCGAGCGGGACGAGGTGGACAGCGCGATCCTGCGCGACGCCACCGCCGTGAGCGGCGCGGTCGTCATGGGCCGCGGGCTCTACGACGTGGTCGACGGCCCCGGCGGCTGGACGGCCGAGATGGGGTACGGCGCGCAGGAGGCGGGCACGCCGCCGTTCTTCGTGGTCACGCGCGCGGCCCCGGCCGAGAGCAGGCTGGTGCGCGATCTCGGCCTGCGCGTCACCTTCACGGACTCGCTGCCGTCGGCGATCGACCGGGCTGCCGCGGCCGCCGGGAACGGCGCGGTGGTACTGATGGGCGGCGGCGAGCTGATCGGCCGGGCGCTGGAGGCCGGACTGGTGGACGAGCTGCGACTGCACCTGGCCCCACTGGTGCTCGGCGCAGGCACCCCGCTCTTCCGGCCCGGCACCCGCTGCCACTACCGGCAGCGGGAGGTCCGGCCCTCCCGCAATGCCTGCCACCTCGTCTACGAGCGGATCACTTCCAGTACGCCTGGAACTTGATCGACTCCTTGCTCAGACCGTGCTTGGTCTTGAGCGTCTTCACGATCGAGCGCGTGGTGCGGCCGTCGCACGCAACCCAGCCGAAGGTGCCCTGCTTCAGGGTGATCCCCTCGGCGGCCTCGCGCAGCAGCCTGCCGTCGTCCACCCGCTGCACCCAGGTGACCTCGTGCCGCGGGCCCGCCTGCACCGGGAGCGTCGGGTCGGACTCGTACTGCCACTCCAGCCACACCCGCGCGGGCGTGTCCCCGATCGCGCGCAGCAGCGAGTTGACGGCGGGCAGCGAGGCGGTGTCGCCGAAGAGCACGAACTCGGCGGGCACCGGCTCCGGGATCGCGAAGTTGGATGCGCCGATATTCTTCATCGCCGACGCCTCGAGCACCTCCCCCACCTGCGCGTTCTCCGCCCACACCGAGGCGGGGCCGTGGTGCAGCGCGAACTCGACGCCGAAGGTGTCGTTCTCGGCGTCCTGGTCGACGAGCGTGTAGCCGCGCTGGCGGTAATTGCCCTTGCCGTCGTCGAACCAGATCCGGATCCACTGGGTCGGATGCACCGGGTAGTCGGCGAGCAGGCCGCCTCCGCTGAACCCCACCCTGATGTACTTGTCGGTGATGGCGCGGACCGAGGTGACGGTCAGCTTGTAGTTGTCCGCACGGTAGGCCTTCATCATGAGGCCTTCGAGACCCTTGCTCATAAAGTCAGGTTAGCCTAACCATTGGTGTTCGGAGAACACCAATGCCGCATCGGCGGCGTGTCAGCCGCGCAACACCGCGCGGACCGCGGCGGCGGCGATCTCGCCGTCGGAGAGCCCGCTGCGCGGGACCAGGATGTGCGAGAGCACGATGCGGACGATGATCTCGGCGGCCTGCTCCGGCGGCACCGCGAGGTCGGCGGCGTCCGGACGGGCGCCGACGATCGGGGTGACGAAGGCGCTCACCGTCTCGACCAGGGTGCCTGCCGAATTCCCGTGTGCGATGGCGGCATCGAGCAGCCAGCGGGGTTCGTGGTCGCGGACCCGGCGGATCACCGGGTGGCCGCGCAGGTGGGTGAGGGCGAAGCGGACGGCGGCGTGCACGACCTCCGGGAGCGGGGCGAAGAGATCGACCTCGCGGTAGCCGAGCGCGATCATCGCCCCGACCTCGGCGCGGGCGACGGCGCCGATCATGCCGTTCTTGTCGCCGAACTCGCGGTACGCCGTCGCGCGGGAGACGCCCGCGCGCTGCGCGACGGCGGCGAGGGTGAGCGCGTCGAGACCGATCTCGCCCATCATCTCCAGGGCGGTCCGCTCCAGGAGCTCGGCGTTCCGGGTCACGCGGCCATTATGCCCGGGCCTTGCCGCCACACCATATGAGACTCTATGGTCGGTCGGTCTCAGTTCGGCGATCCGGAGGTCCGGCATGCACGCGATCGTGCTCGGTGCGGGAATGGGCGGGCTGCTGGCCGCGCGAGTGCTCTCCGAGCACTACGACCGGGTGACGGTGCTGGAGCGCGACCACCTGCCGGACGAGCCGCGAGCGCGGCGCGGGGTGCCGCAGGGCAGGCACGTGCACGGGCTGCTCCCCCGCGGCGCGGCACTGCTGGAGGAGTTCTTCCCCGGCCTGCGCGCGGAGCTGGTGGACTCCGGGGCGGTGGAGTGCGCGGCGCTGGAGCAGGTCCGGTTCGCGGTGGCGGGGCATCAGCTGGCCCGCGCGGCGACCGGGCACGTGGCGCTGCAGGCGAGCAGGCCGCACCTGGAACACCACGTGCGGGCCCGGGTGGCGGCGCTGCCCGGGGTACGGATCAGGGACGGGGTCGCGGCGCTCGACCTCTCGCACGATCCGCGTGGCGGGCGGGTCACCGGGGTGCTGGTGCGGGCCAGCGACGGTGATCGCAGGCTGGACGCCGATCTGGTGGTGGCGTCCATGGGGCGCGGCAGTGCGGTGAACTCCTGGCTGGAGCGGTTCGGGTACGCGCGGCCGGCCGAGGAGGGCACGCCGATCGATATCGTCTACACCAGTGCCTTCGCCCGGCTGCCCGCCGGCGCGCTGGCCGGAGAGCTGAGCATCACCGCGGGGGTGCGGACGGCGCCGCCGCGGGCGCTGGCGATCTTCGCGGTGGAGGGCGGGCGGCACATCGTCACGCTGATCGGGTTCGGCGGCGAGAAGCCGCCTGCCGACACCGCCGGGTTCGCCTCCTACGCGGCGCATTTCGCGCCGGACGACGTCGTCGACGCCTTGGCGCGGGCCGAGTACCCCGAGCCGTCGGCCTCCTTCCGGTACCGGGCGAATCTGCGCCGCCGGTACGAGCGGCTGCCCTCCTTCCCGGACGGGCTGCTGGTCACCGGCGACACGCTGTGCAGCTTCAGCCCGGTGTACGGGCAGGGGATGACGGTGGCGGCGATCCAGATGGCGGTGCTGCGCACGGTGCTCAGCAGTGGCACCGGAAATCTGGCGCGCCGCTTCTACCGGGCGGTGCGGCCGGAGATCGACCACGCCTGGCAGCTCACGGTCGCGGCCGACGGGGCCATGCCGCACGTGACACCGGAGGGGCCGGTGGCGCGGGCCGCGGTCGCGGCGCTGGACCCCATCCTGGTGGCGGCGGAGCGGGATCCGCGGGTCGCCGCGGCGCTCTTCCAGGTGATCGGGCTGGTCGAGCGGCCGTCCTCGCTGCTCACGCCGGAGCTGCTCGCCCGCATCGGCGCCGCCAACGCGGGCGCGCTGCTCGAGTCCGCCCTGCGCACGGCGGGCGGCGGCATCACCCGCGCCCTCACCGCCCGGGTGGCGTGAGCGCGGCCCGGCCGCGCAAAGTCGACGGCGGTGGTCGCCGCACCGGCGCTCCGGTGCACGGAGCGATGCGGCCGCGGCGGGAGCCACCCGAGCACCACAGCCGGTCCGGCGGCATCCGTCGACCGATGCGCCCCGCCTCCGTGCAGGCGATCGGGACACCGCGACCGATCCGGCATATTCGGCCGCCCGGTGCCCGCGCGGCGCGGGGCTCAGATGGCCTGGAGGTACCAGTCCACCCGATCGTCCCCGTCGGTGGCACTGTGGCTGTAGCGGAAGCGGGCCCGGCGGGCGACCGCGACCGAGGAGGTGTGCTCCGGGTCCACCCGGATCACCGCCTCCTCGACCGTGCCGAGCGCGGCCAGGTACCGGCAGCCGAGGATGACGGCGCGGGTGGCGAGACCGCGCCCGCGGCGCTCGGGGTATACGCCGTACTCGATGCTGGCCTGCCCCTTGTCCAGGTAGGGCCGCGCGAGCCGGATGTCCAGCAGCCCGATGAGCTCGGCTGCCGGGAACTCGGTGACGGCGAAGAGCCGGGCCGGGCCGTCGGTTTCCCAGGCCGCCGCGCTGTCCGCGAAGCGCTCGGCCGCCGATTCCTCGGCGCCGAGGTCCGGCCAGAGCCGGACCAGCGCGGAGTCCGCTCCGGCGAGGTGGGCCGGGACATCGGCCACCGCGATCGGGCGCAGGGCGATCACACCATCGGAAACCAGCACGGAACCATGATCGGCAGCCGAGCGACGTTCAAGCAAACCGACCCCCCTTCCCGGCGGGTCGGGTCAGAGCGCATTGCGGGTGCAGGCGGAGGTGGTGAGCACCGCCGGGCGCGGTGACGCGCTACCGAGATCGGGGAACGGCGGGGCTGTTTCGCCCAGACCGGCGACGGCCGCGGACTCGGCCTCCGGCCGGGACGGCGCCGCGGCCCAGCCGAACCGCCCGTCCGCGCCACGCGCGACGGCGGCGCAGCCGTCGGCGTACTGCAGCACGATCCGGCAGTCGTAGACGCCGCAGTTCTTGATCGCCTCGGCGTCGGCGGCGACATAGCTCCGATGGTCGGTGGTGATGGCGACCACCCCGGTGGACTCGGAGAGCGAGATCGTGCCGTAGTAGAGCCCCTTCGGCGGGACCGCGGCCGCCGGGGCGGAGACCCCGGCGCCGAGCAGCGCCGCCGTCGTGGCGACGACTCCGGCGACCGACCGGGACAGCTGCGGCAGGGACACGGGACGAACCTCCAGCTCAGCCCCTCACCGACGAGGAGCACCGCGAGAATCATCCTCGCGGTGCTCCCGGTTGTCCAGCGGCGGAATTTCTTGCCGCACAGAACCTTCGGTCAGACGGTGAAGCCGAGCGCGCGCAACTGCTCGCGGCCGTCGTCGGTGATCTTGTCCGGCCCCCACGGCGGAATCCAGACCCAATTGATCTTCAGATCCTCGACCAGCCCGCTGCGCACCAGCGCGTTGCGCGCCTGGTCCTCGATCACGTCGGTGAGCGGGCAGGCGGCGGAGGTCAGCGTCATGTCGAGGACGGCGACGTCCTCCTCCACCGCGAAGCCGTAGACCAGCCCGAGATCGACGACATTGATGCCGAGTTCGGGGTCGACGACATCGCGCATCGCCTCCTCGAGGTCCTCGAGCAGCTTGGCGTCCTCGGCCGAGAGCTCGGCCTCCGGCGCGGTGGTCTCGGGTGTCTCCGTCATGACCCGCTTCCCTTCGATCGCTGATCCTCGATGCGCACCACCGCGTCCTTGAACGCCATCCAGCCCAGCAGGGCGCACTTGACGCGGGCGGGGTACTTGGCGACCCCGGCGAAGGCGATGCCGTCGCCGATCACGTCCTCGTCGCCCTCCACGGTGCCACGACTGGAGATCATCTCGCCGAACGAGTCGACCACCTTCATGGCCTGCTGCACCGGCAGCCCGATCACCTGGTCGGTGAGGACCGAGGTGCTGGCCTGGCTGATCGAGCAGCCCTGGCCGTCGTAGGAGACGTCGGCGATCTCGCCGGCGTCGTCGATGGCGACGCGGAGCGTCACCTCGTCACCGCAGGTCGGGTTGACGTGGTGCACCTCGGCGCCGAACGGCTCGCGCAGCCCGCGGTGGTGCGGGTGCTTGTAGTGGTCCAGGATCACTTCCTGGTACATCTGCTCCATGCGCATGATCTAGGCAACCCCGAAGAACTCGCGAGCCTTCCGCACCGCCGCCACCAGCGCGTCCACCTCGTCCAGGGTGTTGTAGACCGCGAAGGAGGCGCGGGCCGTCGCCGCGACGCCGAAGCGCCGGTGCAGCGGCCAGGCGCAGTGGTGCCCGACCCGGATGGCGACGCCCTGGTCGTCCAGGATCTGCCCGACGTCGTGCGCGTGGATCCCGTCCACCACGAACGCGACCGCGCCGCCGCGCTCCACGTTCTGCGCCGGCCCGACGATCCGCACGCCCTCGATCCCGGAGATCCCGGCCAGCGCGGCGTCGACCAGCGCGTGCTCGTGCGCGGCGACGGCGTCCATGCCGATCGCCTCCAGGTATCGAACGGCCGCGCCGAGCCCGACCACCTGCGAGGTCATCGGTACCCCTGCCTCGAAGCGCTGCGGCGGCGGGGCGTAGGTGCTGCGCTCCATGGTGACGGTCTCGATCATGGAGCCGCCGGTGATGAAGGGCGGGGTCTCCGCCAGCAGCGCGCGGCGCCCGAAGAGCACGCCGACGCCGGAGGGGCCGAGCATCTTGTGCCCGGAGAAGGCCGCGTAATCCACACCGAGCGCGCGGAAGTCGACCGGCGCGTGCGGCACCGACTGGCAGGCGTCCAGCACCACCAGCGCGCCGACGGCCTTCGCCCGGCGCACCAGCTCCTCGACCGGTGCCACGGCACCGGTGACGTTGGACTGGTGCGTGAACGCGACCACCTTGGTGGCGGGCGACAGCTCCAGCGAATCGAGATCGATCCGGCCGTCCTCGGTGACCCCGTACCACTTCAGCGTGGCGCCGGTGCGCCGCGCGAGCTCCTGCCAGGGCACGAGGTTCGCGTGGTGCTCCAGCTCGGTGACGACGATCTCGTCGCCCGGCCCGACGTGGAACGGGAAGCGGTCGTCGGCGAAGGCGTAGGTCACCAGGTTCAGCGATTCGGTCGCGTTCTTGGTGAACACGACCTCGTCGGCCTCGACGCCGACGAAGCGCGCGATATCGGCTCGCGCGCCCTCGTAGGCGTCGGTGGCCTCCTCGGCCAGCTGGTGCGCGCCCCGGTGCACCGCCGAGTTCCGGGTGACGAGGAACTCACGCTCGGCGTCGAGTACCGCCACCGGGCGCTGCGACGTGGCCCCGGAATCCAGGTACACCAGTGGTTTTCCCTCGCGCACCGTGCGGCTCAGGATCGGGAAGTCGGCCCGGATCCTGGCCACGTCGAGCACGCGCTCGGGTGCTGCGGTCATATCAGGCTCCGGCGGTCGCGGTCTGGGTGAAGCGGGCGTAGCCTCCTGCGTCCAGCTCGTCGGCGAGTTCGGCGCCGCCCTCGGCGACGATCCGGCCGCCGACGAAGACGTGCACGAACTCCGGCTGGATGTAGCGCAGGATGCGGGTGTAGTGCGTGATCAGCAGGACCCCGCCGTTCTCCTGTTCCTGGTAGCGGTTGACGCCGTCGGAGACGATCCGCAGCGCATCGACGTCCAGGCCGGAGTCGGTCTCGTCCAGGATCGCGATCTTCGGCTTCAGCAGCCCGAGCTGCAGGATCTCGTGCCGCTTCTTCTCACCACCGGAGAAGCCCTCGTTCACGCTGCGCTCGGCGAAGGCGGCGTCGACCTCGAGCGCGCTCATCGACTCCTTCACCTCCTTGACCCAGTGCCGCAGCTTGGGCGCCTCGCCGCGGACGGCGGTGGCGGCGGTGCGCAGGAAGTTCGACACGGAGACGCCGGGCACCTCGACCGGGTACTGCATCGCGAGGAAGAGCCCGGCGCGGGCGCGCTCGTCCACCGTCATGGCGAGCACATCCTCGCCGTCCAGGGTGATCGAGCCGGAGGTCACGGTGTACTTGGGGTGACCGGCGATGGCGTAGGAGAGCGTGGACTTCCCGGAGCCGTTGGGGCCCATGATGGCGTGCGTCTCACCGGAGCGCACGGTGAGGTTCACGCCCTTGAGGATCTCCTTGGTCTCGCCCTCGGGGGTCGTGATCGCGGCGTGCAGGTCCTTGATTTCCAGGGTGGTCATGAGTGTCCTTCGGGGGCTGTGGAATGCGGTGTCAGGCGCCGATCGCGGCGAGTTCGGCCTCGATGGCCGCCTCCAGCCGCTCCCGCACCTCGGGGACAGCGATCTTCTGGATGATCTCGTGGAAGAACCCGCGCACGACGAGGCGGCGCGCCACGTCCTCCGGGATGCCACGGGCACGCAGGTAGAACAGCTGCTCGTCGTCGAACCGGCCGGTGGCCGATGCGTGCCCGGCGCCGACGATCTCACCGGTCTCGATCTCCAGGTTCGGCACCGAGTCGGCGCGGGCGCCGTCGGTGAGCACCAGGTTGCGGTTCAGCTCGAAGGTGTCGGTGCCATCGGCCGCCGCGCGGATCAGCACGTCGCCGACCCACACGGTGCGGGCATCGCCCTTCGGCGAATCCGGATCGCCCTGCAGCGCACCCTTGTACATGACGTTGGACTTGCAGTTCGGCACCGCGTGGTCGACCAGCAGCCGCTGCTCGAAGTGCTGCCCCGCGTCGGCGAAGTACAGCCCGAGCAGCTCGGCGTCGCCGCCGGGGCCCGCGTAGCGCACGGTGCCGGTGAGCCGCACCAGGTCGCCGCCGAGCGTGACGGCGGTGTGCCGGAGCGTGGCGTCCCGGCCGAGCAGCGCGTGGTGCGCGGTGACGTGCACGGTGTCGTCGGCCCAGTCCTGCACCGCGACCACGGTGAGCCGGGCGCTGTCGCCGAGCACGAATTCCACGTTCTCCGCGTAGGTTCCGCTGCCGCGCAGGTCGATCACCACGGTGGCGGCGGCGAAGTTGCCGAGCCGCACCTGGAGGTGGCCGTAGGCGGTGTGGCCTGCGCCGGGGCCGGTGATCGTCACGGTGACGGGTTCGGCCACCTCGACCTCCGCGCCGACCGACAGCACGGTGGCCTGCTCGAAGCCCGAGTAGGCCTGCGCGGCGACGCGATCGGCGGGGGTCCCGGCCGCGCCGAGGCGCGCGTCGTCGCGGCCGACGGTCTCGATCGTGACCCCGTCCACCGGGGTCACCTCGACCGTCGCGCTGCCGTCGCGGGTCGCGGTGCCGTCGTGCAGCCCGCGCAGCCGGCGCAGCGGCGTGAACCGCCACGCCTCGTCGCGGCCCGACGGCACCTCGAAGGCGTCGACGTCGAACGAGGTGAAGACCTCACCCTTGTTGACCGCCGGGCGGCGCTCGACGGCCTCGGCCACATTCTCGGCGGACATCAGCCGACCGCCCCTTCCATCTGCAGCTCGATCAGCCGGTTCAGCTCCAGCGCGTACTCCATGGGGAGCTCCCTG
Organism: Nocardia jiangsuensis; assembly: GCF_042650385.1. Taxonomy (NCBI): domain Bacteria; kingdom Bacillati; phylum Actinomycetota; class Actinomycetes; order Mycobacteriales; family Nocardiaceae; genus Nocardia; species Nocardia jiangsuensis. The sequence continues at coordinate 298,193 of NZ_JBHSAX010000013.1, forward strand.
GCGATCGGCTCCACGAAGCCGCGGACCACCATCGCCATCGCCTCGTCCTCGGTGAGGCCGCGGCTCATCAGGTAGAACAGCTGGTCCTCGGAGACCTTGGAGACGGTCGCCTCGTGGCCCATGGTGACGTCGTCCTCGCGGATGTCGACGTAGGGGTAGGTGTCCGAGCGGCTCACCGTGTCCACCAGCAGCGCATCGCACTTCACCGTCGACCTGGAGCCGTACGCGCCCTTGTTGACCTGGACCAGGCCGCGGTACGAGGCCCGGCCGCCGCCGCGCGCCACCGACTTCGAGATGATGTTCGACGAGGTGTGCGGCGCCAGGTGCAGCATCTTCGCGCCGGTGTCCTGGTGCTGGCCCTCGCCGGCGAAGGCGATGGAGAGCACCTCGCCCCTGGCGTGCTCGCCGGTCATCCAGACCGCCGGGTACTTCATGGTGACCTTCGAGCCGATATTGCCGTCGACCCACTCCATGGTCGCGCCCGCCTCCGCCTTGGCCCGCTTGGTGACCAGGTTGTAGACGTTGTTCGACCAGTTCTGGATGGTGGTGTAGCGGCAGCGGCCGCCCTTCTTCACCACGATCTCGACCACCGCGGAGTGCAGCGAGTCGGACTTGTAGATCGGCGCGGTGCAGCCCTCGACGTAGTGCACGTAGGCGCCCTCGTCGACGATGATCAGGGTGCGCTCGAACTGCCCCATGTTCTCGGTGTTGATCCGGAAGTAGGCCTGCAGCGGGATGTCGACGTGCACGCCGGGCGGCACGTAGATGAAGGAGCCGCCGGACCACACCGCGGTGTTCAGCGCGGAGAACTTGTTGTCGCCCGCCGGGATGACGGAGCCGAAGTACTCCTGGAAGAGCTCGGGGTGCTCGCGCAGGCCGCTGTCGGTGTCGAGGAAGATGACGCCCTGCTGCTCCAGGTCCTCGCGGATCTGGTGGTAGACCACCTCGGACTCGTACTGCGCGGCGACGCCGGAGACCAGCCGCTGCTTCTCCGCCTCCGGGATGCCGAGCCGGTCGTAGGTGTTCTTGATGTCCGCGGGCAGATCCTCCCAGGAGGCGGCCTGCTTCTCGGTGGAGCGCACGAAGTACTTGATGTTGTCGAAGTCGATGCCGTCCAGGTTCGAGCCCCAGTTCGGCATGGGCTTGCGGTCGAAGATGCGCAGCGCCTTGAGGCGCACGTCGAGCATCCACTCCGGCTCGCTCTTCTTGTCCGAGATGTCGCGCACGACGGCTTCGGAGAGGCCGCGCTGCGCGGCAGCGCCCGCCGCGTCCGAATCGGACCAGCCGTAGCCGTAGGTCCCCAGGGACGCGATGGTCTCTTCCTGGGATAGCGGCTGAACCGGATCGGTGGTCGTCGTCATTCGGCACTCCTTCCGGAGTTCTCGGTAGTGACCGCCGCGGGCTGTGCAGCGGTGGCTTTCGGTGCGCGTACGAGGAGCGGGACGTGCGTGGTGCAGGCGCAGTCGCCGTTGGCGATGGTGGCCAGGCGCTGCACGTGGGTGCCGAGCAGTTCCCGGAAGGCCGTCAACTCGGCCTCGCACAGCTCGGGGAACTCCTCGGCGACGTGCGCGACCGGGCAGTGGTGCTGGCAGATCTGGACACCGGCGCCGACCTTCCTCGTCGTCGCCGCGAAGCCGGCGCCCGCGAACGCGCCGGCGATCTCGTCGGCCTTCTCGGCGATCTCACCGGCATCGCGCCGGTCGTCGTGCGCGAGCGGCTCGACCTCGCCGACGATGGCCTCGACCCGATCGCGCGCGAAATCCTGGACGGCCTGCTGGCCGCCGAGCGTACGGAGCCGGCGCATGGCGGCCCCGGCCAGGTCGTCGTAGGCGTGCCCCATCCGGCCGCGGCCCGCCGCGGTGAGCTGGAACTGCTTGGCCGGGCGGCCGCGCCCCCGCTGCTGCCACGGCGCCGAGCGGGCTGCCCTGGCCTGGCCCGACTCGATCAGCGCGTCCAGGTGCCTGCGCACCCCAGCGGGGCTGAGGCCGAGCCGGCTGCCGACGGCGGTGGCCGTGATCGGCCCCTCCTCCAGCAGCAGCTGCACGATGGCGGCGCGGGTCTGCCCCTCGACCGGGACAGCGGCGGGCGCGGCGCCGGCCGGGCGGCCGGTTCCGTCGTCCTCGTTCCGCAAATCCACGGTTTTCACAACACAAGTGTGGCGGAATTACTTCCCGAAATCTAATAAGGGTGCCCTGAGCTGCCGCATCGCCGCTCCGAGCGGACCTGCCGTTCAGGTGGGGAATCGCCCGATTCGCCCGCTTTTCGGAGCCCAGGATGCGACGAACGCCACATCGCGAAAATATTTCGGGGTCCGTGTCGATCTGCCCGGCTGCCGTTCGACGCTGTGGGTGAGAGGGTCGAGACACGATCCCGACAGAGAGGCAGAACCGTGAAGTACATGCTGATCATGCGGACCACCGACGAGGCGCTCGCCGCATCCGCCGAGGTGGATTTCGAGCAGATCATCGCCGAGATGGGCGCCTTCAACGAGTCCATGATCAAGGCCGGGGTGCTGGCGGGCGGCGACGGCCTGACCGACGCCGCCGAGGGCTTCGTCATCGAGTTCACCGACGAGGAGCCGCTGATCACCGACGGCCCGTACGGCGAGACCAAGGAGCTGTTCAACGGCTTCTGGATCCTCGATGTGGCCTCCGCCGAGGAGGCGGCCGAGTGGGCCCGCAAGGCGCCGCTCGGCAAGGGCAACAAGCTCGAGGTGCGCCGGATCGCCGGCGTCGAGGACTTCCCGGCCGACAACGAGTGGATCCAGAAGGAAGCGGGCTGGCGCGCGGAGTCCGAGGCGAAGAACTCCTGAGATGACCGGAACGGTCCAGGGCCGGGTCGCCGCGGTGTGGCGGATGGAATCCGCGCGCATCGTGGCGGCCCTGACCCGCTCGCTCGGCGACTTCGGCATCGCCGAGGACGCCGCCCAGGAGGCGCTCGCGGACGCGCTCGCGCAGTGGCCCGAGCGCGGCGTACCGGACAACCCCGGCGCCTGGCTCACCACCGTCGCCCGGCGCAGGGCGATCGACGTGCTGCGCCGCGCGGAGCGGCACGACGACCGGCTCACCGTGCTCGGCGCGGAGCTGCGCGAAGGCGAACCCGACGAGGAGCACTGGACCGGCTCGCCGTGGGATCCGGACCGGATCGACGACGATGTCCTCGGGCTGATCTTCATCTCCTGCCACCCGGTGCTGGCCAGGCAGGCGCAGGTGGCGCTGACGCTGCGCGTGGTCGGCGGTCTGACCGGCGAGGAGATCGCCCGCGCCTGCCTGATCTCCACCCCCGCCGTGCAGCAGCGCATCGTGCGCGCCAAGAAGACGCTGGCCGCCGCGAACGTCCCGTTCGAGCTGCCCCCGCGCAGCGAATTCGGCCGGCGCCTCACCGGCGTCCTCGCCGTCCTCTACCTCATGTTCAACGAGGGCTACGCCGCCAGCCGCGGCACCGACTGGATGCGCCCCGAGCTGAGCCGCGAGGCGCTGCGCCTGGCCAGGGTGCTGGCCGAGCTGGTCCCCGACGAGCCGGAGGCACACGGCCTGGTCGCCCTCATGGAGCTGACCGCGGCCCGCTTCCCGGCCCGCCTCGACCGCAACGGCGACCCCGTCCTGCTCGCCGACCAGGACCGCACCCGCTGGGAGCGCGGCGGCATCACCCGCGGCAGGACCGCGCTCGCCAGGGGCGACGCCCTTCGCCGCGGCCGCGGCAAATACGCACTGCAGGCGGCCATCGCCGAGTGCCACGCCGTCGCCGCATCGGTGGACGACACCGACTGGGAGCGCATAGTCCTGCTCTACGAGGCCCTCGGCCGCATCGCGCCGAACCCGGTGGTCGAACTCAACCGGGCCGCTGCCGTGGCCATGGCCACCGGCCCCGCCGCCGCCCTGCGCATCCTGGACGCGCTCGACGCGGGCGGCGAGCTCGACCGCTACCACCTGCTCCCCGCCACCCGTGGCGAACTCCTGGCCCGACTGGGCCGCTCGGCCGAGGCACGGGCCGCCCTGGAATCCGCCGCCGCCATGACCGGCAACGCCCGCGAACGCGAGGTACTACTGCGCCGCGCCTCCGAAGTGTGACCCGCGCACCCCGAATCGACCCGACGCGAAGGCGAAGCCGTTGAGAAATCATCCGAAGCACGCCGCCGGAACGCACCGATCCGCCGACTAGGCTGACCGCCGTGGCGGTACTAACGGGCGCGCGGCGTCGGATTGTGGCATTCGGACGCCGAGCTCTCGGTCTGGACGTACCCGCCGATCACACCATCGCGGTGCTGCACACCGACGAGAAGGAAGTCCCCGGGCTCGACCACGTCGAGCTGCGCCAGCTCGACCGCATCCGCCTGCTCGGCGCCACCGGCACCGTGCTCATGGCGATCGCCGCGCTCGGCATCGGCGCCCAGCCGGTCCACCAGAACCCGGTCTCCGGAGTCCGGGTGCTCGGCATCTTCGCCCGCGCGCACACCGGCTCACTCGCCATGTGCATGGTCGGCTCGGCCATCGTGGTCCTCGCCTGGCTGCTGCTGGGCCGCTTCGCCATCGGCAGCCTCGGCGGCTCGCCGAGACACCGGGTCTCCCGCTCGCAGCTGGACCGCACGCTGCTGCTCTGGATCCTGCCGCTGAGCGTGGCCCCGCCGCTGTTCAGCAACGACGTCTACTCGTACCTGGCGCAGAGCGAGATCGCCGGGCGCGGGATCGACCCGTACTCGGAGGGCCCGGTGGCCGGGCTCGGCATCGACAACGTGCTCACCAACAACGTCCCGACCATCTGGCGCGACACCCCCGCGCCCTACGGCCCGCTGTTCCTCTGGGTCGGCCGCGGTATCGCCGAGCTGACCGGGGAGAACATCATCGCCGGGGTGTGGGCGCACCGCGCGCTCGCCCTGGCCGGGGTGGCGCTCATCGTGTGGGCGCTGCCGCGGCTCTCGGTGCGCTGCGGGGTGGCGCCGGTGAGCGCGCTCTGGCTCGGCGCCTGCAACCCGCTGGTCCTGTTCCACCTGGTCGGCGGGGTGCACAACGACGCGCTGATGCTCGGGCTGATGCTGGCGGGGCTGGAGTTCTGCCTGCGCGCCATCGAGGACTCGCCGATCTTCGACGCCCGCACCTACGCCCTGTTGATCGGCGGGGTGGTGACGATCACGCTCTCCTCCACCATCAAGTTCACCTCGATCATCGCGCTCGGCTTCGTCGGCATGGCGCTGGCTCGGCGCTGGGGCGCGGGGCCGTGGTCGGTGCTCAGGGCCGCGCTACTGCTCGCCCTGGTCGCGGGGGTGACGACGGTGGCGATCAGCGCCGTGAGCGGGCTCGGCTTCGGCTGGCTCTACACGCTGAACACGGCGAGCGCGGTGCGCAGCTGGATGTCGCTGCCGACCGCGCTCGGCGTGATCACCGGCTTCGGCGGCGTGCTGCTCGGGCTCGGCGACCACACCACCGCGCTGCTCAGCATCACCAGGCCGATCGCCGCGCTCGGCGCCGCCTTCATCGCGCTGCGCATGCTGGTGGCGACCAATACCGGGCGGCTGCACCCGGTCGGCGCGCTCGGCGTCGCGCTCGGCGCCATCGTGCTGCTCTTCCCGGTGGTGCAGCCCTGGTACCTGCTCTGGGCCATCGTGCCGCTGGCGGCGTGGGCCACCCGGCCCGCCTTCCGCGGCCCCGCGGTGGTGGTGCCCGCGATCGTGAGCGTGATCGCCATGCCGCGCGGCGCGGAGTTCGAGGTGTTCCAGATCGTGGGCGCGGCGGTGGCCGGGGTGATCGTGGTCGTGCTGTTCGTTGTACTCACCAAAAACCGGTTGCCCTGGCGCCGGACGGGGGTGTCGGCTCCGTCACAGCCGGCGAATGCCTACGGTGTGACATCGTGACCGCTGCCTCCGATCTCGCGCTCCGCGTCGACGGCGTCGTCAAGCGCTACGGCGAGACCGTCGCGGTCGACGGGCTGACCTTCGACGTGCGGCGCACGGAGGTGCTGGCGCTGCTCGGGCCGAACGGCGCGGGCAAGACCAGCACGGTGGAGATCTGCGAGGGCTTCCTGCGCCCGGAGGCGGGCAGCGTGCGGGTGCTCGGCCTCGACCCGATCGCCGATTCCGAGGCGCTGCGCCCGCGGATCGGCGTCATGCTGCAGGGCGGCGGCGCCTACCCGGGTTCCAGGGCGGGCGAGATGCTGGAGCTGATCGCCGCCTACTCGGCGAACCCGCTCGACCCGGAGTGGCTGCTCGGCATGCTCGGGCTGCGCGAACACCGGCGCACCCCCTACCGCAGGCTCTCCGGCGGGCAGCAGCAGCGGCTGGCGCTGGCCTGCGCGCTGGTCGGGCGGCCGGAGCTGGTCTTCCTGGACGAGCCCACCGCCGGGCTGGACGCCCAGGCCAGGCTGATCGTCTGGGAGCTGGTGGCCGCGCTGCGCCGCGACGGCGTGACCGTCGTGCTCACCACGCACCTGATGGACGAGGCCGAGCAGCTGGCCGACCGGCTGGTCATCATCGACCGCGGCCGGATCGTCGCGCAGGGCACGCCCGCCGAGGTCACCGCGCACGGCGCCGCGGGCCAGCTGCGCTTCGCGGCGCCCCCGAAGCTCGACCTCGAACTGCTGGCCAGGGCGCTGCCGGAGGGCTTCGCGCCGCGCGAGACCGCGCCGGGCGCCTACCTCATCGAGGGCGAGATCGACCCGCAGGTGCTGGCCACCGTGACGGCGTGGTGCGCGCGGCAGAACGTGCTCGCCACCGACATCCGGATCGACCAGCGCCGCCTCGAGGACGTCTTCCTCGAACTCACCGGACGGGAGCTGCGCGGATGAGCGCCGACTCGGAGAACCGGTTCGCGCCGGGCACCTTCGTCCCCGACCCGCGCCCGGCGGGCCGGGCCGCCATGCTCGCCGCGCAGACCCGGCTGGAGCTGGTGCTGCTGCTGCGCAACGGCGAGCAGCTGCTGCTCACCATGTTCATCCCGATCACCCTGCTGGTCGGGCTCACGCTGCTGCCCTTCGGCGACCTCGGCACCGAGCGGGTGGACACCATCGTGCCCGCCGTGATGATGGTCGCGGTGATGTCGACCGCGTTCACCGGGCAGGCCATCGCGGTCGGCTTCGACCGGCGCTACGGCGCGCTCAAGCGGCTCGGCGCGACGGCGCTGCCGCGCTGGGGCATCATCGCGGGAAAGAGCGGCGCGGTGGTGCTCGTGGTGATCGTGCAGGCGCTGCTGCTCGGCGCGATCGGGCTGGCGCTGGGCTGGCGGCCGGAGCCGGGCGGGCTGCTGCTCGGTGCCGCGGTGATCGCGCTCGGCACCGCCACCTTCGCCGCGCTCGGGCTGCTGCTCGGCGGCACCCTGCGCGCGGAGATCGTGCTGGCGCTGGCCAATATCCTCTGGTTCGTCATGCTCGGCATCGCCAGCGTGCACTTCGCCGCGGGCTCGGTGCCGGACGCCGTGCACACCCTGGTCCGGCTGGTGCCCTCCGGTGCGCTCGCGGTGGCGCTGGAGGAGGCCATGCGCGGGGCGGTGGACTGGCTCGGGCTGGTGGTGCTCGCGGTGTGGGGGCTGGTCGGCGGCGCGGCCGCGGTGCGCTGGTTCCGGTTCCAGTAGCCCTCAACGACACGGCGTAGTACGCGCGCTACCATCGTCGCGTGGTGTACCGCGCCTTCCTGCGAATCGTCGACCGGCTCCCGCTCCCCTCGTTGCGAGCGCAGCGGCTGATCGCGTTCGCGGTGATCCTCACCCAGGCCGGGATCTCGGTGACCGGGGCGGTCGTCCGGGTCACCGCCTCCGGGCTCGGCTGCCCGACCTGGCCGCAGTGCTTCCCCGGCAGCTTCACCCCGGTCGGGGTCTCCGAGGTGCCGGTGGTGCACCAGGCGGTGGAGTTCGGCAATCGGCTGCTCACCTTCGCGGTGACGCTCTGCGCGGCGCTGGTGGTGCTGGCGGTGGTCAGGGCGCGGCGCAGGCGTTCGGTGCTGGTGTACGCCTGGCTGATGCCGGGCGGCACCGTGCTGCAGGCGGTCATCGGCGGGATCACCGTGCTCACCGGGCTGCTCTGGTGGACCGTCGCGGTGCACCTGCTGGTCTCCATGGTGATGGTGTGGCTCGCCACGGTGCTGTACGCCGAGATCGGCGAGCCGGACGACGGGGTCCGGGTGGCGCAGGCGCCGAGACCGCTGCGCCTGCTGACGATCCTGAGCGGGGTCGCGCTGGCCGGGGTGCTGATCGCGGGCACGCTGGTGACCGGGGCCGGGCCGCACGCGGGCGACAAGAGCATCGAGCGGCCGGTGGAGCGGTTGCAGGTCGAGATCGTGACGCTGGTGCACCTGCACGCGCAGTTGCTCGTCGGGTACCTGGCGCTGCTGGTCGGGCTCGGCTTCGGGCTGTACGCGGTGGGGATCACCCGCGCGGTGCGGACCCGGCTCTTCGTGCTGATCGGGCTGGTCTGCGCGCAGGCGCTGGTCGGGCTGGTGCAGTACCTCACCGACGTGCCCGCGGCGTTGGTCGCCGTGCACGTCGGCGGCGCCGCCGCCTGCACCGCCGCGACCGCCGCGCTCTGGGCCGCGCTGCACCGCCGCGAGCGGGTCCCGGCCGAGCACCCCACCCCCGCCGCCGCCTGACCGCCGAGGTCCCGCCTCGGCGTCTCACCCGTGGAGCGGGCCGGAGCCGGGGCCGTCGGCTCCGGCAGAAACCAGTCGAACGGCGCTTGCGCCGGGTGATGTAGGCGGCAGCGATCGCCAGGGGCCATTCGAGCTCCGGCGACCAGCGGGCGGGCAGGAAGGCACCGCTGCGACCTGCGCGGGACCCGCCACCGCCGGAGTCGGGCAACCACTCGGCGCACCAGGGACTTTCGGCCCTGCTTCGGGGTCCCTCGGCCCGATGACGCCGGGACCGCTCGCTGCCAAGGTGGAGCGACCGGTTCGCACGTCCCTGGGGAGGACAACCATGCAGGTGGCTCAGCAGTCGATCGTCGTCGGGATCGATGGCACCGCACCGGCGCTCGCGGCGGCCCGCTGGGCCGCGGCACTGGCGGCCAGGCGCGGGGCGCCGCTGATCCTGGTGAGCGTCATCGCGGTACCCGACACCAGGATCGTCGCGCCGCGCTGGGCCGACGCCGACCTGCGCGACCTACTCCGCGCCGAGGGCCGCCGCGCGGTGCGGCAGGCCGCCGCCGTGGTCCAAACCGACCGCCCCGGCGTCGAGCCGACCCAGCTGGTGCTCGACGGCGATCCCGCCGCCGAACTGCTGGTCGCCGCCGAATCCGCGCGGCTGCTCGTGGTCGCGGCCGGGGGCGCGAGCCCGCTGCGCACCCTGCTGCTCGGCTCGACCGCGCTGCGGGTGGCGGACAAGGCGCTGTGCCCGGTCGCGATCTGGCGCGGCGACCCGGACGCCCCGCTGCCCGGCCGCGGCCCGGTGCTGGCCGGGGTGGACGGCAGCCCCTGCGGCGACGTCGCCCTCGAGCACGCCTTCGACCTGGCCTCGCTGCTCGGCACCGAACTGGTCGCGCTGCACGCCTGGAACGACCCCGACCTGCTGCGCTGGTCGGCCGCGCCGGAGGACGAGCGGGCGCTCGCCGAGCGCGAGACCGAGCTGCTCGGCGAGCGGCTGGCGGGCTGGCCGGAGAAGTACCCGGACGTGGCCGTCACCCGCGTGGTCAGGAAGTCGCCCGCGGCCTCCGCGCTGCTCGCCGAGGCGGAGACGGCGAGCCTGGTCGTGGCCGGAACGCACGGCCGGAACCGGCTGGTGCGCACCATGATCGGCTCCACCAGCCAGAATCTGCTGCACCACGCCCCCTGCCCGGTCGTCCTCTGCCGGCTCCCCGCCTGACCCGAACCCCCCTGCGCCGGAACCCCTTCGCGACGCCCGTCGGCGATCACCGGTGATGTTCGCCGGTTCCGCCGCGTTCGATGCGGCGGGTGACGCGTGCGCGAGGGCAGTGGGGGGGATCGGGAGCGGCCTGTCCGGCAAGCGGCGGCCGGATGCCGGGGCGAAGCGGGGATTCGCGGAGCGGGAGTTCAGCGAGCGGGCGCTGGCGCGCACCAGGCCGGTGTGGTGCACGCGGAGTTCGACGCGGAGCAGTCGGTCGTCGCCTGCCGTGACGCACGCGGCCGGGGCGAGGGCCGGGTGGCCGGGCTGGGCGGCGGTGGCGCCGCACCCCGCGCCCGACACTGCGGCAGGCCGGTGCACTGAGCGCCCGGTGCGGGGGCCGGGCTCAGCGCTCGTTGCGCGCCTTCGGGAACGTCGTCTGCTTCGCGACCCAGCCGGCCATCCGGGCGTAGTGCCCGCGCCGCGGGGTGGCCGCGGAGCTGAGCTCGCGGTTCCACTCCTCGGCGGCGGTCAGCCCGTCGACCCGGTCGACCAGGGCCTCGGCGGCTGCCCGGCTGCCGACGACCCGGTCGCCGAGCACCCCGTCGTCGCCGACCAGCGTCACCCGGACGCCCTCGGTCCCCAGCGACTGCAGCACCGCGGTGGCCGACCCCCCGTGCTCGGCGACGAAGGTCTGCACCGACTTGACGATCTCGCCCGGCACCTTCGCCGTGGCCTCGGTCGCTTGCGCACTCATACCCGAGATCTTACCCGCGGGTAGCCCGGCGCCGACCGCCCGCGGGTGTAGAAATGGAACACATGCGTGCCATCCAGGTAATCGAGATCGGCGGTCCCGAGGTCCTGCGGAGTGCCGAACTCCCCGACCCGAAGCCGGGCCCGAGCGATCTGCTGGTGCGGACGGCGGCGATCGGGGTCAACTTCATCGACACCTACATCCGCACCGGCCGCTACCCCGTCGAGCTGCCGTACGTGCCGGGCGCGGAGGGCACCGGCGAGGTCGTCGCGGTGGGCGGTGACGTCACCGAATTCGCCGAGGGCGACACCGTGGCCTGGGCCGACGCGCCGGGCAGCTACGCCGAGCTGACCGTGGTCCCGGCCGCGAAGGCGATCGGCGTCCCGGCCGGGGTCGAGCCCGCGGTCGCCGCCTCCGCACTGCTCCAGGGAATGACCGCGCACTATCTGCTGACATCGGTGTACGAGCCGAAGGTCGGCGAGACCGTGCTGGTGCACGCGGGCGCGGGCGGCGTCGGGCTGATCCTGACCCAGCTCGCGGTGGCCCGCGGCGTCCGGGTGATCAGCACCGTCTCCACCGACGAGAAGGAGGCGCTCGCCCGCGAGGCCGGCGCGACCGAGGTGCTGCGCTACGCCGACGACCTGGCCGACCAGGTGCGCGGGCTGACCGGCGGCGACGGCGTCGCCGCGGTGTACGACGGCGTCGGCGCGGACACCTTCGAGGCGAGCCTCGGCGCGCTGCGGATCCGCGGCACGCTGGCGCTCTTCGGCGCGGCGAGCGGCCCGGTCCCCCCGTTCGACCTGCAGCGGCTGAACCCGGCGGGCTCGCTCTTCGTCACCCGCCCGACGCTGGCGCACTACACCCGCGACCGCTCCGAGCTGCTCTGGCGCGCGGGCGACGTGCTGGAGGCGATCGCCGACGGCTCGCTCGCGGTCCGGGTCGGCGCGAGCTACCCGCTGGCCGAGGCCGAACGCGCGCACCGTGATCTGGAGGGCCGCCGGACCACCGGCTCGATCGTGCTGACGCCCTAGAAGAGGCTGCCGATGGTGTCCCAGCCGAGCACGGAGTCCACCGCGAGCCCGCAGAAGACCACCGCGAGGTAGTTGTTCGACTGCAGGAAGAGCCGCAGCGGCTTCACCGACTCGCCGCGCCGCACCCCGGCGTACAGCTGGTGCGCCATGAGCAGGAACCAGGCCCCGGCCACCAGCGCCACCGCGGCGTAGATCACGCCGGTGGCCGGGACCAGCGCCAGCGTGGTGAGCACGGTGAGCCAGGTGTAGATCACGATCTGCCTGGTGACCACCTGCTCGGTGGCGACCACCGGCAGCATCGGCACCCCGGCCGCGCGGTAGTCCTCCTTGTAGCGCATGGCCAGCGCCCAGGTGTGCGGCGGCGTCCAGAAGAAGATCACGCCGAAGAGCGCGACCGCGGGCCAGCCGATGCCGCCGGTGACCGCGGACCAGCCGACCAGCGCGGGCATGCACCCGGCCGCCCCGCCCCACACCACGTTCTGCGAGGTGCGGCGCTTGAGCCCGAGCGTGTAGACGAAGACGTAGAACAGGATCGTCGCCACGACGAGCGCGCCGCTGAGCAGGTTCGCCTGCCACCAGAGCCAGGCGAACGAGCCGATGCCGAGCAGCACGCCGAAGACGAAGGCGTTCCTGGTCGACACCGCGTCCCTGGCCAGCGGCCGCTTGGCGGTGCGCTTCATGACCTTGTCGATATCGGCGTCCGCCACGCAGTTCAGCGTGTTGGCGCTGGCCGCGCCCATCCAGCCGCCGAACAGCGTGACCAGGATGAGCCGGATGTCGACGGTGCCGCGATCGGCGAGCAGCATGGTGGGGATCGTCGCGACCAGCAGCAGCTCGATGACCCGCGGCTTGGTCAGCGCGATGTAGGCGAGCACCCGGCGCATCGCGCGCGAGGGGAAGCCGCTACCGGAGAAGCGGTCGACCAGCGTGGTGCCGGAGGAGCCGTGCGCACCAAGGTCGTCCTGTCGTGGATCGATCGGCACTGTTTCTCCTCGCACGCTGTGCATCGCCTCCGGTCGGCTACTACTACAGAGGATGGTAGACCCCCGACACCCCAGGGTTGTCGGGGGCGGTGGGCCCGGGCACCTCTAGGGTGGGCAGCACACCCCGCCGTCGACGAAACCAGTACAGGAGAACCTCCGTCGTGTCAGTGACAGACGACATCCGCGCGCTCACTCAGCCGAACCACCCGGACGACTGGACGGACCTGGACACCAAGGCCGTCGACACCGTCCGCGTCCTCGCCGCCGACGCGGTGCAGAACGCGGGCAACGGCCACCCTGGCACCGCCATGAGCCTGGCGCCGCTCGCCTACACCCTGTTCCAGCGCACCCTGCGGCACGATCCGGCCGACCCCGAGTGGGTGGGGCGCGACCGCTTCGTGCTGTCCTGCGGGCACTCCAGCCTGACCCTCTACATCCAGCTCTACCTGGCCGGGTTCGGCCTGGAGCTGGACGACCTGAAGAACCTGCGCAAGTGGGGCTCGCTGACCCCCGGCCACCCGGAGTACCGGCACACCAAGGGCGTCGAGATCACCACCGGCCCGCTGGGCCAGGGGCTGGCCTCCGCCGTCGGCATGGCCATGGCCGCCCGCCGCGAGCGCGGTCTCCTCGACCCCGACGCCCCCGCCGGCGAGAGCCCGTTCGACCACCACATCTACGTGATCGCCTCGGACGGCGACATGGAGGAGGGCGTCACCGCGGAGGCGTCGTCGCTCGCGGGCACCCAGCAGCTCGGCAACCTGACGCTGATCTACGACGACAACAAGATCTCCATCGAGGACGACACCACCATCGCCTTCACCGAGGACGTCGCCAAGCGCTACGAGGCGTACGGCTGGCACGTGCAGGAGGTGAACGGCGGCGAGGACGTCGTCGCCATCGAGGCCGCGCTGGCGGCGGCGAAGGCCGAGACCACCCGCCCCTCGATCATCGTGCTGCGCACCATCATCGGCTTCCCCGCTCCGACCAAGCAGAACACCGGCTCCTCGCACGGCGCGGCGCTCGGCGCGGACGAGGTCGCGGGCACCAAGCGCGCGCTCGGCTTCGACCCGGACAAGAGCTTCGAGGTCGCCCCCGAGGTCATCGCGCACACCCGCAGGGCCGCCGAGCGCGGCGCGCGGGCACACGCCGACTGGACGATCGAGTTCGACGCCTGGGCGCAGCGCGTGCCCGAAGGCAAGAAGCTCTTCGACCGGCTCTTCAACGGCGAGCTGCCCGACGGCTGGGCCGACGGCCTGCCCACCTGGGAGCCGGACGCCAAGGGGCTGGCCACCCGCAAGGCCTCGGCCAAGGTGCTCGCCGCGCTCGGCCCGGTGCTGCCCGAGCTCTGGGGCGGCTCGGCCGACCTGGCGGAATCCAACAACACCACCATCCCGGACTCGGCCAGCTTCGGCCCCGAGGAGATCTCCACCGGGATGTGGAAGGCCAACCCGTACGGCCGCACGCTGCACTTCGGCGTCCGCGAGCACGCCATGGGCGCGATCCTGAACGGCATCGTGCTGCACGGCCCGACCCGTCCGTACGGCGGCACCTTCCTGGTGTTCAGCGACTACATGCGCCCGGCGGTGCGGCTGGCCGCGATCATGCGGGCACCGACCACCTACGTGTGGACGCACGACTCCATCGGCCTCGGCGAGGACGGCCCGACGCACCAGCCGATCGAGCACCTCGCGGTGCTGCGCGCCATCCCCGGGCTGAACGTGGTGCGTCCCGGTGACGCCAACGAGACCGCCTACGCCTGGCGCTCGGTGCTGGAGAAGCACAGCGGCAAGCACAACTCGCCGTTCGTCTCGCACGAGCGGGCCGGGCTGGGCGGCCCCGCCGCGCTGGCGCTGACCAGGCAGGACCTGCCGGTGCTCGAGGGCACCAGCTTCGAGGGCGTGAGCAAGGGCGGGTACATCCTGGCCGAGGCGTCCAGCGCCACCCCCCAGGTGATTCTGATCGCCACGGGCTCCGAGCTCCAGCTCGCCGTCGCGGCCCGCACTACGCTGGAGGAGCAGGGCATCGCGACCCGCGTGGTCTCGATGCCGTGCGTGGAGTGGTTCGACGCGCAGGACAAGGCCTACCGGGACGAGGTGCTGCCCCCCGGCGCCACCGCCAGGGTGGTCGTCGAGGCCGGCATCGCGATGCCGTGGCACCGGTTCGCCGGCGACGCGGGCGAGATCGTGTCGATCGAGCACTTCGGCGCCTCCGCCGACTACAAGACCCTGTTCCGCGAATTCGGCTTCACCCCCGAAGCCGTCGTCGATGCCGCACACCGCACGCTCGAGAACGTGAAGGGATAGCGCTCATGGCACAGAATCCGAATCTCACCGCGCTGAGCGAGGCGGGCGTCTCGGTCTGGCTCGACGACCTCTCGCGGGACCGCATCCGCTCCGGCAACCTGGCCGAGCTGATCGAGACCCGCGGCGTGGTCGGAGTGACCACCAACCCGACCATCTTCCAGCAGGCGCTCAGCAAGGGCGACGCCTACAACGACCAGGTGCGCGAGCTCACCGAGCAGCGCGCCGACGCGGATTCCGCCATCCGCACCATCACCACCGACGACGTGCGCTCCGCGTGCGACGTCTTCGCCCCGGTCTTCGAGGCCTCGGGCGGGGTGAACGGCCGGGTCTCCATCGAGGTCGACCCGCGGCTGGCCTTCGACGCGGACAAGACCGCCGCGCAGGCCGTCGAGCTGTGGAAGATCGTCGACCGGCCCAACCTGTTCATCAAGATCCCGGCCACCGAGGCGGGGCTGCCCGCCATCACCGCGACGATCGGCGAGGGCATCAGCGTCAACGTGACGCTGATCTTCTCGGTGGAGCGGTACCGCGCCGTCATGGGCGCCTACCTGGACGGGCTGCGCCGGGCCCGCACCGCCGGGCACGACCTGGCGAAGATCCACTCGGTCGCCTCGTTCTTCGTGTCCCGGGTGGACAGCGAGATCGACAAGCGGCTGGAGGCGATCGGCACCGACGAGGCGCTGGCGCTGCGCGGCAAGGCCGCCGTCGCGAACGCGCGGCTGGCCTACGCCGAGTACGAGTCGGTGTTCAACGGCGGCAGCCACGGCTCCACCTACGACCAGCTGGCCTCGGCGGGCGCGAACCGGCAGCGGCCGCTCTGGGCCTCCACCGGCGTGAAGAACAAGGACTACCCGGACACCATGTACGTCACCGAACTGGTGGCGCCGAACACGGTGAACACGCTGCCCGAGGCCACCCTGCAGGCGTTCGCGGACCACGGCGAGGTCCGCGGTGACACGGTGAGCGGCACGGCGGCCGAGGCCGCCGCGCTCTTCGAGCAGCTGGCCACCGCCGGAGTCGACCTGGACGACGTGTTCGCAACGCTGGAGCGCGAGGGCGTGGACAAGTTCGAGAAGTCGTGGGAGGAGCTGCTCTCCACGACCGCCGCCGAGCTCGGCGCGGCGGAGCACGGAGACCGCTGACCCGATGGCCGGCACAGTGCACGAGTGGACGAACCCGCTGCGTGACGAGCGGGACAAGCGCGTACCCCGGATAGCCGGGCCGTGCAGCATGGTGATCTTCGGCGTGACCGGGGATCTCTCCCGGAAGAAGCTGATGCCGGCCATCTACGACCTGGCGAATCGGGGGCTGCTTCCCCCCGGCTTCGCCCTGGTCGGGTTCGCCAGGCGCGACTACGCCGACGAGGATTTCGCCCAGGTGGTGCTGGAGGCGGTCAAGGCGCACGCCCGCACCCCCTTCCGGCAGGAGGTCTGGGACCACCTCGCCGAAGGCATCCGGTTCGTGCAGGGCACCTTCGAGGAGGACGCCGCCTTCGCCCAGCTCGCCGATACCCTGGCCGCCCTGGACAAGAACCGCGGCACCGGCGGCAACCACGCCTTCTACCTCTCCATCCCGCCGAACATGTTCCCGGTGGTGCTGGACAAGCTCTCCGCGCACGACTTGGCGCAGCCGCAGCAGACCGACGCCGAGGGCCGCAAGCCCTGGCGCCGGGTGGTGATCGAGAAACCGTTCGGGCACGACCTGGACAGCGCCGTCGAGCTGAACGCCCTGGTGAACAGGGTCTTCCCGGAGGAGACGGTCTTCCGGATCGACCACTACCTGGGCAAGGAGACGGTGCAGAACCTGCTGGCGCTGCGCTTCGCCAACCAGCTCTTCGACCCGATCTGGAACGCCAACTACGTCGACCACGTCCAGATCACCATGGCCGAGGACATCGGGCTCGGCGGCCGGGCCGGCTACTACGACGGCATCGGCGCGGCCCGCGACGTCATCCAGAACCACCTGCTGCAGCTGCTCGCGCTCACCGCGATGGAGGAGCCGATCAGCTTCCAGCCGCGGCAGCTGCAGACCGAGAAGATCAAGGTGCTGTCGGCGACCAAGCTGGTCGAGCCGCTGGACGCGACCACCGCGCGCGGTCAGTACGCCGAGGGCTGGCAGGGCGGCGAGCACGTGGTCGGGCTGCTCGACGAGGAGGGCTTCGACCCGGAATCGCGCACCGAGACCTACGCCGCCATCACGCTGGAGGTGGACACCCGCCGCTGGGCGGGCGTCCCGTTCTACCTGCGCACCGGCAAGCGGCTCGGGCGCCGCGTCACCGAGATCGCGGTGGTCTTCAAACGCGCCCCGCACCTGCCCTTCGACCAGACCATGACCGAGGAGCTCGGACAGAACGCGCTGGTCATCCGGGTGCAGCCGGATGAGGGGATCACCATGCGGTTCGGCTCCAAGGTGCCGGGCTCCAGCATGGAGGTGCGCGACGTGAACATGGACTTCAGCTACGGCTCCGCCTTCACCGAGTCCTCCCCCGAGGCCTACGAGCGGCTCATCCTGGATGTGCTGCTCGGTGAGCCCTCGCTCTTCCCGGTGAACGCGGAGGTCGAACTGTCCTGGCGCATCCTCGATCCGGTGATCGAGCACTGGGCGGCGCAGGGCAGACCGGAACCGTACGAGTCGGGCACCTGGGGCCCGGCGTCGGCGGACGAGATGCTGGCCCGCACCGGCCGGGAATGGCGGCGGCCGTGATCATCGACATGCCGGAGACCACCACCGGCGACGTGACGAAGCGGCTGGTGAAGCTGCGCGAGTCCAACGGCGTGATCACCCAGGGCCGGGTGCTGACCCTGGTGGTCTGCACCCTGGACAGCTCCGAGGCCGAGGACGCCATCGACGCCGCCAACGACGCCAGCCGGGAGCACCCCTGCCGGGTCGTCGTGCTGGCCCGCGGCGACCGCGCGGCGCCGACCAAGCTGGACGCGCAGATCCGGGTCGGCGGCGACGCCGGGGCCGCCGAGGTGATCGTGCTGCGGCTGCAGGGCGATCTGGTGAACCACGAGAGCAGCGTGGTGATCCCGTTCCTGCTGCCGGACACGCCCATGGTGGCCTGGTGGCCGCGCGGCGCGCCGGAGTTCCCGTCCAGGGATTCGGTCGGGCGGCTCGCCGCCCGGCGGATCACCGACGCCACCTTCGCCCCCGACCCGCTGGAGGCGATCAAGCGGCGGCGCGACTCCTACGCCAGCGGCGACACCGACCTGGCCTGGAGCCGGATCACCTACTGGCGCGCGCTGCTCGCCGCCGAGCTGGACGAGCCGCCGCACGAGCCGGTGGAGTCGGTGGTGGTCTCGGGGCTGCGCGCGGAGCCCGCGCTGGACATGCTGGCCGGCTGGCTCGCCGCCAAGCTCGGCTGCCCGGTGCAGCGGAAGACCGGTGACCTGCGAGTCGAGCTGCGCCGCCCGACCGCGTCGATCACCATCGCGCGGCCGCAGACCGGGGTGACCGCCACGCTCACCCGCACCGGCGACCCGGATCAGCGGATCGCGCTGGCCCGCAGGGAGACCAGGGACTGCCTGGCCGAGGAGCTGCGTAGGCTGGACCCGGACGAGATCTACGCCGAGGCGCTGGCCGGTATCGAGAGGGTGAGCTATGACGGATAGCGTCCGGGTCGAGCTGGACGGCGACGCGCTGGTCGCGGCGGCCGCCGATCACTTCGTGCGGATCGTGGTGGCGGCGCAGCGCGAGCGCGGGTCGGCGTCGGTGGTGCTCACCGGCGGCGGCACCGGGATCGGGCTGCTGAAGCTGGTGCGCGAGTCGCCCGGGGAGATCGACTGGTCGAGACTCGACGTCTTCTGGGGCGACGAGCGGTTCGTGCCCGCCGGTGATCCGGAGCGCAACGAGCTGCAGGCGCGGGAGGCGCTGCTGGACCACGTGCCGGTCGATCGTGCGCGGGTGCACCCGGTGGCGACCTCGGACGGCGAGTACCCGGACCCGGTCGAGGCCGCCGCCGAGTACGCGGCCGCGGTGCACGCCCACCTCGCCGAGCACGGCGCCTTCGACCTGCACCTGCTCGGCATGGGCGGGGAGGGGCACATCAACTCGCTCTTCCCGCACACCGACGCCGTGCGCGAGCAGCACGACCTGGTCGTCGCGGTGACGGCGTCGCCCAAGCCGCCGCCGGTCCGGGTGACGCTCACCCTCCCCGCCATCCGCCGCGCCCGGAACGTCGTCCTCGTCGTCGGCGGCGCCGCCAAAGCGGATGCCGTAGCGGCCGCGCTCGCCGGCGCCGAGCCCGAGGAGATCCCCGCCGCGGGCGCCATCGGCGCCGAATCCACCCTCTGGTTGCTGGATCGGGACGCAGCCGCGAAGCTCGCCTGATCCCGTGCCCACCCTCGCCGACCGGCTCCGCGGCGAACTCACCAGGGTGGTGGGGGAAGTGGGTGCTGCGCTCCCGTTGCGGGCAGAACACGTCGCGGCGGCCGCCTGCGGCGCCGATATCGGCGGCGTGCTGACGGGGTTGTTCGAGTCACAGTTGACGAGCAGGCATCTCGACTTCGCGGCTCGCGAGCTGGGTGCGGCGAAGCGGGGGTATTACAGCATCGGGTCGGCGGGGCACGAGGGGAATGCGGCGCTGGCGGAGGCCACGAGGACGACCGATCCGGCGCTGCTGCACTACCGCTCGGGAGCGTTCTACGTGCACCGCTGCCGGAAGGTGCCGGGTCTGGACCCGATACGGGATGTCCTGCTCGGCGTGGTGGCGGCGCGATCGGAGCCGATGGCGGGGGGCAGGCACAAGGTCTTCGGCCGAGCGGAGGCCTCGATCATCCCGCAGACCTCGACCATCGCCTCGCACCTGCCGCGCGCGGTCGGGCTGGCGTTCGCCCTGAACCGCTCGGGCGCGCGACCCGAGTGGCCCGCCGACTCGGTGGTCCTGTGCACCTTCGGCGACGCCTCCGCCAACCACTCCACCGCGACCGGCGCGATCAACACCGCGATCCACACCGCCCACCAGGGCCTTCCCCTGCCGATCCTCTTCGTCTGCGAGGACAACGGCATCGGCCTGAGCGTGCCGACCCCGCCCGGCTGGATCACCACCGCCTACGGCACCCGCCCCGGCCTGCGCTGGTTCGAAGCCGACGGCACCGACCTCCCCGCCACCCTCGCCACCGCGCGCGCCGCCACCGCCTGGGTGCGGGACCACCGGGCACCCGCCTTCCTCCGGCTGCGCACGACCAGGCTGCTCGGCCACGCGGGCTCCGACGTGGAGTCCGCCTACCGCTCCCCCGCCGAACTCGCCGCCGACGCCGCCCGCGACCCGCTCCTCGCCACCGCCCGGCTGCTGAGCGCCCGCGGCGTCGACGTCATCGCCCTGCACGACCGCGTGCACGCCGCCGTCACCGAAACAGCCACCGCCGTGCGCACCGAACCGGGGCTGACCTCGACCGCCGCGGTCATCGCCCCGCTCGCCCCCGCCCGCCCGGGCGCCGTACGCGCCGCCGTCGAGCGACTGCACCGCCCACCGGACGAGACCTCGGCCCCGCTCACCCTCGCGGCAGCGATCAACCACACCCTCGCCGAGGCACTCACCGCCGACCCCACCGTCCTGGTGTTCGGCGAGGACGTCGCCCGCAAGGGCGGCGTCTACGGCGTCACCAAGAACCTCCGCGCCCGGTTCGGTCCGCGCCGCGTTTTCGACACCCTGCTGGACGAGCAGAGCATCCTCGGCACCGCCCTCGGCACCGCCCTCGCCGGCTTCCTCCCGATCCCGGAGATCCAGTACCTGGCGTACCTGCACAACGCCATCGACCAGCTGCGCGGCGAGGCCGCCACGCTCCCGTTCTTCTCGCAGGGCCGCTATCGCAACGGAATGGTGGTGCGGATCGCCGGCTACGGCTACCAGAAGGGTTTCGGCGGCCACTTCCACAACGACAACGCGGTCGCGGCACTGCGCGACATCCCCGGGCTGGTCCTCGCCTCCCCCGCCCGCGCCGACGACGCCGCCGCGCTCCTGCGCACCTGCCTCGCCGCGGCCCGCGTGGACGGCCGGGTCTGCGTCTTCCTCGAGCCCATCGCGCTGTACCACACCCGTGACCTGCACGAACCCGGCGACGAGGGCTGGGTGAGCACGCCGGGCACCGAGCACGCGCCGATCGGCAGCGCCCGCGAGTACGGCGCGGGAACCGACCTCACCCTGGTCTGCTTCGCCGACACCGTCCCGATGTGCCTGCGGGTCGCCCGCCGCCTCGCCGCCGACGGCATCGCGGCCCGGGTGCTCGACCTGCGCTGGCTCACCCCGCTCCCGGCCTCCGACCTGCTGCGCGTTGCCCGCGCCACCGGCCGGGTGCTGGTCGCCGACGAGACCAGGCGCAGCGGCGGCGTCTCCGAATCGGTGCTCACCGCGCTGGTCGACGCCGGCTTCGACGGCCGGATGGCCCGGGTCACCGGCGCCGACAGCTTCGTCCCGCTCGGCCCCGCGGCCGCGCACGTCCTGCTGGACGAGGAGACGATCGAGCGCGCGGCACGCGAGCTGCTACGACGGTGAGCACCGGCCGCGCGACGCGCCGTGATCGACAACCCGGAATGCGATTCGGCGGCGACCTCCCGGCAATACAGTTGGGGGAAATCGACGACCGGCGAAAGGGAACCCCGACATGGCAACCGCATCGGCAGACACCGCGAACTCGGTACTCGGCGAGGTCCGGCCCGAGCACGGCGTCCCCGCGCGCGACCTGGTGGAGCTGCACTACCAGCGCTCGTTCGCGCAGCCGGTGCTCGCCGTCTGGGCGGCCATCACCGAGCCGCAGCGGGTCGCGGCCTGGCTGGGCAGCATCGATGACGGGCAGCTGACCCCGTTCGACGGCCCGGTCGACGGCCCGATCGCGGTGCGGGTCGAGCACCGCGAGGCGCCGCACGCGCTGACCGTGCTGCTCGACGGCTCCGCGCTGGAGGTCAGGCTGCGGCACGTCGGCGTGGTCACCACCGTCGAGCTGAGCCGCAGGCACGTCGGCCACCAGGAGGCGCGCGAGCTCGGCCCGCGCTGGCAGTTCCTGCTCGACCGGCTCTGCGCGTACCTCGAGGAGCGCGAACTCCCGCCCTGGGAGCCGTACGCCGCGCTCGCCGACGAGTACCGCTAGAGCTCGGCGAGGTAGCGCAGCAGCAGCGCGTTCACCTCGTCGGTGCGCTCCAGCTGCACCAGGTGCCCGGCCCCGCTCACCTCGTCCATCCGGCGCAGCCCGGGCACGTGCTCGCGCATCGTGCCGAACGGGTCGCGCCCGCTGAACCCTTCGATGTCCGGATCCCTCTCCCCGTACAGGAAGTACGTGGGCACGGTGATCGGCTTCCCGGCGAACTCCTCGGTGAGCGCCCAGTTCCGGTCCAGCGCGCGGTACCAGCCGAGCCCGCCGGTGAAGCCGGTCCTGGTGAACTCGGCGGCCAGGGTGTCCAGCTCCGCGGTGGACAGCCAGCGCCAGGGCAGCGGCGGCGCCTCGGGCAGCACGTCCAGGTAGCCGGTGTTCTCCGGCGGGAAGCGCCAGGTGTCGAAGTAGTGGTAGTCGGCACTGAGCGCGAAGTAGACCCGGGCCAGGAAGTCGCGGGGCGCGCTGTTCAGCTCGGCGTCGGCGGGGCCCTCGCGCTGGAAGTAGTCCAGGTGCAGGAAGTGCTTGCGGGCGGCCCGCGCCCACAGCTCGCTCGGCGGTCTGGGCGGCCGGGGCTGGAAGACGTTGTTCAGCACGATCAGGCTGCTGATCCGCTCCGGCGCCCGCCAGGCCAGCTCCCAGACCAGCGCCGCGCCGAAATCGAGGCCGGCGAAGACCGCGCGCTCGGCGCCGATGTCGTCCAGCAGCGCCAGCAGGTCCCCGATCACCTCGCGGTTCGCGCAACCGGACGGCGGGCAGGCGGTGCCGCCCGCCCCGCGCAGGTCGGGGGCGAGCGCGTGGTACCCGGCCGCCGCCAGCGCACTCAGCTGCCGGTGCCAGATGTAGCCGGTGTGCGGGAAGCCGTGGCAGAAGATCACCGGCGGGCCGGAACCTGCCTCGGTGACCCGCATGGTGACCTCGCCTGCCGTGAACTCCCGTCGGGTGAGCGTCAACGCCCACTCCCCTCTACTAGAACGTGTTCTCGTTCGACGGTAGTGTGCTGCAACCATGAGCGGAACACCCGACTTCATCGCAGTGGTCACCGGCGCGAGCCGTGGCATCGGCAAGGGCGTGGCACTGGAGCTGGGCGCGGCGGGCGCGACCGTCTACCTGACCGGGCGCGGCGGCAAGGGCAGGTTGCCGGGCACGCTGGCGGAGACCGCGGCCGAGGTCGACGCGCTGGGCGGCACCGGAGTGCCGGTGGTCTGCGATCACCGCGACGACGAGGCGGTGGCCGGGCTCTTCGAGCGGGTGCGCGCCGAACACGGCAGGCTCGACGTGCTGGTCAACAATGTCTACAACTCCCCCGCCGCGGCCAGGCACCTGGGCAAGCCGTTCTGGGAGGTACCGCCGGCGGCCTGGGACGAGACCTTCGACGTCGGGGTGCGCTCGCACTACGCGGCCGCGCACTACGCCGCCGACCTGCTGCGGGCCGCGCACGGGCTGATCGCGCAGATCTCCTCGCCCGGCTCGATCCGGTACCTGCACAACGCCGTCTACGGGGTCGGCAAGACGGCGGTCGACCGGCTCACCGCCGACCTGGCGCACGATCTCGCCGGCACCGGGGTGACGGTGGTGTCGCTGTGGCCGGGCATCGTCGACACCGAACTGCTGCAACTGATTCCGGCCGACGAGAACGGCAGGCGGCTGGTGACGCTGCCCGGCGAGGCGACGGTGGACCTGGCGGAGGCGGAGACACCGAGGTTCGCGGGCCGCGCCGTCGCCGCGCTGGCGACGGACCCGGCGCGCGCCGAACTCACCGGGAAGGCGTGGCGGGTGGCCGATCTGGCCGACCGCTACGGCTTCACCGACGTGGACGGGCGGGTGCCGCGCACCGGGTGAGCGCGGTCAGGAGAACTTGATCTCCAGGCCGATGCCGAGAATGGCGATGAGCCAGATGATCCCGGTGAAGATGGTGATGCGGTCGAGGTTCTTCTCGGCGACGGTCGAGCCGGAGAGGCTCGACTGCATGCCGCCACCGAACAGGCTGGACAGGCCTCCACCCTTGGCGCGGTGCAGCAGCACCAGCAGCACCAGCAGCACGCTGGTGACGATCAGGAGGATATCCAGGAACATCCGCATGCCCGTCAGTCTATGGGAGCGCGCGGCATGCTCCGCACCGGGTCAGCGTGGCTCCACCGCGACCAGGTGGGTGATCTGTTCGTCGCCGGTCGCGAAGCGTCTGACCTCCTGCTCGCGCAGCCGGTCCTGCGCGGTCAGCCGGACCTGGTGCTGGTGCATGTGCTCGGCCCAGGAGCGCACCACGAACGCCTCCACGTAGCGGTCGAGCACGCCGACGTCGCGGTAGAGCCGCCACTCCATGGCGCCGGTGCGCTGCCGGGAGCGGCCGACGAAGGCCATCGCGGCCAGGAAGTCGGCACGGTCGCCCGGGTCGACGTCGTAGCTGCTCAGCACCAGGACCGGGCCGTCCTCCGGCTCCGGCTCGACCACCAGCTGCGGCTCCGGCCAGAAGCTGGCCGGGGTGAGGTCGAGCGCCTCGGGGTCGTGCCGGATCGGCAGCCACAGCGTGCTGATCGCGCACAGCCCGAGCAGCGCCGCCACCACGAGCAGCGTGGCGACCACGCCGATCGCCCCGGCGATCAGCCCCCACACCAGCGAGCCGATGGCCTGCCCGCCCATGAACACCAGCATGTAGACGGCGAGCCCGCGGGCCCGCACCCAGGCCGGGAGCAGCAGCTGCATGGTGGCGTTCAGCGTGGACATGGCGAGCAGCCAGGCCAGGCCGCCGAAGACCAGCAGCACCAGCACCGGCCAGAGCACCGGGAGCACCGCGGCCCCGACCGTGGCGATGCCGAACAGCACGGCGGCGACCGCGAGCCGGGCGGTCGGGTCGAGCCAGCGGCGCAACCTGCCGAGCCCGACCGCGCCCGCGACCGCGCCGAGCCCGAGCGCGCCGAGCATCAGGCCGTAGCCGGAGGAGGAGAGCCCGAGCTGATCCGCGGCCACCACCGGCAGCAGCGCCCAGAGCGCGCTGGCCGGGGCGACGAAGAGCAGCGAGCGCAGGAGCACGCGGCGGATGGCGGGGGCTGCGCGGATGAAGCGGGTGCCCGCGTGCAGCGCGGCCAGCGGGCGCTCGCTGGGCAGCCGCCGGTCGGCGCGCGGGCGGCGCCACAGGAAGAGCACGCCGACGATGCCGACGAAGGAGGCGGCGTTCAGCGCGAACACCAGGGTCGGGCCGGAGGCGGCGACCAGTACGCCCGCCACCGCGGGGCCGACCGCGCGGCCGATGTTCACGCTCATGCTGCCCAGCGCGGCCGCGGACGGGATCTGCTCGCGCGGCACCAGCTCCGGCTGGATCGCCTGCCAGGCGGGCGCCGTCACGGCCTGGCCGCAGCCGAGCAGGAAGAGCAGGGTGAGCAGCACGCCGGGGCTGGTGTGGCCGGTGGCGGTGGCGACGGTGAGCACCGCGGCCAGCAGCGCCATCGCCGACTGCGCCGCCAGCAGCAGGTTGCGCCGGTCCAGCAGGTCGGCCAGGACGCCGGAGGGGATGGAGAGCAGCATCACCGGGAGCGTGATCGCGGTCTGCACCAGCGAGACCAGGGTGGCCGCGTTCGGCTCGGAGACCAGCAGCCACTGGGCGCCGACCGTCTGCATCCAGGTGCCCAGATTCGACACCAGCTGCGCGATCCACAGCGCTCGGTACAGCGGGGAGCGTAAAGGTGCCCAGGTGGACACCGGAGCGGTGGCATCAGCAGTTGTCACTGACCGACAATATCCAGCGCAACGGCTCGCAACCCGGCCACGCCGGGTTCGCGCCGCGCCGAAGGCGCAGCAGTTCAACGCTGTGCGACAATTCCCCGCATGCCGGCCAACTTGCTGCGTTTCGGCGCGGTTGTGCTGTTCGCCCTGTGTGCGGCCGTCGCCTGTGCCGACGACGGCGGCTCCGACTCCCCCTCCCCCGACAACACGCCGATGGGCCGTACCTTCCTGTCCACCACCGTCGACGGCACCCCGATCCCCGGCGGCGGCCCGCTGACGCTGCGGTTCGCGGAGGGCCACGTCTCGGCGAACGCCGGGTGCAACACCACCACCGGCCCGGTGTCCTTCGACGGCGACGTGCTGCGGGTGGGCGAACTCGCGGGCACGCTGATGGGCTGCCCGGGCGACCGCGCCGACGCCGACCAGTGGGTGGCGCGGCTGTTGAACGCCACTCCGACCTGGCAGCTCACCGACGGCAGGCTGACCCTGCGCGCCGAGGGCCAGACCGTCGAGCTGCTGGACAAGAAGATCGCGCAGCCGGACCGGCCGGTGCGCGACACCGTCTGGACGGTGACCGAGCTGCTCACCCCGGAGTCGCGGATCCGCGCGGAGGCGATCGACCAGGCCGCCCCGACCCTGCGGATCGCGCAGGACGGCGCGGTCACCGGCTCGGCCGGCTGCAACCAGCTCACCGGCACCGCGGAGGTGGGCGAGGGCGCGGCCACCTTCCGGGTGGCGACCACCAGGATGCTCTGCCCGCCCGCGGTGATGGAGATCGAGCAGTCGGTGCTGCGCGCCCTCGACGGCCACGTCACGCTCAGCGTCGACGCCGACCTGCTCACCCTGCGCAACGACAACGGCAGCGGGCTCACCCTGCGCGCCACCTAGACGCGCGACGGCCCGGTCCGCCGAGACGAACCGGGCCGCACGAACAACCGCTCAGAGCAGCGGACCACCCGCGGCGATCGCCGACAGCTGGGCGAACTCGTCACCCTTGAGCGACGCACCGCCCACCAGCGCACCGTCCACGTCGGGCTGCGAGACCAGCTCGCCGACGTTCTTGGCGTTCACCGAGCCGCCGTACAGGATGCGCACCTGCCCGGCGACCTCCGGCGAGGCCAGGGTGTTCAGCTCGGTGCGGATCGCGCCGCACACCTCCTGCGCGTCGGCCGGGGTGGCGACCTTGCCGGTGCCGATGGCCCACACCGGCTCGTAGGCGATCACCACCTGCGCGATCTCCGCGGCCGTCAGCCCCTTCAGCGAGCCGCGCAGCTGCTCCAGGTTGTACTCGACGTGGGTCCGCGCCTCGCGCACGCCGAGCCCCTCGCCGATGCACACGATCGGGGTGATCCCGTGCTTCAGCGCCTGCTTGGCCTTGGCGAGCACGGTGGCGTCGTCCTCGCTGTGGTACTGCCGCCGCTCCGAGTGCCCGACCACCGCGTACTTGCAGCCCAGCTTGGCGAGCATGCCGCCGCTGATCTCGCCGGTGTAGGCGCCGGAGTCGTGCGTCGACACGTCCTGGGCGCCGTAGGCGACGAGCAGCTTGTCCCCCTCGACCAGGTTCTGCACGCTGCGGAGGTCGGTGAACGGCGGGATGACCGCCACGTCCACCCGGTCGAAGTACTTCTCCGGGAGGGCGAAGGCGATCTTCTGCACCAGGCCGATGGCCTCGAGGTGGTTGAGGTTCATCTTCCAGTTGCCCGCGATCAGCGGTTTGCGCGCCATGTCACGCCTCCCCGTCGAGCACGGAGATACCGGGAAGTTCCTTGCCCTCCAGGTACTCCAGCGAGGCCCCGCCACCGGTGGAGATGTGCGAGAAGCCGTCATCGGGCAGCCCGAGCGCGCGCACCGCCGCGGCCGAGTCGCCGCCGCCGACGACGGTGAAGGCGCCCTTGCCGGTGGCGGTGCGGATCGCCTCGGCGACCCCGCGGGTGCCCGCCGCGAACGCCTCGAACTCGAACACGCCCATCGGGCCGTTCCAGAAGATCGTCCGCGCCTCGGTGAGCAGCGCCGCGAAGCGCCGCGCCGATTCGGGGCCGATGTCGAGGCCGCTCCAGCCGTCCGGGATCTGCTCCGCCGGAACGACCTTCGTCTCGGCGTCGGCCGCGAAGCGATCCGCCACCACGATGTCGCGCGGCAGGTGGATCACGTCGGCGTACCGATCGAGCAGCTGCTTGCAGGTCTCGATCATCTCCTCCTGCAGCAGCGAGGAGCCGACCGAAAAGCCCTGCGCGGCGAGGAAGGTGAAGCACATGCCGCCGCCGATGACCAGGGTGTCCACCTTGGGGGCGAGCGCCTCGATCACGGCCAGCTTGTCCGAGACCTTGGAGCCGCCGAGCACCACCGCGTACGGGCGGTCGGCGCCGTCCGCGGAGTCCTCGCCGGTGAGCTTGCGCAGCACCTCGACCTCGGCGGCCACCAGGGTGCCCGCGTAGTGCGGCAGCAGCTTCGCCACGTCGTAGACCGACGCCTGCTCGCGGTGCACGACGCCGAAGCCGTCGGAGACGAACGCGCCGTCCTCGCCGACCAGCTCGACCAGCGCGGCGGCCAGCCTGCCGCGCTCGGCGGCGTCCTTGCTGGTCTCCCGCTTGTCGAAGCGGATGTTCTCCAGCAGCAGCACGTCGCCGTCGGTGAGCCCCTCGGAGCGCGCCAGCGCGTCCTGGCCCACCACGTCACCGGCGAGCTGGACATTGCGCCCCAGCTCCTCGGCGAGCTTCGCGGCGACCGGCGCCAGCGAGAGCTTCGGGTCCGGCTCGCCCTTCGGCCGGCCGAGGTGCGCGGTGACGACGACCTTGGCGCCTGCCTCGACCAGCGCCTTCAGCGTCGGCACGGACGCGGTGATCCGGCCGGGATCGGTGATCTGCCCGTCCTCGCCGAGCGGAACGTTGAGGTCGGAGCGCACCAGCACGCCCCTGCCCTCGACGCCGTCCGCGAGGAGGTCCTGCAGTGTCCTGACAGCCATGCGGGTCAGAGCGACTTGCCGACGAGGCCGATGAGGTCGGCGAGGCGGTTGGAGTAGCCCCACTCGTTGTCGTACCAGGAGACGACCTTGATCTGATCGTCGATCGCCTTGGTGAGCGGCGCGTCGAAGATCGAGGAGTGCGGGTCGGTGACGATGTCGCTGGAGACGATCGGGTCGGTGTTGTACTTCAGGATGCCCTTCAGCCGGCCCTCGGCGGCTTCCTTCAGCGCGGCGTTGACCTCGTCCACCGAGGCGGGCTTGGCCAGCTGGGCGGTCAGGTCGGTGACCGAGCCGGTCGGGACCGGGACGCGCAGCGCGTAGCCGTCCAGCTTGCCCTGCAGCTCGGGGAGGACCAGGCCGATGGCCTTCGCGGCACCGGTGCCGGTGGGCACGATGTTCAGCGCGGCGGCGCGGGCGCGGCGCAGGTCGCTGTGCGGCGCGTCCTGCAGGTTCTGGTCCTGCGTGTAGGCGTGGATGGTGGTCATCAGGCCCTTGACGATGCCGAACTCGTCGTGCAGCACCTTGGCCAGCGGGCCGAGGCAGTTGGTGGTGCAGGAGGCGTTGGAGATGATGTTCTGGCTGCCGTCGTACTTGTCGTCGTTGACGCCGAGCACGATGGTGATGTCCTCGCCCTTGGCCGGGGCCGAGATGATGACCTTCTTGGCGCCTGCCGCCAGGTGGCCCTTGGCCTTGGTGGCATCGGTGAAGATGCCGGTGGACTCGACCACCACGTCCACGCCGAGGTCGCCCCACGGCAGCGCCGCCGGGCCCTCCTTGATCGCGAGCGCCTTGATCCGCTGGTCACCGACGACGATGGTGTCCTCGCCGTCGAGCGAGACGTCCTTCGGCAGCCGGCCGAGGATCGAGTCGTACTTCAGCAGCGTGGCCAGGGTCGCGTTGTCGGTGAGGTCGTTGACCGCGACGATCTCGATGTCGGTGGTACCGAGCGCCTTCTGCGCCTCCACCGCACGGAAGAAGTTACGTCCGATACGGCCGAAGCCGTTGATGCCTACCCGGACAGTCACGTTATCGCTCCTCAGCTTTCAGGCGGATACTCCGATGCCCTACTCACCCTAGTAGCAGGCCGTGACCTCACCGACATGCACCTGCCGCCGGTCAGGCGTCGTCCAGCAGTTCGGCGGTGACGGCCGACTCGGTGTCCGGGATGCCGAGCTCCTTGGCCCGCCGGTCCGCCATCGAGAGCAGCCGCCGGATCCGGCCCGCGACCGCGTCCTTGGTCATCGGCGGCTCGGCGAGCTGGCCGAGCTCCTCCAGCGAGGCCTGGCGGTGCTGCACCCGCAGCTTCCCGGCGGCGGCGAGATGGTCGGGCACCTCGTCGGCGAGGATCTCCAGCGCCCGCTCCACCCTGGCCGCCGCGGCCACCGCGGCGCGCGCCGAGCGGCGCAGGTTGGCGTCGTCGAAGTTGGCCAGCCGGTTGGCGGTGGCCCGCACCTCGCGCCGCATCCGGCGCTCCTCCCAGGTGAGCCTGGTGTCCTGCGCGCCCATCCTGGTGAGCAGCGCGCCGATCGCCTCGCCGTCGCGGACGACCACCCGGTCGGTGCCGCGCACCTCGCGGGCCTTGGCCGCGATGCCGAGCCGCCGGGCCGCGCCGACCAGCGCCAGCGCCGCCTCCGGCCCCGGGCAGCTGACCTCGAGCGCCGACGAGCGCCCCGGCTCGGTGAGCGAGCCGTGCGCCAGGAACGCCCCGCGCCAGGCGGCCTCCGCGTCCCCGACGCTGCCGCCGACCACCTGGGCAGGCAGCCCGCGCACCGGGCGCCCGCGGACGTCGAGCAGCCCGGTCTGCCTGGCCAGCGCCTCGCCCTCCTTGGAGACCCGGACCACGTAGCGGCTGGTCTTGCGCAGCCCGCCGGCGCCGAGCACATGCACATCGGAGCCGTAGCCGTACAGCTCGAAGATCTCCCGGCGCAGCCTGCGCGCGATCGAGCCCATGTCGACCTCGGCCTCGACGATCACCCGGCCGCCGACGATGTGCAGCCCGCCCGCGAACCGGAGCAGCGCCGACAGCTCCGCCTTCCGCGCACTCACCTGCGCCACGCTGAGCCGGCTCAGCTCGTCCTTCACCTCGGCTGTCATCGCCACGAGACGCGCTCCTTTCCACCCAACCCGGTCCGCACATCCGCGCCCATGTGCCGTCCCTCGACTCGAAGCCCTGCCAGTTGCGACCGAGGTTGCCTGATCAGTTGATCCAGTGCGGCGGCGAGCTTTCCGGGGTGATGCCGGTCGGTCCCCGCCTCGGCGACATCGGAGAAGGTTACCCGGGCGCGCAATTGCCCGGCGGCCCTGGCCAGGTGTTCGCGCTCGCGCCCCTCCGGGACCGAGCCGGAGTCGACGAGGATGTCGTCCACCCCGAAATCCGGTGCGTGCTGTGACAATACGTGCAGGTGACGCTCGGCGGAGAAGCCGGCCGTCTCGCCCGGTTCGGCGGCGAGGTTGAGCACGAGCACCTTTCGCGCCCTGGTGTGCAGCAGCGCCTCGTGCAGCTGCGGGACCAGCACGTGCGGGATCACGCTGGTGAACCAGGAGCCGGGCCCGAGCACGACGACGTCGGCGTGCTCGATGGCCGAGACGGCGGCGGGCGCGGCGGGCGGGTCGGAGGGGATGAGCCGCACCCGGCGCACCGTGCCCGGGGTGGTGGCCACCGCGACCTGGCCGCGGATGCAGCGGCTGACCCGCGGATCGACCTCGAGGCCGGAGACGTCGGCCTCGATGTCCAGCGCGATCGGCGCCATCGGCAGTACCCGGCCGACGACGCCGAGCAGCCGGGCCGCCTCGTCCAGCGCGGCCACCGGGTCGC
Source organism: Nocardia jiangsuensis (assembly GCF_042650385.1). Lineage (NCBI taxonomy): Bacteria > Bacillati > Actinomycetota > Actinomycetes > Mycobacteriales > Nocardiaceae > Nocardia > Nocardia jiangsuensis. The sequence goes on from NZ_JBHSAX010000013.1 coordinate 329,601, forward strand.
CGAGCACCTCGGTGAGCCCGGCCAGGATCAGGTTGCCGACCGAGTGCCCGGCCAGCGCGCCGGTGCCGCCGAAACGGTGCTGCACCACCCTGGTCAGCGTGGAGCCGGCGTCGGCGGCGAGCGCGGCGAGCGCCATCCGCAGGTCGCCGGGGGGCAGCATGCCGAGCTCGGCGCGCAGCCTCCCGGAGGAGCCGCCGTCGTCGGCGACGGTGACCACCGCGGTCACCCGATCGGTCAGCCTGCGCACTGCGGAGAGCGTGGCGAAAAGGCCGTGCCCGCCGCCGAGCGCGGCCACCGCGAGGTCACCGGGGGCCGGGCCGCCTCCGGGGTCGCCGCCCGCCGTCACTCGCGCCCCAGATCCCGATGGACGACGCGCACCGTGTCGACCGCGCCGGACTCCTCCGCGCTGCTGGTCAGCGCGGCGAGCGCCTCCGCGATCGCCACGCTCCGATGCCTGCCTCCGGTGCAGCCGACTGCGACCGTCATGTATCGCTTCCCCTCCTGGCGGTAGCCGTTCGCGGTGAGGTTCACCAGGTGGTGACAGGTGCGCAGGTAGTCGTCCGCGCCCGGCCGCCCGAGCACGTAGTCGCGCACCATCCGCTCCTGGCCGGTGTGCTCGCGCAGCTCCGGGATCCAGTGCGGATTCGGCAGGAAGCGCACGTCGAGCACCATGTCGGCGTCGAGCGGGACGCCGTGTTTGAACCCGAAGGACTGCACGGTGAGCTGCAGCGCGGCGGGCGTGCCTCCGCCGTACGCCTCCTCCAGCTTGCGGTGCAGCTGGTGGATGGAGAGCTCGGTGGTGTCGATGACCAGGTCGGCGGCGTCGCGCACGGCGGCCAGCCGGAGCCGTTCGGCGGCGATGCCCGCCGAGAGCGTGCCGTCGGCGCTCTCGCTCTGCAGCGGGTGCCTGCGCCTGGCGAAGCCGAACCGGCGGATCAGCACGTCGTCCGACGCTTCGAGGAAGAGCACGCCGGTGGGAACGCCGAGCGCGTGCAGCGGCTCGGTGACGACGCCGAGGTCACCGGTGAAGAACCGGCTGCGCACATCCATCACCAGCGCCAGCTTGCGGATCGGCGGCTCGGCCGATGCACCGAGCTCGACCATCCGGCCGATCAGCTCGGGCGGCAGGTTGTCGGTGACGTACCAGCCCAGATCCTCCAGGACCCGGGCCGCGGTGCCGCGGCCAGCGCCGGAGAGCCCGGTCACCACCACGACCTCGACCTGCGGACGGGTGGCGCCGGAGCCGCGCTCCGGCGCCGGGTTCTCGGCATTGGTGTTGTCGACGCGTGTCATGTCCTACCGGTTCGTGTCCGACGCGACCTGCGCGAGGTCGGGTTCGCTTGGGCTCTCCGATCCGCCCGGGCCGCATCCGGCCGGGGGCACAGGGACAACGTACGCGAAACCGGGCACGCATTCCCGCCCGCCGCGCACGGCCGTCACCGCGCGTCCTGCTCGTTCAGCACCGCGAGCACCGCCTTCGCGGTGGCGACGCCGATGCCGGGCACCTCGGTGATCTGCTCCACCGTCGCCTCCCTGAGCTTGGCCACCGAGCCGAAATGGGTGACCAGGGCGGTGCGCCTGGCATCGCCGAGGCCGCGGATCGAGTCCAGCGCCGACGCCGTCATCCGCCGGGAGCGCTTGCTCCGGTGATAGGTGATGGCGAAGCGGTGTGCCTCGTCACGCACCCGCTGCAGCAGGAACAGCGCCTCGCTGTTGCGCGGCAGGATCACCGGGTCCGGCTCGCCGGGCACCCAGACCTCCTCCAGCCGCTTGGCCAGCCCGATCACCGCGACGTCGGTGATGCCCATGTCGTCGAGGACCTCGGCGGCGGCCGCCACCTGCGGGGCGCCGCCGTCGACCACGTACAGGTTGGGCGGGTAGGCGAAGCGGCGCGGGCGGCCGGTCTGCGGGTCGATCCCCGGCCGCGAGGTTGGTGCCTCGTCCAGGGGCAGACCGTTCCCGTCCGCCGCGCCGTCGCCGGGCGCGTCGGCATCCGGCACGGGCTCGCCGTCCAGTTCCGCGGCCACCTCCTCGCGGTCCTTGCGCAACCGGTGGAAGCGGCGGCGGGTGACCTCGGCGATGCTGCCGACGTCGTCCGAGCGGCCGTCGCCCGCGGCCTCCCTGATGGCGAAGTGCCGGTACTCGGACTTGCGCGCCAGCCCGTCCTCGAACACCACCAGCGAGGCGACCACGTCGGTGCCCTGCACGTGGCTGATGTCGACGCACTCGATGCGCAGCGGCGCGGAGTCGAGCTCCAGCGCGTCCTGGATGTCCTGCAGCGCGGCGGAGCGGGAGGTGAGGTCGCCCGCGCGCTTGAGCTTGTGCTGGGCCAGGGCCTCGGCCGCGTTCCGCCGCACCGTCTCGGCCAGCGCCTTCTTGTCGCCGCGCTGCGGCACCCTGACCCGCACCGCGGCGCCGCGCAGCGCAGCGAGCCACTCCTGCACCTCGTCCACGTCGGTGGGCAGCTCGGGGACGAGCACCTCGCGCGGCACCGCCGAACCGGACTGCCCGTCCGGGGTCTGCCCGGCGACGGCGGCCTCCTCGCCGTAGAACTGGGTGAGGAACTGCTCGACCAGGGCGGCCAGCTCGCCGCCGGTCCCCGCGACGTCCACCGCGTCGCCCGACTTGTCCACCACCCAGCCGCGCTGGCCGCGCACCCGGCCGTCGCGCACGTGGAAGATCTGCACCGCGACCTCGAGTTCGTCGGTGGCGAAGGCGATCACGTCCGCGTCGGTGCCGGTGCCGAGTACCACCGCCTGCTTCTCCATGGCCCGGCGCAGCGCCCGCACGTCGTCGCGGAGCCGGGCGGCCAGCTCGAAATCCAGGTCGTCGGAGGCGTCGTGCATGCGGCGCTCCAGCTGCTTGACCATCTTGTCGGTGCGGCCCGCGAGGAAGTCGCAGAAGTCGTCGACGATGTCGCGGTGCTGGCCGGGGGTGACCCGGCCGACGCAGGGCGCCGAGCACTTGTCGATGTAGCCGAGCAGGCAGGGGCGGCCGATCTGGTTGTGCCGCTTGAAGACCCCGTTGGAGCAGGTGCGCGCGGGGAAGACCCGGAGCAGCAGGTCGAGCGTTTCCCTGATCGCCCAGGCGTGCGCGTACGGGCCGAAGTAGCGGACGCCCTTGCGCCGCGCGCCGCGGTAGACGAAGAGCCGGGGGAACTCCTCGTCCAGCGTCACCGCGAGCACCGGGTAGGACTTGTCGTCCCGGTACCTGACGTTGAAGCGGGGGTCGAACTCCTTGATCCAGTTGTACTCCAGCTGCAGCGCCTCCACCTCGGTGGAGACGACGGTCCACTCCACGCTCGCGGCGGTGGTGACCATCTGCCGTGTCCGCGGGTGCAGCGACGCGATGTCGGCGAAGTACGAGTTGAGGCGGGAGCGCAGGCTCTTGGCCTTGCCCACGTAGACGACCCGGCCGTGCACGTCACGGAACTTGTAGACGCCGGGTTCCACCGGAATGGTGCCCGGCGCGGGCCGGTACGTCGCGGGATCTGCCACGGAACCAGCCTATCGACGGCCTCCGACACCGGCGATCGGCGCGTGGCCTCAGCGCGGTGCGGCGATGCCGTACGCGGCGAGCGCGCCGAGCAGGGCGCCCGGCCGCTCGGCCGTCGGCAGCGGCGGCACCTCGGCGAAGGCGCAGCCGAGCGCGGAGGCGCCACCGTCGGCCTCCGCGCTGTCGCCCACCATGAGCGCGCGTTCCGGGGCGGCGCCGAGCACTGTCAGCGCGGCCTCGAAAATGGCCGGCTCCGGCTTCACCGCGCCGACCTCGTAGGAGAGCGTGAAGGCGCGCACCAGCCGGTCCCAGCCCCGCGCGGCGAAGGCGGGGCGCAGGTCGAAGGCGATATTGCTGACCACAGCGACCGGGATGTCCCGCGCGGCGAGCAGCTCGAGCGCGGCGCCGGTGTCCGGGTACGGCTCCCACTCGGCCGGGTCGATCAGCCGCTCGTAGAGCCGGGTGGCCTGCTCGGTGTCGGGAACGCCGCTGGCGAGCAGCACCTTCAGGTACGCCTCGCGGTGCAGCGCCGGGTCCAGGTCGCGGTGCGCCCAGGCGTGCTTACCCGCCTCGTCCAGATCGACCGTGCGGCCGACCGGCGCCGTCATCCGGCGCATGATCTCCGCCGTCTCGTGCACGTCGAACCGCGCGCCGTCCGGGCGGACCAGGTCCGCGTACCAGTCCTCGTCCTCCTCCAGCCGGAACAGCGTGCCGGAGAAGTCGATCATCACCGCCTCGATCGCCACCCGACCGAGGGTACCGACCCGGGTTCCCCGATAACGGGAACATTCCGCTCGGGCGCACCCGCCGGCGTTACAGTCCTGGCATGAGGCGCGTGTGGGGAACCTGGTCCGGCGCCACGGCGGCGCTGCTGCTGACGGTGGGGCTGGCCGCCGGGTGTTCGTCCGGCGAGGACGCCGCGGGCGGCACCTGCGTGGCAGGCCCGAACGGGACGCCGGTGACGGCGGCGGGGCCGACCGGGGGCGGCGGCGACATCGCCACCAACCCGGAGATCGCGAGCGGCTACCGCTCCGGGATGAGCACGGTGCGGACGTCGAGCTATGCGGTCTCGACCGCCAACCCGGTCGCCACCGAGGCGGCCTGCGAGGTGCTGCGCGACGGCGGCACCGCGGCGGACGCCCTCGTCGCGGCGCAGGCTGTGCTCGGCCTGGTCGAGCCGCAGGCCTCCGGGATCGGCGGCGGCGCCTTCCTGCTCTACTACGACCGGGCGAGCGATACCCTGCGGGCCTACGACGGCAGGGAGACGGCGCCCGCGGCGGCGAACGAGAACTACCTGCGCTGGGTGAGCGACACCGAGCGCACCGAGCCCGCGCCGGACGCGCGAGCCAGCGGCCGTTCGATCGGCGTGCCCGGCGTGCTGCGCATGCTGGACGAGGTGCACGGCGCGCACGGCAGCACCGGCTGGCGCGAGCTCTTCGGCCCGGCGATCACGCTGGCCGACAGCGGCTTCCCGATCAGCGCCCGGCTGGCCGGGCAGATCGCCGAATCGGCGCCGCAGCTGGCGCGGGACGAGAACGCCCGCGGCTACTTCCTGGAGCCGGACGGCACGCCCAAGCGCGAGGGGACGGTGCTCACCAACCCCGCCTACAGCAAGACGCTGAACACCGTCGCCACCGACGGCGCCGACGCCTTCTACACCGGGGCGCTGGCGGCGAACCTGGTCGACGCGGCGCGGGCGGGCACCGGCGGCCGCACCCCGAGCCTGATCAGCACCGAGGACCTGGCGAAGTACACGGCGGTCGAGCGCGACCCGCTCTGCACGGAGTACCGCGGGCACCGGATCTGCGGCATGCCCGCGCCGTCGTCCGGCGGGATCGCGGTGGCCGCCACGCTCGGCATCCTGTCGAACTTCGACCTCGCGGCGCTCGGCCCGGAGAACCTCGACGCGAACGGCGGCAGGCCGCGCGCCGAGGCGGTGCACCTGATCTCGGAGGCCGAGCGGCTCGCCTACGCCGACCGCAACAAGTACGTGGCGGACACCGATTTCGTTCCGCTGCCCGGCAATTCGCCGCAGACGCTGCTGAGACCGGAGTACCTGAAGCAGCGCGCCGGGCTGATCGATCCGGGCCGGAGCATGGGCACCGCGCAGCCGGGCGACTTCGGGCCGGTGCCGCTGGGCACCGGGCCGCAGCCTCCCGAGCACGGCACCAGCCACATCTCGGTCGTCGACCGCGACGGCAATGCCGCCGCCATGACCACGACGGTGGAGTCGGCGTTCGGCTCGTTCCACATGGTCGACGGCTACCTGCTGAACAACCAGCTCACCGACTTCGCCGCCGACCCGCTCGGCACCGACGGCGCGCCGGTGGCGAACCGGCTGGAGCCGGGCAAGCGGCCGCGCAGCTCCATGAGCCCGACCCTGGTGTTCGGCTCGGACGGGTCGGGCACGCTGGGCGACCTGCAGCTGGTCACCGGCTCGCCCGGCGGCTCGGTGATCATCCAGTTCGTGGTGAAGACCCTGGTCGGGCTGCTGGACTGGGGCCTGGATCCGCAGCAGGCGGTCTCCGCGGTGTCGTTCGGCGCGGGCAACACCCCGGGTACCGGGGTCGGCGGCGAGCATCCGGCGATCGACGCCGCCGACGACGGCAACCGCGACCCGCTGGTGATCCGGCTGCGCGAACTCGGGCACCAGGTGTCGGTGGCGCCGCAGAGCAGCGGGCTCAGCGCCATCGTGGTCGACGGCGACGGGCTGACCGGCGGCGCCGATCCGCGCCGCGAGGGCGTGGTCCTCGGCGACACCCGCTGATCCGGGCCGCGCCGGCGGGCGCGGGGGATCCCGCGTTCCCGCGTCCCGGGGCGAGGCACGCCGGGGTCAGGCGGCGGTGTACTTCGCGCCCAGCTCGCGGATGCGGTCGAGCGCGTCCACCGCGTGCTGCCCGTCGTTGGCGCGCACCGCGAGCATCGGCACGTACTCGTCGTGCGCCAGCTCGAGGCGGGCCCACGCCTTGCGGTCGGGGAAGGAGACGCCGCGGACGTGCTCCCAGCCGAAGCGGCTGTCGCCGAGCACGTTCCGCACCGTCACGCCGCTCGGCCCGACCCGCACCCTGGGCCGGGTGAGCAGCAGCGTGGTGAGCGCGGCGAGCACGCCGATGGCGATCATCGCGATCTGATCGATCAGCCGGAAGTTCACCCCGGTGAAGGCGTTGCGCATGCCGGTGCCCGCGATGACGAACAGGATCAGCAGGACGACCGCGACGATCCGCGCGGTGCGCACCGCCTTCCGCGGCCGCACCTCGAAATCCCAGTCCGGCTCCGGCGCCGCCGCGGCGGCCCGGCGGCGGATCCGCACCACCGGCACGGCTACGCCGATCCGCGCAGCGCGCGCAGGGTGAGCGCGGCGTCGAGCGCGGCGGCGGCCGCCTGCTCGCCCTTGTTCTCCGCGGAGCCGGGCAGCCCGGCGCGGTCCAGCGCCTGCTCCTCGGTGTTGGTGGTGAGCACGCCGTTGGCCACCGGGGTGCCCGCGTCCAGCGAGACCCGGGTGAGCCCGGCGGTCACCGCGTCGCAGACGTACTCGAAGTGCGGGGTGCCGCCGCGGATGACGACGCCGAGCGCGACCACCGCGTCGTGCGTGCGGGCCAGCTCCTGCGCCACCACCGGCAGCTCCATCGCGCCCGCGCAGCGGACGACGGTCACCTGCCGCACCCCGGCCTCCTTCGCCACCCGCTCGGCATTCGCCACCAGGGTGTCGCAGATGGCCGTGTGCCAGCGCGAGGCGACGATGCCGAGCCGGAGGTCGGCGGAGTCGGACAGCGCGAAACTCGGTACGCCGGTGCCACTCATTGTTCGGGTCCTTCCTAGTGCGCGGTCTCGCCGAGATCCAGGTCGTCCAGCCCGACCAGGTCGTGGCCCATGCGGTCGCGCTTGGTGCGCAGGTACCGCAGGTTCTCGGCGTTCGGGCGCACCGTCATCGGCACCCGCTCGCTCACGGTCAGGCCGTAGCCGTCCAGCCCGACCCGCTTGGCCGGGTTGTTGGTGAGCAGCCGCATGGACCGGACACCGAGATCGACCAGGATCTGCGCGCCGATGCCGTAGTCGCGCGCGTCGGCGGGGAGCCCGAGTTCGATATTGGCGTCGACGGTGTCGCGGCCGGAGTCCTGCAGCTGGTAGGCCTGCAGCTTGTGCATGAGCCCGATGCCGCGGCCCTCGTGGCCGCGCATGTAGAGCACGACGCCGCGGCCCTCGGCGGCGACGAGCTCCAGCGCGGCGTCGAGCTGCGGGCCGCAGTCGCAGCGCAGCGAGCCGAAGACATCGCCGGTGAGGCACTCCGAGTGCACCCGCACCAGCACGTCGTCACCGTCGCCGATCTCGCCGCGGACCAGGGCGACGTGCTCGACCTCGTCGTAGATGCTCTGATAGCCGACCGCCTGGAACTGGCCGTGCGCGGTCGGGATGCGCGCCTCGGCGATCCGGACGACCTGCTGCTCGTGCCTGCGCCGCCAGGCGATCATCTCGGCGATCGAGATCAGCGCGAGGTCGTGGTCGTCGGCGAAGACCCGCAGCTCCTCGGTGCGGGCCATGTGGCCCTCGTCCTTCTGGGAGACGATCTCGCAGATCACGCCCGCGGGGCGCAGCCCGGCCATCCGGGCCAGGTCGACCGCGGCCTCGGTGTGCCCGGGGCGGCGCAGCACGCCGCCCTCCTTGGCGCGCAGCGGGACCACGTGGCCGGGCCTGGTGAGGTCGTCGGCCTTGGCGTTCGGGTCGGCGAGCAGCCGGATGGTGGTGGCGCGGTCGGCGCCGGAGATGCCGGTGGTGATGCCGTCGCGGGCGTCGACCGAGACGGTGTAGGCGGTGCCGTGCTTGTCCTGGTTCATCGCGTACATCGGCGGCAGCCCGAGGCGGTCGCAGTCCTCGCCGGTGAGCGGGACGCAGATGTAGCCCGAGGTGTAGCGGATCATGAACGCGACCAGCTCGGGCGTCGCCTTCTCCGCGGCGAAGATGAGGTCGCCCTCGTTCTCCCGGTCCTCGTCGTCGACCACGACGACGGCCTTGCCCGCCGCCATGTCGGCGACGGCCCGCTCGATAGTGTCGAACCTGGTCACGTCTTTGCGCTCCATCGTGTTCGCCCCACGGGGGGCACTTTGCCTCACCACACTACGGCCTGCGCGGGGAGGCATTCCGCGCCGCCCGCTCAGCCGCGCTGCTGCAACCGCTCGACGTACTTGGCGATGACGTCGACCTCGAGATTCACGGTGGTCCCCGCCGGCGCGGAGCCGAGCGTGGTGAGCGCGAGCGTGGTCGGGATGAGCGAGACCTCGAACCAGTCGCCGTCGGCGGCCGAGCCGCCGAGCCCGGAGACGGTGAGCGAGGTGCCGTCGACGGTGATCGAGCCCTTCTCCACCACGTACTTGGCGATCTCAGCGGGCAGCGAGACCCGGACGACCTCCCAGTTCTCCGACGGGGTGCGGGCGAGCACGGTGCCGGTGCCGTCCACGTGGCCCTGCACCAGGTGCCCGCCGAGCCTGCTGTTCAGCGCGGCGGCGCGCTCCAGGTTCACCCGGGAGCCGATGTCGAGCGCCCCGATGCTGGACCGGTTCAGCGTCTCGGCCATCACGTCGACGGTGAAGGAGTCGCCGACGACCACGTCGTCGACGACGGTCAGGCAGACACCGTTCACCGCGATCGAATCGCCGTGCGCGGCGTCCGAGGTCACCAGCTTGCCGCGGATGGTCAGCCGCGCGGCGTCGGTGAGCCGCTCGACCGCGACGATCTCGCCGAGCTCCTCCACGATCCCTGTGAACATGTGTCTCCCTCCGGGTCTACCGGTGCGAACATCCCGCACCGGGTCGCGCATTCCCGCCGGTCAGCGCGCGGTGGCGGCCGCCGCCGCGGCCGCGCGGGCGCGCAGCGCGGCCACCGTGGCGGCCGGATCCGCGGTGCCGTAGACCGCCGACCCGGCGACGAAGCAGTCCACCCCCGCCGCGGCGGCGGCCTCGATGGTGTCGGCGTTGATGCCGCCGTCGATCTCGACCAGCAGCCGCAGCTCACCGGAGTCGACCAGCCTGCGCACCGCCTTCGCCTTCGCCAGCACCTCGGGGATGAACGACTGGCCGCCGAAGCCGGGCTCGACGCTCATCACCAGCAGCGTGTCGAAATCGCGCAGGATCTCCAGGTACGGCTCGATCGGGGTGCCCGGCTTGACCGAGAGCCCGGCCTTGGCGCCCGCGGCGCGGATGTCCCTGGCGACGGCGACCGGGTCGTCGGTGGCCTCGGCGTGGAAGGTGACGTTGTGCGCCCCCGCCTCCGCGTACGGCGGCGCCCAGCGGCCCGGATCCTCGATCATCAGGTGGCAGTCGAGCGGGATGTCGGTCGCCTTGAGCAGGCTCTGCACGATCGGCAGGCCGAGCGTCAGGTTCGGCACGAAGTGCGCGTCCATCACGTCCACGTGCAGCCAGTCCGCGCCGGCCACCGCCCTGGTCTCGGCGGCCAGGTTGGCGAAGTCGGCGGAGAGGATGGACGGGGCGATCATCGGCCGGTCGGGGCGGGCGAACGTCGGAGTGGACACAGCGCGGAGTGTATCGGCCGCGCGCAGCGCAGGTCCGCGCGGTTGTGCCGCCGCGCGGGTGGGTAACCTCTGGGCGTGATCAACATTTCGGCGGAGAAGGGGATATACAGCACCCCGGTGGAGATCAGGGTGGCGGCCGCGGTCTCGCAGCTGCCCATCGTGCGCGGGCTCGCCGAAACATTGGTGCTGCTCAGCGAATTCACGCTGGACGAGGTGGCCGACGTCCGGCTCGCGGTCGACGAGGTGTGCTCGAACCTGATCGAGGTCGCGGCGCCGGACAGCTACCTGAACTGCCGCTTCGTGGTCGGCGAGGCCGACCTGCTCGTGCACGTGAGCGGGCTGGCGGCGACCGAGGGGCTACCCGATCAGCGCAGCTTCGGCTGGCACGTGCTGCGCACCCTCGCCGACTCCGTCGAGGCCCACCAGGCCCCGTACGACGCGACCGCCGCCGGCTACCCGACCTGGGTCGAGTTCCGCCGGGCCCGGGCCGAGGCGTGACGGACGGACGGCCCGTGTTCGAGCCACAGCGCGACGCGGCCGGTGCGGAGGCCGGGCCGGACGCGAGCGCGCTGCGGCAGCCCGAACCGGAGCCGGCCGCGGCGACCGCGGGCGAGGCCGCGGTGGACGATCCGGAGGAGGACGATCTCGGCGGCGAGGACGACGCGGTCGAGGAGTACGGTGCCAAGGGCTCCGTCCCCGGCTACGACGACGTCGCCGCGCTCTTCGGCGACCTGGCCGGCACCGAGCCGGGCACCGCGCGGCACGCCGCGGTGCGCGCGGAGCTGATCAACCGCTGCATCCCGCTCGCCGACCACATCGCGCGCAAGTTCAGCGGCCGCGGCGAGCCCTTCGACGACCTCACCCAGGTGGCCCGGGTCGGGCTGGTGCACGCGGTGGACCGGTTCGACGTCGGCCGCGGCTCCAACTTCCTCTCCTTCGCGGTGCCGACCATCATGGGCGAGGTCAGGCGCTACTTCCGGGACAACACCTGGGCCATGCGGGTGCCGCGCCGGGTCAAGGAGACGCACCTGCGGATCGGCGCGGCGATCGACTCGCTCTCGCAGCAGCTCGGCCGCTCCCCCACCGCCAAGGAGATCGCCGCCGAGCTCGGCGTCGACCCGGACGAGGTCACCCAGGCGGTGATCGCGGGCAACGCCTACCAGCCCAGCTCCATCGACGCCGCCTCGCTCGGCCGCGACACCGAGGCCTCGCTGCTGGACACGCTCGGCGAGGAGGAGTCGCAGTTCGACCGGGTCGAGGAGTACGTGGCGATCCGGCCGCTGCTCGCCGGGCTGCCGGAGCGCGAGCGGCGCATCCTCACCATGCGGTTCTTCGAGTCCATGACGCAGACCCAGATCGCGCAGCGGATGGGGATCTCGCAGATGCACGTCTCCCGGATCCTGGCCAAGACGCTGGCCCGGCTGCGCGAGCAGACCACCCGCGAGTAGTCACCCCTCCCGCTGCTCGCGGAGCTTCGCCGGGGCCGCCTGCCACCACGCGCCGTCGACCAGCTCGGCGAGCTGGACGCGGTCGACCTTGTCCAGGTCGACCAGGATGCTCGCGTAGCCGTCGTAGTGCGGGGTGGTGAAGAAGGCCGGGTCGCCCGAGGCGAGCAGCGCCTCCTTCTCCGCCATCGGGCAGCGCAGCATGACCGCGCCCTCCGCCTCGGTGCGCAGCCGCGCGAAACCCTTGCCGCCCGCCTTCAGCGACGGGGTGCGGTACCAGGTGCTCTCTTCGACGCCGGGCAGCTCGCGGCCGAGCGCGACGACGTCCTCCCAGGTGCAGGCCATGGCATTGAGTCTGCTCGCCGCGGTGCGCTGCGGCTTGGACGAATGGAATCCGCCCTCCTCCCGCGGCGCGGCGGCTCAGGCGGGTTTGCGCAGGGCGGCCAGGAACATGGCGTCGGTGCCGTGCCGGTGCGGCCAGAACTGGGCGGCCGGGCCGTCGCCCGCGTCGGTGACGCCGGGGAGCAGCGCGGGGGTGTCCAGTTCGCGCGCGCCGGTGCGGCGCACCAGGTCGCCGACGACGGCCGTGGTCTCGGCCAGGTGCGGCGAGCAGGTGGAGTACAGCACCACGCCGCCGGGGCGGAGCAGGTCGTAGGCGGCGGAGAGGAGTTCGCGCTGCAGGGCGGTGAGCTCGGCGAGGTCCTCGGGGCGGCGGCGCCAGCGGGCCTCGGGGCGGCGGCGCAGCGCGCCGAGGCCGGTGCACGGGGCGTCGACCAGGATGCGGTCGTAGCCGGGCTCGAGGCCGCTGTCCCTGCCGTCGACGACGTGCACCCGGACCGGGAGGTCCCTGGTGGCGCGGCGGACCAGTTCGGCGCGGTGCTCGGAGCGCTCCACCGCGTCCACGGTGTAGCCGTCGATGGCGGCGAGCGAGCCGAGCAGGTTCGCCTTGCCGCCGGGGCCCGCGCACAGGTCGAGCCAGCGGCCGGTGTCGGGGCCGTCGAGCTCGGCGCGGGTGAGCGCGAGCGCCACCAGCTGGCTGCCCTCGTCCTGCACCGCGGCCATGCCGGCCCGGATCGGCTCCAGGTCGCCCGGGTCGCCGCCCTCGTCCAGGTAGACCGCGTACGGGGACCAGCGGCCCTCGGTGCCGCCGGTGACCAGGGCCAGCTCCTCGGCGGTGATGTCGCCGGGGCGGGCTACCAGGTGCACCGCGGGGCGGGCGTCGTCCGCCTCCAGCGCGGCGGCCAGCTCGCCCGCGCGGGCGCCGAGCGCGTCGGCGAAGGACTGGGCTATCCAGAGCGGGTGCGCGTGCTCGAAGGCGAGGTGGGCCACCGGGTCGGCCGGGGCCAGCGCCTCGACCCACTCCGGCAGGGTGCGGTTCGCGGCTTTGCGCAGGACCGCGTTCACGAAGCCCGCCTTGCCCGCGCCGTGCTCGGCGCGGACCAGGGCGACCGAGGTGTCCACGGCGGCATGCGCGCCGATCCTGGTGCGCAGGAGCTGATAGGTGCCCAGCCGCAGGACGTCGAGCAGGTCGCCGTCGATCTCCGCGATCGGGCGGGCGGCCGCTGCCTCGATCACGGCGTCGAGCTGGCCCCGGGCGCGGCTCGTGCCGTAGGCGAGTTCCGTGGCGAGGGCGGCGTCGCGGCCGGAGAGCTTGTACCGGCGGAGGAGTGCCGGGAGGGCGAGGTTCGCGTAGGCGTCGCGTTCGCGCACGTCGCGCAGCAGATCCCTGGCCGCGAGCCGGGCCCCGTCCTCCGGTGCACCGGAACGCTTCCCACTCGGGCGGACGTCGGCCTGCCCCTTGCCCGGCCGCCGGTCGTCGCCGCGTCGTCCGCGCTTGGCATCAGCGCCCGCTCTCGGGCGACGCGCGTCGCCCGTCCGGTCCCGCTCCGGGGCGCGCCGACCGTTCGCGTCCGGACGGTCGTCGGCACCTCGGCCGCCCACCCGGTCCCGGCGGCGATCGTCACCGGCATTCGCGCCGGAGCGGCGGGCATCGCCGTTCATTCGACCACCGTTCCGGTGCCGAGCCGCGCTCCGCGGGCCCAGTCGAGGGCGGGCATCATGCGTTTGCCCGGGGGCTGCACCTGACCGAGGCGGACTGCGGTGGTGGCGGTGCCGATGTGGACCCCGTCCTTGCGCACCTCGACGGCGCCGACCGGCAACTCGTCCTCGACGAGCTCGACCGGGCCGAGTTTGAGCCGGGCCGAGTCCACGAGGGTCCAGGCACCGGGGGCGGGGGTGACGGCGCGGATCCGGCGGCCGACGTTGAGCGCGGGCTGATCCCAGCGCACCCGCCCCGCCTCCGGCGCGAGCTTCGGCGCGTAGGAGACCCCGTCCGTGCTCTGCGGCACCGCGTGCAGCGTCCCGTCCTCGACCCCGTCGAGCGTGGTGGCGAGCAGGTGCGCCCCGCTGTGCGAGAGCTTCTCCAGCAGCGTGCCAGCGGTGTCGGTGACCTCGATCTTCTCGGTGATCACACCGAACACCGGCCCGGTGTCGAGCCCGGCCTCGATGCGGAAGGTGGAGGCGCCGGTGATCTCGTCCCCGGCGTCGACCGCGGCCTGCACCGGCGCGGCCCCGCGCCAGGCGGGCAGCAGCGAGAAGTGCAGGTTGATCCAGCCGTGCGGCGGAATGCCGAGAATCCGCTCCGGCAGCAGCGCGCCGTAGGCGACCACCGGGCAGCACTCCGGCGCGAGCTCGGTGAGCTGCTCGACGAACTCCGGCTCTCCGGGCTTACGCGGAGTGAAGACCGGGATGCCGTGCTCGTCGGCGAGCAGCGCAACCGGCGAACGACTCACCTTGCGCCCGCGCCCGGCCACAGCATCGGGCCTGGTGAGCACCCCGATCACCGCGTGCCGCGGCGACTCGAGCAACGCGCGCAGCGCCGGAACGGCGGGGTCGGGGGTTCCCGCGAAGAGCACCCGCATCAGCGACCGCCTCCCGTGCCGAGCCCGCGCGATTCCCGCACCGTGATCCCCGCGCCGAACCAATCCGACTCGCGGATGGTCCGCATCGCCTGCTTGCGCGAGGCCGGATCCAGCCGGTCCAGGAAGAGCACCCCGTCCAGGTGGTCGGTCTCGTGCTGCACGCACCGGGCGAGCAGCCCGTCCGCCTCGAAGGAGACCGGCGCGCCGGTGGCGTCGACCCCGGCGGCCCGCAGCCGCAGCGCGCGGCGCACGTCGTAGCGCACGCCGGGAATGGAGAGACACCCTTCCGGGCCGACCTGCTCCGCTTCGCCGAGCACCTCGTAGCTGGGGTTCACCAGGTGCCCGGCCGCGTCGCCGGTGTCGTAGACGAAGACTCGCAGCCCGACCCCGATCTGCGGCGCGGCCATCCCGACCCCGCCGTCGTCGTGCATGGTGTCGGTGAGATCGTCCACCAGCCTGCGCAATTCGGCGTCGAAGGCGGCGACCTCGGCGGTCCGCGAGCGCAGGATCGGGTCGCCGAAGAGGCGAACGGGCTGGACGGTCACGGCGGGCTCCCACGAAGACGGAACAACGGTCGTCCCATTCTAGAGAGCCCGCCCGGCCGGTCAGGAGTTGCCCGCGATCACCACCTGTGGAATGCCGGTGCCGAGCGGAACCGGCGTGCACACCGGCTCCGGCGCGTTGTCCGGATCGAGCACGCCGATCAGCAGGTCCTGCACGAACGGGTCGTAGACCAGGTGGAAGTGCCCGGTCAGATCGGCCGCGCAGAGGTCCTGCAGCGTGATGTTGCGCGCGTTCGGGCCGTGCAGGGCGATGTTGCCGAACGGCTGGATCATCTCGTCCACCCGGCTGCCGACGGTGATGTACTCCGGGCCGGGCACGGTGTCGCCGCCCGCGTTGAGCTCGGTCATCACCGGCGAGCCCTGCGCCTGCTGCACCGCGGCCAGCGAGGTGACCCGCTCGAAGACCTGCAGCACGCCCGGGATGGCCTGCGCGATGGGCACCAGTCCGTACATGACCCCGCCGTAGCTGGGCGAGGCCAGCCCCACCCAGCGCCCGACGTTCGGCGCGCCGCCGAGCTTGTTCGTGTAGTAGCGGGTGACGTTGGCGCCCTGCGAGAAGCCGACCAGGTCGACCTGTGCGGCACCGGTGGCGGCGAGCACCTGGTCGACGAAGGCGGCGAGCTGCCACCCGCTGGCCCGCAGATCCTCGGTGCCGTAGCTCAGCGCCCCCGGCGCGCCGCCGTAGTTCAGCGCGAAGACGCAGAAGCCCGCGGCGGCGAGCCGCGGCGCGATGGCCGAGTAGTCCGAGTAGGCGGAGGAGTCGGTGCCGTGCGCCAGGATCACCGGGCGCGGGCGCTCGGCATCGGGCGTGCAGCCGAAATCGTTGGTGCCGGTGGGCACGACGCGCGGATGCTGCTTCTGGTACCAGGCCGCGGCCAGGTGGTCCGGCTGCGGCGGGCCCTGCTCGGTCGGCACCTCGGCTGCCCGGAAATCGCTCGGCTGCGCCGACGCCGCCCCCGGATATGTCCCCGCGGCGGTGCCGAGCACCGCACTCGCGACCACCGCCAGAACCGCGGCCCCGCGCCGCAGCTGTGACAATCCCCTACCCAACACCCATGACGGTTGTTCCATACAACAATTCTCGCGCCGCCCAGCGCTTTTCGCGGGCCGAGTGGCGTGCTTTCACACCTTCGTTACCGCACGGTCGCCGCACCGTTGCGCAGCGGCGGGGAAGCCGGTCGGGAGCGGTTTGTCATGCCCCGAATCCCGGTGCCGGAGGCGGGGCCGGAGGCCCGGTCCGCCCGGGCGTGTCCGGCCCCGCGTGCGGGGTCACTTTCCGCTCTCGGCCGCTCCGGGCTCGTCGTCATCGGCGAGGATGCGGTACAGGCTGCGGCGGGCCTCGGTGAGCACCTCGGCCGCCCTCGCCGCCTGCGCGGGGGTGCCCGCGGCGGCGACCTGGCCGACGGCGCCCATGAGCGCCCCGATCAGCTCGCGCAGATCCCGCGCCTGCGGGCCGACATCGCCGGAGACGTCCGCCCAGGGATCACCGAGCTCGTCCCGGTGCTGCTCGACGTAGCGCACGCCCTCCTCGGAGAGTTTCGCGGTCTTGCGGCCGGAGACCTTCTCGATGACGATCAGCCCCTCGTCCTCCAGCTGTGCCAGCGCCGGGTAGATCGAGCCGGGGCTCGGCCGCCAGACGTCCTCGCTACGCTCGCGGATCCGCTGGATCAGCTCGTAGCCGTGCATCGGCTGCTCGGTGAGCAGCAGCAGGACCGCGGCGCGCACGTCACCGCGCCTGCCGCGCCCGCCCCGGCCGCGGCCACGGCCGAAACCGGGTCCGAAACCACCGGGGCCGCCGGGACCGAAGCCGGGACCGAACTCCGGCCCCGGACCGAAGCCGTGCCTGCCGCCGCGGCGGAAGTGCCCGCGACCCCGTTCGAACGGGGGGCGGGGGCCACGCGGGCCGAATTCTCCGTGCAGTGGGTGTTCCATGATTGCCTCCTCGGGCTCTCGTGTTCGTTTCACGGTATCGACGATATATCGACAATAGATCGAACGCAAGAAGTTCGCGCGTTGTTCCGGGCGGGCGGAGGTGGGTGGTGGAGCGATCGGATCGCGACGGGCCATCGGCTCGGGTGCGGCGGCGCGGGCTTGCGCCGGGCCCCGGAGTCAGCCGATGTCGACGGGGTCGATCTGGACGCGCAACGGGGCGTCCGAGCGCTGCGTGCTGCGCACGGCCTGGGCGGCGGTGAGCGCGCGGGCGAGCGCGGCGCCGTCGGAGCGCGGGACGCGGAGCAGGATCCGTTCGACCGGCGCGCTGCCGGCCGCGGCGGACGGCGGGCGGGCACTCTCCGGCAGCGGGACCGGGCCGAGCACCTGCACTCCGTCGGGAAGCACTGTGGCGGCGAGCAATTCGGCGACGGAGGCGCCGGTGCCGTCGACGGCGGCGAGCCGCACGGCGGGTGGGAAGCCGACCTCGGCACGCGCCGCGAGCTCGGCGCGCGCGTGCCCGACGGGGTCCCAGCGCACCAGCGCCTGCACCGTCGGCACCCCGGGGTCGGCCATCACGATCACCCGGCCGTGCGGCCGGACCAGCGCGGCCGCCGCGGTCCAGCGGCGCAGCGTGTCCTCGGTGGCGCGCAGGTCGGCGCGGGTGAGCAGGGCCCAGCCGTCGAGCAGCAGCCCGACGCCGTAGCCGCCGCGCACCCGCGGCTCGGCGCCGACCGTGGCGACCACGACCTGCGGGCCCGGCTCGACGGTGTCGAGCACCGTTCCGCCGCCGGAGCCGCGGATCGGCACGTCCGGGAAGGCGCGGCCGAGTTCCTCCGCGGTGCGCGCGGCGCCGATCACCACCGCGCGCAGCGCGCGGGCGGCGCAGACCGGGCAGCGGAACGCCGCCTCGGTGCTGCCGCACCACCGGCAGGCCGGGCTGTGCGCGCCGTCGCCCGCGTGCTCGGGCAGCGCGAGCGGGCCGTTGCAGCGGCGGCAGCGGGCGGGGGTGCGGCAGCGCGCGCAGGCCAGCGCCGGGACGTAGCCGCGGCGCGGGACCTGCACCAGCACCGGCGCGCCCTCCTTCAGCGCGGCGCGGGCCGCGGCGAAGGCGACGCCGGGGATGCGGACGGCCCTGGCCACGGGGTCGCGCTCCAGGGCGATATCGGTGTCGCCGGGGGCGCTGATGTGCGGGGCGTGCTCGCGGACGACGGCACGGTCGGCGACCAGGTCGTGCGCCCAGCCGGAGTCGACGACGGCCTGGATCTCCGCGGTGCGGGCGAAGCCGGCGGCGACGAAGGCGGCGCCGGTCTCGTGCACGCGGAGCATGGCGACCTCGCGGGCGTGCGGGTAGGGGGCGCGGGGTTCGGCGAAGGTGTCGTCGCCGTCGTCCCAGATGGCGATCAGGGCGAGGTCGCGGACCGGGGCGAAGACGGCGCTTCTCGTGCCGACCACCACCGTCGCGGTGCCGCGGAGGGCTGCCAGCCAGCGGCGGTATCTGGCCGAGGGGCCGAGCCCGGCCGCGAGGCCGACCACTCGGTCGCCGACCAGCTCTCGGCATTCCGCCAGCACTCGGTCGAGGTCGCGCTGGTCGGGGACGAGGATGAGGGTGCCGTGGCCGGTGGCGTCGGTGGTGGCGGCCAGTTCGGCCAGGCGGCGGGGCCAGTTCTCGCCCGGGAGGGCTTGCCAGGCGGCGCGGGGGCTGCGTTGTGCGCGCAGGGCCGCGCGGAAGGCTCGGCCGTGGGTGTAGCGGGACCATGCCGCCTCGTCGACCGGCGGGCTCGGCTGCTGCGCGACGGGTTCGCCTGCCTCCGTCTCGTCGGTGTCGCCGCCTGCCCCGCCCGGTTCCCGCTCGGCTGACTGTGCGGTGTGCGACGAACGGTGCGGTGGTGCCGGCGAATCGTGCCGCCCCGCCGGGGAATCGCGCGTTCGCGCGGGCAGTTCGGCGGAACGCTCGACGTCGTCGGTGGGAGCCGTGTTCGGGGCGCTCGGTTCGCCGTCGGCCGAATTCGGCGGCGCGGGTGCGGATTCCACTGCGGCGGGATCGGGTTGCGCGGCTGCCGATTTACCCTCGGTGCGCGCGTGGCGGGGCGGGATGGCCAGGCGGAGGACGTCGGCGCGGGTGCCTGCGTAGCGCGCCGCGACGGCGCGGACCAGACGTTCGATCTCGGGGGTGAGGACCTGTTCGGGCGAGACGACGCGCTCGAGCGGGCGCAGGGTTCCCTCGTGTGCACTGCGGTCGAGGCGGGCCAGCAGGTAGCCGTCGACGAGGCGGCCGGCGAAGCGGACCCGCACCCGGACGCCGGGCTGCGCGACGGCGTCGTACCCGGGCGGAATCAGGTAATCGAAGTCGCGGTCCAGGTGCGCGGGGGTGAGCAGGGGCAGCACCCGTGCGACCGGGCCCGCGCCGGGATGCCCCGGCCGCGGACCGTCCGCCGTGGCGGCGGCACGGTCCGCGTCGGGTTCGTCCACTCCGGCTCGGCGGGCCTACAGCCCGGCGGCGGCGCGCAGCTTGTCCGCGCGGTCGGTGTGCTCCCAGGGCAGATCGATGTCGGTGCGGCCGAAGTGGCCGTACGCCGCGGTCTGCGCGTAGATCGGGCGCAGCAGGTCCAGGTCGCGGATGATGGCGCCCGGACGCAGGTCGAAGGTCTCGTTGATCGCCGCGGTGATCTTCGCCGGATCGGTCTTCTCGGTGCCGAAGGTCTCCACGAAGAGCCCGACGGGGGCGGCCTTGCCGATGGCGTAGGCGACCTGGACCTCGATCTTGTCGGCCAGCCCGGCGGCGACCACGTTCTTGGCGACCCAGCGCATGGCGTACGCGGCCGAGCGGTCCACCTTCGACGGGTCCTTGCCGGAGAAGGCGCCGCCACCGTGCCTGGCGAAGCCGCCGTAGGTGTCGACGATGATCTTCCGGCCGGTCAGCCCGGCATCGCCCATCGGGCCGCCGAGCACGAAGCGGCCGGTGGGGTTGACCAGCAACCGGACATTCGAGATGTCCAGGGTGGGCAGCGCCAGGTCGGCGAGCACGGAGTCGACGACCTTCTCCCTGATGTCCGGCGCGAGCAGGTTGTCCAGGTCGATGTCGGCGGCGTGCTGGGTGGAGACGACCACGGTGTCCAGCCGGACCGCCCGGTCGCCCTCGTACTCGATGGTGACCTGGGTCTTGCCGTCCGGACGCAGGTAGGGCAGCACACCGGTCTTGCGGACCTCGGTGAGCCTGCGGGAGAGCCGGTGCGCCAGCGCGATGGGCAGCGGGAGCAGCTCGGGGGTGTCGGTGTTCGCGTAGCCGAACATCAGCCCCTGGTCGCCCGCGCCCTGCCTGGCGATCTCGTCCTCGGTCGTCTCGCCGCCGCCGGTGCGGACCTCGTGCGAGGTGTCGACACCCTGCGCGATCTCCGGCGACTGCGCGCCGATGGCGATGTTCACGCCGCACGAGTTGCCGTCGAAACCCTTTGCGGAGGAGTCGTATCCGATCTCGAGGACCTTTTCCCGGACGATCTTCGGGATGTCCGCGTACGCGGAGGTGGTCACCTCACCGGCCACGTGCACCTGGCCGGTGGTGACCAGGGTCTCCACGGCGACCCGGCTGCGCGGATCCTCGGTGAGCAGCGCGTCGAGGATGGAATCGCTGATGGCGTCGCAGATTTTGTCCGGATGACCCTCGGTCACGGACTCACTGGTGAACAGGCGGCTGCCAGACGTCGGCACAGTTATTCCCTTCCCCGTACGGGTTGCTCGGTCGGTCTGCGACAGTAGCGGTGTCCCGCCGGTGCGCAAGCCTTCTACTCAGACTATTCCAAAGGGGCGACACCGCGAGGACGCCCGGTCCCGCTCCGGCACCCCTCCAGCGGAGGCGGGGGCGGCCCGGAAATCTCCCGGAGTTCCGGTGCCGCGCCCGCAGTCGTTCCGGTGCGGAAATCAGCGCAGCAGCGGGCCGAGTGCGTCCAGCACCCGGCTGGCCAGCAGCGCCTTGGAGCCGTGGTCAAGCGACTGCTCGGTACCGTCGGCGCCGAGCAGCCAGCCGTCGTTGGTGTCGACCTCGAAGGCCTTACCCTCGCCGACGGCGTTCACAACGAGAAGATCGCAGCCCTTTCGCGCGAGCTTGGCGCGGGCGTGGGTGAGCACGTCACCGTGCTCGTCGCCGGTCTCGGCGGCGAAGCCGACGATGACGGTGCCGGGGAGCTGGCCGTCGCCGCGGGACTGCACCAGCCCGGCCAGGATGTCCTCGTTCTTGGTCAGCGGGATGACGTCCGGCTCGTCGGCGCCCTTCTTGATCTTGGTGGTGGCGACGCTGGTGGGCCGGAAGTCGGCGACCGCGGCGGCCATGATCACCGCGTCGGCGCCGACCGAGTGCTTCTCCACGGCGGTCTTCAGCTGGTCGGCGGTGGTGATGTGGACCAGGTCGACGGCGGCGGGCGGGGCCATCTCGATGGTGTTGCCCGCGATCAGCGTGACCAGGGCGCCGCGCTGCGCGGCGACCCGGGCCAGTGCGTAGCCCTGCTTGCCGGAGCTGCGGTTGCCGAGGAAGCGCACCGGGTCGAGCGGCTCCCTCGTGCCGCCCGCCGTGATCACCACGCGGCGGCCCTCCAGATCGCGCGGGACGGCGTCGGTGCGCTCCAGCAGCAGCGCGGCGAGGCCGAAGATCTCCTCCGGCTCGGGCAGCCTGCCCGGGCCGGTGTCGGTGCCGGTGAGCCGACCGGCGGCGGGCTCCATCACGACGGCGCCGCGGCTGCGCAGCGTCGCCACGTTCGCGACGGTGGCCGGGTGCTGCCACATCTCGGTGTGCATGGCGGGCGCGAACAGCACCGGACATCGGGCGGTGAGCAGGGTCGCGGTGAGCAGGTCGTCGGCGCGACCCGAGGCGGTGCGCGCCATCAGGTCGGCGGTGGCGGGGGCGATCACCACCAGTTCGGCCTCCTGGCCGAGCCGCACGTGCGGCACCTCGGGCACGTCGGCGAAGACCCCGGTGTGCACCGGGTTCCCGGACAGCGCCTCGAAGGTGGCCTTCCCGACGAACTGCAGCGCCGCTTCGGTGGGGATGACCCGCACCGAATGGCCGGTCTCGGTGAACCGCCGGACGAGTGCGCAGGCCTTGTAGGCCGCGATCCCCCCGCCGACGCCGACGACGATCCGCATGGTCACTCCGCTCCCGCCGGGTTCACTCGCCTTCGGAGTGCTCGAGCAGGTCCGAGTGGATCTCGCGCATGGCCACCGAGAGCGGCTTCTCCTGCAGGCCGGGCTCGACCAGCGGGCCGACGTACTCGAGGATGCCGTCGCCGAGCTGGTTGTAGTAGTCGTTGATCTGGCGCGCGCGCTTCGCCGCGTAGATGACCAGCGCGTACTTCGACGAGGTGCGCTCGAGCAGCTCGTCGATCGGGGGGTTGGTCAGGCCGATCGGGGTGTCGTAGGCGGGCGCGGCGGTGGTGTCGGTCACTGGAGGAGACTCCTGCGTTCTCGGTGGGCGGAAGCGTCCGGTTCGCGAGAACCGGACGGGAATGAGCGGCGGGTCGGCGGGCCACCGGGGTTCTCGCGCCGTACGGCGCGAGAACCGGGTCACCGACCGGCTCGGGTCACGAGCTGGAATTCGTGCTGACGAACAACGATACCAACTGCTCACAGGCACTGGTCAGATCGTCGTTCACGATCACGATGTCGAACTCGTCACAAGCGGCGAGCTCGATCCGCGCGGTTTCGAGCCTGCGCTCGATCACCTCGGGGGATTCCGTCCCGCGCGACCGGAGCCGGGAGACGAGTACGTCCCAGCTCGGTGGGGCGAGGAAGACCAGCAGTGCGTCCGGAATGGCCCGGCGCACCGAGCGGGCGCCCTCCAGGTCGACCTCGACCAGGACCGGGTGGCCGGCGGCCAGTGCGTCGCGCACCGGCCCGGCCGGGGTGCCCGAACGTTGGAGCCCGCCGTGGATGTCCGCCCATTCGAGGAGGTCGCCCGCCGCGATCATCGCGTCGAACTCCGCCCTGGCGACGAACCGGTAGTCGCGCCCGTCGATCTCGCCGGGCCTGGGGGCCCGGGTCGTCGCCGAGACGCTGAACACCAGCTCCGGCAGCTGCTCCCGCACGCAACGCACGACCGTCGACTTCCCGACGGCCGAGGGGCCGACCAGTACTACCAGCCGACCCTTCCGCGTGTGTCCGACCACCCTCGTCGTCAGGCGTCGAAGTCGAAGCGAGCGAGCAGCGCCTTGCGCTGCCGGTCGCCGAGACCCCTGAGCCTGCGGGTGGGGGCGATCTCGAGCTCGCTCATGATCTCCGCCGCCTTGACCTTGCCGACCTTCGGCAGGGCCTCCAGCAGCGCCGACACCTTCATCTTGCCGAGAATCTCATCGTTCTCGGCGTCCGCGAGGACCTTCTTCAGGTCGGTCCCACCACGCTTCAGGCGCTCCTTGAGCTCTGCCCGAGCGCGGCGAGCGGCAGCCGCCTTCTCCAGAGCAGCGGCGCGCTGCTCATCGGTCAGCTGGGGAAGGGCCACGGTTCCTCCGTCTCATCGTTCATTGCAACAACGACTGCCGGTAACCCGACAGTCCCAGCGACCGTACCCACGACGCCCGCCGATTGCGAACCCGCCCCCCAGGTCAGCGCATGATTCCGCGGCTCCGCGGAGGGACGCGGGAGAGTTTCGCGCGCTGCTCACCGAGGGTACGCCGACACCGCCGTGACCTCGCCGAACCCGCACCGACCTGGGACTTTGGTGCAATGTCCGGAATTTGCGTGGAGGTAGCGACCCCCGGGGCGCGGTGGATACCGACCGACACCCGCGCGACCTGCAATTTTCTCGAAAATCTCGGCGTGTCCAACCAAGACCTCCGGCGTGTCGCGGAATTTTTCCCGATTGTGAACTTCGTACCCGGCCCTGGAAAAAGTCGTGCCCGAGCGCGGAGAGATCCGCGCTCGGGCAGCGAGAGGGGCCGTACCGGGTGGTTCAGCCGAGGAAGGCGAAGGCATCCTGCAGCTCGCTCAGGCGGGTGCGGAGCGCCTGCGGGGACGGCCCGGCGCGCAGCAGCTCCCGGGAGACCGCGGGGACCACAGCGGGCAGTACGGCGGCGGGCAGCAGCGCGCGCACCGACTCCGGGCCGCCGCCCTGGGCACCGATGCCCGGCATCAGGATCGGGCCGTTCAGCGCGCCCAGCTCGGGCGCCCGCGCGAGCGTCGCGCCGACGACGACGCCGACCGACCCCGCCGCGGCGCCTGCGTTGCGCGCCGCCGCCTCGTCCACCATGGCCTGCGCGACAACCCGCTCCCCCGCCAGCGCCTGCTGCACCTGCGGCCCCTCCGGGTTCGAGGTGGCGGCGAGCACGAACACGCCGCGGCCGTTCGCCGCGGCGAGCTCCAGGGCCGGCTCCAGCGAGCCGAAGCCGAGGTAGGGCGAGACGGTCACCGCGTCGCTGCCGAGCGGGCCGTCGGCCAGCCAGGCGTGCGCGTAGGCGGCCATGGTGGAGCCGATGTCGCCGCGCTTGGCGTCGGCGAGCACCAGCGTGCCCGCGGCCCTGAGCTCGGCCATGGCGCGCTCGAGCACCGCGAGCCCGGCCGAACCGTAGGTCTCGAAGAAGGCCACCTGCGGCTTCACCAGCGCGACGTTCCCGCGGTACACCTCGACGCAGATCTCGGCGAAGGCGGCGAGCCCGGCCGGGTCCGCCGTCAGCCCCCACTCCCGGAGCAGCCCCGGATGCGGGTCGATGCCCGCGCAGACCGGCCCGCACTCGCGCTTGGCCTGCCGGAGCCGCTCGCCGAACGGCGTCATCCGCGCAGCACCGAGTGCAACTCTTGCAGCGAGCGCACCCCGATCCCGCCGTTGATCACGGCCTCGATGCCCTGCACCGCCGCGGCGGCGCCCTGCACGGTGGTGATGCACGGGATGTTCACCCCGACCGCCGCGCTGCGGATCTCGTAGCCGTCGACCCTCGGCCCCGAGTTGCCGTACGGGGTGTTGAACACCATGTCGACCTCGCCGTCCCGGATCAGGTCGACGATGGACGGGCCGTCCGCCGCGGTGGCGTCGTCCGAGTGCTTGCGCACCCGATCGCAGGGAATCCCGTTGCGGCGCAGCATCTCCGCGGTGCCCTCGGTGGCGAGGATGCGGAATTTCAGGTCGTGCAGCCGCTTCACCGGAAAGACCATGGCCCGCTTGTCCCGGTTGGCGATGGAGACGAAGACCGTGCCCGCGGTCGGCAGCGAGCCGTAGGCGGCGGCCTGGCTCTTGGCGAAGGCGGTGCCGAAGTCGGCGTCGATCCCCATCACCTCGCCGGTGGACTTCATCTCCGGCGAGAGCAGCGAGTCCACCCCGGTGCCGTCGGCGCGGCGGAACCGGTTGAACGGGAGCACCGCCTCCTTCACCGCGACCGGCGCGTCCAGCGAGACGTGCCCGCCGTCGCCGTCCGGTGGCAGCATGCCCTCCTTGCGCAGCCCGGCGATCGTGGCGCCCATGGCGATCCTGGCCGCCGCCTTGGCCAGCGGCACCGCGGTGGCCTTGGAGACGAAGGGCACCGTGCGGCTGGCGCGCGGGTTGGCCTCCAGCACGTAGAGCACGTCGTCCTTGAGCGCGTACTGCACGTTCAGCAGCCCGCGCACCCCGATGCCCGTGGCCAGCGCGATCGTCGAGCGGCGCACGGCCTCGATGTCGCTGCGGCCGAGCGTGATCGGCGGCAGCGCGCAGGCCGAGTCGCCGGAGTGGATACCGGCCTCCTCGATGTGCTCCATGACGCCGCCGAGGTAGACCTCCTCGCCGTCGCAGAGCGCGTCCACGTCGATCTCGATGGCGTCTTCGAGGAAGCGGTCGACCAGCACCGGGTGGTCCGGGTTCAGCTCGGTGGCGCGGGAGATGTACCCCTCCAGCGCGTGCTCGTCGTAGACGATCTCCATGCCGCGCCCGCCGAGCACGTAGGAGGGGCGGACCAGCACCGGGTAGCCGATCCCGGCCGCGATCCGTTTGGCCTGCTCGACGGTGGTGGCGGTGCCGTACTTGGGCGCGGGCAGCCCGGCCGCGACCAGCACGTCGCCGAACTCGCCGCGGTCCTCGGCCAGGTCGATGGCGGCGGCGCTGGTGCCGACCACCGGGACCCCCGCGTCGGTGAGGCGCTGCGCCAGCCCGAGCGGGGTCTGCCCGCCGAGCTGCACGATCACCCCGGCCACGGTGCCGGAGGCGGCCTCGGAGGCGTACACCTCGAGCACGTCCTCGAAGGTGAGCGGCTCGAAGTAGAGCCGGTCGGCGGTGTCGTAGTCGGTGGAGACGGTCTCCGGGTTGCAGTTGACCATCACCGTCTCGTACCCGGCGGCCGAGAGCGTCTGCGCGGCGTGCACGCAGGAGTAGTCGAACTCGATGCCCTGACCGATCCGGTTCGGGCCGGAGCCGAGGATGATGACCTTCTCCCGCTCGCGCTGCGGCGCCACCTCGGACTCCGCCGCGGGGTCGAGCTCGTAGGTGGAGTAGTGGTACGGCGTCTTCGCCTCGAACTCGGCGGCGCAGGTGTCGACGGTCTTGAAGACCGGGCGCACGCCGAGCCGGTGCCGCAGCACCCGGACGCCGGTCTCGCCGGCCAGCTCGGGGCGCAGCGCGGCCAGCTGGCCGTCGGAGAGGCCGTAGTGCTTGGCCCGGCGCAGCAGCGGCTCGTCCAGCACCGGGGCGTCGAGCAGTTCGGCGCGCAGCTCGACCAGCCCGGCCACCTCGGCGACGAACCACGGGTCGATCCCCGAGGCCTCGGCCACCTCCTCGATGCCCGCGCCGAACCGCAGCGCCCGCTCGACCTGGTAGATCCGGCCCTCGGTCGGCACCCGCAGGTCGGCCAGGATCTCCTCGACCGCGAAGCGGTCCCGATCCGACTGTGTCGCGGCTCCGTTTTCTTCGCCCGCCGGGGCCCAGCGGCCGTCGCCGGTGGTCCAGAAGCCGGCGGCCTTGGTCTCCAGCGAGCGCAGCACCTTGCCGAGCGCCTCGCTGAAGTTACGGCCGAGCGACATGGCCTCGCCCACCGACTTCATCGTGGTGGTGAGCGTCGGATCGGCGCCGGGGAACTTCTCGAAGGCGAAGCGCGGCGCCTTGACCACCACGTAGTCCAGCGTCGGCTCGAAGCAGGCCGGGGTCTCGCCGGTGATGTCGTTGACGATCTCGTCCAGGGTGTAGCCGATGGCCAGCTTGGCGGCGATCTTGGCGATCGGGAATCCGGTCGCCTTGGAGGCCAGCGCCGAGGACCGGGAGACCCGCGGGTTCATCTCGATCACGATGAGCCTGCCGTCGGCCGGGTTCACCGCGAACTGGATATTGCAGCCGCCGGTGTCGACGCCGACCTCGCGCAGGATGGCGATGCCGAGGTCGCGCAGCCTCTGGTACTCGCGGTCGGTGAGCGTCATGGCCGGGGCGACGGTCATCGAATCGCCGGTGTGCACGCCCATCGGGTCGACGTTCTCGATCGAGCAGACCACGACGACGTTGTCCCTGCCGTCGCGCATGAGCTCGAGCTCGAACTCCTTCCAGCCGAGGATGGACTCCTCGATCAGGACGTTCGCGGTGGGCGAGGCGGCGAGCCCGCCGCCGGCGATGCGGTCCAGGTCGGCGTGGTCGTAGGCCATGCCGGAGCCGAGCCCGCCCATGGTGAACGACGGCCGGACCACGACCGGGAAGCCCAGCTCGGCAACGGTGTCGCGGACCTCGTCCATGGTGAAGCAGACCCGGGAGCGGGCGCTCTCGCCGCCGACCTTCGCGACGATGTCCTTGAACTTCTGCCGGTCCTCACCGCGCTGGATGGCCTCGAAGTCGGCGCCGATCAGCTCGACCTCGTACTTCTCCAGCACCCCGCGCTCGTGCAGCGCGACCGCGGTGTTCAGCGCGGTCTGCCCGCCGAGGGTGGCCAGGATGGCGTCCGGGCGCTCCTTGGCGATGACCTTCTCGACGAACTCCGCGGTGATCGGCTCCACGTAGGTGGCGTCGGCGAACTCGGGGTCGGTCATGATGGTCGCCGGGTTGGAGTTCACCAGCGACACGCGCAGCCCCTCGGCGCGTAGCACCCGGCACGCCTGGGTGCCGGAGTAGTCGAACTCGCAGGCCTGGCCGATGACGATCGGGCCGGAGCCGATGACCAGGATGTGGCGCAGATCCTCGCGACGAGGCATATCAGGCTCCTTCCAGCAGACCGGAGAACCGATCGAAGAGATACGCGGCGTCGTGCGGGCCGGCTGCGGCCTCCGGGTGGTACTGCACCGAGAACGCGCGGCCGTTCACCAGCCGGACGCCTTCGACCGCGCCGTCGTTGGCGCAGACGTGGCTGACCTCGGCGCGGCCGAACGGGGTGTCGAACTGCTCGCCGCGCTCCCCCTCCAGCGCGAAGCCGTGGTTCTGCGCGGTGATCGAGACGCGCCCGGTCTCGTGCTCGAGCACCGGGATGTTGATGCCGCGGTGGCCGAACTTCATCTTGTAGGTGCCGCGGCCGAGGGCCCGGCCGAGGATCTGGTTGCCGAAGCAGATGCCGAAGAGCGGGAGCCCGCGCTCCAGCACGCCCCGCGTGAGCGCGACCGCGCCGTCCTGGGTGGCCGGGTCGCCGGGGCCGTTGGAGAGGAAGACCCCGTCCGGGCTCAGCTCCAGGATGCGCTCCAGCGAGGTGGTCGCCGGGACCACGTGCACCCGGATGCCGCGCTCGGCGAACATCCGCGGGGTGTTGGTCTTGATGCCGAGGTCGACCGCGACCACGGTGTGCTTGTGCCCGCCGACCGGCTCGATGGTGTAGACCGCGTCGGTGCTGACCTCGCCGGCCAGGTCGGCGCCGAGCATGGAGCCCTGGCCGGTGACCCTGGCCACCAGCTCGTCGGTGTCGGCCAGCGCGGGGCCGGAGAAGATGCCCGCCTTCATCGAGCCGCGGGTGCGCAGGTGCCTGACCAGCGCGCGGGTGTCGATGCCCGCGATGCCGACCACGTCCTGCTTCTCCAGCTCGTCCGGGAGCGTGGTGGTGGCGCGCCAGTTGGAGGCGCGGCGCGCCGGGTCGCGCACGGCGTAGCCGGCGACCCAGATCTTCCCGGACTCGTCGTCCTCGTCGTTCCAGCCGGTGTTGCCGATCTGCGGGGCGGTCGCCACCACGATCTGGCGGTGGTAGCTGGGGTCGGTGAGGGTCTCCTGGTACCCGGTCATGGCGGTGCAGAAGACCGCCTCGCCGAGCGTCTGGCCGACGGCGCCGTAGGCGGTGCCGCGGAAAATCCGGCCGTCCTCCAGCACCAGCGCCGCTTGCTGTCCTGTCATCCCTCGTCGTCTCCTGTCGTCGGCCGGGACGGGGCTGCCGTCCAGGCCGGATACACGGTCTTGTCGTCGCCGCGGAACCCGGTGTCGATCTCGGTGCCGGTCGGCAGCGTCCAGCGCACCACCAGCACACCGCCCTCGGTCATCACCTTGCCCGCGTGGCCGCGCTCGGTGCGCACCACGCTGATCGATTCCTGCGGCATCCAGATCGCGGGCGCGCCCGAGCGCTCCAGCAGGATGCCGTGCTCGAAGCGGGTGAGCTCGGCGGTGGCGCGGAAGCCGAGATCGCCGACGGCGATCCGGTCCTGCCAGCTGGGTGCGATGGTGCTGCCCAGGTAGAGCCCGGTGGTCGGCTCCAGCAGCTGGGCGCCGAGCTCGGCCGGGACCGGGGGCAGCTCGCCGATCCGCTCGGCCTGCCGCTTCGCCCGGTTCTGCCAGCCGCGGTACATGAGGTACAGGCCGATCAGAAAGAAGATCAGGCACGCGACGACCCAGAGTATGCGTTCCATCAGAACCCTCCCGCTCGCACCGCGACCGCACCGTCGCGGGCGGTGATCCTGCCGCGCAGCACCGTTGCCGTGACCCGCGCGCGGAACGTCATCTCCTCGAAGGGGGTGTTCTGCGCGATGCTGGCGAGTTCCCTGCCGCGCACGGTCCACTCGGCGTCCGGGTCGACCAGGGTCAGGTTGGCCGGCTCGCCGACGGCGATCGGGCGGCCCTGGTCGTCCAGCCCGACGATCCGGGCCGGGTTCTCGCTCAGCACCCGCGCCACCCCGCGCCAGTCCAGCAGCCCGGGGGCCACCATGGTCTGCGCGACGATGGCGAGCGCGGTCTCCAGCCCGAGCATGCCGGGGCGGGCGGCCGCGAACTCGCAGCACTTGTCCTGCTCGGCGTGCGGCGCGTGGTCGGTGGCCACGCAGTCGATGACGCCGTCGGCGAGCGCCTGCCGCAGCGCGGCCGCGTCCGACGCCTCGCGCAGCGGCGGGTTCACCTTGTTCACCGCGTCGTAGGTCGCCAGCCGGGAGTCGTCGAGCAGCAGGTGGTGCGGGGTGACCTCGGCGGTGATCGCGATGCCCTGCGCCTTGGCCCATTTCAGCAGCTCGACGGTGCCGGCGGTGGAGGCGTGGCAGATGTGTACGCGGGCGCCGGCGTCCCTGGCGAGCAGGGCGTCGCGCGCGACGATCGACTCCTCGGCGGCGCGCGGCCAGCCGGCCAGGCCGAGCCGGGCCGCGTTCGGCCCCTCGTGCGCGACCGCGCCGACGGTGAGCCGCGGCTCCTCCGCGTGCTGGGCGATGAGCACGCCGAGCGAGTGCGCGTACTCCAGCGCGCGGCGCATGATCAGCGGGTCGGCGACGCAGTTGCCGTCGTCGGAGAAGACCCGGACCCCGGCCTCGCCCGCTGCCATGGTGCCCATCTCGGCGAGCCGCTCGCCCCGCAGCCCGACCGTGACCGCGCCGACCGGGTGCACGTCGACCAGCCCGACCTCGCGGCCGCGCCGGAAGACGTGGTCGGTGACGACCACCGAGTCGGCCACCGGATCGGTGTTGGCCATGGCGAAGACCGCCGTGTAGCCGCCGAGCGCCGCCGCGGCGGAGCCGGTCTCGATGGTCTCGGTGTCCTCGCGGCCGGGTTCGCGCAGGTGCGTGTGCAGGTCGACGAAGCCCGGGAGCAGCACCTGGCCCTGCGCGGCGACGATCTCCGCGTCGCCCGCGTCCAGGTCGGCCCCGATCTCCCTGATCTCGCCGTCCACGATCAGCACGTCGACCGGCTCACCCTCGCCGTACGGCCGTGCGCCCCGAATCAGCAGCCCGCTCACACGCCCACCGCCTCGTGGGTTCCGACCAGCAGCCGGAACAGCACCGCCATCCGCATGTGCACTCCGTTCGTCACCTGTTGCAGGATCGCGGCCCGGTTCGAGTCGGCCACCGGCGAGGCGATCTCCATGCCGCGCAGCATGGGCCCCGGGTGCAGCACCGCCGCGGCCTCGTCGAGCAGCGCCATCCGGCGCTCGGAGAGGCCGTACCTGACCGCGTACTCGCGCGCCGACGGGAAGAAGCCGCCGTTCATCCGCTCCGCCTGCACCCGCAGCATGAGCACCGCGTCCGCGCCGGGCAGCTCGGCGTCGAGCGCGTGCGACACGCGCGCGGGCCAGGACTCCACCCCGACCGGGAGCAGCGTGCGCGGCGCGACCAGCACCACCTCGGCGCCGAGCGTGTGCAGCAGCAGCACGTTCGAGCGGGCGACCCGGCTGTGCAGGATGTCGCCGACGATCAGCACCCGCCTGCCCTCGATGTCGCCGAGCCGCTGGCGCAGGGTGAGCGCGTCCAGCAGCGCCTGGGTCGGGTGCTCGTGGGTGCCGTCACCGGCGTTCACCACCGCGGGGCCGCCCTGCCTTCCCTCGGCCACCGCCCAGGCGTCCAGCCAGCGCGCGATCTGGTGCGCGGCGCCGGAGGCCGGATGCCGGACCACCAGCGCGTCCGCGCCCGCCGCGTGCAGCGTCAGCGCGGTGTCGCGCAGCGACTCGCCCTTGGCGACCGAAGAGCTGCTCGCGCTGACGTTGATCACGTCGGCGCTCATCCACTTGCCCGCGACCTCGAAGGAGACCCTGGTGCGGGTGGAGTTCTCGTAGAACACGGTCATCACGGTGCGGCCGCGCAGCGTCGGCAGCTTGCGCACCTCGCGGCCGAGCAGCGCCTGCTCGAAGCGCTCGGCCTCGTCGAGGAGCTCGGTGGCGGCCGCCCGGTCCAGGTCGGCGACCGTCAGCAGGTGTCGCATCAGGCCTCCTCCCCGTGGTGCAGGTGCACGCCGTCGCGGGCGTCGTGTTCGGTGAGCAGCACGGAGATGTCCTCGGAGCGATTGGTCGGCACGTTCTTGCCCACGTAGTCGGCGCGGATCGGCAGCTCCCGGTGGCCGCGGTCGATCAGCACCGCGAGCTGCACGGCGCGCGGGCGGCCGAGATCGCGGAGCCCGTCCAGCGCGGAGCGCACGGTGCGGCCGGAGAAGAGCACGTCGTCGACGAGCACGACCAGCGCGTCGTCGATGCCGCCGTCCGGCACCGAGGTGCGCTCCAGCGGCCGGTGCGGCCGGGAGCGCAGATCGTCGCGGTAGAGCGTGATGTCGAGGGAGCCGAGCGCGGGGCGGACGCCGCTGAACTCCTCGATCCGATCGGTGAGCCGGGCCGCGAGCGTGGTGCCGCGGGTCGGGATGCCGATCAGGACGACGCGCGGCGCGTCCGGCTCGCCGGAATCCAGCGCGGTCTTCTCGATGATCTGGTGCGCCATGCGGGCGACGGTGCGCCCCACATCGGCGGCCGAGAGCAGCTCGCGAGCGCCCGCGAGCCGATCGGCGGAGTGCCGCTCGGAGGTGTCGTCGGGCACGGCCATGCCGACCTCCTTCCCCGCCTCACCGGACGGTCCGTTAAAGGATGTCTTACCGAGCAAGGAGCCTAGCAGCGCCGCGAAGGTGCCCTTCACCAGCGGTATCGCGATGTGAGGTCGGCCACGCCGTCGACCGGTCTAGCACAGGTGTTCGAATAGCTGTAGAGTCGCCGGCATGCACCCCCTGCAGGGCTCGCTCTTCGACCAGTCGCCCGCGGCCGGGCTCGGTGAGCTGTCCGCGCTGGAACGCACCGAGCTGGGGCAGGGCGCCTGGGTCGACCTGCTGCCCGGCTGGCTCACCGGCGCCACCGCGCTCTACGACCGGCTGGCGGCCGAGGTGCCGTGGCGGGCCGAGCGCCGCCCGATGTACGACCGGGTGGTCGACGTGCCGCGGCTGCTCTGCTTCTACGGCGAGCAGGCCCCCGTGCCCGACCCGATCCTCGCGACCGCGCGGGAGGAGCTCTCCGCGCATTACGGCCCCGAGCTCGGCGAACCGTTCCGCACCGCCGGGCTCTGCTGGTACCGCGACGGCAGCGACAGCGTCGCCTGGCACGGCGACACCATCGGCCGCGGCGCCACGCACGACACCATGGTCGCCATCGTCTCGCTCGGCGCGCCGCGGGCCCTGCTGCTGCGCCCGCGCGGCGGCGGCGCGAGCCTGCGCTACCACCTCGGCCACGGCGACCTGCTGGTGATGGGCGGCTCCTGCCAGCGCACCTGGGAGCACGCGGTGCCGAAGACCAGACGGCAGGCCGGGCCGCGGATCAGCGTGCAGTTCCGGCCGCGCGGGGTGCGCTGACCGGCGCTCGCTCGGCCGCGGCAGGCCCGCCGGGATAGATTGCTCGCATGGGCACACCGGAGGCGGCGATACTCGCCGTGATGCCGCTGCACACCATCAGCGAGGTCTACGGCGAGGACGGCCTCCGCGGCCGGCTGCTCGGCGAGGTGGCCGAGCTACCCGGGCGGGAGCGCGTCCTCGCCGCGCTCGACCTCGCCGCCGAGTTGCACCGCGACGACAGCTACGGCCGCGAGCCCTACCTGAGCCACCTGCTGCGGGTGGCGATCCGGATCGTCAGCCACTACGAGGTGCGCGACGCCGACCCGGTGATCGCCGGGCTACTGCACGACTCGGTCGAGGATCATGCTCCCGAACTGGCTGCGCTGCACGGGGATTCGAGCACCGATGCGCGCACCGCCGCGCTAGCGGTGCTCGCCGAGCGGTTCGGCGCGCGGGTCGCGGAGATCGTCGCCGCGGTCACCAATTCGGAGCGCGACCCGGCGGACCCGGCCGACGTCGCCGAGCGGCACCGCCGCTACCGCGCGCACATCACGGCCAGCCTGGACGGCTCCCCCTGGGGCCGGGTGGTGAAGCTCTCCGACTTCACCGACAACGGGGTCGGCATCCTCTACGCCACGGGCCCGATCATGCCCCGGCTCGCCCGCAAGTACGCCCCGCTCACCGACGTCTACCGGGAGCTGGTCCGGCGCGCCGACACCCCGCTCGCCGAGCACGTCAAGGAGCACATCCTCGGCCAGCTCGACCTCGCCGACGAGCGGTTCGCCGCCATCCTCGCCGACGAACCGAGCTGACCCCCGCCCCGCGCGAGCGGCGGGCGGCCGCTCCCGGCGCGGCGCTCGGCTCAGCGGCGCAGCACGAAGAAGTACGGCTCTGCCAGGTCGCGCATGTCCATGATGCCGAGCAGGGTGTGCTCGTCGACCCGCCGGAAGTGGTCGATGATCGGCAGGTGGTCGTAGACCATGGCGACGCTCACCGCGCCGCGGTACTCGATGTCGCGCAGCCGCGCGGTGTACTTGCGGGTGCGCAGCGCGATCCCGAGCACCGGGAGGGCCTTGTTGATCAGCCGGACCCCAGCGAGCGGCACCTTGTCGGTGAGGGTCAGCGGAACGCGGCGCGGGTCGACCGGGAAGACGGCGCCGGTGGAGTCGGCGAAGAGCAGCGGGTGTACCTGCTCGGGGCCGTCGAACTGCTTGCCGTACCAGCCGGAGGCCACGAGCACACCGGCGAACGGGTGCCCGGTGTCGAGCTCCTCGCCCTGCCAGCGCCCCAGCGTGACCTCGTCGGTGCGGGCGGCGGGCAGGCCGTCGAACAGCGCCCAGGCCTGCTCGGGGGTGGCGCCGGACTGCTGCAGCAGCGCCAGCTCGGCCGCTGCGGTGGCAGCGCTGTCGATCGCGACCATGTCGGTGTTCTCTCCTCGTGTCGGGGCCCGTGCAACGATCAGAGTATCTGTCTCTCAGGGTATCGGTCAGAGCGGCTCGTCCGGCGCCAGCCTGCGGATCTCCGGGAGCTGCGCGTCCAGCTCCCCGGTCTCGAACCGGGTGGTGCCGACGACGTGCCAGAACTGCCCGGCCGTGTCGCCGGAGACCTTGTATCTGCCGTCCGGCGCCAGCGCGGCCCAGCCCTCGGGCAGGCCGAGCAGCGCCGCCCTGATCCGCGGCTCCGCGATGTCGGCGAGGTCCCAGAGCAGCACGGTGCCGTCGTCGCCACCACCGGCCAGCAGCTTCCCGGCGGGGTCGAAGGTCACCGACCAGACGCGGCGGCGATGCCCCTCGAGCGTGTGCAGATGCCTGCCGGTGGCGATGTCCCAGAGCCGAACCACCAGGTCGTCGCCCGCGGTGGCGAGCAGCCCGGTGACCGGGTCGGCGGCGGCGGTCCAGAGCCGGTCGCTGTGCCTGGTCAGCTCGTGCCGGAGCGCACCGGTGCCGAGGTCCCAGATCCGCGCGGTGGTGTCCCAGGAGGCGCTGATCACCGCGGCACCGTGGAAGGCGACGGCGTACACCCGGTCGGTGTGGCCGCGCAGGGTGCGCACCAGCTCGCCGGAGCGCACGTCCCACACCCGGACCAGCGAGTCGTCGCAGCCGGTCGCCATGAGCGTCCCGGTGGCGTCGAAGGCGATCGACCGCACCCGGCCGCGGTGCTCCCGGCACACCAGGTACTGGGCGCCGGTGGTGCGCCGCCAGAGCACGACGGTGTCGTCGTCGTTGGCGGTCGCCAGCAGCGTGCCGGTCGGGTCGAAGGCGCTGGCCCAGATCGGCGCGGCGTCGACGCCGAGGTGCCGCTCGTAGAGCCCGGTGCCCAGGTCGAGCAGGCTGAGCCTGCCGTCGTTGCCGACGGTGGCCAGGGTCTGCGGGCGGCCGGGCACGAATGCCGCCGACTCGTAGGTGACCAGCCGGTCCTCGCTGCCGACGAGCCTGCGCCCCGAGCCTCCGGTCACCGGGTCCCAGAGCCGGACGCTGCCGTCGTTGCCGCAGGCGGCGAGCATGCTGCTGTCGGCGTTGAAGGCGACGGTGCGGATGCTGCGGCCGTGCCCGGCGAGGGTGTGCCTGCAGTGCCCGGTGCCCGGGTCCCACAGCCGGGTGGTGAACTGGTCGTCGGTGACGGCCAGCTGGCCGCCACCGGGCCGGAAGGCGAAGGGCCAGACCGACCCGGTGTGCGCGGTGAGCCGGTGCCTGGTGACGGCGGTGTCGGCATCGCGCACGCAGACGACGCCCGCGCTGTCGGCGGAGGCGAGCAGGTCACCGGCCTGGTCGAAGGCGACCCAGTAGAGCGCGGCGGCGTGGTCGGCGGCGGTGTGCGCGAGCTCGCCGGTCACGGTGTCCCAGAGCCGGATCATGCCGTCGGTGTCGCCGGAGGCGAGCAGCGGCCGGGCCGGGTGGAAGGCCAGGGTGTAGACGGCGCCGGTGTGCCCCGGCAGGTCGTGTAGTCCGGTCGCGGGATTCCACAGCGCCAGTGCGCCGCGGGCGCCGCCCACGGCGAGCACGGTGCCGGTGGGGTCGAAGGCGAGCCGGTACACGGCGCCGGTCGCCGCGGTGAAGCGGTGCAGCTCGGCGCCGGTCGC
Organism: Nocardia jiangsuensis; assembly: GCF_042650385.1. NCBI lineage: Bacteria > Bacillati > Actinomycetota > Actinomycetes > Mycobacteriales > Nocardiaceae > Nocardia > Nocardia jiangsuensis. The sequence continues at coordinate 365,937 of NZ_JBHSAX010000013.1, forward strand.
GACGTCCCTGACCCGGACCGTGCCGTCCCGGTATCCGGCGGCCAGCCGGGTGCCGTGCACAGCCAGGGTGTAGATCAGCTCGCCCGCCCCCGCGGGTTCGGTCTCGTGCCGCAGCTCACCGTCCGGCAGCGACCAGATCCGCAGCACGCCGTCCGCGTCGCCGGTGGCGAGTACCCCGTCGCCCGCCACCACCGGCCAGGCCCACTCGCGGTGGCCGCGCAGGATGTTCCTACTCTCCCCCGTGCCCGGGTCCCAGAGCCCGACATTGCCGTCCCCGGAGCCGCTGATCAGCAGCGATCCCGCGTAGAGCACGGCGAAGGTGCGGGCCCGGTGCCCCTGCAGGGTGCGCAGCGGGCGGCCGGTGTCGGCGTCGTAGAGGTGCACGCCACCGTCGTCGCTGCCGATGGCGATGGTGCCGCCGTCCGGGCTGTAGGCGATCGGCTGCGGCAGCCTGCCGTGCCTGGCGTGGAAGCCGTGCCGGACGCCGAGCGCGGCGGGCGCGAACTCGGTGATCGCCCGGCCGCCCGGCAGCACCGCCGCGCCGAGCCGATCCAGCCCGTCCGGGGCGCCGGTCACCGCGAGCAGCGCGGCGCGCAGCCAGTGCGCGCGGTCGGTGCGCGCGCCGGTCAGGTCGGTGCGGGTGAGCCGGGAGCGGCTCAGATCGGCTCCGGTGAGGTCGGCTCCGGTGAGGTCGGCCTCGTCCAGCCGCGCCCCGACCAGCCCGGCATCGCGCAGCACCGCGCCGCGCAGGTCGGTGCCGACCAGCCGGGCGCCGGTCAGATCGGCGCCGGTGAGATCCACCTCGCGCAGGTCGCGGTAGGAGAGGTCCTCTCCGGCGAGCACGGCACCGCGCAGGTCGGCCGAGCGCGAGCTGCGCAGCCGGGTGGTCACCCGGATGGCGTTGGTGCGCAACACCTCGTCGGCGTCCGGCTCGGCGAGCACCAGCTCGGCCCATTCGCGCAGCGAGCGCGGGTCGGTGAGGTCGCAGAGGAAGTCCACCGAGAGCGGGGAGAGCAGCGCCTGTGCCAGCTGCGGCGGAGTGCGGTCGCCGCCGCGGAACCGGTCCGCGATGTGATCCGCCACCAGCCACTCCGCCACCGAGGCGTGGATGAAGCCGAAGAGGTCTTCGTCGGTGCGCACCAGCAGGCTGCCGGAGCCGATGGCGTGCGCCGACTGCGGAATGGAGAGCCGCTGCGGCCCGACCAGCTCCACCAGCTCCCGCGCGACGTCGGTGAGCTCGGCGCGGCGCAGGCACGGCTCGCCGGTCTCCCAGACCCGCAGCGCGAACGCCGTGATCGCCTGCCACATCTCGGTCACCCGCAGCCCCGGCTGGGCCCCCGGGCCGCCGCCTGCCCGATCCGCCTCGTAGGACAGCCAGAATTCGAGGATCTCCCGGTACAACCCCGCCGCGCCGACCGCCTGCCGCGCCCCCGCCGCCGCACGCAGCCTGCGGTCGTCGAGATCGGCGATGAAACTGAGCATGCGCGGGTTGCGGGCCAGCCCGAGCAGCTCCTCGATCCCGGTGAGCAGCCGCATCCTCGCCTCGGCGCGCGCGGTGTCGCCGCCGTACCGGTTGGCGAGGAAGGCCTGGATCTGCGGCGGGCCGAACTCCTCGATGCCGAGGATACGCCGCTCCCGCAGCGCCCCGACCCGCTCGCCGAGCGCGGTCAGCACCTGCGCCCGCGAGGCGAAGTGCTGGGTACGCGCCGCGACGACGATCTTGGCCTTGCCCTCGGCCGCGCGCAGCAGCGTCTCCAGGTGATCGGCGGCGAACTCGTAGCTGATCCTGTTCACCAGCTCGTCGAAGCCGTCGAAGAGCAGGACAACCCGGCCCTCGGCGAGCATGTAGCGCAGCGCCTTCAGGTCGATCCGGTCCTCGCCGTGGTTGGCCAGGTGCGCGGCGACGAGGGCATCCACCGAGTGCGTCTTGTCCAGGTGCCGCAGCTCGACCAGGATCGGCACCAGCGCGGGCATGGTCTCGGTGATCCGGCGCGCCAGCTCGCGCAGCGCGAAGGTCTTGCCGCGCCCGAAATCGCCGAGGACGAGCACGAACCGGCCCTGGTCCGCGGCGACCACCCGGAGCAGCTCGGCGACGAGGTCGTCCTCGATCCGCTGGTCGCCGTGGTCGAGCACGCGGAACCGCTGCGGCACGTACAGCTCCGGCGGGTAGCGCTGGTCGGTGCGCAGCCGGGCCGCCTGCCCCGCCAGGTAGTCGTCCAGGTCGAGCAGCCCCTGGAACTCGCTGAAGCTGCGCACCCGCAGCCCGTACCCGGCGGCCTCCTCGCGCAGCGAGCGCGGCGGCGGCGCGCCGCGGTACACCAGCTCGGAGCCGAATCCGGGCTCGTGCGCGAGCACCGCGTCGACCACATCGCGGGTCACCTCGCCGACGTGCACCGCGACCCGCGACTGCACGGTCACCCCGTCCGCGTCCCTGGTGATCAGCAGGTGCGGCGGTACCGCCGCGACCCGGCGCACGGTGGCGCCCTGGTGCCTGGCCTCGACCACCTCGGCCACCCTGGCCAGCAGCCGATGGTGCGGGTCGAGCGCCGGGTCGTCGGCGGTGGGGTCCGGCGCCGCCGGGAGCGCGGGGGTGTCGGCGGCCGCGGTGAGCGCCGCCGCGGCCCCGGTGAACTCGACCGGGACCAGCGCCGCGGGCTCGGTGGCGCCGGCGGGGTAGCGGGCGACGCCGTCGGCGGTGATGTGCAGGATCTCCGCGGCGCCGGGTGCGGCGGCGGGCAGCACCGGGAGCACGCCGTCCAGCCGGTCGGCGAGCACCCCGCCCGGGCCGGGGCCGTGCAGCAGCAGGTTGAGCCGGTTGCCGAGCAGCCTGCTCAGCACCGGCACGTCGTGCAGCAGCGCGGGGTCGCGCGGGTCGCCGCCGGGGCCGGGCAGCGGGTCGTGCCGCACCAGCCCGATCCGCAGCCAGCCGTCGTTCTCGAAGGCGCGCAACCGCTCGGCGAACCACGCCGCCTGCACCTCGCCGAGCAGGCCGTGGTCGTCCTCGGGCAGGTGGGTGGCGGCCATGGTGGAGTCCAGCCCGGCCACCACCACCCGCAGCGCCGGGATCGGGAACAGCGTCCACGGCTGCCCCACGTCGAAGACCAGGTGCTCCAGCCCCTGGTACAGCTCGCCGAAGAGCCGGGTGAACTGCTCCAGCTTCGGGAAGTAGGGCGGCTGCGGGGTGCGGTCGCGGGCCTCGCAGTTCAGGAAGTAGGCGTGGCAGGCGGCCTTGGAGACGTCGTGGTTGCCCGGCACCACCGCGATCCGGTCCGGCTCGAGGCCGAGCAGCACCCGCAGCCCGGTGAGGAAGGCGAGCGCCTCGTCCGCCTCCTTGGGTTTGCCGGACTCGGTGAGATCGCCGGAGACCACGAGCAACTCCGGCGCGGGCACCCCCGCGTCCACCGCGTGCGTGACGTTCGCCCAGATCCGGGACTGCAGGTCCCGCGCGGTGCCCGGTTCGTTGCCGAGCAGGCCGCGGCCGAAGCGCGGGCCCGCGATGTGCAGCACGCTCACGCCGGGCTGCCGCGGAGCGCTGCCCGGCGAGCCGGGGAAGCCGGGCTCGGCCACCGGGACGTGCCGGTTGGCGCGCTCGGCGGCCGCCGCCGCGGCCCGCTCGAGCTCGGGGAAGTGCCGGTCGTCGTAGCGCCCGACCGGGAACCCGGGCGCGGCGGCGGGCTTGTTCCGCCCGGCCAGCACCTGCCGCACCCGGTCGAAGAGCACCGCGCGGGCCCGCTCGGCATCGGTGACGCCGAGCAGGTCGATCCAGGTCAGCGTGGCGAGCAGCCCCTCGGGCGCGCACTCGCCGATCCGGACCGGGATGAGTTTGCCCGGGTCGGTGCGCATGGCGGCCTGCCACTCCATGGTTCCGTACCGGGAGGCCAGGTAGTGCTCCGAGAGCAGCGCCAGCATCACCGACGAATCCCGCACGCCGCGGTCCATGAAGTCGATGAAGTTGGTGCCCGGCACGAAGTCCCAGGCCTGGATGAGCGTGCTGTATCCGGCCGTCTCCAGCTGCCAGGCCAGCCAGGTCGCCCAGCGTTCGTCGGCCGGTGAATAGCTGACGAAGAAGTCCCGTGCCCGCCCCTGATCCGCCACACCCGACAGTATGGCCCACCCGATGGACATGTCCCGCAGGCGATTACTGCCATGATGGGGTCGTGCCCGAGCCGGTCGACACCCCCTCGCCACGCCGCACCTCCACGCTGGATCGCCTGCGGATCGGGCTGCTGGTGGCCGGCCTGCTCTGCGTCGCCACCGGGCTGCTCCCGCGCGACGAGGCGGTGGCGAACATGCGCCGGATCGGCCCGTTGCTGCTCTTCCTCGGCAGCGTCATCGTGCTGGCCGAGCTGACCAGGCGGGCCAAGGTCTTCGACGTCATCGCGCACCGGCTCGCCATCGCGGGCCGCGGCCGCTATCCCGCGCTCTTCGCGCTCTGCGTGGCGTTCGCGGCAGGCACCACGATCCTGCTGAACCTGGACACCACCGCGGTGCTGCTCACCCCGGTCATGCTGGCGCTGGCCGGCCCGGCCCGGATTCCACCGCTGCCGCTGGCGATGACCACGCTCTGGCTGGCCAATACCGCCAGCCTGCTGCTCCCGGTGTCGAACCTCACCAACCTGCTCGCCGCCGAGCGGATCGACCTGAGCGCCACCGAGTTCGCCGCCGCCATGGCGCTGCCGCAGCTGGCCTCGATCGCGGCGACGGCGCTCTGCCTGTGGTGGTTCTACTGGCGGCGGGCACACCGCGACGCCGACACCTACCTGCCGCCGGAGCCGGTCCGGCTCGACGGCCCGCGCGACCGCGCCCTGCTCGTCGCAACCTCCGCCGCGTGCCTGCTCTTCGTCGCGGCGATCCCGCTGCTCGGCGAGCGGATCGGGGTCGCGGCGGTGCTGGCCGCGGCGCTGGCGGTGGCCGCCTTCGCGGTCGTTGACCGCGCCGCGCTGCGCTGGTCGCTGCTGCCGTGGCGGCTGCTGGTCTTCGTGGTGGGGCTGTTTCTCGTGGTGCCGACGCTGAGCCGGCTCGGCCTCGGCGAGCTGATGGGCGCGCTGATCGGCGCCGATCCCGGTGCGGCAGGCGCCTTCCGGGCCGCGGCGGCCGGTGCCGGGCTGTCCAATGTCGCCAACAACCTGCCCGCCTACACCGCGGGCGAGGCGGTGGTGCCGGTGGAGAACCGGACCCAGCTGCTCGCGCTGCTGATCGGCACCAACGTGGCCCCGATCGTGACGCCGTGGGGTTCGCTGGCCACGCTGCTGTGCCTGGAGTTCTGCCGGGCGCACGGGGTCTCGGTGCCGATGCGCCGGTTCGTGCTCACCGGGCTGGTGCTGGCGGTGCTCGCCACCGTCGGCGCCGTCACCGCCCTGGTACTGACCGCCTGACGGCCCGGGCACGGACGCGGGCCTCGGCCTCGGCCGCCGGGCTGTTCAGCCGGGCAACCCGCTCACCCGCACCCCGGCCGCGGACTCCACCAGCCGGGCCAGCGCGGGCAGCACCTCGGGGCGGGCCGCGACGAAATCGATGGCGCCCCCGGCCGGGGTGATGTGCTCGGTGAGCGGAGCGCCGTCGAAGCCGACGATCCGCACCCCGGCCTCGCGCGCGATGAGCGTCCCCGCGGGCAGATCGATGTGGCCCGCCCCGTAGCCGACGAAGCCATCGATGTCCCCGCGGCTCAGCATGATCCAGCAGAGCAGCGGCGACCAGAGCTGAATCAGCCTGCGGGCACCGGCCTCCAGCGTGAGCCGCAGCGCCCGCGCGGCGGGATCGGTGCGCCGGATCGGGTACCCCTGCAACCAGGCCAGCACCGGGCCGGAGCCGGTCGCCGGAGCGGAGCCGCAGCGCAGCCTGCCGTCCGGACCGCGCGCCCCGCGCCCCCGGATCGCCGACCAGGTGTGGCCCGCCACCGGTTCGTGCACGACGCCGAGCACCGGGGTCCCGCGGTGGCAGAGCGCGACGCCGACGGTGCAGACCGGCAGCCCGATCGCGATGTTGTTGGTGCCGTCCAGCGGGTCGACCACCCAGGTCCAGTCGTCGTCGAAGCCCTCGAGCACCCCGGATTCCTCGGCCAGCACCCGGTGGCCGGGGAAGGCACCGCGGATGCGGTCCAGGATGATCCGCTCGGCCCGCAGGTCCAGCTCGGTCACCAGATCGCCACCCGCGTCCTTGACGCTGATCCCGAGCGCGCCGTGCAACCCGCCGCGGATCACCGCGCCCGCCTCCTCGGCGGCCGCGATCGCCACCCCGGCGGCGGCTTGCGCGACCGTGCTCACCGTCGGCGCGGCGAAGCCGCCCGCCCGGATCAGGCCGGGGGCGGTCGCCGCCTCACGTGTTCGCATGGGTCTGCCTCCGCTCGCCCGGCCGAGTCCGCTCGACCGTCGCACCAGTGTCATTCATCGGGCCTCCGGTCGCTGGGGGCGTCGTCGCGCAGCCGGGCCAGAACGAGTCCGGCCACCCGACGGGTCTCCTCGGGGGTGCACACGGTCCGGTGCACCCGGTGGTCGTGGACGTGCGGCGGGGCGAGCGACAGATCCGGCCTGCCGTGCCGATCCCGGCCGAGCGCGACCGTGGCGGCCTCGCCGCCCACCTCCGATACATGGAATACACCGTGCGGCAGGTCGTACACGTCGCCGCGCCGGAAGAACTCCCGCGACCTGCGGCGATACGAAACCATGCGGTTCGTGCCGCGCACCTGGTCACCGTCGCGTCCGCTGTGGATTTCGTAGAGCCGGTGGGTCGGCGCGACACCGCCCGCGTCGATCTCCATCACTTCGTTGCCGACCTCGCCGTAGAGCACCGTGCTCACCAGGTCCCAGCTGTGCGCGTGGATCGCCGACGTGGTCGAGGAGGAGCACACCCCCTCGGTCCACACGTGCAGGCAGACCCCGTGCCCGGCCTCCCGGAACACCGGGAAGCAGACGAAGCCGAGCGGGTGCCGCACCGCGTGCGCGGGCCGGTTGCCGGTGAGCACCGCGGCCAGGTAGCCGGCGGCCCAGGTCCGCACGGCGTGCGGGCGGCCGCCGTCCAGCAGCCGCTGCAGCCGGCGGTAGTCGGAATCGGGGTGCGGGGCGATGCGCTTCATGCGGGGCTCACGGGGTCAGCTGGTGTCGATCAGTAGGGGTTCCTCGGCTGCAGGGCGCGGCGCACGATGTCGGCGACATCGCGGTCGGTGAAAGTGGCGGGCAGCGGCAGCGCGAGCGCGTCGAAGAGCCTGCGCACCTGGTCCACCGAGGGCTCGTCGGCCAGCGGCACGGTGTCGGCACGGCTCAGCTCCACCTCCCTGGCCTGCTTGAAGCTGGCCACCAGCTCGCGGCTCAGGTCGCGGTAGTAGGGCTTGTCCCGCTCGAACATGAGCGCGGGCGAGTTGGTGCTCTCCTGGGTGACGATGACGCAGCTGGAGGAGAGATCCCAGCGGAACGTCGACATCACCTTCGACAGCCCGACCCCGATGGTGAGGAAGGTGAAGCGCTGCCGGTACCAACAGGCCGCGAGTACGGTGGCGAAGGCCTCGCGCCTGGTGCGGTCGGTGGTCCATGCCTCGCCGGTGCGGTCACCCTCCGGGGTGAGCGAGGTGCGGAACTGGGCGTAGGTCTTGCAGAGCTGCTCGTCGGCGGGATCGAGGATCTCCAGCTGCATGCGCAGCGGCCGCTGCTCGCGCCTGGCGTTCTCCACGCAGGAGCGCAGCGTGACGGCGCGGATGTAGGTTCCGGTGCCGCCCTTGAAGATCCACTGCTCGGTGCCGCCGCGGGCCAGCGTGTGCGCGTGCCCGATGGCTGAGCCGTACAGCAGCTGCACCGACGACGCGTCCCTGACCGCCTGCGCGGACAGGTGCCGGTCGCGCAGCAGCGTGCCCGCGAGCAGGCCGAGCACCAGCAGCACGACGGCGTTGACGTTGTCCACGTCGATCAGATCCAGCACCGCCAGCATGCCGACGATGAACGCGAGAACCAGCGCCACGAGCCCATCGATGTTGTTGCGCAGCCACGCCAGCGCGCGCGTCATCGGAACTCCCCTCCACGTGTGCGTCCAGCATACGGGCGGGGTGTGAGCGGCAGGACCGAACCGGGACCGATTGCCTCGCAGGGGGGTTCAGGGGTGAACGAAGAACCGCGACCGCCCCCTCAGCGGCAGACCCGCCGCGGCGCCGGAGCCCGGCGCCGGGCGCGGTCAGTTCGCGGCGTCGCCACCGCGCGGGCCGCGGGTGGCCGCCGCGGCGGCACGCACCTGCTCCGCCACCAGCACCACCTTGCCGAGCACGCCGTTCACGAAGCCGGGCGAGTCGTCGGTGGAGAGCTCCTTGGCCAGTTCGACGGCCTCGTCCACGGCGACCACCGGCGGCACATCCGGTGCGTGGAACAGCTCCCACACCGCGATCCGCAGGATGGCCCGGTCCACCGCGGGCAGCCGGGAGAGCGCCCAGTCCTGGAGGTAGGACTCGATGGTGTTGTCCACCCGGTCGAGGTCGTCGGCGACGCCGTCGACCAGGGTCCGGGTGTAGGGGTGGACCGGCGCGACCGTCTGGTCCCGCCCGGCCAGGTCGACCCGCTCGTCGGCGAGCACGGCCGGGTCCACATCACGGGCCTCGGCCTCGAAGAGCAGGTCCACTGCCCGACGCCGGGCCTTGTGCCGGGCGCCGAGCTTCTTGTACGCGGGCTTCTTGTCCGCGGGCTGATCCGCCACGTCTCGGGTCGCCGGGGGCGTCAGGCGTTGACCCGGCCGAGGTAGCTGCCGTCGCGCGAGTCGATACGCAGCTTGTCGCCGGTGTTGATGAACAGGGGCACCTGCACCTCGGCGTCGGTCTCCAGGGTGGCGGGCTTGGTACCGCCGGTGGAGCGATCGCCCTGCAGGCCGATGTCGGTGTGCTTCACCACGAGCTCGACGGTGACCGGGAGCTCGACGAAGAGCGCCTCACCCTCGTGCGTGGCGACCTGCACCTGCATGTTCTCCAGCAGGAAGCGGGCGCCGGGGCCGACGGTGGACTCCCCGATCGAGAGCTGATCGTAGGTCTCGCCGTCCATGAAGATGTAGTCCGAGCCGTCGTGGTAGAGGTAGGTCATGTCCCGCCGGTCGACCGTGGCGGTCTCCACCTTGACGCCCGCGTTGAAGGTCTTGTCGACCACCTTGCCGGACAGCACGTTCTTCAGCTTGGTGCGCACGAAGGCGGGGCCCTTGCCCGGCTTGACGTGCTGGAACTCGGTGATCTGCTGAAGTTGACCGTCGATCTTCAGCACCAGGCCGTTCTTGAAGTCACTGGTGTCCGCCACTGTGCTCGGGTCTCCTCGTTGTCTGCGTATGGGGGTTCGCGGCGACCGGGTCAGCCGACCTCGGTCAGGTCCTTGCCGGTGCGGGTGAGCAGTTCCGGGCCCCCTTCGCGCACCACGAGCGTGTCCTCGATCCGGACTCCGCCGCGGCCGGGAAAGTACACACCTGGTTCGACGGTCACCGCCACGCCGGACAAGAGTGTACCGGTTGCCGTTTTCGCGATGCCCGGCGCTTCGTGGATGCGCAGCCCGACCCCGTGCCCGAGGCCGTGCACGAAGAACTCGCCGTGTCCGGCCGCCTCGATCACCTCGCGCGCGGCGGCGTCCACGTCACCGGTCCTCGCGCCGGGGCGCAGCGCCTCCCGGCCCGCCCGCTGCGACTCGCGCACGAGCTCGTAGATCTCGCGCTGCCACTCGGCGGCGGGGCCGAGGACGAAGGTCCTGGTCATGTCGGAGTGATAGCCGTCCACGATCGCGCCGAAGTCGATCTTCACGAAGTCACCGGCGGCGAGCACCGCGGCGGTGGGCCGGTGGTGCGGCACCGCGGAGTTGGCGCCCGCGGCGACGATGGTCTCGAAGGCGACCCCGGCGGCGCCGTGCTCGAACATCGCCCACTCCAGATCCCTGGCCACCTCGCGCTCGGTGCGGCCGGGGCGCAGCCCGCCGCGTTCGAGCAGGGTGGCGAGGCCGGCGTCGCCCGCGGCGCAGGCGGCGGCGAGCCGATCCACCTCGTAGTCGTCCTTGACCATCCGCAGCTGCTCGACCAGCCCGGGCACCGCCACCAGCTCCAGCCCGGCGCGCTGCTCCGACAGCGCGCGGTGCTGGTCGACCGTCATCACGTGGCTCTCGTAGCCGATCCGGCCCAGCTGCCACTCCCCCGCCAGCGCCACGACCCGCGGCGCGCAGGCGCGGGCGATCTCGGCGCGCAGATCGGGGACCTGCTCCGCGACCTGGCTGCGGTACCGGCCGTCGGTGCAGAGCACCGTACGCTCCTCGGAATCCCTGGTGTCCCACGAGTGCACGAGGAGCACCGCATTGGAGCCGGTGAAGCCGCTGAGATAGCGGATGTTCACCAGGTCGGTGACGAGCAGGGCGTCGACGCCGTTCTCCACCAGCAGGCCGCGCAGCGCGGCGCGGCGTCCGGCGTGATCGGGAACGAGCGGGGCACCGGTGGGCGACCCGGGGGGCAGTGGCGCTGGATCATCGGGCATGGGGTCGAAACTACTCCGCCCGGGCGCTCCGGCTACCGGGGAAAGGCAGAGTTGTGCACAGCTCCGGAGTTGTCCACAGGCGCCGGATCGGCGGTTCCCGACCGCGTTCCGCCCCGGCACGCTGAACGCATGTCCGCTCCCGTCGCCCTCCCGCTCTTCGCCGCCTGGTGCACCCTCGCCGCCGTCGTCGACCTGCGCACCCACCGGCTGCCCGATCGGCTCACCGCGGCCGGTGCGCTCGCCGTGCTCGGCTATGCCGCGGGCAGCGGGCAGTTCCTTCCCGCGCTGTTCGGCGCGGCACTGCTCGCCGGGGTCTACCTGACGGCACACCTGGTCTCCCCCGCCGGAATCGGCGCCGGTGACGTGAAGCTCGCGGTCGCGCTCGGCGCGGCGGCGGCCTGCGCGGGCGCACGGGCCTGGGTGTGGGCGGCACTGCTCGCGCCGGTCGGCACCGCCGTCGCCGGGCTGGTGCTGCTCGGCCTGCGGCATCGGCGCGGGCTGCCGGTGCGCGGGCAACCCGTGCCGCACGGTCCGGCCATGTGCGCCGCGACCCTGTTCGCCGTCGCCACGCCGACGGCGATCGGCGAGGGCGGCCCGTCGTGACCGGCGCGCCGGGCCGTGTGCCCGGGCACCCCGCCCGACATGGGAGGATGAACCCGTGTTGCGCTGGATAACTGCCGGAGAATCCCACGGTCCCGCTCTCGTCGCCCTCCTCGACGGGATGGTCGCCGGCGTCGAGGTGACGTCGGAGGAGATCTCCGCACAGCTCGCCCGTCGCAGGCTCGGCTATGGGCGCGGCGCTCGGATGAAGTTCGAGGCCGACAAGGTCACCGTGGTCGGCGGCGTGCGGCACGGCCGCACCATGGGCGGCCCGATCGCCATCGAGATCGCCAATACCGAGTGGCCCAAGTGGACGACGGTGATGTCGGCCGACCCGGTCGACCCGGCCGAGCTCGCCGAGCTGGCCCGCAACGCCCCGCTGACCCGGCCGCGCCCGGGCCACGCCGACTTCTCCGGCATGCTCAAGTACGGCTTCGACGACGCCCGCAATGTGCTGGAGCGGGCCAGCGCCAGGGAGACCGCGGCCCGGGTGGCGGCGGGCACCGTCGCCCGCAACTTCCTGCGCCAGGCCTTCGGGGTCGAGGTGATCTCGCACGTGATCTCGATCGGTACCGCCCGCAGCACCGCCGAGCACCTGCCCGGCCCCGGTGATCTGGACGCCGTCGACGCCAGCCCGGTGCGCGCCTTCGACGCCGCGGCCGAGGCCGCCATGATCGCCGAGATCGAGGCGGCCAAGAAGGACGGCGACACCCTCGGCGGCGTCGTCGAGGTGATCGTGACCGGGCTGCCGATCGGGCTCGGCTCCTTCACCAGCGGCGAGAACCGGCTGGACGCCAGGCTCGCGGCCGCGCTCATGGGAATCCAGGCGATCAAGGGCGTCGAGGTCGGGGATGGTTTCGAGACCGCGCGGCGGCGCGGAAGCGAGGCGCACGATGAGATGCGGCCCGGCCCCGACGGCATCCTGCGCTCGACCAACCGGGCCGGTGGGCTCGAGGGCGGAATGACCAACGGCGAGCCGCTGCGCGTGCGCGCCGCCATGAAACCGATCTCCACGGTGCCGCGCGCGCTCGCCACCGTCGACATGTCGACCGGTGACGAAGCCGTCGCCATCCACCAGCGCTCCGACGTGTGCGCGGTGCCCGCCGCCGGCGTTGTCGCCGAGAGCATGGTGGCGCTGGTCGTCGCGCAGGCGGCGCTGGAGAAGTTCGGCGGCGATTCGCTCGCCGAGACCACCGACAACGTCACGCGCTACCTGGAGCGGCTGGAGGCCCGTCCGCACGTGCCTGCGGGCAGCCGCTCACGATGACCGCGCCGACCGGCCCCCACGCTCCACGCGTGGTGCTGGTCGGACCGCCCGGCGCAGGCAAGTCGACCATCGGCCGGAAGCTGGCGAGGGAGCTCGGCGTCCCGCTGTACGACACCGACGCCGGGATCGAGGAGGAGACCGGGCGGACCATCCCGGAGATCTTCGCCGCCGACGGCGAGCCGGAGTTCCGCCGGATCGAGGAGCGGGTGGTACGCCGCGCCGTGCTCGACGAACTCGGCGTCGTCTCACTCGGTGGGGGTGCCGTGCTCTCCGAGAGCACGCGGGCGCTGCTGCGCCAGCTGACGGTGGTGTACCTGGAGATCAGCGTCGCCGAGGGGTTGCGCCGGACCGGGGCGAGCACCGGGCGGCCGCTGCTCAACGGCGCCGACCCCGGGGCCAGGTACCGGGAGCTCATGCGCATCCGGCGGCCGCTCTACCGCGAGGTCTCCAGCATCCGGGTGCGCACCGACGGACGCAGCCCCGGCCGGGTCGTGCGAGCCATCCTGGCCGAGCTCGGCGTCGAGACCGAGGCACCCGAGGCCGCCGCGCCCGCGGCGGCTCCCATCCCCGCACACGGCGGCAGCCGTTCGCGGGCGCGCCGCCGGGCGCGGGCCCGCGCAGCCGGGCGGCGGGGGCAGGAGCCCGCGGTGCGGGGCGACGCCGACCGCGCCGCGAAGGCGGCTGGCAGCACCAGGAATCCTCCGGAACGCGCGGTCACCGAGCGCATCTCCGGCGACCGAGTCGCCGCGGAGGGCACCGCGGCCCGTGCGCCTCGGCGGCGACGGCGCAAGCGCCGGGTCACCGCCACCGGGCGCCGCCAGGAGGCTGCCGCCAACGGCGGCACCACAACCGGAGCCGACGCGCCGGACTCGGGCGCGGCCGGGCAGGCCGGCGACGCCGGAAACCCGGACGCCGCAGCTCACGCCCGCGGCACCGGAAGCCGGAGCTCGGCTCGGGCCGGGGATCCCGGAGGCCCGGGTTCCGCGGCGTCCGCCGATCCGGCCGCTACCAGCACATCGTCCACCGAGGGCGGGGCGCGGCGCGCCAGGGCCCGGCGCGCCCGCGGGCGCAACCGCCTTCAGACCACACGCACAGATTCGGAGCACACGTGACAGAGCCGATCCGTCTCCAGGTCCGCACCGCCGACCCGTACGAGGTGATCGTCGGCCGCGGGCTGCTCGGCGAACTCGTCGAGTCCGTCACCGCGGGCGGCGGCGTCCGCTCGGTGGCGATCTTCCACCAGCCGCCGCTGGCCGAGACCGCGGAGGCGGTGCGCGCCGCGATCGCCGAGACCGGGGTGGACGCGCACCGGATCGAGATCCCGGACGCCGAGGCGGGCAAGGACCTCGCGGTGGCCGGGTTCTGCTGGGAGGTGCTCGGCCGGATCGGGCTGACCCGCAACGATGTCGTGGTCAGTCTGGGCGGTGGCGCCGCCACCGACCTGGCCGGTTTCGTCGCCGCCACCTGGATGCGCGGGGTGCGCATCGTGCACGTGCCGACGACGCTGCTCGCCATGGTGGACGCCGCCGTCGGCGGGAAGACCGGCATCAACACCGAGGCGGGCAAGAACCTGGTCGGCAGCTTCCACGAGCCCGCCGCCGTGCTGGTCGACCTGGTGACGCTGGAGACGGTGCCGCGCAACGAGATCGTGGCGGGCATGGCCGAGATCGTGAAGACCGGGTTCATCGCCGATCCGGTGATCCTCGACCTCATCGAGGCCGACCCGCAGGCCGCGCTGGACCCCACCGGCGACGTGCTGCCCGAGCTGATCCGCCGCTCCATCCAGGTGAAGGCGGACGTCGTCGGCACCGACCTCAGGGAGGCGGGGCTGCGCGAGATCCTGAACTACGGGCACACCCTCGGCCACGCCATCGAGCGCCGCGAGCGCTACCGCTGGCGGCACGGTGCCGCCGTCTCGGTCGGGCTGGTCTTCGCCGCCGAACTGGGGCGGCTGGCCGGGCGCCTCGACGACGCCACCGCCGACCGGCACCGCAGCATCCTGACCGCGCTCGGGCTGCCCACCGGGTACGACGCGGACGCGCTGCCGCAACTGCTGGAGCACATGCAGACCGACAAGAAGACCCGCTCCGGGGTGCTCCGCTTCGTGGTGCTGGACGGGCCGGCCAAGCCGGGCCGCCTCGAGGGGCCGGACCCGGCACTGCTCGCCGCCGCCTACTCGGTGGTCGCCAAGCAGCCGACGCCGGACAACGGCGCCGTCCTGCTCTGACCCGACCACGAGGGGGCGGTCCCGATCGGGACCGCCCCCTCGCTGGATGCCGCGTGCACTTCCACGGACGCCAAGGCCCTCCGGCCCCAGCAGCTCCGAGCCGCTACCTACGCGTGCGCCGCTTCCGGCTCGGCACCGGCTCTGCGACCAGCACCGGCCCGCCGGCCGATCGCGCCGCCGATCAGCGCGGGCACGAAGATCAGCAGCACGATGAACGCGGCCCCCGCGGTCAGCTCGAAGAGCAGCCCGTTGTCCCCGAGGTCGAACCGGGGAAGGAAGTCCAGGATCCAGGCCACCAGGCCGCTGCCGATCCCACCGGCCAGCCCGGCCCGCAGCCAGCGCATGGTCAGGTCGGCGCCCTGGCCGCCGCGATCGATGCGCGCCCGGTCGGCCCTGCCGTCCAGCACACCCCAGCCGACGACCGCCACCAGCAGCACCAGCAGGCACAGCAACCGCAGCACCCCACCGTGGGTGGGCCAGTTCACCATCGCGAAGCCGAGCACGGCCCGCAGGAGCACCACCAGCGCGCCGAGAACCACCGCGCGCAGCACCCATGTGTTCATGTCCACCTACCGTTCATGCCCATCACCATAACCAAGGCACCGTACCGCTCCTGCGGAAATGCCGGGGTCGCCCGGCCCGGGGTGTCCGAGACGGGCGGAACCGGTCAGCCCGCGAACGTCGCGCTGAGCGCGGCGCGCATGGCCGCGCGCGGCGCGGGGTGCCCGGTGAACTGCTCGACCTGACCGAACGCCTGGTTCAGCAGCATCTCCAGTCCACTCACCACGGTGTGCCCCGCGGCCGAGACGGCGCCGGCCAGCGGGGTCGGCCACGGGTGGTAGAGCGCGTCCAGCACGACCGGCGCCAGAGCCACCGCGGCCGCGACCGCGCCGGCCGCCGCGGCGGGCACGGTACTGATCGCGACGTCGGCGGCGGTGCAGCGCGCACGCAGTACGTCGAGCCGGAAATCGGTGTGCGCGGCGCGCAGCCCGAGTCGCTCCGCCAGCTCGAGCGCACCGGCGGCCCGGCCCGCGTCCCGCGCCACCACGGTCACCTCGGTGGCGCCGAGATCGCGGAGAGCCAGCAGCGCGGGGCGGGCGGTCCCACCGGCGCCGAGCACCACGGCCCGCTCGACCTCCGACACCCCGGCCTCGCGCAACGCACCGGCGACCCCGTCGACATCGGTGCAGTCGGCCCGCCAACCGGCCGCAGTCCGCACCAGGGTGTTGGCGGAGCCGACCAGCACGGCACGATCCGTGCGCGAATCGGCGACGGCCAGCGCCGCCTCCTTGCCCGGCATGGTCACCGACAACCCGGCCCACTCCGGGCCGAGCCCGGCGACCAGCCCCGGCAGTGCAGCCGCGTCGCACTCGATCCGCTCGTAACTCCAGTCCAGCCCGAGCGCGCGGTAGGCGGCCAGGTGCAACTGTGGCGAGCGCGAGTGCGCGATCGGACTGCCGAGCACGGCGGCGCGCCGCACACTTCCGGCCGCGCGGCCACCTCCGCCGTCAGCGCCCACTGTCGAGGATCCCGCTCTCCAGGGCGCGGTCGATATTGCGCAGGTGCTCGGCGTAGGACTCGGTGAAGAGCGTGGTGCCCTTCTGGTCGATGGTCACGAAGTACAGCCACACACCGGGCGTCGGGTTCTCCATCGCCTTCAGCGCCTCCAGCGAGGGCGAGGAGATCGGGGTGGCGGGCAGCCCGGACATGGCGTAGGTGTTCCACGGGGTCTTCGTGGCCCGGTCCGCGTCCGTGGTGGCCACCTCGGTCTTGTCCAGCGCGTAGTTCACCGTGGAGTCGAACTGCAGCGGCTGGTCCACCTTCAGCCGGTTCACGATCACCCTCGCCACCTTGCCCATGTCCTGCGGCAGCGCCTCGCGCTCCACCAGCGAGGCCGCGATCAGCGTCTCGTACGGGGTGAGCTGGTTGGTGGCGCCGGATTGCAGCAGCCCGGAGGCCTCGTAGCTGCGCGCGCTGGTGCTGACCAGCTGCGCGAGGATCTGCTCCGGGGTGCCGCTCGGATCGAAGTCGAGGGAGCCCGCCATGATCAGCCCCTCCAGCTGGCGCTGCCGGTCCGGGACCTCGCGCACCGCCTCCCGCGCCCACTCCGGGACGCCGAGCGCGGCCAGGTCGGCGGAGGCGCCCGCGGCGTCGAGCTGCTCGTAGGTCACGCACTTCGGCGTGGTGCCCATGCAGCTGGCCGCGGCGATCTTGGTGTAGATGCCCTCCTTGCGGGCGGTGGTGTTCACGTCGTGCTGGTCGTGCAGCTGCCTGCCCTCGGAGATCACCACGTTGCCGACCCGGCTCTCGCCGCCGACCAGCTCGGCGACGGCGGCCTCGGCCGGGCTGCGGCTCGGAATGGCGTAGAAGCCGGGCTGCACGCCGCTCATGGCGGAGTTCTGCACGGCCGCCTCGTAGAACGCGGCGCTGCTCGCGACCACGCCCCTGTCGTACATGGAGGCGGCGATCTGGGTCGCGGTGTCGCCGGGCTTCACCTCGACCACCACCGGGTCGCCTGCGGGACCGGCAAAATCCTCGGCCGGGGTGTAACCACCGACCAGCTTGCTCCCGACGTAGCCGACCGCGGCCACCACGAGCACCGCGAAGAGCGCGCCGATCAGCCAGAAGTTGCGTCTGCGGCGCTTGCGCTCCTCGGCCTTGCGGGAGGCGATCCGGGAGGACTTGCGACCGGAGCGGCCGGGCCCGCGCCGCGCGCGCGTGCCCGTCTCCTCGTCGTCGCGGCGCCCGGACTCGGCGGCCGGGCGCGGCCTGCGCGGGCCGCGGCGCGGCGGCTCCTCGTCCGGGTAGTGCTCGGGGTCGGCGTGGCCGGGCGGGTCGTCCGGGTAGACCCCGTCGCCAGGGTAGGCGCCTGCCTGGTAGGGCTCCTCGGGGTAGCCGCCGGGCACCTGGTCGTCGTAGCGCGGGATGACCCTGGTCTCGTCGTCGTAGCCGTCCCACTCGGGTTCGGCGGTCGCGGGGGCCCTGCGCTTGTAGCGGCGCTCGGCCTCCTTCTGGCGGTAGCGCTCCTCGGCCCGCGCCCAGCGCTCAGACATGCCGGGACGCCTCCCCCCGGCTCGGGCGGTCAGACATGCGGCGGCACCTCGCCATCGGGTCCCACCGTGCGTTCGACCGACTTCACCACCGAGCTCCGTTCGTCCAACCAACCCTGCAGGATCGCCACCGCCGCCGCCTGGTCGATCACCTGCCGGCTGCCGCGCGCGCGAACCCCGCTGTCCCGCAATGCACGTGCAGCTGACACGGTAGTCAACCGTTCGTCGGAGAGTCGGACGGGAACCGGTTGGACCGCTTCCCGCAACCGATCCGCGAACGCGATGGCCATGTCGGCCGATGCGCCGTTCTCCCCCCGCAATGTGCGGGGCAGCCCGACGATCACCTCGACTGCTTCATACTCCCGCACAATCTCGGCTAACCGTGCGATATCCGGCGCCGTGGCGGAATTCGATCCTCGGGCCTTCGCCCGTGCCACGGTCTCCACCGGGGTCGCGAGGATGCCGTCCGGGTCGCTGGCGGCCACGCCGACGCGCACGCTGCCCACATCGATACCGATCCGCCTGCCGCGACCGGGGTCGCTCGCCGGATCCGGCCGGTCGGCGGGGCGGGCGCCCGCCTGCGGCCCGTGCCGTTCGGAAGCAGCCATCAGCCGGCGAGTTCACCCACCCGGCCGCGCACGGCGGCCAGCCCCGCCTCGATGCCGGAGGGGTCGGAGCCGGAGCCCTGCGCCATCTCCGGCTTGCCGCCGCCGCGGCCTGCGATACCCGGGCCGAAGCTGGCCACCAGGTCACCGGCCTTGACGCCGAGTTCCTGGGCGGGCTTGTTCACCGCGACCACGAACGGCACCTTGCCGTCGGCGTTGCCGAGCAGCACCACGACGCCGGGCTCGCTGCCGAGCCTGCCCTTGATGTCGGTGGCCAGGGTGCGCAGATCGCCGCCGCCGATGCCCGCCGGCGCCGCGGCGGCGACCAGCAGCACCGAGCCGACTCGCTCGGCCCGCTCGGCGAAGGTGGCCGCGCTCGCCAGCACCGCGGCGGTGCGGTTGCGCTCCAGCTCCTTCTCCGCCACCTTGAGCCGCTCCACGAGCTGCTCGACCCGGGCGGGCACCTCGTCGGAGGGCACCTTGAGCGAGGAGGCGACGCCGGCCAGCAGCGCCCGCTCCTTGGCCAGGTACCGGTAGGAGTCCAGCCCGACGAAGGCCTCGACGCGGCGCACGCCGGAGCCGACCGAGGCCTCGCCGAGCAGCGTGATCGGGCCGATCTGCGAGGAGTGCTGCACGTGCGTGCCGCCACAGAGCTCCATCGAGAACGGGCCGCCGATCTCGACGACGCGCACCTCGGAGCCGTAGTTCTCGCCGAAGAGCGCGAGCGCGCCCATCCGCTTGGCCTCGGTCAGGTCGGTGACGAAGGTGTTCACCGGGAAGTCGGCGCCGACCCCGTCGTTGGAGACCGCCTCGATGTCGGCGCGCTGCTGCTCGGAGAGCTGGCCCTGCCAGTTGAAGTCGAAGCGCAGGTAGCCGGGCTTGTTCAGGGAGCCGGCCTGCACCGCGTTCGGGCCGAGCACCTGGCGCAGCGCGGCGTGCACCATGTGCGTGCCGGAGTGGCCCTGGGTGGCGCCGCGGCGCCAGGCCGGGTCGGCCTGGGCGAGCACCACGTCGCCCTCGGTGACGGCGCCCTGCTCGACCGTCCCCTTGTGCACCCACAGCTTCTTGGCGATCTTCTGCACGTCGTCGACGCGCAGCCGGAGCCCGGTGGCGGTGATGCTGCCGCGGTCGGCGATCTGCCCGCCGGACTCCGCGTAGAGCGGGCTGCGGTCCAGGATCACCTCGACCTGCTGCCCCTCGGAGGCGACCGGAATCCGGACCCCGTCGGCGAGCAGCGCCAACACGGTGGCCTCGGAGGTGAGCTCGGCGAAGCCGGTGAACTCGGTGGCGCCGCGATCGATCAGCTCCTTGTAGACGCTGAGGTCGGCGTGCGCGTGTTTGCGGGCGGCCGCGTCGTCCTTGGCGCGCTGCCGCTGCTCGGCCATGAGCGACCGGAAGCCCGCCTCGTCCACGCTGAGCCCCGCCTCGGCGGCCATCTCCAGGGTGAGGTCGATCGGGAAGCCGTAGGTGTCGTGCAGGGTGAACGCCTCGGAGCCGGGAATCGTGCTGCTGCCCTTCGCCTTCACCTCGGTGACGGCGGTGTCGAACAGGGTGGAGCCGGTGCTCAGGGTCTTGAGGAAGGCGGTCTCCTCGCCGACGGCGACGGTCTCGATCCGGCGGAAGTCGGTGCCGAGCTCCGGGTACGAGGGCGCCATGAGCTGGGAGACGACGGTGATCAGCTCGGCCATCACCGGCTTCTCGGCGCCGAGCAGCCGGGCCGAGCGCACGATCCGGCGCAGCAGCCTGCGCAGCACGTAGCCGCGGCCGTCGTTGCCGGGGTTCACCCCGTCCGAGATGAGCATGGCGGAGCTGCGGGCGTGGTCGGCGATCACCCGGAAGCGCACGTCGTCGCCGGCGTCGGCGCCGTAGGAGCGGCCGGTCAGCTGCTCGGCCTCGGCGATGATCGGACGCAGCAGGTCGGTCTCGTAGACGTTCTCGACGCCCTGCAGCAGCATGGCGATCCGCTCGACGCCCATGCCGGTGTCGATGTTCTTCTTCGGCAGCGTGCCGATCGGCGGGTGGCCCTGCTTGGGGCTCTGGTCACCGCGGATGTCCTGCATGAAGACGAGGTTCCAGATCTCGATGTAGCGATCCTCGTCGGCGACCGGGCCGCCCTCGCGGCCGTAGGCGGGGCCGCGGTCGTAGTAGATCTCCGAGCACGGGCCGCCCGGGCCGGGCACCCCCATGTCCCAGTAGTTGTCCTTGCCGTCGCGGAACTGGATCCGCTCGGCGGGCATGCCGGCGATCCGCTGCCAGAGTTCGGCGGCCTCGGGGTCCGATTCGTAGGCGGTGACCCAGATCCGCTCCGGGTCGAAGCCGTAGCCGCCCTGCTCCTGCGACTTCGTGATCAACTCCCAGGCGAAGCCGATGGCCTGCTCCTTGAAGTAGTCACCGAAGGAGAAGTTGCCCGCCATCTGGAAGAAGGTGTTGTGCCGCGTGGTGATGCCGACCTCGTCGATGTCACCGGTGCGCACGCACTTCTGGACGCTGGTCGCGCGCGGGTAGGGCGGCTCCTCCTGCCCCAGGAAGTACGGCTTGAACTGCACCATTCCCGCGTTCACGAACAGCAGGTTGGGGTCCGCCAGGATCAGCGAGGCGCTGGGCACCTCGGTGTGTCCGGCACGGACGAAATGGTCCAGGAAGCGCCGTCGGATGTCGTGGGTCTGCACGGAAGTCCAGCCTACCGGCCCGGTTCATCCGATTTTCCGCTGCCCGGCCCGGTGCGCAGCCCGCGCACGATCCGGCGCAGTTTTCCGACCCTGGCGGCGACCTCGCGCTCGGCGCCGTGCTCGGTCGGCGTGTAGTAGTCGACGCCGACCAGCTCGTCCGGCGGGTACTGCTGGGCGAGCACCCCGCCCGGCTGGTCGTGCGGGTAGCGGTACCCCTGCGCGTTGCCGAGCCCGGCGGCGCCCGCGTAGTGCCCGTCGCGCAGGTGCGGCGGCACCGAGCCGGCCTTGCCCGCCCCGACGTCGGAGAGCGCGGCGCCGATCGCCGCGACCACCGCACCGGATTTCGGCGCGGTGGCCAGGTGGATGGTGGCCTGGGCGAGCGCCAGCTTCGCCTCCGGCATGCCGATCAGCTGCACGGCCTGCGCCGCGGCGATCGCGGTCTGCAGCGCGGAGGGGTCGGCCATGCCGACGTCCTCGCTGGCGTGCACGACGAGCCTGCGCGCGATGAACCGCGGATCCTCGCCGGCGCTGATCATCCGAGCCAGGTAGTGCAGCGCGGCGTCCACGTCGGAACCGCGGATGGACTTGATGAAGGCGCTGATCACGTCGTAGTGCTGGTCGCCTGCGCGGTCGTAGCGCACGGCGGCCTCGTCCACGCTGGCCTCGACCAGCGCCAGGTCGACGGCGCCGCCGGTGGCCGAGGAGGTGGCCGCCTCCAGCGCGGTGAGCGCGCGCCTGGCATCGCCCGCCGCGATTCGCACCAGGTGCTCCATGGCCTCGTCGGTGACGGTGTACACGCCGCCGAGCCCGCGCGGGTCGGCGAGCGCGCGCTGCAGCACCGCGCGGATGTCGTCCGGGGTGAGCGGGCGCAGTTGCAGTACCAGCGAACGGGAGAGCAGCGGCGAGACCACGGAGAAGGACGGGTTCTCGGTGGTGGCGCCGACCAGCAGCACGATCCGGTTCTCCACCGCGGCGAGCAGGGCGTCCTGCTGGGTCCGGGAGAAGCGGTGCACCTCGTCGATGAAGAGCACGGTCTGCTCCCCCGCGGTGAGTCTGCGCCTGGCCAGCTCGATGACGCCGCGCACCTCCTTGACCCCGGCCGACAGTGCGGAGAGCGCCTCGAAGCGGCGGCCGGTGGCGGTGGAGACCAGCGCGGCGAGCGTGGTCTTTCCGGTCCCGGGCGGGCCGTAGAGCAGCACCGATGCCGCGCCGGAGCCCTCGATCAACCGGCGCAGCGGGGAGCCGGGGCCGAGCAGGTGCCGCTGGCCGACCACCTCGTCCAGGGTCTCCGGACGCATCCGGACGGCGAGCGGGACGAGTTCGCCCGCGCCGCGGAATTCGACGGCGGCGAACTCCGGCTCGGCGGACGCCGATCCGGGCACGTCGAACAGCCCTTCGCTCATGGGTTCGACCGTACCGGCCGGGTCCGACGCGGCTCAGCGAGCCGAGCGGTCAGACCGACCAGCGCTCCTCCAGCGTCGCGGAGACCCGCTCGGCGAAGTCGCCGACGTGGTCGTCGCCGATGCAGCGGGCGTCCTCGGCCAGTGCGGCCCACCGGTTGATCAGCGCCTCGGAGCGCGGCACCGAGAGGCCGTGCTCGCGGGCGGCGGCGATCCGCAGGTGGTCGACGGGCAGGAACCAGTAGGTGCTCAGCCAGACCCAGATGAGCCTGGCCTCCAGGATCCGCTCGGCCAGCATCTCGTCGTCGGCGAGCGCGGGCCAGACCCCGACCACCTCGGAGCGCCAGGCCTCGATCATCTGCTGCCCCCGGCTGCGGGAGAGCTCGACGTCGCAGAGGCAGCCGGGGAAGGAGACCAGCGCGTACGCGACATCCAGCGAGGCGTCCCGGAAGCCGCCCCACTCGTAGTCGAGGAACCGCGCGCCCTCCTCGTTCAGGATGACGTTGTCCGGGCACAGGTCCGAGGGGCTGAAGGCACGGAAGCGGCCGGCGGTGAAGAGCCGGTTGCCGCGCACGATGCGCTCGGCGATCTCACCGGGCACGTCCACGCCGAGCTCGCGCTCCAGCATGCCGGGCACCTCGGAGACCGCGGCCTGCGCCTGCTGGGCGATGCCGTCCATCCGGTGCACCACATCGACGCGGCGCAGCAGCGCGACGAAATCGGCCTCCCGGCCGACGGTCGCGGCGTGCATCCGGCCGAGCGCCTGCGCGTACGCCATCAGGCTGTTGTGCGTGGCGGCCTTGGTGCCCGCCCGCAGCACGTGGGTCATCTTCGCGTTCTCGCCGAGGTCGCTGAGGATCAGCAGCCGGGCGGGCAGGTCGTAGGCGACCAGGTAGGCGCCGGGACGGTGCTCCCGGCCGAGTGCGGTGGTGAACTGGTAGGAGACCGCCTCGCGCAGGAAGGCGGAGTCGCTGCCGACGACCCCGGGCACCACGCTGCCGGGCACGCCGGGCGCGCCGGAGCCGTTCACCTGCTTGACGATCAGCGTGCGCGGTAGGGAGAAGGCGTTCTCCGCGACGCGGACCCGCAGAACCGTGGTTCTGCCGCTCCCGCCGAGTTCCGTCGGATCACTCAGCTTCACCGGAGCGCCCATTCGCTTCGTGAGCAAATGTTGCGCTGCGGCCACGACTTCGGCGGCGCGTTCGGCCAATAGTGCGGTCATCGTCTCTCAAAGTACTCGCAACGGGTCACTTTCAGCGAGCGGTTCGACAACCTTTCCGCGTCGCCCGGCGTGTCCGGCACGGCGACCGCGCAACACGCGCCGTCGTGCTCGGCATCGCCCGCGCGAGTCGGGTCGCCTCGATCTCGACCGTGGTGTGGCACACCATGATCCGACCTTCGGCATGGGCACACCATCTCCGCGTAGGCTTGGCGTTCCGCCGCCACCGCCCCCGCGTCGAAAGGGTCCCCGGACGATGACCGAAAGTTACGGCCAGCCCGGCTCGCAGCCTCAGGGTACCGGGCCGAAGCACTCCGCGCCGCAACCCGCGCCCCCCGGTTACGATCCCGGACCGGACGGTCCGGGATACGGGGGTCCGGCATACGGCCCGCAAGGCACGGGGCCCGACCCCACCGAGCAGATGTACAGCGGCTCCGGCGCCAGCGCCTACCCGGACGATCGGCCGCAGTACGGCTACGAGAACCGCGCGCCGGAGGCGCTGGACGTCGGGCGGGCGATCAGCTACGGCTGGGAGAAGTTCCGCGCGGACATCCCGACCTGGATCGCGATCTCGGCGCTCGGCGTCCTGTTGTACCTGGTGTTCGTGCTGGTGGTCCGGATCTTCGAGCCGACCTCGCTCTTCGCCGTTCTGCTGCTGTTCCTGGTGCTGATCGTCGGCGTGTGGGTGCTGCAGGCGGCCATGATCCGCGGCGCGCTCTACGAATGCGACGGGCACCGCCCCACTTTCGGGGCGTTCTTCCAGTACCTGAACGCGGGCAATGTGGTGCTCACCGCGCTGCTCGCCTTCACCCTCACCCTGCTGGCCTCGGCGTTCTGCCTGCTGCCCGGCATCGTGGTCGGCGTGCTGTGCATGTTCTCGCTGCACTTCGTGATCGACCAGGATCTCGGGCCGTTCGCCGCGCTGCGGGCCAGTGCCGGTCTGGTGGTCGGCAACCTGTGGCCGGTCGTGCTGCTGACGCTGGCCGTGCTGGTGATCACACTGCTCGGGTTCCTGGCCTGCGGGCTCGGGCTGCTGGTGGCGTTCCCGATCGCCACCCTCGCGGTGACCTACGCGTTCCGCACGCTCACCGGTGGCGCGCTCTCTCCGGTGTGACCCGGTCGCCGGTCGCGAGAGGGCGGCGTTCCGCGCGCTCGTGGGCGGTGCACACTCCCCCGGTCTGACCGAACGGGCGGCGGTCCCCGTGGACCGCCGCCCGTTCGCGCTCAGTTCTGCTGGGCGGCAGCGGCGACGCCGTTGCCCTTCGCCCTGTCCTTCTGCTCCGGCTCGGCGTCCAACCCGGCCTCCCTGCGCTGCTGCGGGGTGATCGGGGCGGGCGCGTCGGTGAGCGGGTCGACGCCGTTGCCGGTCTTCGGGAAGGCGATGACCTCGCGGATCGAGTCCAGCCCGGCCAGCAGCGCGACGATCCGGTCCCAGCCGAAGGCGATGCCGCCGTGCGGCGGGGCGCCGAAGGCGAAGGCGTCGAGCAGGAAGCCGAACTTCTCCCGCGCCTCCTCCGGCTCGATGCCCATCACCGCGAAGACCCGCTCCTGCACGTCACGGCGGTGGATGCGGATGCTGCCGCCGCCGATCTCGTTGCCGTTGCAGACGATGTCGTAGGCGTAGGCGAGCGCCGAGCCCGGGTCGGTGTCGAAGGTCTCCAGCGACTCCGGCTTCGGCGAGGTGAAGGCATGGTGCACGGCGGTCCAGGCCGAGTGCCCGAGCGCGACGTCGCCGCCCGCGGTGGCGTCGGCGGCCGGCTCGAAGAGCGGCGCGTCCACGATCCAGACGAAGGACCAGGCGTTCTCGTCGATCAGCCCGACCTTGCGCGCGATCTCCCCGCGCGCCGCGCCGAGCAGCCCGCGCTGCGCCTTGGCCGGCCCGGCCGCGAAGAAGACACAGTCGCCGGGCACAGCGCCGACGTGCGCGGCCAGCCCGGCCCGCTCGTCCTCGCTCAGGTTCTTGGCCACCGGCCCACCGAGCTCGCCGTCCGCGCCGACCAGCACGTAGGCCAGCCCCTTTGCGCCGCGCTGCTTGGCCCACTCCTGCCAGGCGTCCAGCTGCCGCCGCGGCTGGCTCGCACCGCCGGGCATGACGACCGCACCCACGTACGGCGCCTGGAACACCCGGAACGGAGTGTTCGCGAAATACTCGGTGCATTCGGTGATCTCGACGCCGAAGCGCAGGTCCGGCTTGTCCGAACCGTAGCGCCGCATGGCATCGGCGTAGGTCATGTGCGGGATCGGGGTCGGGATCTCGTAGCCGATCAGCTGCCACAGCGCGGCCAGGATCTCCTCGGCGAGCAGGATCACGTCCTCCTGCCGGACGAAGCTCATCTCCAGGTCGAGCTGGGTGAACTCGGGCTGCCGGTCGGCGCGGAAGTCCTCGTCCCGGTAGCAGCGCGCGATCTGGTAGTAGCGCTCGATGCCGCCGACCATGAGCAGCTGCTTGAAGAGCTGCGGGCTCTGCGGCAGCGCGTAGAAGCTGCCCGGCTGCAACCGCGCGGGCACCAGGAAGTCGCGCGCGCCCTCGGGCGTGGAGCGGGTCAGCGTCGGCGTCTCGACCTCGACGAACTCGTGCCCCGCCAGCACCGAGCGGGCGGCGGCGTTCGCCTTCGAGCGCAGCCGGATCGCGTGCGCCGGGGTGTCCCGGCGCAGATCCAGGTAGCGGTACCTGAGCCGGGTTTCCTCGCCGGGCTGCTCGTCCAGCTGGAACGGCAGCGGGGCGCTCTCGTTCAGCACCTCCAGCTCGGTGACGTCGATCTCGATCGCGCCGGTCGGCAGCTCCTGGTTCTCGTTGCCGTCCGGGCGCAGCTCCACCGCGCCGGTGATCCGCACGCAGTACTCGGCGCGCAGCCGGTGCGCCTGGCCGGCGGCCTCACCCTGCCGGAACACCGCCTGCACCACACCGGAGGCATCGCGCAGATCGATGAAGATCACGCCACCGTGGTCCCGCCGCCGGGCCACCCATCCGGTGAGGGTGACGGTCCGGCCGGCGTGCTCGCTTCGCAGCGAGCCGGCCAAGTGGGTGCGCAGCACGGGGTTCCTTTCGACGGGGTCCGGGCACCGGTAGGGCGTGACCAGTGCGGTAGCCATCGTAGTGAGACCCGCCGAGCGAGGGGAAACCGATATCCGTCCACCCTGACCGGGTATAGCCGTGCCAAGCTGTACCGGCGCGCGGGCAGTTCGAACAGAAAGCGACGACATGACCTTCAACGAGGGCCTGCAGATCGACCCGAATCGAGCCTCGAGCGGGGGGCCGGGGCGGGGCGGCAAGATCGCGCTGGGCGGTGGCGCGGGCGGCATCATCCTGGTGGTGCTGGCACTGCTGCTCGGCGGCGACCCCGGCTCCATCCTCGGCCAGTTCACCGGGGCGGGCGGCACCGAGGGGCAGAGCGCCACCGAGGGCACCCCGGAGCACTGCAAGACCGGCGCCGACGCGAACCGCTACGTGGACTGCCGGGTGGTGCTCACCGCGCAGAGCCTGGACGCGGTCTGGACCGAGCAGCTGCCCGCGCAGGCCAGGGTGCAGTACGAGCAGCCGAAGCTGACGCTCTTCACCGGCGCGGTGAGCACCGGCTGCGGCAATGCCACCAGCGAAGTCGGCCCGTTCTACTGCCCGGCCGACAACAACGCCTACTTCGACACCTCGTTCTTCCAGGAGCTGGTGGACCGGTTCGGCTCCAGCGGCGGCCCGCTGGCCCAGGAGTACGTCGTCGCGCACGAGGTCGGTCACCATATCCAGACCCAGCTCGGCGATATCGCCAGGGCGCAGAACGACCCGCAGGGCGCCGAGTCCGGCGCGGTGCGCACCGAACTGCAGGCCGACTGCTACGCCGGGCTGTGGGCGCACTACGCCGACAAGACCCCGGCGCCGGGCAGCGACACCCCGTTCCTGAAGCCGCTCACCGAGACCGACATCAAGGACGCGCTGTCGGCGGCGGCGGCCGTCGGCGACGACCGGATCCAGCGGGCCTCGCAGGGCCGGGTCAATCCGGAGGCGTGGACGCACGGCTCGTCGGACCAGCGGCAGAAGTGGTTCCTCACCGGGTACCGAACCGGCCAGTTGGCTGCGTGCGACACCTATTCGGCGCGAAACCTGGACAACCCCCCTGCCCTGCGCTGACCATCGTCTGCGGCCGGGAACCCTCCCGAAGCCGTTCCGAGAGAAGGACACACGATGCGACGAGCGCTGCTGCTGCCGGTGCTGCTGATCTCCGCCCTGCTCGGCGGGCCGGGCACGGCACACGCCGAGCCCGCGGCGCCGAGCGCCACGCCGGCCTCCGCCGCCGTCCCGCTGCTCACCCTGACCACCATCCCGAACGGCTGGCAGACCAGGGTGGACCTGCGCCCCGAGCTGCAGGTGTACGCCGACGGCCGCGCGGTGCGGGTGCCGGACGCCGTCGCCACGGACCGCGGTCCGGATGACGCGCCGCACGAGGTCGGGGGAACGGTCCCGGCGGACGTCCTGAAGGCGGCGGTGAGCGAGACGGCGGAGCTGGCGAAGCTGGACCTCGGCATGCCCGGCGTCTCCGACCAGGGCTCGCGCATCATCGATGTCATGCCGGAGCGGGACTCCGACGCGGTGCACGCCATCGTCTACGCCCCCGGCTTCACCGACGGGCTGAACGACGACCAGAAGAAGGCGCGGGACCGGTTCGACCAGCTCTACCGGAAGGTGCTGGCGGCTTTCGAGGAGCAGCGCTGAGCTGATCCGGGGCGGGCGCTCGCCCGCCCCGGACCCTCAGAACTGGTCCTGGTCGTAGTCCGTGCCGAACAGCTCGTCGGTGTGCGTCGCCCCGATCACCTCGGGCGTCGACTCCCCGAGCGGGCCGGTGAGGTCGTCGTTTCCGGTCCGGCTCTGGTACGGCTGCACGGTGCGGCCGTGCTCGTCGTCGCCGCGCTGGCCCGTGCCCGCCGCACCGCCGGCCCCGCCCATGAAGCCGGACGAGCCGGCCGTGGAGGTCGCCGTGGTGCTCGGCACCCCGCCGGCCAGCGGGGTACCCGGCACGCCGGGGACCCCGCGCATCGGCGAGATCACGGCGTTCGGCAGCGGTGTCACCTTGGGTGTCACGGTGCTGTTCGGCGTGCCGGGGCTGTAGCCGGGGGTGCCGGGGCGGGAGGTGGGCGAGCCGGGCACGATGCCGGGCGTACCCGGACTGCTCGGCGCGGTACCCGGCGTCACCGACGCCGGGGTGGTCGACGGCGTGCCGCTCGTCGAGACCGGGGTGTCCAGCCCCGCGGCGGTGGTCGCCGACTCCACCTGGTCCTTGGCCTGCGACATGATCGGCTCGGCGATGTTCTGCATCACCGCCTGCGCGACCTCCTGCGGCGCGGGCCCGCCGCCCGGCGCGATCAGCTGGTTGACCGCCGCCGTGAGCTCGGCCGTCTTCCCGGCCAGATCACCGCGGGTGGCATTGGCCACCGTCACCGCCCGGCCCAGGTGCTCGGTGGCCGTCGCCATCAGCGTCGCCTGCGCGGGCGGGGTCACGATCACCGGGGCGAGCGCGACCGCCTGGCCGGCGAGCGATGAGGCGATGCCGAGCAGTTGCGCGTTGCCCTGCTGCACCGCGGCCGCGGCGCGCTGGGTGATCTCGGAGATATCGATCCCGCGCTGACTGGTCTCGGTGCCCTGGTTCTGCGCCTGCTGCCCCACCACCTGCGCGTTGCGCGCGGCCTGCCCCTGCCACAGCTGGTCGACGGTCGTGAGACTGCCCTTGGCCACCTGCATGGCGGTGTCGATGACCTTCGAGGAGGCGCTGAGGACGGCGGTCGGGTCGAGCGCGCCGAGCACGCCGGTGCCGAAGCTGCCGAGCAGATCCAGGATCGGCTTCATGAGTAGGTCGACGCCGGGCAGCGCGGGCAGCGCGAGCCCGTTGAGCAGCGCGCCGACCGGGTCGGCGGGCAGGGCGGGCAGCGGCGCCGCGGGAGCTCCGGTGTCGCCGCCGCCGAGCAGCCCGCTGTCCTGCGCGGCCTGCTGCACGCCGCTCGCGACCGGCGCCACGGCCGCGCCGAGCGCCGAGGACGCCTGCTGCGCCAGCTGATTCGCGCCGTCCAGCGCCCCGGTCGCGGTGCCGAGCAGGGCGTCGGCCCCGCCCGCGACCTCGGGCGGAAGCCCGGCGAGTACGTCCTGCGCGCCGTCGCCGGTGCCGTGCCCGGAGAGCCCGGGCAGCCCGCCCGGCAGCGCCGAGTTGTTGCCCGGCTCGTCCGTGATCCGCTGCGAGAGCACGAATTCGGGCGCATCGACGGGCTCGAGATCGGCGGGCAGCTGCGGCAGCACCACATCCTGGATCGCGTACCGCGACGGGTCGATGGTCGCGGTGAGCGCCTCGGACGCGAGCTGCTCCGGCTCAGCGGCCGGGCCGATCACGCCGGTGTCGAGCGGCCTCACTGCGCCGCCCCGATCGCGCCGAGCCCGGCGGCACTCGCGGTCTCCTGGCCGTCGAAGGCCGCGGCCGCGTTGAACGCGGAGTTCGAGAGCTTGCCGACCTTGCCGGAGAGGTCGTTGATATCGCGTGCCTGCAGCACCTGCGCGGCCGCGAACATGACCAGGTAGTCGGCCCCGATCAGGCCGAAGACCGGCGTCAGCGCGGATACATTGGCCACCGCGTCGAAGTTCCCCGCCCCGGCGATCTGCGCCGCCGCCCCGGCATTCGTCGCGGCGAAATCCCGCACCCCGTCGGTGTCCACCGAGAGATCGGTCATCCGAGTTGCCCCCCAACATCGTCGTACACGTTCGTCGGCCCAATATAACGCAGAGCCCTGCACCGATTCAGCCTGCCGGAGGCCCGAAAAAAGTAGAACGTGTTGCAAATTAGAACAAGTTCTATATTGTCGTCGCCATGAAGGTCGCAGTGACCGGCGCCGCGGGATACCTCGGCTCCAACCTCCTCCCCCTGCTCACCGACCGCGGTCACCAGGTGATCGCCGTCGACCGTGCCGTTCCCGCCGGGCCCGCCGCGGACGGCGTCACCTGGGTGAGCGCCGACGTGCTGAACCCGGCGGCCGTGCGCGCCGCGATCGACGGCGCCGAGATCGTCTACCACCTGGTCGCGGTGATCACCCTGGCCGACCGGAACGATCTGGCCTGGCGGGTGAACACCAGGGGCGTCCGGGTGGTCGCCGAGGCCGCGCTCGCGACCGGCGCGCGGCGGCTGGTGCATGCCAGCTCCATCCACGCCTACGACCAGTACGGCTGCGGCGGCCGGATCGACGAGAGCTCCGGACGCTCCACCGACCCGGGCCTGCCGGTCTACGACCGCTCCAAGTGGGCGGGCGAGCAGGAGCTGCGCGCGGTGATCGAGCAGGGGCTGGACGCGGTGCTCTGCAACCCGACCGGCGTCTACGGCCCGGCCGACCACGGCACGCCGCTCTCCCGGATCAACCGGACGCTGCGCGACGCGGCCCGCGGCCGGCTCCCGGCCATGATCGACGGCGCCTTCGACCTGGTCGACGTGCGCGATGTCGCGCACGGACTCGTCCTGGCCGGCGAGCGCGGCCGCACCGGCGAGAACTACCTGCTCGGCGGGGAGATGGTCCGGATGCCGGAGCTGTGCCGCACCGCCGCGCGCGCGGGCGGCACCCGCGGGCCGCGCTTCACCATCCCGGCCCGCCCGGTCGAGCGGGCGATCCCGTTGCTCGCCCCGCTCGGCAAGCTGTTCAAGACCGATATCGTCTCGAAGGCCGCGCTCGGCGCGCTGGTCTCCGCGCCGGAGGTCGATCACAGCAGGGCGAGCGCGGAGCTCGGATATCAGCCGCGGCCGATGCCCGAAACCGTGTCCGACCTGGTGCGCTTCTTCGCCGACGGCACCCTGCCGCCGCGCCAGGCGCCCGCGGACACGCTTGACACCGCCTAGAACTGGTGTTCGACTGATGGCGTGCGGTGGCAGGGGCAGTCCCTCGACGCGGACGACGGCGCGCTACCCGGGCTGAGCCGGGCCGACTTCGTCCGCACCGTCCGCACGCCGGAATTCGAGGGGATCACCTTCCACGAGGTGCTCTGCAAGAGCGCGCTGAACGAGGTGCCGGAGAACTCGACGCTGCCGTTCCGCTGGACGGTGAACCCCATCCGGGGCTGTTCACACGCCTGCCGGTACTGCTTCGCCCGCCCGACGCACGAGTACCTGGAGCTGGACGCGGGCGCGGATTTCGATTCCCAGCTGGTGGTGAAGACCAATGTGGCCGCGGTGCTCCGGCGCGAGCTGCGCCGCAAGTCCTGGCGCCGCGAGCCGGTCGCGCTCGGCACCAATACCGACCCCTATCAGCGCGCCGAGGGCAGGTACCGGTTGATGCCCGGCATCATCCGGGCGCTCGCCGCCTCCGGCACGCCGTTCTCGGTGCTCACCAAGGGCACCCTGCTGCGCCGGGATCTGCCGCTGCTCGCCTCGGCGGCGGGCGAGGTCCCGGTGCGGATCGCGGTCTCGCTCTCGATGCTCGACCCGGAGCTGCACCGCGGCCTCGAGCCGGGCACCCCGGCGCCGAAGGCGCGGCTGGAGCTGATCGCCGCGCTGGCCGACGCCGGGTTCGCGGTGAACGTCATGGTGGCGCCGGTGATCCCGTACCTCACCGACGGCAGCGAGCAGCTGGACGCGCTGTTCGCCGCGCTGGCGCGGGCCGGGGCGGAGTCGGCGACCGCCTTCCCCATGCACCTGCGCGGCAGTACGAAGGGCTGGTTTCTCGGCTGGGTGGCCGAGCACCACCCGGCGCTCCTGCGCCGCTACCGGCAGCTGTACGGGCGCGGCGCGACGGTCTCGCCGGAGTATGCGAGCTGGTTGCGCGGGCGGGTCGACCCGCTGCGCGAGCGGCACGGGCTGGTGCGCGACAGCGTCGCAGGCGCACCGCCCCCGCGCCCCGAGCCTGGGTCGGCCCCGCAGCTCGCTCTCTTCGGCTGAGCCGGTATCCGCGAGTACGCCGGACGGCGCTGCCCCGCGGGAGTACCTTGGCGGGTGCGCCCCGAGCACCACTCGACGACGAGGACGGTGAGGCAGGCAGTGACTGTGCCCCCCGAGCATCCGGCGGAGGCCCGCGGGCCGACCCCGCTGGATCGCGTCGTCATCCGCTTCGCCGGCGATTCCGGCGACGGCATGCAGCTCACCGGGGATCGCTTCACGCACGAGGCGGCCGCATTCGGCAACGACCTCGCCACCCAGCCCAGCTTCCCGGCCGAGATCAGGGCGCCGCAGGGCACGCTGCCCGGGGTGTCGTCGTTCCAGATCCAGATCGCCGACCACGACATCCTCAGCGCGGGCGACCAGCCCGACGTGCTGGTCGCCATGAACCCGGCCGCGCTCGCCGCCAACCTGGCCGAGCTCCCGCGCGGCGGCACCGTCATCGTCGACACCGACGAGTTCACCCGGCGCAACCTGGCCAAGGCGGGGTACGCCGAAAATCCCCTGGACGACGGCACTCTCGGCGACCTGGTCGTGCACCGGGTGCCGATGACCGCGCTCACCGCGGGCGCCACCGAGGCGGCGGGCGCGGGGAAGAAGGACGGCAAGCGGGCGCGCAACATGTTCGCCCTCGGGCTGCTCTCCTGGATGTACGGCCGCCCGATCGGTGGCACCGAGCGCTTCCTGCGGGAGAAGTTCGCGAAGCGGCCGGAGATCGCGGAGGCGAACCTGCTCGCCTTCCGGGCCGGGTTCGCCTACGGCGAGACCACGGAGAGCTTCGCAACCACCTACCACGTCGCTCCCGCCGCGCTGCCCGCGGGCACCTACCGGCAGATCACCGGGAACACCGCGCTCGCCCACGGCATCGTGACAGCGGGCAGGCTGGCCGGGATCCCGGTGTTCCTCGGCAGCTACCCGATCACCCCGGCCTCGGACATCCTGCACGAACTGAGCAGGCACAAGGCCTTCGGCATCACCACATTCCAGGCCGAGGACGAGATCGCCGGGATCGGCGCGGCGCTCGGGGCCGCGCTCGGCGGCGCGCTCGGGGTCACCAGTACCTCGGGTCCGGGGCTGGCGCTGAAGAGCGAGACGATCGGGCTGGCGGTGATGACCGAGGTCCCGCTGGTGGTGGTCGACGTACAGCGCGGCGGCCCCTCCACCGGGCTGCCCACCAAGACCGAGCAGGCCGACCTGCTGCAGGCGCTGCACGGCCGCAACGGGGAGTCGCCGGTGCCGGTGCTCGCCCCGCGCTCCCCCGCCGACTGTTTCGCCGCTGCGATCGAGGCGGCCAGGATCGCGCTGACCTACCGCACCCCGGTGCTGCTGCTCTCCGACGGCGCCATCGCGAACGGCTCGGAGCCGTGGGCGATCCCGCGCGTGGCCGAGCTGGCGCCGATCGACCCGGATTTCGCCGCGCCCGACCCCGAGCGCGAGTTCCTGCCCTACGCCCGCGACCCGGAGACGCTGGCCCGCCCGTACGCGGTGCCCGGCACGCCGGGGCTGGCGCACCGGATCGGCGGTCTGGAGAAGGCCGACGGCACCGGCGACATCTCCTACGATCCGGCCAACCACGACCTCATGGTCCGGCTGCGCCGCGCGAAGATCGACGGCATCGCGGTGCCCGACCTCGCGGTGGACGACCCGGACGGCGCCGCCGAGCTGCTGCTGATCGGCTGGGGCAGCTCGTACGGCCCGATCGGCGAGGCCTGCCGCCGGGCGCGCCGCCGCGGCCGCTCGGTCGCACACGCGCAGCTGCGCCACCTCAATCCGTTCCCGGCGAACCTCGGCGCGGTGCTCGGCCGGTACCGCACGGTGGTGGCGCCGGAGCTGAACGGCGGGCAGCTGGCGCTGCTGCTGCGCGCCCGCTACCTGGTGGACGTGGTGCCGTGGACGAGGACCACCGGAACCGCCTTCCGCACCGCCGAGCTCGTCGGCGTGATCGATGCCGCGCTGGACGGCTCGATCCGGGACCTCGAGCGGGACAAGGATCTCGCCGCCCGCGCGCGGGCGACCTACCGGACCGGGGGCGACCGATGACGATCACCGACGGGCACAACGGGCTCGCCCACGTGCCGCTTTCGCTGACCCCGCAGAAGGCGAAGGACTACACCACCGACCAGGAGGTGCGGTGGTGCCCCGGCTGCGGCGACTACGTCATCCTGGCCACGGTGCGCGGCTTCCTCGCCGAGCTCGGGCTGCGCCGGGAGAACCTGATGTTCGTCTCCGGGATCGGCTGCTCCAGCCGTTTCCCCTACTACCTGGACGCCTACGGCATCCACTCCATCCACGGCAGGGCGCCCGCCATCGCCACCGGGCTCGCGGTGACCAGGCCGGACCTCTCGGTGTGGGTGGTGACCGGCGACGGCGACGCGCTCTCGATCGGCGGGAACCACCTGATCCACGCGCTGCGGCGCAATGTGAACCTGACGATCCTGCTGTTCGACAATCGGATCTACGGGCTCACCAAGGGGCAGTACTCGCCGACCTCGGAGCCGGGAACGGTCACCAAGTCGACGCCGCTCGGCTCGGTGGACCACCCCTTCGACACCCTCGCGCTCGCACTCGGCGCGGACGCGAGCTTCGTCGGCCGGGCGCTGGATTCGGATCGGTCCGGGCTCACCGAGGTGCTGCGCGCGGCGGCCGCGCACCGGGGCGCTGCCTTCGTGGAGATCCTGCAGGACTGCCCGATCTTCAACGACGGCTCGTTCGACGTGCTGCGCCGCGAGGAGGCGCCGCGGCGCCTGATCCCGCTCCGGCACGGCGAGCCGCTGCGCTTCGGCGCCGAGCGCGAATTCGCCGTCGTGCGCTCGGGTTTCGGGCTGGCGGTGGTGCGGGCGGACGATGTGGGCGAGGTCGAGGTCGTCGTGCACGACGCGCACAGCGCCGACCCCGGGTACGCGCACGCCCTTGCCCGGCTCGGCGACCAGCAGCTGAACCATGTGGTCACCGGCGTACTGCGCGATGTCGCGCGCCCGACCTACGACGACGGGGTGCGGGCCCAGCTCGCCGCCGCGGGAGAGCCGGGCGATCTGCAGGCACTGCTCGACGGCCCCGAAACCTGGACCGTCGGTCCGCCCGCGGACTGACGGCACCTGCGCGGCAGCCCACCAGCCCAGCGGCAGCCCCGGGGCACCGGGCGACCGCTTCCGGCCCGGGGCCGGAAGAAATCAGTCCTTCTTGGCGAAGCCGAGGTCGACCACCGCGGCACGCTCCTGCGCCAGCTCGGCCACGCTGAGGTCGATCCTGGCCCGGGAGAAGTCGCCGATCTCCAGGTCGGGCACGATCCGGTACTCGCCGTCGGCGCAGGTCACCGGGAACGAGCTGATCAGCCCATCGGGCACACCGTAGGAGCCGTCCGACGGCACCGCCATGGAGGTCCAGTCGCCGGGCGCGGTGCCGAGCACCCAGTCGTGGATGTGGTCGATGGCGGCGCTCGCGGCGCTGGCCGCGGAGGAGGCGCCGCGCGCCTCGATGATCGCGGTCCCGCGCTGCTGCACGGTCGGGATGAAGTCGCGCTCCACCCAGGCCGGGTCGGCGATCACCGCGCGGGCGTCCCTGCCGCCGATGGTGGCGTGCGTGATGTCCGGGTACTGGGTGGCGGAGTGGTTGCCCCAGACCGCGACGCGGGCGATCTCGGCGGCGGGCGCCCCGGTCTTGCGGGCCAGCTGGGCGAGCGCGCGGTTGTGGTCCAGCCGGGTCATGGCGGTGAAGCGCTCGGCCGGGACGTCGGGGGCATTGCTCGCGGCGATGAAGGCATTGGTGTTGGCCGGATTGCCGACCACGAGCACCTTGACGTCGTCCGCGGCGACGGCGTTGATCGCGGCGCCCTGCTCGGTGAAGATCGGGCCGTTGGCGGCGAGCAGGTCGCCGCGCTCCATACCCGCGGTGCGCGGCCGCGCGCCGACCAGCAGCGCGACGTTCGCGCCGGCGAAGCCGGTCCACGGGTCGTCGCTGATGTCGACCGACTCCAGCAGCGGGAAGGCGCCGTCCTCCAGCTCCATCGCGACGCCGGCGAGCGAGGCGACCGCCGCCGGGATCTCCAGCAGCCGCAGCCGCACCGGCGTCCGCGCGCCGAGCATGGCGCCGGAGGCGATGCGGAAGAGCAGCCCGTAGGCGATCTGGCCCGCGCCGCCGGTGACGGCGACGGTCACCGGGGCGGTGCGATCGGTGCTGGTCACGACGGGGCTCTCCTGTTGAGCGGGGTGCACGGACGCTCCCAACCCTACTGAGGCTCACCGCCGCGGGCCGCCGAAGGTGAGCGAGCAGACAGCTCAGACCAGGTCGGCGATCTCCCGGTCGCTGAGCACGACGGCGCGCCGGTGCCCGGCGTCCAGCGCGGCCCGTACCGCGCGGTAGAGCGGGCGTTGCTCCAGCGGGGCGTCGCGCGCCTCGGCGCGCAGCTGCGCCACCAGCACCGAGGAGAGCGCGAGCGCCGCCGCCAGCGGGGCGGCCGCGAGCGCGTCGGCGAGGCCGCGCAGCCCGAGCAGCGGCAGCTCCCGGCCGCGCGCCTCGCCCGCATCGGCGCCGGGGCCGCCGGTGTAGAGCGCGAGCGGAACGGTGATCGCCGGACCGCCCGCGGTGATCCGCAGCGCGACCCGGCTGATCCGCCCCGGCAGCACCAGCACCGCGACCTCGGTGGCCGCGGCCGCGTCCACCCGGCGCTCGCCGAGGACGCCGCGCGCGTGGATCACCCCACCCGCCAGCCACATCCGACGGCGGCGCACCGCCGCGACGGTGAGCACGGTCGGCGCCGCGATCACCAGGAACACCGCGAGCGCAGGGGTCGGGCCGAGCAGCACCGCGGCCAGCAGCGCCGCGATCAGCCCGGCCCCGGCCGCGAACGCGGCGAGCCTGCGCAGCATCGGGGCGTACGCCTCGGACTCGACCAGATCCAGCCCCACCGGGGGCCGGGCCGGGGCCGGGGCGGGGCCGGGGCGGGCTTCGGGGCGGCGTCCTCGGGGGCGGCGTCCTCGTTCATCCGGGGCTCTCCTTTCCGGCTCAGCCGAGCTGATCCCGCAGCACGCCGGCCACCTCGGCCAGCGGCACCTGCCGCTGCTCCCCGTCGGCCAGGTTCTTCACCCCGATCGTGCCATCGGCGAGGTCGCGGTCGCCGAGGACGAGTGCGAAGCGAGCGCCGGAGCGGTCGGCGGCCTTCATGGCGCTCTTGACGCCGCGCCCCCCGTAGGCGAGATCCACCCGGATCCCGGCCGCGCGCAACTCCCCGGCCAGCACCACGAGCCGCTGCTTGGCGGCGTCGCCGAGCGGCACCCCGTAGACGTCGCAACGCGCCGGGTTCCCCGCTTCCTTGCCCTCCGCGCGCAGCGCGAGCACGGTGCGGTCGACCCCGAGGCCGAACCCGATCCCGGACAGCTCCAACCCGCCGAGCTGCGCCATCAGCCCGTCGTAGCGGCCGCCGCCGCCGATCCCGGACTGCGCGCCGAGGCCGTCGTGCACGAACTCGAAGGTGGTCTTGGTGTAGTAGTCGAGGCCGCGGACCATGCGCGGGTTCACCACGTACGGCACGCCGAGCGCGTCCAGGTGGCCGAGCACCTGTTCGAAGTGCGCCTTGGCCGATTCGGAGAGGTGGTCGAGCATGAGCGGGGCGTTCGCGGTCAGTTCGCGGACCTCGGGGCGCTTGTCGTCCAGCACGCGGAGCGGGTTCAGCCGCGCGCGGCGCGTCGTCTCCTCGTCCAGCGGCAGCCCGAGCAGGAACTCCTGCAGCAGCTCGCGATACTGCGGGCGGCAGGTGTCGTCGCCGAGCGAGGTGAGCTCCAGCCGGAAGCCGGTGAGCCCGAGCCCGCGGAACCCCGCGTCGGCGACGGCGATCACCTCGGCGTCCAGCGCCGGGTCGTCCACCCCGATCGCCTCCACCCCGACCTGCTGCAGCTGGCGGTACCGCCCGGCCTGCGGCTGCTCGTAGCGGAAGAAGGGGCCCGCGTAGCAGAGCTTGACCGGGAGCTGGCCGCGGTCGAGGCCGTGCTCGATCACCGCCCGCATGACGCCCGCGGTGCCCTCGGGGCGCAGCGTGACGCTGCGCTCGCCGCGGTCGGCGAAGGTGTACATCTCCTTGCTGACCACGTCGGTGGACTCGCCGACGCCGCGCGCGAAGAGCCCCGTGTCCTCGAAGATCGGCAGCTCCACATGCCCGTATCCGGCCAGCCGGGCGGCCCCGACCAGCCCGTCGCGCACGGCGACGAACTCGGCCGAAGCGGGGGGCAGGTAGTCCGGGACTCCCTTGGGCGCGGAGAAGCTGCTGGTCTTGGTCACGATGGTCCAGTTTCCTCCACCGGGGGTACGGAGTCCAACCGGTTCCGCACGGCTGCGAGTCGTCTCAGGAAGGGATGGCACACTCGTATGCCGGAAGTCACGGAAACGGGAGGATCTGCCAGTGCCGAGCAACGAACAGCGCCGGGCCGCGGCGAAGCGGAAGCTGGAACGCCAGCTGGCCAACCGGGCGGAGCGGGCGCGCAAGCGCAGGCGGCTGACGATCGCGGGGTCGGTACTCGGAGTCGTGGTGGTGGCCGCGGCGGGTGTCGGCGTGTACTTCCTCACCAGGGGCGACGACAGCACCGCCGACCAGGCCGACGCCTCGCTCTCCAGCACCCCGGTCGCCGGCGAGCTGCCCGCGGCGAAGCCGAAGGCCGCGACCGTCGACTGCACCTACCGGGACGGCGCCAAGCCCGCGGACAAGCCGGTGCAGAAGCCGAGCAGGACCACCGGCATCCCCACCACCGGCGCCGACGCCACGCTGAGCATCAGCATCGACACCAACCAGGGCCCGATCGGCGTCACCCTGGACAACGCGGCCTCGCCGTGCACCGTCAACAGCTTCGCCAGCCTGGCCAGCCAGGGCTTCTACGACGGCACCGACTGCCACCGCCTCACCGCGAGCGAGGGGCTGAAGGTGCTGCAGTGCGGCGACCCCACCGGCACCGGAAGCGGCGGCCCCGGTTACGAGTACGACAACGAGTACCCGACCGACCAGTACGACCAGATGGATCCCGCCGCGGGCGAAGCGGTCCCGTACCAGCGCGGCGTGCTCGCCATGGCCAATGCCGGGCCGGGGACGAACGGCAGCCAGTTCTTCCTGGTCTACGGCGATTCCCAGCTCCCGCCGCAGTACACGATCTTCGGGCGGGTCGACGACGCGAGCACGCCGACGCTGGACCGGATCGCCGCGGTCGGCACGAACAACGCCGGTGGCCCGGGAGACGGCGCGCCGAACCAGCCCATCACGCTGAACACCGTCCAGATCGACTGAAACCGCCCGGTACTCGACGCCGGTTCTGCGCAGATCGATGCGCAGGAACGCGCCGTTGGCGCGCACATTCGTCGCAGCATCCTGTAACCTCGACTGAGGAGCATTCTCGGTCGCGGGACCTGAAGGGAGTTCCGCCGGTAGCGATTTGCCTACCGAGTGGTCCCTCACAGGTCCCGCGACGTTCGTCTGGTGCACCACCACATCAGATAACTGCGGCATCGGGGAGCCAGCCATGGCCGAGGAACTGGACGATATCGGCAAAGAGACTGCCGCGGTGATGCGGACCATGTTGCAGATCGCGACACTGGTCGCGCTCCGCACCAGGGAGCGCGGTCAGAAGGAAGCCGAAGCCCGCGTCAAGGTCACCGAGGCCAGGATGAAGGAGGCCAGGGAGCTCCAGGTCCGCGAGGCGCGGGAATCCAAGGCGAAGGATCCGCGCAATGTCGAGCTGAGCCGGTTGATGGACCGGGCGCCCACGCCGTCCAAGGGGCTCTCGCTGGAGAAGGATCGGCTCTCCGCCGAGCGGGACTCGGTCGGCATGGCCGCGGCCGAGTCCGCGATGAAGGCGACGCCGACGATCCGCTACGACTCCGCCGAGCGGCGCAGCGCCATCGCGCAGCACCTCGAAAGGCTGGGCGTGGCGCCGGAACTCGCCGCGGTGCGGATGCTGGTCGAGATGGGCCACGGCGCACCGCCGGAGGAGGCGGTGCGCACCCGCCCGGACGCGCCGTCGGTGCAGCGCGGCGGACGCGAGCAGGATTCGCGCGGCCTCCAGCGCACCCGCAACTGACTGGCGTTGCCGGGCGGCGCGCCGCCCGGCAACGGCAGTCAGATCCGGTACTCGCCCAGCGTGGGATCGGCGAAAACGCCCTGCTGCGGCGATTTCACCGGCAGCGGGTTGAGCATGTCCTTGTGCCCGTTGCGCACACTGCAGTACTTGAACGGCCCGCGCGGGTCGAAGAGCTTCGTCATGTGCGGATCGGCGTGGTCGAGGAACCACACGCTCATCCCGGTCGCGCCGTCCAGCCGGTAGTGCTCGAAGGCCCGCCACAGGGCGTCCAGCCGCGCCGCCGCCTCCGCGTGCTTGTACCACTCCGGACACCAGACGGTGTCGCCGAGGTCGGTGACCTGGCGCTGGTACACCACGCTCAGGTAGTTCTCGACGAATTCCACCACGGTCGCGTAGACCATGGGCTGCTGCGGTTCCGTCACAGCGGCCGCACCTCCTCGATATGCCCCTGATCCTCACCGGCGATCTTCTTGTCGAGCGACGGCGAACCGTAGAGGTCGGTGATCTCCGTCTTGCGCTGCGGATCGTGCCGCGAGATGGAGTTCTTCACTTCGGCAGCGTACTCGCTCTCCCACCACGGCACCGTTCGAACGAGTACGGGCGGCGCGCCGGAGGCGAAGACGATGATCCGGCCGCGCGGCAGCTGGGCGAGTGCCTGCACGCTGAACGTGGTGGACGAGCTCAGCGAGCGGGAGAAGCTCTTGCCGCCACTGGATTCCGAGACCGACTGCGAGATGGCGTCGTGCGAGCCGATCGCCTCGGAGCGTTCGCGCAGGAAGTTGGTGTCGTCAACCCCGCTTCCCAGCACCTTGATGTTCGCGGCCGCCCAGAGCGCGTTCATCCCGGCCTGACCCCAGCAGCGCACGCCCTGCGCCCAGGACTGCAGCACCGTCATGACGACGATGCCGCGCGAGCCGAAGTGGCTGTACTGCTTCGGCAGATCCTTCCAGCGCACCACGTTCGCGGCCTCGTCCAGCACCGCGAGCAGCGGGACCGGCAGCCTGCCGCCGCGTGATTTCGACGCCTTGCGCATCGCCACGTCGATCACCGCTTCGGTGAGCGCGCTCACCAGCGGCGATGCCGATCCGCGGCCCTCGAGCGAGAGGCTGTAGAGGGTGCCGTTGCCCTCCAGGAAGGCCAGCTCGTCGAATTCGCGCCGGTCGTCGCCCCGCGACACCCACGGGTGCACATTGGAGAGCTTGAGGCAGCGCACCATCTTCTTGGCGGTGCCGAAGATGCCGCTCTTGGTGCGCGGGTCGGCGTTGTACTGGGCGGAGAGGCCGGAGGCGGTGAAGTGGTGCCTGGCCCGGCGCAGCAGCTCGATGGGCTCGGTGTCGAGCGGGTTGGTGACCCACTCCCAGATCTGGGTGATCGGGCGCGGCTCCCCCGGCCCGTCACCGACCGCGGCGGCCAGGAAGAGCCCGGCCAGCAGGTCCTCGGCCTCCGGGTCGAAGAAGGCGTCGCCCTTGGCATCCTCGCCGTCGTCGCCGTCGGCGAAGTGCCCGGCCAGCCGGGCGGCGCGCATCTCGCAGCCCTCGTGCGCGGCATCGACCCACTTGAGCGGGTCCCAGAACCAGGTCGGCTCCTCCCCCGCGACGCCCTGCGGGTCGAAGACGAAGGTGCGGCTGCCCTTGGATTCCCGGACATCCCTGGTCGCGTCCACGACATCGCGCTTGTTCGAGGTCGCCAGCACCGGGCCGATGGCGGTGAGGATGGCCGGGATCACCCGGGAGGTGGATTTGCCCTGCCGCGGACCCCAGATGTCGAGGTGCAGATCCTCGTACGAGCCGTAGAGCATGACGCCGTCGGCCACCCCGATACCGATCGGCACGCCCGGGCTGTGGCCCGGCTCCAACCGGGTGCCGAGCTGCTCGGCCTTGGCCCGCACCCCCGCCTCGGTGAGCGCCGCGATGGCACCGCCGTTGCCCATCTTGTCGGCCTTGTCGTCCACCCCGAGCCGCCCGACCGACGCCTTCTTCGCCCGGCGCTTGCGCAGCAGCGCGAAGGCGATCACCAGCGCGATCGCCAGCAGGATGAGCGCGGTGGTGGCCGGTGGCCAGCGGATCTCGCCCTTGACCAGCTTGATGACGATGTCCACCGGGTTGAACGGCATGTCCTGCGGCGGCGTCACGAACCAGTTGCCGAGGTGCAGCGAGAGATACAGCGTGCCGAAGACCGCGAAGCCCGCGTAGACGGCGTACAGCCCGAGGTCGGGCCCGACCTCGGCCGGGTCCTGGACCACGTTCTTCTTTGCCATGCGCTCCTCCGGACTCTGTGATGAAACGGGGTCAGCGGAAACCGTCGAGCCGCCAGCCGTCGGCGGTGCGCACCACGGTGGCGATCACGGTGGCCGGCGGCAACTGCTCCTGCCTGCCGTTCCGGTATTCGACGGTCTGCTCGATTCCGATCTTGAACTGTTGCACGTTCGGATCCGCCGCCGCCGGCGGCCGCTCGCCGGAGGCGAAGGTGAAGGCCCGCACCGTCGCCCCGGCGGCGGCCCACTCCCCCCACTGCAGGGTCGGCTTCGGCCCGTCGGCGGCGGGGGCATCGGCGGTGCGGATCAGGCTGGGGCCGAGGAACTTCCTGGCTCGAGCGAGCGAATCACCCGGCGCCTCGGCGGCCGGGTTCCAGGTGTAGATCTCGCGCAGCGCCGCGACCGCGACGCCGTCCGGGGTGACCGGGTCCGGCGCCGGGACCGCCTCCAGCAGCCGGGTGGTCGAGGTCGCCCGGCTCGCCGCGCCGGGCGCGGACGCATCCGGTTCCCGGCCGCCGCAGGCCGCGAGCAGCACCGCGATGCCCGCCATCAGCACCACCACCAGCGTCGCGCGTGAATTCCCCTTGCTCATCAAGGGTAACGCGTCCGCGCACGTCGGCCGAGCAATCACAGCACCCTCCTCGCCCTGGCATCGCCGGGCACCGGCATCTCGGTGACGCCGCCGCCCCGACCGTTCGCCCCCGGCACCGCCTGCAGCATGCTGCCGTTCCCCGCGTACACCCCGACCTGCGCGGGGCCGCGCGAGCCGAAACCGCTGAACACCAGGTCACCCGGGGTGGCCTGGGCTAGCGGCACCTCGGAGCCCGCCTCCCACTGCTGTTCGGCGGTGCGCGGCAGCGTGACCGTGCCGGAGGAGGCCGCGAAGACCGCGGCCGCGGTGAGCCCGGGCCCGTCCAGCCCGCCGCTGCTCGGGCCCTGCGGCCCGCCGCCGCCCCAGACGTACGGGGTGCCGACCCACTCCTGCGCGGCGGCCAGCACCTGCGCGGTGCCGCCGCCCTCCTCCGGGGTGAAGCGGCCGTTGGAGCCGGGGTCGCGGTACTCCGGCTCCATCGCGAGGATATTGCGCACGTAGGGCG
Source organism: Nocardia jiangsuensis (assembly GCF_042650385.1). Taxonomy (NCBI): domain Bacteria; kingdom Bacillati; phylum Actinomycetota; class Actinomycetes; order Mycobacteriales; family Nocardiaceae; genus Nocardia; species Nocardia jiangsuensis. The sequence goes on from NZ_JBHSAX010000013.1 coordinate 409,726, forward strand.
CGGTTTCGGAGAGGTGCGCGGCGTACTGGTTCGGCATGCCGCCGGAGGCGAGCACCGCGCCCTCGCCCGCGTTGTAGGCGGCCAGCGTCAGCGGGACGACGTCGCCGCGCACCCGGCCGTCCGCGATCCAGCCGTTGATCTTGCCCGCGATGGCGCACATGTAGCGGCCCTGGCCGATGATGGCGTCGCCGTCGTCCCACACGCTGGCGGTGCCGTTGCCGTCGGCGTCGATGACGTAGGGCTGGCCGTCGTCCGGGTTGGTCGAGGCGGCGGTGCCGGGCAGGAACTGCGCCAGCCCCTGCGCGCCCGCGGGCGAGGTCAGCCCGCGCCGGAAGCCGGACTCCTGCCTGGCCTGCGCGGCCAGCAGCGACGGGGTGATCTCCGGGCAGAGCGAACCCGCCCTGCGATACCAGATCTCCAGCTCGGCCGGGACCTTGCCGTCGGCCAGCGCGCCACCGGCGCTGCCGAAGCCGCGGCTGCAGCGCGGGTCGGCCGAGTAGGCCCGAGCCCCACCGACATCCGGGGTCGGCGCGCCGTCCAGCCAGGGCATCGGGTCGATCTGCCTTCCCCCGGTGAAGCGGCCGCCAGGCACCACCTCGAAGTGCAGGTGCGGGCCGCTGGACTCGCCGTTCGAGCCGACCTCGCCGATGGGCTGGCCCGCGCGCACGGTCTCGCCGACCGCGACCCCGACGCCGCTGTCCCACATGTGGCCGTAGACCGCGGAGTAGCCGCGGCCGTTGGTGTCCACCGAGTCGACGACGATCCAGTTGCCGAAGCCGGAGGCGGGTCCGGCGGCGACCACCCGGCCGTCGGCGACCGAGTAGATCGGGGTGCCGTCGGCGGCGGCGAAGTCGACGCCGCGGTGCGCGCCGCCGCGGGTGCCGAAGGTGTCGGAGACCGAGTAGGTGCCGGTGGCCAGCGGCAGCGTGCGGCGCAGCGGGCCCGCGCCCGCGGCGAGCGACGGGGTGCCGGTGGCGGACGGGTTCGCCGCGGCGGCCGGGGTGTTCGCCGCGCCGGTGCCGTCCGGGGCGGCGGTGGCGCCCGCGCGCGGGTCGCCGGGGGCGTAGCCGCCCAGCGGCGGGAGCACCGAGGCGGAGCCGAGCACGCTCGCGTCCTCGCACGGATCCTCGGCGGCGGGCAACACGATCACCAGGACGATCGTGATGAGCCCGATGACGCTGCCCAGTGCGAAGTAGAGGATGCTGCGCGCGTTCACCGAGGGCTCACGTGCGGCGCCGGGTCTCGTTCAGGGTGTCGGCGAGGGTCCGGTTCATCTCGGCGGCGGCGGCGAGCTGCTGCTGCAGCAGCGCCACCTTGCGGCGCAGCGCCGCCGCGTCCATCCGCTCCAGGCTCGGCCCCTCGGCGGCCCGCACCCAGTTGCGGACCGAGTTGGTGTGCACACCGATCTGGTCGGCCACCATCCGGCACGCCTCCGACTCGCTGCTCAGCGTGCTCGCCAGCGCGAGCACCTGCTGCACCGCCGCCTGCCGCACCTCAGGGGAGACCCGGCGGTACGACCGGTGCGGCATCATCGGGCGCACCTCGGGTCCACCGCGGTACTCACGCCGCGCTCCCGGAATCACCACGCCGGGTGGACTCGGTGAACTCGCTGAACCGCTGGTTGGTCTCGTGGATCCCGCTCTCCTTCTCGGAGAGCGTGAACTCCATGTGGAACGGGATGCCCGGCCTGCGGTCCTCGCCGATCTTGAGCAGGAACTTGCCGGTCCCGGGCGGCGACGGCCGCTGCTGGCCCGGTTTGAGCGCCTCGCCGGTGAGTGCCTGCGGCGCCGACCAGCTGGTCACCATCTCCTGCTCGGCCGCGGTGAAGGGCACCGTGCTGTCCAGGCGGTGGATCTCCTCGGCGGGCAGCGCGCCGAAGATCTTGGCGCGCGCGCGTTCCAGGAAGCCGAGCGCCTTGGCGATCGCCGCGTCGGAGCCGAGCGCCTGCAGGTCCTTGATGGTGTGGCTGATCATGATCAGCGCGGTCGCGATGGTGCGCTGCAACCGGGTCAGCTCGTCGACCCGATCGACCATGAAGTCGCCGAGGCCGAGCACCTGCCACAGCTCGTCCATCACCACCTGGAAGTAGCGCTGCGGGCCGAGCCCGGCGTCGGCGAGCACGTGCGCCGCCTCGACCGAGGCGAAGCCGTCCGCCCAGCAGGCGAGCATGACCGCGGCCTTGAGCTTCTTGTCGCCGGTGGGGATGTGCGAGACGTCGATCGCCACCGCCACCGCGGAGGTGTCGATCGGCACCGAGGTCTGGCCGTTGAAGACCGCGCCGAACGGGCCCTGGGTGAGCGCGCGCAGCGAGCGCCGCAGGTTCTTGATGGCGACCTGGTACTCGGCCTCGTCGTCGGCGCCCGCGTCGAGCATGAGCTCCTCGCCGCCGTCGACGATCACCTCGAGCAGGTTCTCCATGATCGGCGGGCTGTCCGGGGTGTAGCCGCTGCCCGGCCGGTACAGGATGCGCAGCGCGGTGGAGATCAGCGTCTCCTCGTAATCGCGCACCCTGGCGCCGCGAACCAGCTCGACCAGCCCGGCGACGAGCGTGACCTGCCTGGCGCGCAGGTCCTGCAGCACCTGCAGCTGCAGCTCCGGCAGCTCGTCCAGCAGCGGAACGACCGAGCCGAGCACGCCGGCGGCCAGCGGGTTGAGCTGGCCGTGGCCGTAGCCGAGGTCGATCACCTGGCCACCGACCATCTCGACCATCTTGCGGTAGTCCGGCTTGACGTCGGCCAGGATGAGCGGGGTGATGCCCTGGGCGATGCCGCCGAGCACGATCCGGCGCACCAGCGAGGACTTGCCGAAACCGTTCAGCCCGAGCACGAACAGGCTGGGCGCGGTGATGAAGCTGCCGCGCAGGAACCAGTTCATCGGGTCGAAGCAGACGGGGGCGCCGGTGTGCAGGTGCGAGCCGAGGGGGGTGCCGATCAGCGGCGCGCCCGCGCCGACCGACCACGGCCAGAGCCCGGCCACCTGGGCGGTGGTGGCGCGGTACTCGACGGGGCGGCCGACGACGTTCATCCGGCCGCCGCCCGGGCCCGCGTAGCCGCGGTCGGTGAGCTGCGCGGTGGCGCGGTCGAAGCCGTCCTCGTGCGACTGCTCGGTGCGGGCGGCGGCGTTGCGGCGGCGGGCGTCGTCGGTGGTGATCCGGAACTGCGCCCAGACCGCGCGCAGGCCGTTCTGCTCGCGGGCGATCGCCTCCAGCTGGGTGCGGGTGGCGTCGTCCAGGACCGAGGGGCCCTGCTGCTTGCGCTTGTCGGCGCGGGCCTTGGCGCGGCGGGCGGCCGGGTCGGCGTTGCCCATGGCGCGGTCGGCGGTGTAGTCCGGCTTCTGGTCGCGGCGGTCGCGGTCGCGGCGCGGTTGCCGCTCCTTGCGCAGGTTCGCCGGGCGGGGCCGGCGCGGGGCCGGTGGCTCCGGCTGGCGGCGCGGGGCGACGTCGTCCGGGGAGCGCCTGGCCACCTCGCCCTCGCTCCGGCGCGGTGCGGTGCCGCGCCTCGCCTCGGCGGCGGCGCGCGCGGATTCCGCCGCGCGGCGGCCGTTCTCGACCGGATCCCGGCCGGATTCCGGCGCCCGGCGCGCGCTCTCCGCCGAGGGGCGGCGCACGGTGTCGCCGTCCACCGCCGTGCGGCGCGCCTCGGCGGCGGCCCTGCGCCCGGTGTCGCCGTCGATCGCCGCACGGCGCGCCTCGGCCGACGGACGGCCCGGCTCCGGGGCCCGGCGGTCGGCGACCGGCCTGCGCCCGGTATCGCCGTCGACGGCCGCACGGCGCGCCTCGGCCGACGGACGGCCCGATTCCGGCGCACGCCGCTCGGGGGCGGGCCTGCGAGCGGCGTCACCGCCGCTGGGTGCCCGGCGTCCCTCGGCCGCCGGTCGGCGCCCGGCCTCGTCCTCCGCCGCCGGGCGGCGCCGCTCGGGCGCGCGCCTGGCCTCGGGGGCGGGCGCGTCCGGTCCGGGGGCGCGGCGACCGGTGTCGTCGCGCTGCCGCGGCGGGGCGTCCGGCGCGCGACGCCCGCGCGGGCGCCCCTCGCTGTCCGGCGGCTCCAGGGTCGGCGGCACCGGCCTGCGCCGGGGCGGCTCGGCTAGCGCCGGGTCCGGCCACTGCTCGTGGTCGGCGCGGTTCTCGCGCGAGTCGCGCCGCGAGCCGCGGCGCGCCGGAGCGCTGTCCCGGTCCCGGACCGGTGGTTCGTAGTCACGTGCCATGGATCGCTCACCCCGCCAATGCCTTCGGAATGGTCGCGTGCTCCGGCAGGATGACACCGCACCCGAGGGAGGCCGCGAAGGCCGCCGCCTGGTACCGGTAGCACCGCCGGATCTTCAGCCGCGCCTGTGTGGACAGGTCGCGGGTAATCGCCTCGATGCGCGGCAGATCTCCGCGCATCGGTTCGGTGATGGTCACGAGCGCGCCGAACCGCGTAACGCCGTGACCACGTGCCTGTTCCTCTCGCGCCTGCTGGGTGGCGCCCACCCGCAGGGTTGCCGCGGCCGACACGACGCCGCGTTCGCTCTGCTGCGCCACCAGCGCGTTCTTGAAGTCGTCGTCGACGATCTCGGCGGCGTCCGCGGCCGAGTGCGGCCGGTACACGATGGCGATCCGCTTGCGCGGCACCTCCGGGTTCGGCGCCAGCAGGCGCTGCAGCACCCGCTCGTCGACGGCCCCCTCGGGGGCGGCGTCCATCTCCCAGGTGACCGAGCGGCCGCCGTCGTGCAGCAGGTGGTCCCACTTCTCGTCGTGCGAGACCGGCCCGGCGTCGGCCCAGTCCAGGCCGTGCCCGCCGGGCTCGCCCGCGGCGACCTCGAGGTCGGCCTGCGCGGCCGGGTCGTAGCTGCGCCGGATGAAGGCGATGACCTCCTCGGCCGCCATCGGCTGCGCGCGCACGCCCGCCTCGGCGAGCGCGGCGCAGATGCCGGGCAGCCTGCGCCCGATCTCCACGGCCTCCTCGGCCGGGTTCTTGCGCCGCTCGGCGGTGGTGGCCTTGAAGGTGATCGCGACCCGGGGCAGCAGCTGCACCCGCTCCTGCGGCAGCTCGGTCGCGAGCTCGTACATCACCTGCTGCGCCAGGTCGGGGGCATCCGGGCGGGTGATGGTGGAGACCTCGGTGAGCAGCCGGTTTCCGGTCTCCGGCACGGTGTCGATCACCGGGACGACGGCGATGATGTCGCTGGTCTGGCCGACCGAGGCGAGGAAGGTGCCCCAGGCCGAGACCCAGCGGTCGATGACCGGCTGGTCCACCGCCTCGTGCCCCTGCGGCCAGGCCCGGAGCACCACCGTGTACTGCGCGAACTGCGGCAGGTGGATCATGCCGAAGCTGTAGCCGCCCGCATCGATGCCCTCGTAGAGCTTGGAGGGCGCGAGCAGCCCGGGCAGCCGGGTGACGCCGCCGGGGATCCGGGAGAACCGGCCGCCGCGGTAGACGTGCTCGCCGCGATTGCGCGACCGCATCCAGTTGAACATCATAATTCCCGTCTCGTACCCGGAGCGCCCTCCGGACCGCCACACCAGCGGAACCATCACGACGACACCGACGCCGCCGACGATCACCCCCCATTGGAAGCCGCCGACCATCGCGCAGATCAGCGCGGTGATCACGACGACGAAACCGATGACGGTCTCCTCCCAGCGCAGGCCGAACAGGCCTGCGCTGCGGGGCTTCTGCCAGAGGCCGTAGGACCGGCGCTCGTAGGTATCGGTGCTCGTCATCGCGGAATGGTGCTCCTCCCGAGATCGGGCGACCGGTTGGCCCAGCGGTCACCCGCCATGTCGCCCATGGCCTGATCCGCCCGGTTCAGCCCCGAGGTGGCGGCGCGCGCGGACGCGACCCGACCTGCCACCCGGGATGCCCCGGACGCTACCCCGCCTGCCCCCGCGGGCCCGGAGGCGCGCGCGGCGGGCGGGGCCGCGGCATTGCCCGCCCCACCGCCGCCACCGCGCGGCGGGGTCGGGCGCGGCGACGGCCGCATTCCGCCCGCGCCCCCCGGCGGCCGCGGCCCGGTGCCGCTGCCGCTGACGTAGCCGGCCCGGCCGGGCGCGGCGGCGGTGCGGGTGCCGACCGCCTTGGTGCCCATGGCGCCGAGCGCGGCCGCCGCGACCAGCGTGCCACCGGTCGCGGTGAGGCCGGAGCCGCCGCTGCCGACGATGGCGACCGCCGGGGTCACCAGCCGCATCAGCGCGGGCAGCACGAAGGCGACCGAGCAGAGCAGCACGATGGCGACCAACATGCGCTGCGCCTCCTCGCCCTCCGGCAGCCCGCCGGTGGGGGTGAGGCCGTCCACGTGCCCGGCGGTGGTGAAGGCGATCATGTAGACGATGGCGGCCACCGGTTTGTAGAGCATGAAGGCGATGATCCAGCCGACCAGTTTCTGGTATGAGGACTTGCCGAGGTCCATCCCGGACGACGCCGCGGCCAGCGGGAGCACGCCCGCCGCGATGATCAGCAGCCCCTGCCTGACGATGGCGAGCACGATCTGCGCCAGCGCGCCGAGCAGCCCGACGATCGCGATGATCAGCACCAGCCCCGGCGAGAACGCCTGCAGCTTGCTGGTCTTCACCATCAGCTCGGCCATGTCCTTGGCATTGCCGTTGGTGGCGTCCTGGATGAGCCAGTCCGCGAAGCGATCCGACGCCTGGGTGCCCGCGACGATCACCGCGCCGAGCATCCAGGAGCTGAACACCACCCGGGCGAACATCCGGAACGATTCGGCCGCCTCGCTCACCGCGGCCCCGCGTCTGGCCGCGGCCAACCGCGCGCCGGAGAGGATCACCGAGGCTATGAGCAGCAATATCTGAATCTGATACGTGTACTCGTTGATCTTGGTGAAGAGCGACCCGGAGTCGCTCGCCGCCTCGTTCGGCACCCGCATCCAGAAGGTCAGCGACAGCACGATGGCCTCGCCGAGGCCGTTCATCAGCGAGTCGACCACCTTGCCGAAGGTGGAATCCCACGCCTTGTCCTTGACGGCGGTCGCGGCATCGGCCGGATGCGAGGCGGCATTGCCCGCCTTGCACACCGCCGAGGCGGCATCACCCAGCGAGACGCCGGGAATGCCGACGCTGTCGAGGGTGTCGTGCAGCTCGTTACACGCCTCGTCGAAGCCGTAGGTCTGGCCGTAGGCGATCATCGGGGTCGCCATCGTCACCGTGAAGACGACCGCGAGAATCGTGATTATCCGCCGTAGCATGGCATCCACCCCTCGATGTAGTGCCTGATCACCATCGGGTCCACCCCTCCAGCGTCTCGAGGTACTCGGTCTGCGAGTTGGTCGAGGAGGTCGGCTTGAGCCGCCAGTCGCCCGCGTCCCACACCACCACGAGCCGGACGGCGGCCCACAGCTGCTTGCCGTCGACGACCGGGCCACGCGCGGCGAGCCGCACGATCGCCAGGTCGTCGGCGTAGTCGTCGATCTTGAAGGCGTCCGGGGCCACCAGGTAGCGGGTGACCTTCTCCGGCTGCTGCTCCGGCAGTTTGTCCGCGGCGAGCGCGTTCTCGTACGCGGACAGCTGCTGCGGCGAGACCCGCACCTGGGTGACGTACAGGTCGCGGTTGGCCGGGCGCGCGTTCAGCCGGTAGGTGATCTGCGCGGCGGCCAGCGCGGCGCCCTGCGGGGTGTGCGCGTAGCCGACGGCGAGGCCGTTCTCGATCCGGGCCGGGCCGTCCGAGGTGGAGAACGGCACCGAGGCGCCGTAGACCCGCTGCCAGCCCTGCGGCGCGGTGGTCCCGATCGGGGCGGCGGTGAGCCAGGCCGGGTCGCCCGGCTTGCGCTGTTTACTCGTGTCCTGCGGCAGCGGCTGCCCCGCGGAGTTGTTCGGGATGTCCACCCGGCGGCCGAGGAAATCCGCCTCCGGAGAGGCGAAACCCGTTCCCGTCCCGGTGTTTCCGGCCGGTGGCAGCGCCACGGTGGCGTCGGCGTCACCCCGGTTCAGGTAGACGACGAAGCCGACGATCAGGATCAGCGCCAGCACCGCGCCGGAGGCGACGACGCCGAAGGAGACGCGCTCGCGCGGCGCCGCGGAATCCTTGCCGCTCACGGCACCTCCCCCCGCCCGCTCACTTCGGGGCCTCCAGCTGCACGATCTCCGCGGGCACCTGGTCCACGGCGTCCACCGGGCGCACGGTCGACCCGGGATCGGGCAGCCGCAGCCGCCAGTCCTCGTCGAACCACTCGACGGTGGTGTGCGTGACGGCGCGCGAGGAGTCCGAGTACTCGGTGTAGACGTCGACCGTCGAGCGCTCGTCGGTGTAATCGGTCACCCGGTACCCGAGCACCCGCGGCGCGTACTCGGCGGCGGCCGGGCCGGTGATCGAGAGCTGCACCCGGTTGATCGCCCACTCGTCGCGCGCGGGGCCGGGAACGACCTCCCGGTTCACCACCTGCGACCACTGCCCGTCCGGCGCGATGGAGAGCCGGACGGTGTGCACGATGGCCGCCACCGCCGCGCCGGGCGGCGAGTGGTCGAAGCCGGTCGCCGCGCCGTCCGCGCCGGAGCGCGGCCCCTGGTCGGACTGCGGCAGCGCGACGCCCTGGAAGGACTGCCAGCGCACATTGCTCGGGGCGGCGTTCAGGTCGGGGCCGGACTCGCCGGAGTCACCGCCGCCGCAGGCGGTGCTCGCGGCGATCAGCAGCGCGAGGCCGACCGCGCCCGCACCGGGTCTCTGGATTCGATTCATGATGTTGGAGCTCCCCCTGACCGTCGGCGTCACGCAGGCAGGAACGCGAGTGCGATGCCGGAGGCGGTGCTGGCCACGATCGCGCCGAGCAGGCTCATGAGCACGCCGAAGGAGGCGTCGTTCACGGCCAGGTCGGACTTGAAGGCCATCCAGAGCCGCCCCGCGGACAGGATCATCCAGGCGAGGCAGACCAGCAGCACGAACCAGAGCAGCCAGTTCAGCAGCTGCATGAGCGGCTCGAGCACGTCGGCCGGCATCTGTTTGTAGGCGAGCACGGCCGACCTCACGTCCCGATGACGGCGTTCATGATGGTGCCCGCGCTGGTCGCGACGACACCACCGATCATGGCCCCCGCCACCATCTTCGGCGACTCCAGCCCGCCGCCGGTCCACCGCTCCCAGGCGAACTTGCCGCCCGCGTAGATGATGGCGACGATCCCGGCGAGCAGCACGAACCAGGTGAGGTAGCGGACCAGCTGGAGAATCTTCTCGGATCCGGGCGGCGCCTCGGGGGTCGGGTTGCCGACCTGGGCAAGGACCGTGCCCGCGTCCTGTACGGCCAGCAGCAGCGCGCTCATCCGGATACCTTTCTCGAAGCGGAGATGACGTGGTTCGACACGGCGTTCACTCCTCGAACATCCGCTCGTCGGCGTCGTAGCTGGATTCGCGCAGGGCCGAGCGGGCCGCCGCGACGATCTCGGAGCCGAGCCGGTGGATCTCCGGCGGCACCTCGTCGAGCGGATCGATCCGGCGCTTGCGCGGCAGCTGCACGTCTCCCGGTGTCCACACCGGTAGCTTCTCCGGCTCCACCAGGGTCCACTCCTCGACCCACGGCACCTGCCAGAGCTGGCCGGCCAGCGAGCCGACCACATCGCGGTACCTGCGGATCTCGGCGGGCAGCCTGCCGGGGCGGGCGGCGACGGTGACCAGGCCGAGCACATCGGCGCGGCCGGCGTAGCCGGAGAGGTGCTGGCGGAGCAGATCGTGCGCACGGGTCAGCCCGGGGATGGTCTCCCTGGCGACGAGGACGACGAACGGCGATTCACGCTCGAAGACGCCGGGCCAGCGGCGGCTCGAATCCGCCACTGGCGCAAGCACATGCGCGAGCGTACTGGCTCCGGCGCCCCCGTGTACACCCAGCACCCAGACCAGCGGCGCGCGCCCGATTCCCGGCACCGGACGCTGCCAGATGGGAGCACGCCGGGACTCCGGCGGCGCGATGACGCCCGCCGTTCCCGGCTCCGGAGCGGAGCGGCGCGGAAGTTTCATGGCCGCGGTCATGATGCCACGCTGCGCAGTAGCTCGTCGTAGGCCGCCCGGGTGCCATCGGCCAGCTCACCGTGCTGCACCAGCTCGCCGCGGGCCAGGTGCGGGTCGTACGGGATCTCGCGGATCTCGCGCACCCAACCGGCCAGGTGCTCGCGCAGATGCTCGGCCACCCGGGAATCGGAGTCGGGGAGCTGATGCGAGACCACGATGGTGGTATCGCCGACGATGCCGCCGCCCGGCCCCTCGTCGGCGGCGCCGAACTGGTCGTCCAGCCACTCCAGCGTCACCCGCAGCCGATTGGCGGCGTCGGTGCGCGACGGGATCGCCAGCACCAGCGCGATCTCGGCGTCGTCGAGCAGCGGGCGCAACTGGCGCGCGGCGATCGGGCTTCCGCCGTCGTAGACCGCGGTGAAGCCGGCCTGCGAAACCGCCCGTGCCACCGTCAGATACGTCGCGCGGCGGCGCAGCGGCGCCTCGTCCCGCCAGAGCAGCCCGATCCCGGAGGAGGCCCGGGACAGGCACTCCTTGAGCGGGGCGGGCTCGTCGTCGCCGCGGCCGTAGAGCCACGACTGCAGGCTGATCGGGTGCAGGTGTTCGTCGGCGCCGCGCAGCGCCAGATCGCCGCCTGCCGCGGTGGCGTCGACCGCGACCGTCGGGGTGCCGCCCGCGGCCCGCGCACCCGCGAGCCCGAGCACCGTCGTCGTCGTGCCCGCGCCGCCACAGCCCCCGACCACCAGGATCGGTCGCTGCCGGTCGGCCCGGGAACTCCTGTCCTCTCCCATCGCTACTGCTCTCCTCTACCCGGCCGCGATACCTGTGATCAGGGTGCGGCCGCCGATCTCCGCGGTGGTGACCGTCTGCCTGCTGTAGGACGCGGGGACTCCACCCGGCCGCTGTTCGGTGACCTCGACCGAGTACCGATTGTCGCCCACCCCGGTGATCCGCACGCAGTGCGTGGTCCCGGCCGGGATGGAGTCGATTCCGCGCTGGATCACCTCCGCGGGCGAGACCGCGGCCTCCGGCGCGACCAGCTGCCGCGCGGCGGCGCCGCTGCGGTCGACGTAGTACGCGTACTGGAAGGCGAGGATGGCGTCCGGCCCGGACATGGCGCCGCCCCGGCCCGCGCCGCGCACCTCGGTCGGGGTGCGGCTCGCCCGGCACTCGGCGGCCGGGCCGCCCGCGCTGCTGAACTGCATGGCGGAGGGGACGACCGGGGCCGAGCCGGTGCGGTCGGTACCGGAGCCGAGCAGGTAGACCACGCCGAAGGCGGCGAGCACGAGCAGCAGCACCGCGACGCCGAGCACGACGAAGGCGCGGCGGCGCCTGCCCTCCTCCGGCGGGGCCTGCGCGCGCACCGCGAGCGGGCCGGGCAGGGTGCGCACCGCCCCGTCGTCGTCCCGGCCGGGCGCGGCCGGACCCGCGCCGACCCAGTCCGACCAGCCGCCGACGAACTCGCTGCGCTGCGCGGTGACATCGCTCGGCACGTAGTTGTCGAAGCGGTCGTCACCCTGCCACTGCTCGCCCTGCCACTGCTCGCGCTCGCCGCGGCGCGCGTCGATCGGGGTGACGGTGTCGCCGGCGAGGTCGGCGTCGCCGAACAGGTCGGCGTCGTCCAGCGGGTCCGCCTGCTGCGGGCGCAGCCGCGGGATGTCGTCGGGTTCGGCGGCCGCCGCTGCCTCGGCCTCGCGCTCCCAGGGGAACTTGAGTTCGTCGTCGATCTCGTCCGGCGGGGTGCTCGCGGCGGTTCCGGTGTCGACCTGGACCACCTCGGCATCGATCACCGGGCGCGGCGGCTCGGCCGCGGTCTCCGCGACCTCGGGTTCGCTGCCGATGGGCGCGATGACCACCGGTTCCACCGGGGGCTCGACGAGCACGGGCTCGACGACCTCCGCCACGATCGGCGGCTCCGCGGCCGCGGCAGGCGTCTGCTCCGGGTCCGGTCGACGCCCCTCGACGGCGTCGGCCGGGTCTACCGAGAGGAGCGGTGTGGCCGGAGGTGCGGCGTCCGGGTCGGGACCGGGTGCTGCCGGAGGCTCCGGCGCGGCGGCCGCGGCCTGCGGCTCCAACGCCCCGTACCATCGCGACAGTTGTTTGTACGACTTCAACATTCCCCCATTCCCGCTGATCGGGGCGCGTGCTGCGGCATGAATCGGCCCTTCTCGGCGTTCAGTTCCTGGAGAACGGATAGGCGTTGCCTGCGGAATCGGGTCGGTCGGCGGGGGGCGCCGACGGCACCGAGCCTCCGGAGGAGGCGCCGTCGACTCCGCTCCCGAAGGGGAATTGTCCCGTACCCGACGGAGCCGGTGTCGGAGACGCGCCGGTGCTGCCGTCGAAGAATCCGGTCGGTACCTTCGGCGCCGCGCCGGACGGCTTCCCGCCGCTGCCGATGGTCGCGTGGATGTCGTGCGCCGTCGCCGCGAGCCAGTCCGCCACGAACTGGGTCGGGGCGTCGCCGTTGGCCGAGACGGCGGCATTGCCGTAGGCGCCGTGCCGCTGCACCGTGTCCCAGTAGCGGACCCAGGTGGTGGTGTTCAGCAACTCGCTGTTGTCGGTGATGTTCTGCACCACCGCCTCGAAGGCCTGGCTGACCAGGCGGGAGACCGTGGTCGGCGGAATCAGCTGCGGGATCGCGCCGAGCAGCTTGGTGCCGAGCAGGAGCAGCGCGGCGGGCGGGTTGCTCAGCGCGGCCGTCGCGAGTTCGGCGATGGCGGTCGGGTTGAGCACCGTCTTCACCACGGTGACCACCGCGTTCAGCCCGATCATGCCGACCTTGAGCATCGCCTTGAAGGCGCCGTTCAGATCGAGCGGGGTGCGCGGGTCGGAGGCGTCGGCCAGCCGCTGCGAGATCGACTGCTTCGGTGCGATCGAGAGATTCGCCAGCGAGGTGCCGGAGATGTCCTCGTTCACCACCCTGGTGGCGGTCTTGATCGAGGTGAAGGCCAGCGCCTGCGAGATGGAGACCAGCGAGGCGATCGGGTCGCCGCCGCTCAGCTTGGCCTGGCCGGCGATATTGGCCACGGCCTTGAGGATCGGCGCGCCCTCGGGGGCGTCACAGGCGAGATCGCCTGCGGCGCAGAAGCTCGCGACGCGGCCGGTGAGCGAGCCGAAGTTGGCCGCCCGGTCCCGCTCGGGGCCGATCCCGCCGCCGGTGGCCGGCGCCTGCGGCAGCGCGGCGATGCTCGCGATCTCGTCGCCGGAGACGCCGGGGGCGGCATCAGGGGCGGCCTTGCCCGGCGCGCCGGGGAAGAGCGGGGCGCCCGGATTGCGGGTGGGGTCGCCGAAGAGCGCGACGGCCGCGACCTTGTCGGCGGCCAGCACACCGTGCCCCTGCCCGACCTCCTGCGCGAACATCGACGCGACGTGGGCGCCCTGCGAGTACCCGACGATCGCGAAACGGGTCTCGCCGCAGCGGTCGGCGACCTGCTTGGCCATGGTGCGCAGCCGGACCAGCCCGCCGGTGATGGACTCCGAGTACGGCGCCTGCTGACCGCCGACGGCGCCGCCGAAACCCGCCTCGTACGGCACGTAGGCGCGATCGACCAGCCCCGGATCGCTCGCCTTGGCCAGCAGCGGCCGGAAGACGGTGGAGAGCATTCCGGTGTCGGTGCTCGGCGCGGCGTCCGGCGAGGATTCACCGGTGCCCTGGATCCCGAGCGCGTACAGCGCGGGACACGACGTGATCTCCAGCTCCGTGGAGGGCCCGGCAGGTGGCTGCGCGGCGGCGGTGCCCGTGGTTGCGGTCGCCACAGCGACGGCGAACGCGACGAGCATTCCCGAGATTCTTCCCGTGTACGTTGCCATAGCGGTTCGCAATCAGTCCGTATCGCCGAGCCAACAGGACGCTTCGAAACGCAATAGACCGTAACAGATTCCGGCTATGACTGCGGGCGCGGCGGAAACATTCCGCGGGACACCGTGGTGTCCGCGACACTTCGACGGCGATCGCTCGGCGGCACACCGCAAGTTTCCGATTTCCACGCGTGGCGCCGGGTGCGCCGCGCGGCACGGAACGGCCGCGGGGAGGAAGTTACCACCGCGACCGCCGTCGTGGGGCGAATTGCGGGCAAACAGAGAGCCGTTCGTGTCGCGCCGCAAGATCGAACCACTGCCCCAGCACTGCCCGTGCCGGATTACGCCGCCGAGGTCACTCGGTAGACGTCGTAGACGCCCTCTACGTTGCGGACGACGTTGAGGACGTGGCCCAGGTGTTTCGGGTCGCCCATCTCGAAGGTGAACTTGCTGATGGCCACTCGGTCGCCGTGCGTGGTGACGGAGGCCGACAGGATATTCACCTTCTCGTCGGCCAGGACCTTGGTGACGTCGGAGAGGAGGCGGGTGCGGTCCAGGGCCTCGATCTGGATGGCCACCAGGAAGACCGAGGAGGGCGAGGGGGCCCACTCCACCGCGATGATGCGTTCCTGCTGGGCCTGCAGGGATTCGGCGTTGGTGCAGTCGGTGCGGTGCACGCTGACCGAGCCGCCCCTGGTCACGAAGCCGAGGATCGCGTCGCCGGGGACGGGGGTGCAGCACTTGGCGAGCTTGGCGACCGTGTTCGTCGCACCGGGGATGAGGACGCCCGCGTCGCCGGTGACGCGCTGCCTGGCCGGGGTGCTGGAGGGAGTGGAGCGCTCGGCGAGCTCGTTCTCCACATCGCCGATGCCGCCGAGCTGGGCCATCAGCCGCTGCACGACGTGCTGGGCGGAGACCTGGTGCTCCCCGACCGCGGTGTAGAGCGCGGAGACGTCGTCGTAGTGCAGCTCCTTGGCCAGCGAGCCCATGGCGTCGGCGCTCATCAGCCGCTGCAGCGGCAGCCCGGAGCGCTTGACCTCCTTGGAGATCTGCTCCTTGCCGGTCTCCAGCGCCTCCTCGCGCCGCTCCTTGGCGAACCACTGCCTGATCTTGGCCTTGGCGCGCGGCGAGACGACGAAGTTCTGCCAGTCCCGGCTGGGCCCGGCGTTCTGCGCCTTCGAGGTGAAGATCTCGACGACCTCACCGTTCTCCAGCTGCCGCTCCAGCGCGACCAGCCTGCCGTTCACCCTGGCGCCGATGCACTTGTGCCCGACCTCGGTGTGCACCGCGTACGCGAAATCGACCGGGGTCGACTTCTGCGGCAGCGTGATCACATCGCCCTTCGGCGTGAACACGAAGATCTCCGGCGACTTCAGGTCGAAGCGCAGCGACTCCAGGAACTCGGCCGGGTCCGCGGCCTCGCGCTGCCAGTCCAGCAGCTGGCGCATCCAGGACATCTCGTCGACCTCGGTGGAGTCGACGGTGTGCTTGCCCTTGGTCTCCTTGTACCGCCAGTGCGCGGCGATGCCGAACTCGGCGGTGCGGTGCATCTCGTGCGTGCGGATCTGCACCTCGAGCGGTTTGCCGTCCGGGCCGACCACGGTGGTGTGCAGCGACTGGTAGACGCCGTAGCGCGGCTGCGCGATGTAGTCCTTGAACCGGCCCGCCATCGGCTGCCACAGCGAGTGCACCACGCCGACCGCGGCGTAGCAGTCGCGGATCTCCTCGCACAGGATCCGGATGCCGACCAGGTCGTGGATGTCGTCGAAGTCCTTACCCTTGACGATCATCTTCTGGTAGATCGACCAGTAGTGCTTCGGCCTGCCCTCGACCACCGCGTTGATCCGGGAATCGGTCAGGTTGTTGACGATCAGCGCGCGCACCCGGGCCAGGTAGGTGTCGCGCGAGGGGGCGCGGTCGGCGACCAGCCGGACGATCTCGTCGTACTTCTTCGGGTGCAGGATGGCGAAGGCGAGATCCTCCAGCTCCCACTTGACCGTGGCCATGCCGAGCCGGTGCGCCAGCGGGGCGATCACCTCGAGCGTCTCGCGCGCCTTCTTCGCCTGCTTCTCCGGGGGCAGGAAGCGCATGGTGCGCATGTTGTGCAGCCGGTCGGCGACCTTGATCACCAGTACCCGCGGGTCGCGGGCCATGGCGATGATCATCTTGCGGATGGTCTCGGCCTCGGCGGCCGCGCCCAGGTTCACCTTGTCCAGCTTGGTGACGCCGTCGACCAGGTGCGCGACCTCGCGGCCGAAGTCGGCGGTGAGCTGCTCCACCGAGTAGCCGGTGTCCTCCACCGTGTCGTGCAGCAGCGCCGCGGTCAGGGTGACGGTGTCCATGCCGAGCTCGGCCAGGATGTTCGCCACCGCGAGCGGGTGCGTGATGTAGGGGTCGCCGGACTTGCGGAACTGGTGCTTGTGCCGCTCGTCCGCCACATCGAAGGCGCGCTGCAGCAGGACCAGGTCGCCCTTGGGGTACAGCTCGCGGTGCACCGTCGCCAGCGGCTCCAGCACCGGCTTCACCGCCGCGATGCCGCGCTGCCCGGTCATCCGCCGAGCCAGCCGGGCCCGCACCCGCCGCGAAGCGGAGGTGGGCACCGCGGCGGACCCGCTGCGCGGGGGCACGGGCGCGGCGGACGCCTCGGTGGTCGCGGCGGCCTGCTCGGGCTCGGGGCGGGGTTCGTCCGCCGCGTTCCCGGCGTTCACCTCGTCCAGATGCTGAGTCATGCCACCGCCTCTCTGATCACCCCGGTGCCCCGAGGAATCACCCACTTTAGTCCCGATCAGGCGATACCGTCCCGCGCGTGTGCAAAGGCTGCGAGGGCTGATCATCGTCGAAAGCCCAGACCGCGGCGGGGCGACCCGTGGCCTTCACTCTGCGCCGCTCCCCGGTTCGATTCAACCCGGGGACGCTCGCGAGGGTCCGGTTGAGATTGGCGGGGTCAGGCCGGGTGCCGTGCACCGAGGTGGCGAGCTCGACGGCGCGGGTGGCGGGGAACCGATGGCCGAGGAGGGCGCGGGTGAAGGCGGGGTCTTTCCAGAGCAGGCCGGTGAGGAGGGTGCGGGCGGTGCCGACGATGGCGTTGTGGTCGAAGGCGAGCGGCGGGACGCTGTCGAAGGAGACCCACTGCGCGGGGCTGTCGTGCGGGCCGAGCACCGCCCACATGGCGATGGAGAGGGTGGGGCCGCGCGGGTCGCGGCTGGGTTCGTCGAAGGTGACCAGCTGCCCGATGGCGGCGATGGCGGGTTCGGGGGCGCCGAGTTTGGTGACGAGGGCGCGGTGCGCGGCGGCGACCAGGCGTTCGCCGCGGCCGAGCAGCACGCCGGGCAGCGCGAGCTCGCCGGCGAAGGGCGGGTGCCCGCGCGGCGCGACCCCGAGCCGGATGCCCTGGTCCTCCCCCCAGAACCGCAGCGTCACCACGTCCACTGATACGACCGACTGCATGACGCTATTTTCGCGCGGCGGCGATCAGGCCGCGCAAGTGGCAGGGGTGGGGCGGCGATCGGACCGGTCGGGGCCGTTACCGGCGAGCAACACGGGGGTACCCAGTTCGCGCTCCAGGTAGGCGGGGATGTCGGCGGGGAGCTCCACTGATCGCGGTGTGGCGGAACGCAGGAGCGCGGTCAGGGACTCCTGGTGGCCCAGGTCCCGCCGAGCGCCGACGGGCAGGCGGCTGACCGTGCCGCCGGGGGTGCGGTAGGCCGTCGCCACGCGGAGCGGGCCGGGCACGTCGAGGTGGTTGACGACCAGCCCGTCGACCCCGCCGCACACCTCGAGCGCGTAGCGCAGCAGCACCAGATCGAGGTGCCCGCGGCGGAAGGGGCCCTGGTAGGGGCCGGTGCCGTTGTGCGGCTCGGGCAGGTCGAGCGCCGGATCCTCGGTGGGGAACGGGCCGTCCCCGTGCCGGGTCTGGTAGGTCCTGGTGACGCCGAGCACGGTGCCCGTGGCGCCGATCCCGGCCAGCAGCGCGCGGGCGTTGCTCGGCTCGACCGTCGACCAGGTGGTGTGCGGGTGGAAACCGCGCCACTCGTCGAGCAGCACCCCCTGCGCGCCCTCGAACACCAGCGGCCCGCGCCGGGCGAGCCGGGCGAGCTCGCCCGCGCCGACGATGCGGACGGCGGCGGCGAACTCCCGGTACATGCCGACCAGCTCGTCCACCGGCTCGTGGCCGAACCCGCTGCCGTCGAGCAGCGGCGCGTAGTGCGCGGCGAGCGCGGTGAGCAGCGCCCGCAGCCGGTCCGGGTGCGCGCAGTCGGCGACGGTCGGGGCCGTGTGTTCCAGTGCGTAGCAGGCGGTCTCGCCGATCCCGCGCCCGCAGGAGCCGTGTCGGCCTGCGCCGCGGGCCCGCTCCCGCGCCCGGTTCGCGGCGATGTGGATCGGGGTGGTGAGCAGCGCGCGGCCGTCGACGGCGAGCAGCCCGAGCGGGTCGGGCACGCCGAGCGCCGCGAGCGCCTCGGCCTCGGCGGCGAGCGCGATCGGCTCGACCAGCACGTGCCGGGAGAGCAGCGTCGGCACCCCGGCGAGGGTGCCCGACCCGAACTGCGCGAAGGTGTGCGTGCGCGCGCCCGCCACGACGGTGTGCGCGGCCTGCGCACCGCCGTTGAACCGGACGACGGCGGCGGGGCCGAGCCCCGCCGCCGGGGAGCACAGCCAGTCGACCGTCGCTCCCTTGCCCGCGTCCCCGAAGCCGAGGTCGACCACGATCACGTGGCCGCTGCCCACCGCACCCGGGACACCGCCGGAACCTCGGTTCACGCCGTCCGCTTCCCCGGCAGCGCCTTGCGCTCGCCCAGTGTGCGCGCGACCGCGTCGGCCCCGGTGGCGCCGACATCGCGCAGGTCGGCGAGGCCGGTGGCCAGGTCGACCCGGTCCTCGCCGAGCCCGATGGTGAGCGCTATGAGCTCACAGACCGCGGCCGGATCGTCCAGCTTCAGGAAGTTCTGCCCGAGCAGCCCGCGCCAGTGCTCCGCGATCTCCGGATCGTGGAAGTAGCTGGACTGGTCCGGCAGGATGAAGTAGACGTGCCAGCGCTCGGCCAGCTCGCGGTAGATCGACTGCACCGAGACGTCCTGCCGCACGCTGTCGCCGATCACGGCGCGGATGTGCCTGCTCGCCAGCCGCGGCTTGTTCAGCTCGTCGCCGATCAGGAACAGGTAGCCGCGCTTGCCGCGCTTGTCCCAGGCATCGGTGGTGACGTGGGTGGCCATGAAGTAGGCCGCGAGCTCGTAGCTCTCCGACTTCTGGCCGCCGCCACCGCCCTCCAGCAGGATCGAGCGCAGCTGCTCGTCCATCCGGTTGTCCGACTCGAACTGGCCGACCTGCAGCGGCACCCGGTCGCTGTCGGCGTCGCCGATGGCGCCGAAGAGCAGCTGCGGGTCGTCGGCGTAGCCACGGCTGCGCAGCAGGCCGTGCAGCAGCCCCAGCTTGTTCTGCATGATCCGCGGCACCCGGCCCATCGAGCCGGTGACGTCGAAGAGCACCGCGATCGGCAGCGCGGCGCCGTGCTCGTCGGAATCGCGGCACTCGCGCGCCCGCACCCCGAACGGCTCCAGGCTCGGGTGCGCCCGCCAGCTGTCGTAGGGCCGGTCGCGCATTTCGGCGGTGTAGCCGAAGTCGTCCTGGCCGCGCCGGGCGCGGAAGGTGGCCGCCGCCCGGTAGGCGGTGTCGTCCCAGTGTCCGTATCCCATGTCCGTCTCCTCCCGTGAAGTAGTTTTAGTGTAGATAACCAAATCTAGTCCGGCAAGGTTGCCGATGATTCGGCGCCCGAGCGAGGTCAGGTGAGCGGCAGATCCTCGACCTCGGTGCCGGTGCAGCGCAGCACGCGGGTGAGGCCGAGCTCGGCAAGGAAGCGCTCGTCGTGGCTGACCACGACCAGCGCGCCCCGGTAGCCGGTCAGCGCCTGGGTGAGGTGCCCGAGGCTGGGCAGATCCAGGTTGTTGGTCGGCTCGTCGAGCAGCAGCAGCCGGGGCGCGGGGTCGGCGAGCAGCACGGTGGCGAGCGCGGCGCGCAGCCGTTCGCCGCCGGAGAGCGTGCCGGCCGCGGCGTCGGCGGCAGCGCCGCGGAAGAGGAAGCGGGCCAATTGCGCCCGCACCTCCTGCGCCTCCGCGTGCGGCGCGGCGGCCGCCACGTTCTCGAACACCGAGCGGGCGTCGTCGAGGACGTCGAGCCGCTGCGGCAGCAGCTTCCACGGCACCTCGGGCCCGGATTCGGCGATCCGGCGCAGCAGCGTTGTCTTGCCGACCCCGTTGCGCCCGGTCACCGCGATCCGCTCGGGGCCGTGCACCCGCAGCTCCACCGCGACACCCCCGGGCAGCGCGGCACCGGTCAGCTCGACCACCTCCTGCCCGGGGTGCACCAGCGTGCGCGGCAGTTCGATGCGGATCTCGCGGTCGTCGCGCACCGCCTCCTCGGCGCCGCGCAGCTGGTCGCGCGCGGTCTCCAGCCGGTCCAGGTGGGTGTTGCGCAGCTTGCCGGCGGAGACCTGCTGGCTGCGCTTCTTCGCGTTGGCGATGATCTTCGGCGCCCGCTTGGTCTCGGCGAGCATGCGGCCGTAGCGCACCCGGCGATCCAGCTTGATTCGGGTCTCGACCAGCTCGCGGCGCTGCCGCCGCAGGTCGCCGCGGGCATCCCGGACAGCGGCCTGCGCGGCCTCCTGCTCGGCCGCGACGATCCGCTCGTACTCGCCGAAGCCGCCGCCGCAGAGCCGCAGCCCGCCCCGGTACAGCTCGGCGGTGGCGTCCATGCCGTCGAGCAGCTCCCGATCGTGGCTGACCACCAGCGCGATGCCGGTGAACTGGGCGAGCACGTCGGCGAGGCGCTGCCTGGCGACGCCGTCCAGGTTGTTGGTCGGCTCGTCGAGCAGCAGCACGGCGGGCTCGGCGAGCAGCTCGGCGACCAGGCCGAGGAGCACGGTCTCGCCGCCGGAGAGCGTGCCGATGGTGCGGTCGAGCGCGGCGGGGCCGTCGGCGACGTGGCCGAGGCCGAGCCGGGCGAGCAGCGCCACCGCACGCTCCTCGACGTCCCAGCCCGCGCCGACGGTGTCGAAGTCGGCGGGCGTGCCGCCGCCCGCCTCGATCCGGTGCAGCGCGGCCCGCACGGCGTCGATGCCGAGCACCCGGTCGACCCGGAGCCCGGTGCCGAGGCCGATGTCCTGCCGCAGGTAGCCGAGCGGGCCGGGTCGGGTGATCGAGCCCCGGCCGGGGGTGAGTTCACCCGCGATCAGCCGCAGCAGCGTGGACTTGCCCGCGCCGTTGGCACCGACCACCCCGATGCGGCCAGGGGCGATGGTCGCGGTCAGCCCGTCGAAGACGGGGGTGCCGTCCGGCCAGGTGAAGGTGACGTCGGACAGGGACAGCGAAGACGGAGGAGTGGGCACGGTTGCTCCCGAGGTGACTGCGACGGTACGCGGCGCGCGAGATACGGGCCGCCCGGGCGAGACCTCAGATCAGCAACAGCCGCTCCGTTTCGTCGGGAACAAGACGATTCAGGGTAACCCCGGCACCACCGCCGGGGTCAACCCCTTTTCAGACGGTGACGATGGCGGTCACCGGGTAGTCGCCCTGCCTGGCCCGCCCGGCCAGGAAGCCGATCTCCAGCACGACGGCGGCCGCGACCACCTCGGCGCCCGCCTCGGCGAAGAGCTCGGCGGCGGCGGCCAGCGTGCCGCCGGTGGCGAGCACGTCGTCGAGCAGCAGCACCCGCCTGCCGCGCAGCCGCACGCCGTCGGCCGGGATCTCCAGCGCGGCGGTGCCGTACTCCAGGGTGTACTCGCGGGAGACCACCGGTGGCGGCAGCTTGCCGCCCTTGCGCACGGCGAGCACCCCGGTGCCGAGGCTCGCCGCGACACCGGCGCCGAGCAGGAAGCCGCGCGCGTCGACCCCGGCGATCAGGTCGGCGTCCGGAGCGCAGGCGGCCAGCCCGTCGAGCACCGCGCGGAAGCCGGCGGCGTCCGCGAAGACCGGGGTGAGGTCGGCGAAACGCACCCCCGACGTGGGGAAGTCGTCGTGCCAGCGGGTGAGCCGGTGCACCGCGGCGGCGGCCTTCGTGTGCGCGCTCATCGGGTTCCCCTCCGATTCGGTCACCGGGTCAGCCGCCAGCGGTCCATGTTCCAGCCGGTGCCGCCCTGGGTCGGCCCGGCGACGCCGTTGCGCAGCCCGGTACCGAAGGCGATCAACCGGGGCGTGGCGAAGAGCGGGATGCTCGGCAGCTCGGACCAGAGCAGGTTCTCCGCCTCGGTGAGCAACCCGAGCTGGCTGGCGGAGGCGTTGTCGGCGGCGAGCTGGTCGGTGATGGCGTCGAAGCGGCCGTTGCCGAACCGCCCGACATTGGAGCCGTTCCCGGTGCGCAGCGCCGACATCGCGGCCACCTCGGTGCTCGCCCCTGCCGGGCCGGTGGCGGCGGCGGTGCCGCCGAGCACGGCGTCCACCGCGCCCTCGGCCAGCCGGGTGGGCTGGAAGTCGGGGGCGCCCGCGTCGACGACGGTGATCCCGGCGGCGCGGCAGGAGTCGGCGATGGCCCTGACGGTGGCGGCGCGGCGGGCGTCCGGGGTCCGGTAGCCGATCCGCACGGTCAGCTCACCGGCCTTCACGTTCGGGTCGACCGTCGCGTACTTCTGCGCGGCGCCGGTGGCGGCCTCGTAGAACAGCGAATCCTGCTGCACGATATGGGCGTTCAGCATGGCCGAGCCGATCCCGCGCTCCGGCCGCTCCGGCACCGAGCCGAGGCTGTCGAAGAGCGCCTTGCGCGGCACGCAGGCGGCGAGCGCCCGGCGCGGCTGCACCCCGGCGAAGACGCCGCCGGTGCTGAGCACGAGCTGCTCGGCGCCGCGGCCGGGGATCGTGCTGGCGGAGAAGCCGTCCAGCGGCAGCTCCGGCACCGAGCCCGCGCCGATGTCGATCACCCCGACGGCATTGTCGCCGATCTTGGCGGCGAGGTCGGTTCCCTTCGGCCACACCACGATCCGGCCGGTCTCCGGCTTCGCGCCCCACCAGCGCTCGTTGGCGACGAGCACCAGCCCCTCGCTCTCGCTGTAGGAGCCGATGCGGTAGGGGCCGGCCGAGGGGAAGCGGCTCGCGTCCAGCGCGCCCGGCGTCATGGTCCAGCCGGTGTTCCAGAAGTCGGCGAGCTTGCCGAGCGCTACCAGCTCGCCGGTGCGCACCGCGCCGATCAGGTTGGCCACCCCGGTGGCCTGGGTGGCGACGTGCGCGGGCATGAGCTCACCGGCGGCGAAGAGCGTGCGCCACGGCACGTAGCGGCGGCCGGGGCGGAAGACGACGGTGGCGTCCTTGGAGCCGGGCTCGCAGTCGATCCGCTCGATGTCCTCGTACCCGGCGGTGCTCGCGCTGTCGAAGAGCGGCGCACCGTCCCTGGTGAACCGGCCGCTCCGCGCGGCCCAGGTGAAGACCAGGTCGTCGCAGGAGGTGGCGATGCCGTCGGAGTAGACGCCGTCCGGGCTGAGCCGGTACTGGATGGTCTGCGCCTCCCCCGGCACCTCCTTGGCGGTGCCGACGTCGGTGTCGGCCACCTGCTGGCCGTCCGGGCCGGTGTAGAAGAACCCGGTGAGCACCCGGCCGAAGACGGCGGGCGAGCCGCTGGCCCACCCCACCGTCGTCCCGCCGTTGTAGCTGCTGATCACCGCGTCGGTGGCATAGCCGATGGAGGGCACCTGGCTCTCGCTGGTGCACCCGGCGCCGAGCCCGGCCGCGACGATCGCGGCGGTGAGCGCGGCCACCACCCGCCGCGCTCGGATCCCGGGCCGGTGCCCGCGGCGTGGAAGTCGCAACGTCGAAACCCCTTCGCTCCCGAACGATCTCACCGGGGCCCGGCGGCCCCGCCACTGCTACCGGCGGCTGCGCTTCCCGCTGGGGCGCGAACCCGCCCGCGGGCCCTGGCCCGCGCCGCGGGCCCGCCGGGGCTCCGCCTCCTGGGCACTGCGGGCGGTCGCGGTGCCCGCGCGCCGCTCGGCGGCGGCGCCGACCCGCTCCGCGGCCGCGGCGGCCCGCTTGGCCTGCACCTTCCTGGTGTGCGCCGCCACCGGACCCCACCGCTCCTTGAGCGAAACCAGCAGCGGCGTCGCGAAGAAGATGGAGGAGTAGGTGCCGACGAGCAGCCCGACCAGCTGTACCAGCGCCAGGTCCTTGAGGGTGCCGACGCCGAGCAGCCAGACCGCGATCACCATCAGCCCGACGATCGGCAGCATGCCGATCAGGGCGGTGTTGATCGAACGCATGAGCGTCTGGTTGACCGCGAGGTTGGCCTGCTCGCCGTAGGTGCGGCGGTTCAGGTGCAGGATGCCCCTCGTGTTCTCCTCGACCTTGTCGAACACGACCACCGAGTCGTAGAGCGAGAAGCCGAGGATGGTCAGGATGCCGATCACGGTGGCCGGGGTGACCTCGAAGCCGACCAGCGAGTAGACGCCCGCGGTCACCGCGACGTCGAAGACCAGCGCCGCGAGCGCGGCCAGCGCCATGTCCCGCTCGAAGCGGATGGCGATGTAGGTCGAGACGACCACCAGGAACACCGCGAGCGCGATCAGCGCCTTGCGGGTGATCTGGCCGCCCCAGGTCTCGCTGACGTCGGAGACGCTGATCGAGGCCCGGCTCGGGCTGCCGTCGGAGTCCTGCGGCTGGAACCGCTCGTAGATCGCGGCGCTCAGCCGGTCGACCTGGGTCGCGTCCAGCGCCTCCGAACGGATCAGCACGGTGGCCGAGCCGCCGGTGCCGACGGTCTGCACCGACTCCGGGTCGAAGCCGAGCGCGCCGGAGTAGGTCTGCTCGACCTGCTCGGTGGTGGCCGACCCGGCCGGGAACTGGATCTGCGAGCCGCCCTCGAAATCGATGCCGAAGTTGAACCCGCGGATCGCCATGCTGGCCAGCGCGATCAGCACGATCACCGCGCTGATCAGGTACCAGCGGCGCCGGTTGCCGATCACGTCGATGGCGCCGGTTCCGGTGTAGAGCCTGCTGAAGAAGCCGCGCGCGTGCGCCCGCTGCACGGGCGTGAAGACGTCCGTGACCTCGGTGGCGTTGGTGCCGTTCTCCAGCGAGTAACCGCTCGCGCGGTCGGTGTCGTTGTTCGTCACGGTGCTCACGCCTTCCCGAGTGCGGGGCGGGTCGCGGAGCGTTCCCGCGCGACCTGCTGCATCGCGCCCAGGCCGTTGACCGCGGGCTTGGACCAGAACGCGGTGCGCGAGGCGAGCAGCACCAGCGGCGCCGTCACCAGGAACACCACCACCACGTCCAGGATGGTGGTCAGCCCGAGGGTGAAGGCGAAGCCACGCACCTGGCCCGCGGCGAGGATGTAGAGCACCGCGGCGGCGATGAAGCTGACCGCGTTGCCGGAGAGGATCGTGCGCCTGGCCCGCTGCCAGCCGCGCGGCACCGCCGAGCGGAAGCTGCGGCCCTCCCTGATCTCGTCCTTGATCCGCTCGAAGAAGACGACGAACGAGTCGGCGGTCATGCCGATGCCGATGATCAGACCGGCGACGCCCGCCAGGTCGAGGGTGAACCCGATCCAGCGGCCGAGCAGCACCATGATGCCGTAGACCGCGAAGCCGGAGGCGATCAGCGAGAGCGCGGTGAGCAGCCCGAGCATCCGGTAGTAGGCGAAGCAGTAGAGCAGCACCACCGCGAGCCCGATCGCACCGGCGAGCAGCCCCGCGCGCAGCGAGGAGAGGCCGAGCGTCGCGGAGACGGTCTGCGCCTCCGAGGTCTCGAAGGAGAGCGGCAGCGAACCGTACTTCAGCGTGTTGGCCAGCTCCTTCGCCGACGCCGCGGTGAAGTTGCCTGAGATCTGGGTGCGGCCGCCCTGCTGCGGGCCCTGCTGCACCACCGGCGCCGAGACCACCTGCGAGTCGAGCACGAAGGCGACCCGCTTCTGCACGTACTCGCCGGTGAGCGCGGCCCACTCGTCACTGCCGCCGGACTCGAACTCCAGGTAGACCTCGTGCCGCGCCTGCTGCTGGTTCAGCCCGGAGCTGGCGTCGGCGATGTCCTGGCCGTCGATCCGGCTCTTGTCCAGCAGGTAGACCTCGGTGCCGTCGCTCGCGCAGGCGACCAGCGGCAGGTTCGGGTCGTCGTTGCCGCGCAGCGGGTCGGGCTTGGTGCAGTCGAGCGTGGCGAGCGCCAGCTGCTGCACGGCCTGGTCGGTGCTCTGCCTGGTGGCCTTCGCCTCGGCGATCTCGGCGCGGGCCTGCTCGGCCGGGGTGAGATCATCGCCGGAGCTCGGCTCCGGGGTGGGCGTCGGGGCCGGGGTCGGGGCCTGATCGGCGGGCGGCGCGGGCGCGGGTTCACCCGGCGGGACCTGCTCGATCGGCGGCGCCGGCTCCGGCGGCACCTGGGCCGGGAAGAGCCGCGGCTGCGGGGCGGGCGCGACCTCGGGGGCGGGCGCGGGCGCCGCGCCGTCCGGCGCGGGAGCCGGAGCGACGCCATCGGGGGCGGGCGCGGGCGCCGGGGCGGCCGGGGTCTGCGCGGTGTTGCGGCCGGCGGCCGGAACCGCGGTCAGCACCGGGCGCACGTAGAGCTTGGCGGTGGTGGCGAGGGTGCGCGCCTGCTGGCCGTCCTCACCCGGGACGGTGATCACGATCGTGTCGCCGTCGATCACCACCTCCGAGCCGGAGACGCCGAGACCGTTCACCCGGTTCTCGATGATGGACTGCGCCTGCTCGAGGCTGTCCCGGCTCGGCCTGCTGCCGTCCGGCGTGCGCGCCGTCAGCGTGACCCGCGTGCCTCCCTGCAGGTCGATGCCGAGTTTCGGGGTCGGGGACTTGTCCCCGGTGAAGAAAACCAGTGCGTAGATCAGAGCGAGCAGGGCAACGAAGAGCCCGAGCAGTCGCCATGGATGCGCCGATCCCTGTGACGGAGGCACGGTGCGTCATCTCCTAGAGCGGAAGTCGAGTGGAACCGGCGCGCGCCGAGGCGGGCGCACCGACATGTCCGCACCGGGTACCGGCGCGGACCGCATGAACCGCGACGAGCGAGGTCAGTCCTTGGTGAGCCGGGTCTCGGTCTGGCCCGGGGTCTCCTCGGCGCTCGCCGGAGCGGCGGCCTCGGGCTCGGGCTCGGCGAGCACGACCGGATCGGCGGTGCCCGCCTCCTCGACGACGGTCTCGTCGTCGGTGCGGACCTCGCGGACGGCCTGGCGCAGCCAGGTCGTCACGACCTCCTCCGCGATCTCGAGATCGACGGTCGTCTCGTCGACCTCGACCACGGTGCCGTACAGCCCCGAGGTGGTGGTCACCCGATCCCCGATCTTCAGGTCGTTCTGCATCGCCGAGACCTTCTCGGCCTCACGCTTCTGGCGGCGGACGCCGAGAAACATCGGCACGAGCAGAGCGACCAGCAGCAGCGGAAACAGCAGTTCCATCGTCGACGTCAGTTCCTGGTTCGTGGGTGGGGTGGACAGGTACCCACACAGTCTGCCAGTTGGCGGAACCGGCCCCGCACTCAGGCGGGCACGCCACCGTAGACGTAGTCGTCCAGCGGGAAGCGCACGGCCTCCCGGTGCGCGTTCAGCGTGCTGGTCGGGCGCAGCAGCGCGGCCTCGCCGTGCGGGTCGAAGTAGTAGCTGCGCGCCGACCCGCAGTCGCCGCCGTAGAACACCGAGGTGCCGAGCCGCTCGGTCACCCGGTCCAGGAACTCCGCGTTGGCGCGCTCGGTGACCTCGAAGGTGGCCGCGCCGCGCCGGGCCAGCTCGCCGAGCAGCCTGCCCATGTGCTTCATCTGCGCCTCGACGGTGGTGAAGTAGGACAGCCCGCTGTAGGAGTACGGGCTGTTCAGGCTGAGGAAGTTGGGGAAGCGCGGCACGGTGATGCCCTCGTAGGCCTGGAACCGGCTCGCCCGCCACCAGGCGCCGAGGTCGACGCCGTCCCGGCCGCGCACCGTGATGGCCGGGAAGTTGGCCTGCCACAGGTCGAACCCGGTGGCCAGCACCAGCGTGTCCAGCGCGACCTCGGAGCCGTCGGCGAGCGCGATGCCGCCGGCCGTCACCTCCGCGATGCTTCCGGTCTCCAGCCGCACGTGCGCGGAGTTGAAGACCCGGAAGTAGCGGTTGGAGAAGGTCGGGCGCTTGCAGCCGAAGTCGTAGCCGGGGGTGAGCGCGCGCCTGGTCTCCGGATCACGCACCGAGGTGCGCAGGTGTGCCTTCGCCAGCAGCCCGGCACCCCGGTTCAGCACCTTGGCCCTGGTGAACTCCAGCACGCCGGCGACCATGATCGCCTCCAGCACCGCGGTGTTGGCCAGCCGCGCGGCCCGCTGCGTCACCGGCAACGCGGCGAAGAGCCGCTGCACCGCGGCCGGGATCGGGGTGTCGACCTTGGGCACCACCCAGATCGGGGTGCGCTGGAAGACGGTGAGCTCGGCGGCGACGTCGGCGAGCTCGGGGACCAGCTGCACGGCGGTGGCGCCGGTGCCGATCACGCCGACCCGCTGCCCGGTCAGGTCGAGATCGTCCGGCCAGGCGGTGGTGTGCACGATCCGCCCGGTGAAGCCGTCGATACCGGGGAAGGGCGGGGTGTAGGGCTGGGAGAGGAAGCCGGTCGCGGTGATCAGGAAGCGCGCGGTCAGCTCGCCGGAGCCGGTGGTGACCACCCAGTGCCGCCGGTCGGCGTCCCAGCGGGCCTGCTCGACGGCGGTGCCGAAGCGCATCCGGCGGCGCAGCCCGTACCGCTCGGCCACGTGCTGCGCGTAGCGGCGCAGCTCCTCCCCCGGCGCGAAGAGCCGGGACCAGTACGGATTCGGCTCGAAGGAGTACGAGTAGGTGACCGAGGCGATGTCGACCGCGAGACCGGGGTACCGGTTCACGTGCCAGGTGCCGCCGAGGTCGGCTTCCCGCTCCAGGATCACGTAGTCGCTCAACCCCAGCCGATCCAGCTGGATGGCCGCGCCCATCCCGCCGAACCCCGCGCCGACCACGATCGCGTCGTACCGCGCCATCGCCACACCTTCCCTCGTGACCCATCCGTCACGGAATGACATGTCATTCCGCAGTGCACCGACCGTATCATCGGCGGGGTGACGAAGCCATCGACGCGGGCCGACCGCCGCAAAGCGGAGCTGCGCCGCGACATCATCGACACCGCGTTCGTCTGCTTCGCCGAGAAGGGCTACCACGCGACCGGGATCGCCGACATCGCCACCGAGCTCGGCATCGGGCACGGCACCTTCTACCGCTACTTCAGCAACAAGCGGGAGATCATCGACCACGTCATCGACGATCTCGCCGCGCGCATCGTCACGGCGCTGGCCACCGAGAACTCCCCGGACGCGGCCGAGACGCTGGACGACTACCGGGCCCAGATCGAGCGGATCGGCGCCGCGCTGACCGTGATCCTGGTCCAGGACCGCCGGGTGGCGCAGCTGCTGCTCTTCCACGCCACCGGGATCGACGACGAGCTCACCGCCCGGCTGTACGGCCTGCTCGACACCGCCGACGCGCTCACCGCCGGGTACCTGGAACACGGCGTCGACCGGGGTTACCTGCGCGCCGACCTGGACACCGCGAACACCGCGAAGGCGGTCACCGGGATGCTGCTCGCGGCCGTGCTGCACGGGCTGCGCGACCCGGAGGGCGACGTGCGCGCGCTCGCCGAGGCGATCCGGCGGCTGCTGGTGGACGGCGTGCGCCGGGAAGCCGTCGGCGGCCCCGGCTGAACCAGGACCGCGGGAGCGGCCGCCTCGGTATCGTGTTCCGGGGTCCACCACTCTCGCGGGGGTTTCACACGTTGTTCGGAATGAACCGGTCGATCAGGAAGTCGCAGGTGTTGGCAGGACGCGCCCCCGCTCCGCCGCGGATGACCCCGGACGAGGTCGGCCGCGCGCACTTCGACCGGCCGCCGCTCGGGCAGCGCGGCTACCACGCCGACCGCGTCGACGAGTTCCTGGAGTCGGTCGCCGCCACCCTGGCGGGCGCGGGCGCGCTCACCGCCGACGACGTGCGCCGGGTGACCTTCCCGGTCCCGCGCTTCGGCGGCCGCGGCTACCGGACCGACCAGGTGGACGAGTACCTGGACCGGATCCGGCTGGAGCTGGAGTCCAGGCAGAACGGCGGGCACCCGGCACCGGAGCAGCGCGCACACAGCAACGGCGGCGGCGCCATCCTCACCCCCGACGATGTGCACCGGGTGCGGTTCACCGGCGCCGTGCTCGACCGCAGGGGCTACGACGAGGAGGAGGTGGACGCCTTCCTCGACCTGGTCGCCACCACCCTCGCGCACACCGGGCCGGGCACCCTGACCGCCGCCGACGTGCGCGAGGTGCGGTTCACCGGCGCCAGGCTCGGCACCCGCGGGTACAGCCGCGAGGAGGTCGACGCCTTCCTCGACCTGGTGATCACCGCGCTGGAGCAGCGCACCTAGCGTCCGGGCCCGCCCGGCACCGGCGCGTTCAGGTCGTCCGGGAAGACGAAGCGGCGGAAGGCCCAGAAGCGGAAGGCCATGGCGAGCAGCACGCCCAGGATCTGCCCGCTGACGAAGTTCGCCACCGCCTGGGTGACCGGCCCGACGAACGGCACCCGCAGGTCGAGCAGGTAGAGCGAGACGGCCTGCGGGATCATGGTGACGCCGATGCCGAGCGCGCTGACCGCGAAGAAGAGCGCGGCCTCGTGGTGCCGCTGCCTGCCGCCCCTGGTCCGGAAGGACCACTCGCGGTTCAGGATGTAGGAGGCGATGGTGGCGATCAGCACCCCGAGCAGCCGCGCGGTGAGCGGCTTCTCGCCGAGCACGGTGAGCTTGAGGGCGTAGACGACGCCGGTGTCGATGAACCACGTGATCGCGCCGACGACAGCGAATTTCAGCAGCTCGCGGTGGCGGATCACGGTGCTGCGGTGCGGCTCCGGAATGCGACCGAGCACGGACTGGACGACCGTCATTCGACCGACTCTAACCGCGCGCCCGGGGCGGTGCTCAGTCGAAGAGGTCCAGCGTCTGCTGGGATTCGTGCGCTCGCACCTCGAGCGAGCCGTTGAACGCGCCCGCGGGCGGCACCAGGCCGAGGTGCTCCCAGGCCGCCGTGGTCGCGACCCGGCCACGCGGGGTGCGGGCGACCAGCCCGGCGCGGACCAGGAACGGCTCGCACACCTCCTCGACGGTGGCCGCCTCCTCCCCCACCGCGACGGCCAGCGTGGAGACGCCGACCGGGCCGCCGTTGAAGCCGCGCACCAGCGCGCCGAGCACCGCGCGGTCCAGCCGGTCCAGCCCGAGGCCGTCCACGTCGTACACCTCGAGCGCGGCGCGCGCGATGGCCAGCGTGACGTGGCCGTCGGCGCGCACCTCGGCGTAGTCGCGCACCCGGCGCAGCAGCCGGTTGGCGATTCGCGGCGTGCCGCGGGAGCGGCCCGCGATCTCGGCGGCGGCGTCCGGGTCGATGACGACGCCGAGGATCCGCGCCGAGCGCAGCAGGATGCGCAGCAGCTCGTCGGGGTCGTAGAAATCCATGTGGCCGGTGAAGCCGAAGCGGTCGCGCAGCGGCCCGGTCAGCGAACCGGAGCGGGTGGTGGCGCCGACCAGGGTGAAGGGCGCGATGTCGAGCGGGATGGAGGTGGCGCCGGGGCCCTTGCCGACCACCACGTCGACCCGGAAGTCCTCCATGGCGAGGTAGAGCATCTCCTCGGCCGGGCGGGCGATGCGGTGGATCTCGTCGATGAAGAGCACGTCGCCGTCGACCAGGTTGCTGAGCATGGCGGCCAGATCACCGGCCCGCTCGAGCGCGGGGCCGGAGGTGACCCGCAGGGCGGTGCCGAGCTCGCCGGCGATGATCATGGCCATGCTGGTCTTGCCGAGCCCGGGCGGGCCGGAGAGCAGCACGTGGTCCGGGGTGCCGCCGCGCTGCTTGGCGCCGCGCAGCACCAGCGCCAGCTGCTCCCTGACCCGGGGCTGGCCGATGAACTCGTCCAGCGAGCGCGGCCGCAGCCCGGCCTCCAGCTCGCCGTCCGACGGCTGCTCGACCGCGGCGACCGGGGAGTCGTCGTCGGCGAAATCCGTGTCGTCCATCGGCTACCGGTTCCTGCCGAGCAGCGAGAGCGCGGCGCGCAGCACCGCCGAGGTACCCGCACCCGGCTGCTCGGCGAGCACGGTGTCGACCGCGGGCTCGGCCTGCCTGGCCGGGAAGCCGAGGCCGGTGAGCGCCTCGATCACCTGGTCGCGCACCGGGCCCGCCGCGGCAGCTGCCACCCCGCCGCCGGACTGCACCGGGACGGCGTCGACCTTGTCCCTGAGCTCGACGATCATCCGCTCGGCACCGCGCTTGCCGATGCCGGGCACCCGGGTGAGCGTGGTCAGGTTGCCCTCGGCGAGCGCCTTGCGCAGCGCCTCCGGCTCCAGCACCGCGAGCACCGCCATGGCGAGCCGCGGGCCGACCCCGTTCACCGTCTGCAGCAGGCCGAAGAGCTCGCGCGCTTCGGTGTCGGCGAAGCCGAACAGCGTCATGGAGTCCTCGCGGACGATCATGGCGGTGTAGAGCCTCGCCTGCTCGCCGCGGGTGAGCCCGGCGAGCGTGGCCGGGGTGGCGCTGAGCCGGTAGCCGACGCCCGCGGCCTCGATCACCACGTGGTCGAGCGCGATCTCCAGTACCTCGCCGCGCACCGACGCGATCACGGCCGCACCGCCTTCCGTTGCTCGGCCAGTCTCGCCTTGTATTTGCGCTGCGCCTCCGCGGCGGCCTGCTCGGCCTTCGCCATCCGGTCCAGCAGGGGCGCCCGCCAGCAGTGGCAGATGGCCAGCGCCAGCGCGTCCGCGGCGTCGGCGGGCTTGGGTGCGACCTGAAGTCCGAGTATCCGGGTGACCATGGCGGTGACCTGGGCCTTGTCCGCGGCGCCGTTGCCGGTGACCGCGGCCTTGACCTCGCTCGGGGTGTGGAAGGCGACCGGGATGCCGCGGCGCGCGGCGGCCAGCGCGATCACCCCGCCCGCCTGCGCGGTGGCCATGGCGGTGCGCACGTTGTGCTGGGCGAAGACCCGCTCCACCGCGACCGCCTCCGGGCGGTGCGTGTCCATCCACCGCTCGGCGGCATCGGCGACCAGCAGCAGCCGGTTGGCCAGGTCGAGCTCGGGCGGGGTGCGCACCACGTCCACGTCCAGCGCGGTGACGGTGCGGCCGCGGCCGCCCTGCACCATGCTGAGGCCGCACCGGGTGAGCCCGGGGTCGACGCCCATCACCCGCACCCCGACCCCTTCCCTCTGGGCGAACAATTGTTCGAGAGTTTAGCTCACACGGTCGTTTCCGCCGCCGGGCGACACGGTAGCAAGGGTTGGTCATGCGGGGCCGCGCCCCGCGCCCCGGCGCGGCCGCCGGTGATCTGTCGGACCCGCGGGGCACAATGCGGGCGAAACCGACCCGCCCCCGGACGGAGGAACACCGTGGCTCCCGAACCCACCGGCACCCTGCAGCGCACCGCCACCGGCCGCGATCTGGTGCTCACCCGGCGGTACGCCGCGCCGCCCGCCGAGGTCTGGGCCGACCTCACCGAGTCCGAGCGCACCGCGCGGTGGTTCGGCCCCTGGGAGGGCGAGCCGGGCGGCGCCATCCGGGTGCGGATGGTCTTCGAGGAGGGCGAGCCCTGGACGGACATGCTCGTCGAGACCTGCGAGCCGCCCCGGCGCCTGGAGCTGCGCGCGGTCGACGAGGCGGGCTCCTGGCACCTCGAGCTCGTCCTCACCGCCACCGCCGACGGCACCGAGCTGGCGCTGATCCACCACCTGGACGACAGCGCCGACCCGGGCATGGTCGGCCCCGGCTGGGAGTACTACCTCGACCTGCTCGGGGCGGCCCGCTCCGGCACGGACCGCCCCGACTTCGGCGACTACTTCCCCGCGCAGCAGGAGTACTTCCAGCGCCTGGGGTGAGCTCAGTCGTCCAGCTCGGCGAGCACTTCGTCGGAGATGTCGGCGTTGGTGTAGACGTTCTGCACGTCGTCGCTGTCCTCCAGCGCGTCCACCAGCTTGATCACCTTGCGCGCGCCCTCGGCGTCGACCGCGACCGAGACCGACGGCTGGAAGCCGGACTCGGCGGAGTCGTAGTCGATGCCACCCGCCTGCAGCGCGGTGCGCACGGCGATCAGATCGCCGGGCTCGCTGATCACCTCGAACGCCTCGCCGAGATCGTTGACCTCCTCGGCGCCCGCGTCCAGCACGGCGGTGAGCACGTCGTCCTCGGAGAGGCCGTTCTTCTCCAGGGTGACGACGCCCTTGCGGTGGAAGAGGTAGGCCACCGAGCCCGGGTCGGCCATGTTCCCGCCGTTGCGGGTCATGGCGACGCGGACCTCGCCCGCGGCGCGGTTGCGGTTGTCGGTGAGGCACTCGATGAGCACCGCGACCCCGTTCGGGCCGTACCCCTCGTACATGATGGTCTGCCAGTCGGCGCCGCCGGCTTCCTCGCCGCCGCCGCGCTTGCGCGCCCGTTCGATGTTGTCGTTCGGGACCGACGACTTCTTCGCCTTCTGGATGGCGTCGAACAACGTCGGGTTGCCTTCGGGGTCACCGCCACCCTGCCGCGCCGCCACCTCGATGTTCTTGATCAGCTTCGCGAAGAGCTTGCCTCGCTTGGCATCGATCGCGGCCTTCTTGTGCTTGGTGGTGGCCCATTTGGAGTGGCCGCTCATTCCCTACTTCCTTCGAGTCGGTGGCACGTTCGACGTGTGTACGTTACTCGCCCGCCTCAGCCGAGGTCGTCGCGCTCGGCCTTGCCCCGCCGCACCAGGTCCACGAAGAGTTCGTGCACCCGCAGATCGCCGGTCACCTCGGGGTGGAAGGAGGTGGCCACGACGGCCCCCTGCCTGACCGCGACGATCCGCCCGGCGGCCGGGCCGTGCGGCACGGTGGCGAGCACCTCGACGCCCTCCCCGGCCCGCTCGACCCACGGCGCCCGGATGAAGACGGCGCGCATCGGCCCGTCGTCCAGCCCGGCGAAGTCCAGGTCGGCCTCGAACGAGTCGACCTGGCGGCCGAAGGCGTTGCGCCGCACCGTCATGTCGATGCCGTGCAGGTGCTCGGCGTCGGCCCTGGTGTCGAGCACCTCAGAGGCGAGCAGGATCATTCCGGCGCAGGAGCCGAAGGCCGGCATCCCGGCGCGCAGCCGGGCGCGCAGCGGCTCCAGCAGCTCGAAGGTCTGCAGCAGCTTGGAGATGGTGGTGGACTCGCCGCCGGGCAGGACCAGGCCGTCCACCGCGGCGAGCTCGGAGGCGCGGCGGACCAGGGTGGGGGTGGCGCCGCATTTCTCCAGCGCCACGATGTGCTCGCGGACATCGCCCTGCAGCGCCAGCACGCCGACGAGTGGCCGAGCCGTCACCGCTTGTCCCTGAGGGTGCGGATCAGCCCCTCCTGCACCACGGCGGCCACCAGCCTGCCCTCCCGGTCGAAGATCTTGCCGCCGGTGAGCGCGCGGCCGAAGCCGGCCGACGGCGAGGACTGGTCGTAGAGCAGCCAGTCGTCGGCGCGGAACGGGCGCAGGAACCACATGGCGTGGTCCAGCGAGGCGCCCTGGGTCGGCTCGTCCGGGTGCGTCACCTTGGAGGAGCCGAGCAGCGTCATATCGCTCATGTAGGCGAGGGTGCAGACGTGCAGCAGCGGGTCGTCCGAGAGCGGGTGCCGGTAGCGGAACCACACCTGCTGCGGCGACACCACACCCCGCCTGGCCGTGACCCGGTCCCGCGGCACGATCCGGATGTCCCAGTGCTCCCACTCGCGCATGAGCCAGAGGCTCTCCTCGCTGAGCGTGGTGGCGACGTCGGGCAGCTCGTCCGGGGTCGGCACGTCGGACATCACGTCCTGATGCGCCGGGCCCTGGTCGCCGGTGTGGAACGAGGCCGACATGGTGAAGATGGCCTGCCCCTCCTGGATCGCGGTGACCCGGCGGGTGCAGAACGAGCGGCCGTCCCTGATCCGCTCGACCTGGTAGACGGTGGGCTGATCCGGCGTGCCCGGCCGCAGGAAGTACCCGTGCAGCGAGTGCACCTGGTAGCGCGGCTCGACGGTGCGCACCGCCGACACCAGCGCCTGCCCGGCGACCTGACCGCCGAAGGTGCGCGGCAACTGCGTCTTGACCGAGGCGCCGCGGAAGATGTCCCGCTCGATCCGCTCGATCTCCAGTGCCTCTTCGATTGTCGCCATGAGCTGAGAGTATCCCGGCCGGTCGGTGGGGTCGGCGGCACCCGGCGGACCTGCCGCGCAGCCGTTTGCTGAGATGGAGCCGTGCCGACCTATCGACCGCTGAGCCCCGGCGAGCTCGTCGCCCGGATCGCCGAGCGGGTGCTCAGCCGCGCCGAGCGCACCGTCGTCGCGGTGGACGGTGCCGACGCGGCCGATCCCGAATCCCTTGCTGATCTGCTTGTTTCGCGACTCCGCGAAACCGGCCGGGACGCGGCTTCGGTGCCACTGCACGGCTACGTGCGCCCCGCCTCGCTGCGGCTCGAGTACGGCCGCGACGACATCGACTCCTACCGCGACGCCTGGTTCGACTACGCCGCCCTCGACCGCGAGGTCCTCCGCGCCCTCCGCGAACGCGGCCGCTGGCTCCCCGCGCTCTGGGACGAGGTCGCGGACCGCTCCGCCCGCGCCACCCTCCGCGACGCCTCGGACGGCACCGTCCTCGTGGTGTCCGGCCCCATGCTCCTCGGCCGCGGCCTCGCCTTCGATACCACGGTCCGGCTCGAGCTGAGCGAGCCTGCACTCCATCGGCTCACCCCCGACGATCAGCGCTGGACCGTGCCCGCGCTGCTCGCGCACGCCGTGGAGTACCCGGAGGAGGCCGATTTCGCGGTCCGCTGGGATCACCCGAACAAGCCCGCGCTTCGCATCTGATCCCGAGGCGCGGTGCCGGTACGCACCCGAACTTCCGAATACCCTGCATCCATGCAGTCCGCCGCGCAGCTCATCGCCGTCGTCCGCGATGACCGCAGCTCACTGGCCGAGGCATACCCGTGGATGCTCGCCCTATCGCCTGCGGACCGCGAAGCCTGCGCGCAGGACCTCGTCAACGCAGCCCGCATGTCCACCGACCAGCCGCATCCGGCGATGGCCGAGCTGATCTCCTGGAAGGAGACCGCAACGGCTGTCGCCGCCGGGCTCGGCACCATCGACCCGGCGTGGCTCGGCGAGGACGCGCCCGTGGAGCGTCCCTAGCCTCGGCAGGGCCTCACAACGTGGTGGCGAGATACTCCTCCAGGTCCCGTACCGCGGGTGCGTCCGGCGCGGCGGCCGCGAGCGTGCGTCGTGTGCTCCTGACCTCCGACGCGAGGCGGGGCGAGCCGTAGGCAGTGGCAACAGTGCTCGTGGCGCGGGTGATCCGCACAGATTCCTCGATCTCCCCCGCATGCGCGAGCGCTGCGGCGAGTCCGATTTCCGCGAATCCTCGGGAGAGGGCGTAGGCCGGATCTATCAGCTCGACGCAGCGACGCGCCGCAGTGACAGCAGGTAGGCGGTCGCCCACTCCAACCAGGCATTCCGAGCGAAAGCCGTAGTGGATGGCCGCATCGAAGACGTAAGTCGGCAGGGTGAGTTCGGCGTTGTTGATGAAATCGTCGGCTTCGTCGAGCGCGCTGCGGCACTCCCGGGCCTCGCCGCGTTCGGCATGCGCTTCGGCGGCCATATCCAGTGCATAGGCAGTGAGCAGCCGATTCTGCGCCCGGGTGGCCCACCAGCGCGCGGCGGCAGCGTGATCGACGCCGAGTCCGGGACGGCCGTCGCGGATCGCCGCAAGGGAGGCGTTGCACAGCACCAACGCGGTCAGCGCCGGATCAGCGGCATCGTCCGCCGCAGAGCGCGCTACCTCGTAGTGGGCCATCGCCGCGCGCATATCACCGGCGTCATACGCCTGCCAGCCGATCACCCGTGCCAACGATGCCCGTACGGCATACAGGCGGGTTCTCAGTGCGGCGGGACAGTCCGGGAGCAGGGTCTCGACCAGTTCGGCTTGGCCACGCCGAATCGCGGCCACCGCGCGGGGACCGAACGATTCGTACTGCTGCGCGGTGACCTCGGTGACGGCTTCGAGTTGCTCGATGGCGGCTCGATCGACCTTGCCGCCGAGTGCGTACCCGAGGCGGCTTCGTGCTGCGTCATCGAGCCCCGCCAGCACGGCGGGCAGGGTCCCGACCGCGGTGATGGCGACCAGCAGTTTCACGTCGGTTCATGTCGATCCGCACCTCACAGGGCTGAATCGGGGACCGGTTCCGCTCCGGCGGCTGCGGCGATTCGGTCGATATGCCGGGCGAGGTCGAAGTCCCGCTCGGTCAGGACGTGTCCGGCATCGTGGGTGGTGCTCCGGAATTCGATTCTCTGCCAAGTGATCGTGATGTCGGGGTGGTGGCTCACCTCGCGCGCCTTCGCTGCGACGTAGACCGCGAGGTGAACGCACTCGTGATAGGTGTGAGCAAAGGTCCGGGTGATCTCATTGCCCTCGCGTGTCCACCCGGGCACGGTCGCGAGCGCCTCGGCGATCTGGTCGTCGTCGAGCGGAACAGGCGGGGTGCTCATGTGACCGATCCTAGGATCGTCCGCAGCTCGCGGCCTGCCGACGAATCCGACCAGCCGGCGGCACGGGAGCCGACGACCTCCAGTTCGCGGCGAAGCCGGACCGAACCGGTCGATGCGTAAGCCTCGGCCGCCTCGGCAGCGGCCCGAACGGCTCGATCGGGGTCGGGCACTTTCGCCAGCGCAGCGGCCTGCCGCGCGCGAAATACGGCGTTGTCGCGGCGCGCGCGATCCGGCATCGAGTCCATGACCTCGTCCCAGAGGTCGGCCGCGGCGACACCATCTCGCTTGGCACCGGTGCGCCCGTAGCAGGTCGCTCGCTGAACGTGGACGTAGTGCGGCGTTCGTCGGCAGGCATTGCCCCAGGGGTCCTGGTCATCGACTTTCGGGATGAGTGCGTCGAGCTTGTCCAGCAATCGATCCGCGGCGGCCCGCTCGCCGCACATAGCGTGACCGTGTGCTTCGTGCTGCAGGGCCAGAACCCGGCACTTGGGAGATAGGCTCGTCCCGACCGCTTGCGCGGCCTGCGCGTACTCGACCACCATGGCACCGTCACCGTTGTCGAGCGCCAGCATCGCCATGTTCGACAAGGCGTAGGAAATAATCCGGGGTCGGCCGCTGCGGTGAGCGAGCGCCAGGGTGGTATGCCGCCACTGCAGCGAGCTGCTGAGCTTTCCCGCATCCTGGTAGAGCCATCCGAGCAAAGCCGCGAAGGATGCCCCGATTTCGAGTAGATCGCTGCGGATGGCCACATTTCCTTCGCGCGCCATCGCAATGAGGAGTTCGGTCTGCGCCTGCACCGTAGGAATCAGGTGAACCGGGCCCAGGAGAGCATCAGCGGTGTAGTGCCCCGCGAGCTGGTTGCGGAAATAGTCCATCAACTCGGGTGCCGAGCCGATTCCTCTCCGGGAATCGGAGTGCGCGGCGAGCGCCAGCCCCGTAGCAGAGCCGGTCATCACCTGCAGAAATCTCTTACGTTGCACGGGGCCCTCCCCTCCGAGCCCGAGGGAACTCGCCCCTACGGTAGACCGCTCGAGCGACAGTAGCTTCCAGAAGCGTTCAGCGACGGCCTCTCCGGCTTCTTGAAGTTTGCGGTCCATCCGCGCCGCGTACGGGACGCTCAGCGTGATGGTTTCCTTGCGCTTCTCCCACTTGCGTACCAATTCCACCGACACCCCCGTGTGAGCAGCGAATGCCTCTTGTCGCATGCCCAAAGCTTGTCGAAGGACGGTGACCTCGCGTCCGGTCCACTTCCCGATCACGCCCATCAGCTCCCCCGTTCGCCGGACTCGACCCGGCATCGCCTCATGGTGCGCTCAGCCTAGCCACTCAGCGAAAACAGTTCCTCCTACGCGGCGCGTACCCGACAGGTACCCACTCGGTACCTGTCGCGGCGTCCGCGCGCGGGAGACCGTTGAGCGATCGAGCCAACAGAAAAGGCGGGGCGCGGCATGGGGGCGGTAGACGAACGATGGCTGAATTGCGGATTCGATCCCGATCATCTGACGCCACAGGCTGCTGCGCTGATCCTCCAATTTCACCACCACGGCCCCGCCCACGACTGCTTACCGGGAATTGCGGCGCTGGCCTGCCTATCCGAACCGGCCGCCGGGGACGAGTGGGAGTAGCCGTGGATAGGCACATACGGATCAAGTATGCGGGTGGGGCGATCTTCGACTACCGCGTCAGCGACACCGCGGCCGGTCGGCTCGAGAGCACCCTCCGCGACTGGTCGCCGGACGCGGAGATAACCGTCGACGATCAGCTCACCGACGAGCTGCCCATGATTCCCTGCGCGACTCTGTGGGAGCGGTGACACCGAAACGACTGCTGCCCGGCACTTTTCGGTACCGGGCAGCACTCGGGAAGAAGATCACCAACCGCGCTCGGCGAGGCGGTGGGGCTCGGGGATCTCCTCGACGTTGATGCCGACCATGGCCTCGCCGAGCCCGCGCGACACCTTCGCCAGCACGTCCGGATCGTCGTAGAACGTGGTCGCCTTGACGATCGCCTCGGCGCGCTGAGCGGGGTTGCCGGACTTGAAGATTCCGGAGCCGACGAAGACGCCTTCGGCGCCGAGCTGCATCATCATGGCGGCGTCGGCGGGGGTGGCGATGCCGCCCGCGGTGAAGAGCACGACCGGCAGCTTGCCGGTCTCGGCGACCTCGCGGACCAGCTCGTAGGGGGCCTGGAGTTCCTTGGCGGCGACGAAGAGCTCGTCTTCGGGCAGCGAGGAGAGGCGGCGCAGCTCCTGGCGGATCTTGCGCATGTGGGTGGTGGCGTTGGAGACGTCACCGGTACCGGCCTCGCCCTTGGAGCGGATCATGGCCGCGCCCTCGGTGATCCGGCGCAGGGCCTCACCGAGGTTGGTGGCGCCGCAGACGAAGGGGATGGTGAACTTCCACTTGTCGATGTGGTTGGCGTAGTCGGCGGGGGTGAGCACCTCGGACTCGTCGATGTAGTCGACGCCGAGGCTCTGCAGGATCTGCGCCTCCACGAAGTGGCCGATCCTGGCCTTGGCCATCACCGGGATGGAGACGGCGGCGATGATGCCCTCGACCATGTCGGGGTCGCTCATCCGGGAGACGCCGCCCTGCGCGCGGATGTCGGCGGGGACCCGCTCCAGCGCCATCACCGCGACGGCGCCCGCGTCCTCGGCGATCTTCGCCTGGTCGGGGGTGACGACGTCCATGATCACCCCGCCCTTGAGCATCTCGGCCATGCCGCGCTTGACGCGGGCGGTACCGGTGGTCGGGGTGGGTTCGGGGGTGGTCACGGCAAACTCCTGGGTCATGTGCGCCAATCGATCGGGGGGACGCTCCCGATTCTAGGCGTGCCAGGCAGGCCACTTGATAGCCAGTCCGGCACCACTGGTCTGGTACCGGACCGACACTTACAGCAACCCCGCCGCGATCGTGACGACCGTTACAGCGGAGCGACGACCAGCAGTTCGGCCCAGTACGTCGCGGCGGCCGGGCCGATCAGCGGCGTCAGGAAATCGAACAGCAGATACGACATGTGCTACCTCCACCTCTGCGCGCCCCCGAAAGACGCGCGTCCGTTCAGGGGTACCCGACCCCGGGAGCCGGGCACCCCGATGCCCCTCGATTGTGCAGCAGATCACAGGTATGTTTCAGCGGATCGAGCGCACCTCGGGCTCGTCACCGCCATCGGCGACGGCCGACGCCTCGGCCAGCAACTCGTCCAACTGGTACGGATAGACGGTCTCGCCGGAGCGGTCCAGTGCCACGATGTCGTCGGGCGTGCACCACTTGTTGCCGGAGATCGAGCGGCGCTCGACGAAGGTGAGCGAGGCCGGGTTCGGCGCGAAGGCGGGCACCCGGAGCACGAAGAAGAGCTCCTCGGCGCGGATGAGTTCGCCGTCGAACGGGAAGACCGCGACCCGGCGCCAGATCGGGCCGCGCAGCGCGGCGGGGTCGGCGATGTGCCCGGTCTCCTCGTGCAGTTCGCGCACGGCGGCCTGGCGCAGCGTCTCCCCCGGCTCGACGCCGCCGCCGATGGTGAACCAGAAGGCGGTCTCCGGGGTCTTCGGGTCGGAGCCGCGCATGAGCAGCACCCGGCCGGAGTGGTCGAGCAGCACCACGCGGGCGGAGGTGCGGCTGGTGTCGACGGCGAGCCCCGTCGACGCGGCAGGGGTGGTGCGCTCGGGGATCTCGAAGTAGGTGGGCAGCGGGGCGGTGCCGCCGAGGTGCAGCCAGCGCACCGGGCGCCTGGTGCGCAGCGCGAGGGTGTCGCGCACGGCGTCGTTGTGGAAGCGGCGGGCGATCAGCACCCTCGCCTCGGCGTCGGCCAGCTCGGAGATGAGCTGCGGGCGCAGGTGCTCGATGTCGACGGCCGCGAGCGCGGCGCCGAGCCGGTTCTCCGCCACCTCCCGCTCCCCGCGTTCGGCGCGCTCGGCGCGGCCGGCCAGCGCGGTGAGCCTGCGTGCCTGCTCGGTGACGGCCGGGTCGGAGACCGGGCCCGCGATGGCGAGCGCCACCGCCCGCGCGACCACCGCCCTGCGGGCCAGCGCGGATTCCAGTGCGGCCCAGGACTGGTCGTTGCGCACGTGCAGCCGGTCCAGCCGGTTGGCGGTGGCGTAGGCCCAGAGCGCCAGCGCGGCCAGCGCCGCGACGACGATCGCGAGGACGAGGACCGTTGTGGCCGAGAAGGTGATCATCCGGCGGCCCGCACGCCCTCGTCGCCGACGGTGACGGTCTCGTAGACCCGCAGGATCTGCTCGGCCACCACCGGCCAGTCGTACTCGCCGACCACCCTGGTCGCGGTCCGCACGAGCTCGTCGCGGCGCTCCGCGTCGGCGAGCAGGTCGCCGAGCGCGGTGGCGAGCGCGGCGGCGTCGCCGATCGGGACCAGCACGCCCGCGGCGCCGTCGCGCAGCACCCGGCGGAAGGCGTCCAGTTCGCTGGCGACCACCGCGGTGCCTGCGGCCATGGCCTCGATCAGGATGATGCCGAAGCTCTCGCCGCCCAGGTTCGGCGCGACGTAGACGTCGGCGCTGCGCATGGCGGCGGCCTTCTCGGCATCCGAGACCTGGCCGAGGCAGTGCAGCCGGTCGGCGTGCGGCCCGGCCTCGCGGCGCAGCCGCTCCTCGTCACCGCGCCCGACCACCAGGATCCGCACGTCGGGGTGCCCGGCCACCAACGCGGGCAGCGCGGCGAGCAGCACGGCCATGCCCTTGCGCGGCTCGTCGTAGCGGCCGAGGAAGAGCACGGTGCCGCCGGGGCGCGGGTAGCCGGGCAGCATCGGCGCGCGGGCGAAGGCCTGCACGTCGACGCCGTTCGGGATCTCCACCGCGTCCGAGCCGAGCGCCTCCACCTGCCAGCGCCGAGCCAGCTCGGAGACGGCGATCCGGCCGGTGATCTTCTCGTGGTACGGCCGCAGCACGCCTTGGAAAGTACTGAGGACCAGCGATTTCGTGGTCGAGGTGTGGAAGGTGGCGACGATCGGCCCCTCGGCGATCTTCAGCGCCAGCATGGAGAGGCTCGGTGCGTTCGGCTCGTGGATGTGCAGCACGTCGAAGTCGCCGGTCTCGATCCAGCGCCGGATCCGGGTGTAGGCCATCGGGCCGAAGGCGAGGCGGGCGACCGAGCCGTTGTACGGGATGGCCACGGCGCGGCCGGCCGAGACCACGAAGTCGGGCAGCTCGGTCTCGTCGGCGGCGGGCGCGAGCACGCTCACCCGGTGGCCGCGCTCGATCAGCACCCTGGCCAGCTCGACGACGTGCGCCTGCACGCCGCCGGGCACGTCGAACGAGTACGGGCAGACCATGCCGATCCTCATCCGTCCGCCTCGACATCGGGGCTGCCCGCCCGCGCGGCCTCGATCAGCGCGCGCCTGCGGTCGGAGAGGTCGCCCTCCCAGAGTGGTTGCAGCATGTGCCAGTCCGCGGGGTACTCGGCGATGCCGGTGGCGAAGGAGTCGGCGAGGGCCTGGGTGGCGGCGGCGACGCCCGCCGCGGTGTCGATGGCGGCGCCGACGCGCAGCCCCCACGCCTCGGTGCCGTCCTCGGTCTCGCGGAACCAGAGGTGCACCGGGAGCAGCGCGGCGCCGGTCTCGACGGCGAGCGCGGCGGGGCCGCCCGGCATCCAGGTGCGCTCGCCGAAGAAGGTGACCGGGACGCCGCGGCCGGTGAGGTCGCGCTCGCCGAGCAGGCAGACGATGCCGTTGGCCCGCAGGCGGGCGGCGAGGGTGCGGAACGGGGGCTGTTCGCCGCCGGTCAGCGGGAAGATCTCGAAGCCGAGGCTCTCGCGGTAGGCCACGAACCGCTCGAAGAGCGACTCCGGCTTCAGCCGCTCCATCACGGTGGAGAGGCCGCCGTAGTTCTGCACCAGCCAGACTCCGGCCATGTCCCAGTTCCCGGAGTGCGGGAGGACCAGCAGCATGCCCTTGCCGCGGGCCAGGGCGGCGTCGAGGTTGGCCCGGCCCTCGACCGGGAGCAGCGGGGAGCGGCCGAGTGCGGCGTGGTCCATGGTCGGGAGGCGGAATGCCTCGCGCCAGTAGCGGGCGTAGGAGCGGAGGGAATCGCGGATCAGCGTGTCCGGTACCGCGTCCGGGGCGACGCCGAGGACCCGGGCGAGGTTGCGGCGCAGCTGATCCGGGCCGCCGTTGCGGGCGCCGCGATCCGCGCCGATGCGAAACGCATTGCGCGCCAGACCCTCCGGCAGTGCGCGGACGACGCGCCAGCCCGCGGCGTAGCCGAGTGCGGCCGCCCGCTCGCCGAGGCTCATCCGAGACTCCCGGACCGACGCGGGCCCGCAGTCGATGCGGGCGCACCGGCACGCGGCACCGCGGGGACTCCGTTGCGCGGGCCGCGCACAGCGAGCCGCGCGCTCATCCGGCTTCCGCCGTTGGCGCCGCCGGCGGGAGCAGGTCGCGGGCGCCGGGTGAGCTGCGCACCGCGAGCACCCGCTGGAAGACCGTGATGATGCTGAGCACCGCGAGGA
Organism: Nocardia jiangsuensis; assembly: GCF_042650385.1. Classification (NCBI taxonomy): domain Bacteria; kingdom Bacillati; phylum Actinomycetota; class Actinomycetes; order Mycobacteriales; family Nocardiaceae; genus Nocardia; species Nocardia jiangsuensis. The sequence goes on from NZ_JBHSAX010000013.1 coordinate 454,372, forward strand.
TCCACATGGCGACGTGCACCGCCCAGGTGAGCCACTCGATGCCCCAGTACCCGGCCATTCCGGTGAGCCCGGCGCCGACCAGCACGATGATCAGCCGGTCCGGCCGTTCGATCAGCCCGCCGTCGGCGGAGAGCCCGCTCGCCTCGGCGCGCGCCTTGGCGTAGGAGATGACCTGCGAGGTCACCAGCACCACCAGCGTCGCGGCGAACAGCAGCTTGCTGTTCTCGTGGAACACCGCCCACCAGGCCAGCCCGCCGAAGATGGCGCCGTCGGCGACCCGGTCGCAGGTGGCGTCGAGCACCGCGCCGTACCTGGTGCCGCCGCCGCGCGCCCTGGCCATGGCGCCGTCCAGCATGTCGAACATGACGAACAGCCAGATCACGATGGTGCCCCAGAACAGGTGCCCGGCCGGGAAGAGCGTGACCGCCGCCGCGATGGTGGCCGCGGTCCCGATCAGCGTCACCGCGTCGGGGGTGAGCCCGGTGCTCACCAGGGCGCGGCCGAGCGGGGCGGTGGCCTTGGCGAAGGTCGCGCGGCCGAAGAAGCTCAGCACCTCACTCGACATCCTTCGCGGCGGGCTCGGGGTTCTTCCACGCGTCGGCGAGCAGCGCCCTGGTGTCGCGCAGCAGCTGCGGCATCACCTTGGCGCCGCCGATGACGGTGATGAAGTTGGCGTCGCCGCCCCAGCGCGGGACGACGTGCTGGTGCAGGTGGTCGGCGAGCGAACCGCCCGCCACCCCGCCCAGGTTCAGCCCGACGTTGAAGCCGTGCGGGGAGGAGACCCGCTTCATGGTGCGGATCGCCTCCTGGGTGAAGGCCATGAGCTCGGCGGCCTCCGCGTCGGTGAGATCCTCCAGCTTGGCGACCCTGCGGTACGGCACCACCATGAGGTGGCCGGGGTTGTACGGGTACAGGTTCAGCACCGCGTACACCAGTTCGCCGCGCGCGATGACCAGGCCGTCCTCGTCGGTCATCAGCGGGATGTCGGTGAAGGGGTGGCCGGTGGAGTCGGCTTTCGGCGTCGCGGTGGCGGCTTCGGAGATGTAGGACATGCGGTACGGGGTCCACAGCCGCTGGAGCCGATCCGGCTCCCCCGCCCCCCGGACCACGAACTCCTCGCTCATATGCCCGCCTTCCGGACCTCGAAGCCCTCCGCGCTCGGCGACGCGTTCTCGCGCGCGGCGATCCAGGCGAGGATGGTGGCGACGGCGTCGTCCACCGGGACGCCGTTCACCTGGCTGCCGTCGCGGAAGCGGAAGCTCACCGCGCCCGCGGTGACGTCGCGCTCCCCCGCCAGCAGCATGAACGGCACCTTCTGCGCGGTGTGGTTGAAGATCTTCTTCTGCATCCGGTCGTCGGTGCGGTCCACCTGGGCCCTGATCCCGGCGTCGCGCAGCCGCTCGACCGCCGCGTCCAGGTGCTCGGCGAAGGCGTCGGCCACCGGGATGCCGACCACCTGCACCGGCGCCAGCCAGGCCGGGAAGGCGCCCGCGTAGTGCTCGGTGAGCACGCCGAAGAACCGCTCGATCGAGCCGAAGAGCGCGCGGTGGATCATCACCGGCCGCTGCTTGGTGCCGTCGGCGGCGGTGTACTCCAGCTGGAACCGCTCGGGCAGGTTGAAGTCGAGCTGGATGGTGGACATCTGCCAGGTGCGGCCCAGCGCGTCCCTGGCCTGCACCGAGATCTTCGGGCCGTAGAAGGCGGCGCCGCCCGGATCGGGCACCAGGTCGAGCCCGGAGGCCGCGGCGACCTTGGCGAGCGTCTCGGTGGCCTCCGCCCAGATCTCGTCCGAGCCGACGAACTTCACCGGGTCCTTGGTGGAGAGCTCCAGGTAGAAGTCGTCCAGGCCGTAGTCGGCGAGCAGCCCGAGCACGAACTGCAGCGTGCTGGTCAGCTCGGCGTGCATCTGCTCCTTGGTGCAGTAGATGTGCGCGTCGTCCTGGGTCATGCCGCGCACCCGGGTGAGGCCGTGGATCACGCCGGACTTCTCGTACCGGTACACCGACCCGAACTCGAAGAGCCGCAGCGGGAGCTCGCGGTACGAGCGGCCGCGGGAGCGGAAGATCAGGTTGTGCATCGGGCAGTTCATCGGCTTGACGTAGTAGTCCTGGCCGGGCTTGCGGACGGTGCCGTCCTCGTTGTACTCGGCGTCGAGCTGCATGGGCGGGAACATGCCGTCCCGGTACCAGTCCAGGTGGCCGGAGACCTCGAACAGGTGCCCCTTGGTGACGTGCGGGGTGTTCACGAACTCGTACCCCGCCGCGACGTGCCGCGCCCGCGAGTACTCCTCCAGCTCCTTGCGGATGATCCCGCCCTTCGGGTGGAAGACCGGCAGCCCGGAGCCGAGCTCGTCCGGGAAGCTGAAGAGGTCGAGCTCCAGCCCGAGCTTGCGGTGGTCGCGCCGCTCGGCCTCGGCGAGCAGGTGCAGGTGCTGCTCCAGCGCCTCCGGCGATTCCCACGCGGTGCCGTAGACGCGCTGCAGCCCCTCGCGGCTCTGGTCGCCGCGCCAGTACGCGGCGGAGCTGCGGGTGAGCTTGAAGGCCGGGATGAACTTGGTGGTCGGGATATGCGGGCCTCGGCAGAGGTCGCCCCAGATCCGCTCGCCGGAGCGCGGGTCCAGGTTGTCGTAGATGGTGAGTTCCTTGCCGCCGACCTCCATCACCTCGGGGTCGTCGATGCCGGACTTGTCGGAGATCAGCTCCAGCTTGAACGGCTCGCCCGCCAGCTCGACCCTGGCCTCCTCGACGTCGACCACGCGGCGGGCGAAGCGCTGGGCGCCCTTCACGATCTTCTTCATCCGGGATTCCAGCTTGGCCAGATCCTCCGGGGTGAACGGCCGGTCGACCCGGAAGTCGTAGTAGAAGCCGTCCTTGATCGGCGGGCCGATGCCGAGCTTGGCCTCGGGGAACTCCTGCTGCACCGCCTGGGCCAGCACGTGCGCGGCGGAGTGCCGGATCACGCTGCGGCCTGCCTCGGTGTTCGCGGCGATCGCCTCGACCTCGACGTCGGCCTCGGGGACCCAGGAGAGATCCTTGAGGCCATCGGCGTCGCGCACCACCACGATGGTGTCCGGGCCCTTGGTCGGCAGCCCCGCCTCGCGCACCGCGGCACCCGCCGTCGTCCCGGCAGGCACCCGGACGTGGGTGGCAGGACTGATCGGGGCTGAGATGGTCACGGCTGAGCTCTCCTCGGCGTCGTCGGGCACGGGCTTTCCCGCCTCGGGGGGGCGGATCCCGCGTCGATGCCGGGCACCCGTGTGCTCCGGCGCTGCCATGCTATCGGCACCGCCGGGCGGGTGCGCCGACGGACACCGCCGCCGTGGGTTCGCCGGGAGTCAGTTCCCGGTGGTCAGTGCCGTCAGCAGCTGCTCGCGCTCGGCGGCGGGGCGCTTGGGGCAGCTGGTGCACATGGCGCAGCCGGGGGCTTCGAAGACCAGGCAGCAGGAGATCCGCTTGACGAAGGTGCGGCCCGCGACCTCCTGGAAGCGGGGTGTCGGCAGCTTGCCGCCGACGTCGTGCGCCAGCGTGGGGGCGATCGCGGGGGCGCCCGCGTCGATGGCCCGGTTGCCGATGGCGTCGGCGACCACCGCCCAGAGTGCGGGGATGCCCGCACCCGATGCCTGGGCGACGGTGGCGATCACCGAGATCAGGCTGGCGCGCAACGCCTGGGCGGCCGCGCGCGGGTCGGGCGCGGGATCGTCGGCGAGCGAGATCGTTTCGATGCCGCCGTCGGCACGCACCGGGCAGTTGATCCGGTCCAGCTCGACCGTCGGCACCGCCGACCGCGCGGCGTAGGCCCCGACCACCGGCTTCACCAGTGCTGACGCGACCATGCACCACCACAGCGTGCCTGCGGCGCGACAGGAGTCGGTGCCCCAGCTCCGGCCCATCTCCGCGATCCGCGCGGTGACCCACGCGGGGTCGCGCAGCGCGGCGCCACCGATCGTCCCGGTCACTTCAGAGGACTGCGCAACCATGGCCATTCCACTCCGATCCAGCCGCCGACCAGCGAGAACGTATTCAGCACCCAGAGCGTCGCGACGACGAGGAGGAAGGTACCGAGCGCCGCGAGCGCGCGCACCAGCGGGCCGCGCGCCGAGAACCATGCCATGAATTGCCGGTACCGCCCGCGAAGCCACCGCAGGACACGCTGGGCCCAGGCGAATTCGCTGGCCAGGATGCCGAGCCCGGCGAAGACGAGGGCCCAGCCCGGCCCCGGGTAGGGAATGGCGATGATGCCGAGCACGAGCACCGTGGCCCCGGCCAGCGCGACCAGGATCCGATAGCCGAACTCGACGCCGCGGCGCTCCGCGATCCGGCGCCGCCAGGCGTACTTGTGCTCGCGCCGGGCGCGAGTCTCCGTGGAGTCGTCGGGCGGCGCGGGCGCGACGGGGTCCGGCTCGATGGTCACCAGCCCAGCGTACGAGCCGAGTGCGCGGGGCAGTGCGAACGCACCCACTCGGCGGGCCGAGCACCGCGGCTCGCCCGCTCAGCGGGCCGGGCCACCACAGCCCGCCGACTCAGCGCGCCGGTCACAGCGGCGAACCCGCCCGGCGGGCCGGTGACCCGGCCCGCCCGGACGGCACCGGGCGAGCCACGGTGTCACACCGGTTCGAGCACGCGCCGCTGCCCGCGCTCGTCGATCTGCGCGATCCCGTCCACGGTCACCTCGACCACCCGCGCGCTGGCGATGTCGAAGAACAGCCCGGTGACCACCGCGCCGCGCTCGAGCACGGCCGGATGAGCGCGCAGCGTCTCCAGCTGCACGGCCACGTTCACCATGCTCAGCTGGTCGACCTCGCCGAAGCCGGCCGCGCGGGCGGCGAGCGCGACCGGGTGGCCGCGCCGGAACCGCTCCAGGCTGGGCGCGGCGTGCGCCAGCCAGGCGTCGATCTCCGGACCGGCCTCCGCGCCGGAGTGCAGCGCCTTCATGGCCCCGCAGGACGAGTGGCCGCAGACGACGACGCTGCGCACGTCCAGCTCGGCCAGCGCGAAGAGCAGCGCCGCCTCCACCGACGGGTCACCGGCGACCGGGACCAGATTGCCGACGTTGCGCACGGTGAACAGGTCACCGGGGCCGCTGTTGGTGATGACGTTCGGCACGATCCGGGAATCGGCGCAGGTGAGGAAGAAGGAATCCGGGTCCTGCCGGTCGCGCAGCTCGTCCAGGTGCGGCCGCACCACGTGCGCGTGGCTGCGGTGGTAGGCCGCGACCCCCGCGGTCACCCTGTCCTCCGGCGCCTCCTCGTGCCGCCACGGCCCGAGGATGTCGTCCCAGATGGCGCGGCCCATGCCGCGGGCGGGCGGACCCGCGGTGGCGTCGGCCATCCGCGCGCTGCCGATCTCGACGAAGTGCACCGAGCCGCCGCCGTTCTCCTGCTGGCGCACCCACTCCTCCAGCGCCTCGAAGGCAGCGTGGTCGAGGAAGTCGACCGTCATCTCCACCGTCACATCGGCGCCCGCGGGCACCTTGCCCAGCTCGCCGGTGAGCTTCGGCAGCGCCAGGAAGGTGCAGGAGCCGTCGATCCGCACCACCCACTGCTCGGAGCCGGGCACCTGCTGGGCGTGCACGTGGATCCGGACCACCCGCCAGAGCAGCAGCGCGAAGGCGAGCGCGAGCCCGATGAGCACCCCCTCCAGCAGGTTCAGGAAGACGACGCCGAGAATGGTGGAAACGTAGATCAGCAGGTCACCGGTGCGCTTGGCGAGCTTGATGTGCGCGAGTTTGACCAGCTGGATGCCGATCACGATGAGCAGCCCGGCGAGCGCGGCGAGCGGGATCTGCTCCACGAGCGAGGCGAGCACCACCGAGAAGAGCAGCAGCCAGACGCCGTGCATGATCGCCGAGGCCCGGCTGCGCGCCCCTGCCGCCACATTGGTCGCGCTGCGCACGATGACGCCGGTCACCGGCAGCCCGCCTGCCAGGCCGGAGAGCACGTTCGCCGAGCCCTGGCCGATCAGCTCGCGGTCGAAGTCGGTGCGCTTGCCGTCGTGCATCTTGTCGATGGCGACCGCCGAGAGCAGGCTCTCCACGCTGGCGATCAGCGCGATGGTGAGCACCATGAGCGCGACGGCCGCCCAGCCGCCGTCGGGGATCTGCGGCAGCGCGATGGCGTCGAAGAGCGAGCCGTTCAGCACGATGCGCTCGACATCGGTGGGGAGTACCAGGGAGAGCACGGTGGCGATCACGACGGCCACCAGCGGGCCGGGCACGGCCGCGAGCCGCTTCGGCACCCGGCGCCAGCCGATCATGATCGCGACGACGACCAGCCCGATGGCGGCATCCCAGACGTGCAGGTGCACGACCTGCTCCGGCAGCTGGGTGATGTTGCGCCAGGCGCTGCTCTGCGATGCGCCGCCGAGCAGCACGTGCACCTGCTGCAGCGCGATGGTCAGGCCGATCCCGGCCAGCATGGCGTGCACCACCACCGGAGCCACCGCGAGCGCGGCGCGCGCCACCCGGCTCAGCCCGAAGAGGATCTGCAGCACGCCGGCGGCAACCACGATGAAACAGGTGTTGCGCCAGCCGAATTGGTTGATCGACTCGGCGACCACCACGGTCAGCCCCGCGGCGGGGCCGCTGACCTGCAGCACCGACCCGCCGAGGAGCCCGGCCACGATGCCGCCGACGACCGCGGCGATCAGCCCGGCCTCCACCGGCGCGCCGGAGGCGACCGCGATGCCGAGCGAGAGCGGGAGCGCGACCAGGAACACCACGATGGAGGCGGGGACATCGTGGCGCAGAACGGAATTCATCCGCTCCCGCAGGGCGGGGCGGCCGGGTGGAGCGAGGTCGTTCTCGATTGCCATGTCTTCTCCTTCGCCGACCCCGGGCACAGCCGGGGTCGGTTGACGATCACGAAATCCGACGGGGAGCAGACCGCGAACCGGCAGTCGCGGTGGAGCGATGCCCCGGCGCTGCTACGGGCCGGGGTGCAATGAAAAGCAAGGGTATTGGTAATGACTTAGCAAAGCCTGAGAACTCCGCTGCCGGGCGGATTGCTACGCGGACGTTCTGAAACCCTTGCGCTTCAACATTTCTCGCCCGTCGGGCGGAGACGCGGGGCGACGTCGGTGTCGGTGAACATATTTCTCCTTCGCCGGGGCCGAACCCCGGTTCATCGGCGGAACATGTGCGGCATCGAACGCGCCGCGCGGGAGCGCGGCGCCCTTGGTACGTGACCGTGACGCTGAGGTCGCCCCAATAGTAAAGATGAACCAAAGCATGTGGAAAGTCCCAGGTCGGACGAATGGCGCACACAATCAACCTGTGACCGTCCACATAGTGTGGAGCTTCCCAGCAGCGGGAACGACTCTCCGCGCATCGACACGTCTTCAACGTACCGTTGGATAACGGCGCACTACAGAGTGTGCACTTATTCGAATGGAGTTCCCGATGACCACCAGTTCGACCACCCGCCGCATCCTCGCCACCCTCGCGCTGACCGGCACCGTCGCCGGCGTCATCGCGGGCGCTGCCGGTACCGCGGGCGCCGCACCGCGGGATTCGCGCTTCGGCCGCGACGACACCGGCTGGGACCACATCGACCCGAGGGGCTACCACCACGGGTCGGACGACCCGCGCTCGCGGGCCGAGACCAGGGACAACCGCAGGGCCTACTACGCCGAGAACTACCCGGGGCAGTCGGTGAACTCCGGCAGCGGGGGCAATGACAACACCACCTGGTCGCGCTCGGACAACGAGGACGGCTGGACGGTCTGCAAGCCGCAGGCCCGCTACTGCTAGGGGCGTGCGGCTCAGGCGCCGGGCAGCGCCTCGTTCAGCTCGGTGTCCTGGGCCAGGTAGCGCGCGGTGTACCGGTTCACCAGCTCGGCGGCGAGCCGCCCCGGCGCGGTTCTGGTGACCTCGGCCCGCTCGGCGAGCTCGGCGACGTCGGCGGCGGTGCGCTCCGATTCCAGGAACGGCTGCCACGCGGTGCGCTGGAAGAGCTCGACGAAGCGGCGCGAGATGCGCTCGCAATCGCCGCGCAACCGGTCCAGTTCGTCGAGCACGTCGGCGACCGGGACACCGGCGGCGCCGAGCTGCTCGGCAACGGCGATGAGCTGCGGGTCGGCGATCCGGTAGGTGGTCGCGTCCACCGGCTCGTACAGCCCGGCGGCGACCACCCTGGTCAGCCCGTTCGGTACCGCGCGGTACCGCTCGTCGAGGTCGGTGGCGGAGATGGTCTCGCCGCTGCCCGCCGCGGCGCCGTCCAGCTCCTCGGCCTCGGAGACCCCGAGCACGTCGCCGAGATCGTCGCCCCGGTCCCACGCCTCCAGCAGCTCCCGGATCCCGTTGAGCTTGATTCCGCGATCCAGCAATCGGCTGATGGTGCGAATCCGGTTCAGGTGCTCCCGGCTGTAGAAACCGGTGCGCCCCTTCACCTGCGGCGGGGGGAGCACGCCGCGCTCGTGGTACACGCGCACGCTGCGAACCGTCGTGTCAGCCGCACGCGCCAGCTCATCGATCGTGTACTCAACACCCGCAGACATGCACTAAGGAAACCATATCCGGCGTGCCGGGCACGGCGCGCCGCGCGCCGCCCCGCCGGGGCGCGGCGCCGGATTCGTGACTCCGCACAACGCCGCGCGCGCCCGGCCGGACATCGCGACCCGAACCCGGTGACCCGGCACGGAACGGCGGCCCTTCCGGCCCGGCGCAAGTCCCGGGCAACCGCATCGGCGCCCGCGATTTCCCAGCGCCGGGAAGGCGAGGCGCTCGACAGCACAGTTTACCCATGGATAACGTCTCGTTATATAGCGGCATGTAGCGCGCCGCGGGAGTGGAGGCTTCGATGTTCACGAGGTTCGCGGCACGGGCGATGGCCGCGTGCGTTGCGGTGGCCGCGGGTGCGATCGGCACCGGGCTCGGCGGCGGTGCGGCGCAGGCCGACGAGGGCATCGCCTGTCTCTGGGCCGGCGTCTCGCACCCCTACCTGTCCGAGGTCGTGGCAGGCGGCTGGAGCTTCGAGTGCGGCTGGGACGGGCTCAGCTCGCACTGGTTCCGCGGCGGCCGGACCGGCGCGCCGAGCACGGTGCCGAATCCGGGCGCCGGCTCGGCGCCGTCCGGCAGCTTCAGCGGCGGTGCGCTGCAACCGGGGACCGCCTACACCGACTACTGCGTCGGCAGCCAGCTGATCGAGGGTGCCGAGGACGTCTACGAGGTGGTCTGGGGGGCGAGCGGACCGCCGTTCTGGAAGGCCGCCGCACCGATCGCGCAGTGGCGCTTCGATCATGGGACCGGGCCGCAGCCGTCCTGGCGCTCGTCCAGCCTGTGCTACGACGGCATGCTGATCTGAGCAGGCCGTGGCCGCATCCGATCCGCGTGCGGGCGACGCCGACCGCGAGCGCGCCATGCGCGAGCTCACCGAGCACCTGGGCTCCGGCAGGCTGAGCCTGCCGGAGTTCGAGGTGCGCAGCGCCGCGGTGGCGGCGGCGGAGAGCAGGGCGGAGCTGGCCGAGTCCTTCGCCGACCTGCCCGCCGGGGTGCCGCCGGGGCCGCCCGGACCGGCTCCGCGCCCCGGGGTGCGGCGGGCGGTGCTCGCCACCGCACTCGCCTGTCTGGCGCTGCTGTTGACCGTGCTCACGGGCCAGTGGGCCTGGCTGCTCGGGCTGCTCGCCGTCCCGCTGCTGCTCCGCCCGGTGTTGGTGCGACCGGGCTGAACTCCCGGCGCGGTACCGGTCGCCGCCGGGCTCGGGTGCGCCTCGTAGTGCGCCGCGGCGAGCTGCGAACCGGGGCTACGCCTCGCGCCGCGACGAGAGCCGCCGGGCTAGAACCGGGTCCGGGGCCGGACGTAGTTGGCCAGGTCGACGAGGCGGTACCGGTGCAGCCGCTGCGGCGCGCCGCGGGCGAGCGCGCGCAGCGCGGTCTCCAGCCCCGCGCGCAGCCCGGGCCGGGTGAACGGGGTACCGAGGATGGTGCTGTCCGCCCGCACCGTGCGCGGCTCGGCGTCCAGCGACTGCAGCGCGGCGCCGAGGACGACGATCCGCAGCTGCAGCGCGCGCGGCTCGTCCGGCGCGGCCTCCAGCCTGGCCGCCGCCTCGGCCAGATCGGCCTCGGTGATCTCGGCGGCCGGGCGCGAGACCAGCAGCAGGCACCCGGTGAGCCGGGCGATCCCGTGGTAGCGCGAGGCATCGGGCACCTGGTCGAGGATCTCGACGGCCTCCGGCACCCGCTGCTCGGCGGCGAGCCGCCTGGCCAGCCCGAAGGCCGCGCTCACCGCGCCCCGGTCGGTGCGCCACACGGTGCGGTAGTACTCGATCGCCGCCGCGCTCCAGCGCTCGGCCTCCCCCGGCTCGCTCAGCGCGAGTTCGGCGGTGGCGGCCAGCGCGAGCTGCGGCGCCAGCTCCCCGGGAACCATGGTGTGCACCTGGTCGAAGTGCTCGTACGCGGTGCGGTGCTCGCCGTGCAGCAGCGCGGCGATCGCGCTGTACCACTCGATCCGCCAGTCGCCGCCGTACCGCGGCCGCAGCTCGGCGAGGCGCGCGCGGGCCTGCCCGACGTCGCCGAGGTCGAGGTGCGCGCGGACGACGGTGAGCGTGCCCTCCAGCTCGAAGGTCGCCGGCTCCTCGATGGTGCCCGCGACGATCCGGTCGGCGGCCCGGCGCAGCGAGTCCAGCGCGTGGATCGGGTCGGCGTGCGGCAGCGTGGAGAGCAGCTCGGCGCTCGGGTCCTCGCTGTCCACCAGCGGCACCGGCAGCGCGGCGACCACGCTCGGGGCGTCCAGGGTCGGCAGCCGGTGTCTGCCGTCGGCCATGCCGTCGGTCTGGCCGATCACGGTCTCGATGCCGAAGGCGCCGCGCATCGAGCCGAACTCGGCCGAGGACTGCGGGTGCTCCAGCTCGGTGTCGGTGGCGAGCACCATCCTGAGCACCCCGGCGAGCTGGCAGTGCAGCGCGTAGGCCGAGGGGAAGCGGCGCGCCGGGTCCGGGTCGGTGGCGCGGACGAGCAGCCTGCGCAGCGCCGGGTAGCGGCCGAGCAGCGGCACCTCGTCGGCGCCGGGGATGCCGGCGCGGTAGTGGCCCTGCTCGTCCTTGGGCAGCTCCAGCACCAGCGCGGCCAGCGTGCGCCCGACGGTGTGGATGTCGGAGGCGACGGTCGGGCCGGTCTCGGTGACCTCGGGGGCCTGGTAGCCGGGGGTGCCGTAGATACTGCCGTAGGACTCGACGGCGGCCACCGCGCCCAGGTCGATCAGCTTCACCTCGTCCGCGCTGACCATGATGTTGTCCGGCTTGAGGTCGTTGTAGGCGAGCCCGGAGGAGTGCAGGTAGTCGAGCGCGGGCAGGATCTCCATCAGGTAGGCGATCGCGTCGGCGACCGGAAGCCGCTCCGGCGCGGCCAGATCGAGCAGCGTCTTCAGCGAGCGGCCGCCGACGTACTCCATGACGATGTAGCCGTCCGGGGTGTCCCGGACCGAGCGGTGCTTCACGAAGTTGTAGATCTTGACGATGCTCGGGTACGCCACCTCGGAGAGGAACTGCCGCTCGGCGAGCGCGACCACGTGCGCCTCGAAGTCGAGCGGGTTCTGCAGCCCCTTGAGCACCACCCAGCGGTCGCTCACATTCCGGTCGATGGCCAGGTAGATCCAGCCGAGGCCGCCGTGCGCGAGGCAGCCCTGCACCTCGTACTGGCCCGCGACCATCTCCCCCGCGGCCAGCGCGGGGCGGAAGTTGAACGGCGATCGGCAGCGCGCGCACTCGCCGGCCGCCGGGCCCGGCTCGCCACCGGTACCGCGGCCGACCGGGTGCTGGCACTTCCAGCAGTGCCGCTTGTGCTCGGCCACCTCCGGGTTCGGCAGCACCGCGCCGCGCGGGTCGAGCGGGCTCACCTGGGGCATGGACACCAGGCCGTCGCCGAGCCTGCGGGTGCCGGGACGCGATCGCGCGCTGCGGCCGGATCCGGGCTGGGTCCCGGTGTCGAGTGCCGCGAAAAGGGCTGCGGCGGTGTCCATCTGCCCGGCGCCGGAATCCGGCTCGGTGCCGATGCCCGGTCCGGTTCCCGGGTCCGGCTCGGTGCCGCGCTCGGCCGCGCGGTCGGCGACGGCGGTCCGGCCCGGCCGCGCCGCCGCGTTCGGGGCGCGCCTGGTAGCCCACGGGTGCCTGGCGCCCCTGGGCAGCTCGGTACCCCTGATCCGCCTGCTCGACCACGGGTGCGGCAGGGGGCGGTCGGCGTCGGGCTGCTCCGGCATGCGAACCTCTCGGACCCACTCGTTCGGCGCCCCATTGTGATCCACCACCTTTCGTTCCGGGCAACCTCGCATTCCCAGCGCTGGGAACAGCACTCCACCCCGGGCGGGTGGCCCGGGGTGGAGCGGAGAACGGTCAGTCGCGGTCGTCGGCCGCGTCGGATGTGCCGAGCACCACCGCGGGGCCGCCGCTACCCGGCGGCCGCTCGGCCACCACCGGGAAGGCCCCGGTGTGCCCGACCCTCGCCGTCGCGATGGCCAGCACCCGCTTGCGGGCGAGGAACCAGCCGCCGACGAAGAGCGGGCACACCACCAGCAGGGTCGCGATCACCGCGCCGCGCTGCACCGCGTCGTCGCTGAAGAGCATCAGCAGCACCACCGCCGCCAGGAAGACCAGGGTCGCGTAGCTGGTGTACGGCGCACCGAAGAGCCGGAACTTCGGCCGCTCGATCCGCCCCTCCCTGGCCCACCTGTACAGCTTGAGCTGGCAGAGGATGATCGCGCTCCACGCGGCGATGGTGCCGAGCGCCGACATGTTCAGCACGATCTCGAACGCCTGCTCCGGGACGAGGGCGTTGAGCCCGACACCGAAGAGCGCGATCACGCCGGTCGCCAGGATGCCGACGTAGGGCACGCCGCCCTTCGACATCCGGGCGGCCACCCCGGGGGCGCTGCCGCTCATCGACATCGAGCGCAGGATCCGGCCGGTCGAGTACAGCCCGGCGTTGAGGCTGGAGAAGGCGGCGGTGAGCACCACCAGGTTCATCGCCGAGCCTGCGCCGTCGACGCCGATCTTGGAGAAGAAGGTGACGAACGGGCTCTCCCCGGAGCGGAACGCGGTGTAGGGCAGCAGCAGCGCGAGCAGCACCAGCGAGCCGACGTAGAACAGCGCGATCCGGGCGATCACCGAGTTGATCGCGCGCGGCATGACCTTCTCCGGATGCTCCGTCTCGCCCGCCGCGGTGCCGACCAGCTCGACCGCCGCGTAGGCGAAGACCACGCCGGTGGTGACCAGGACCAGCGGCATCAACCCGCTCGGGAACAACCCGCCGTTGTCGGCCATGATGCTCAGCCCCGTCGGCACGCCGTCGATCTCGGTTCGCCTGGCGAGGAAAACGGTGCCGATGATCAGGAACCCGACCAGCGCGACCACCTTGATGATCGAGGCCCAGAACTCCAGCTCGCCGAACCAGCGCACCGAGACCATGTTGATGGCGACCACCGCGGCCAGCGCGACGAACGCGATCACCCACTGCGGCACGACCTCGAACCTGCTCCAGAAGTGCACGTAGGTGGCGATGGCGGTGATGTCGACGATGCCGGTCATGCACCAGTGGAAGAAGTACATCCAGCCGACCGCGAAGGCCAGCTTCTCGCCGTAGAACTCGCGGGCGTAGGAGACGAAGGAGCCCGACGACGGGCGGTGCAGCACCAGCTCGCCGAGCGCCCGCAGGATGAAGAAGACGAAGACGCCGCAGATGGCGTAGACGAGGAAGAGCCCGGGGCCCGCGTGCGCCAGCCTGCCTCCCGCGCCGAGGAAGAGGCCGGTGCCGATGGCGCCGCCGATGGCGATCATCTGGATCTGCCGCGGGCGGAGCGCTTTGTGATAGCCGGCGTCCTCCGCGAGCGGCGCGTCCGCCGCGGGGCCGGGGCTCTGCGCTTCTGGTGCGCGAACTGTAGTCATGCCGATGCCTTTCGCGTGACGGCGATCATATCGGTGATTAATGTACCGCCAAACAGCGGCACGTTCAATAGCGGTTCTCTGATTGGAGTGCCGCTATAGTGAACCGCAGGGAGCCGACTCGACGGAGGAGCGCGGATGGCCTGGTTCGCACGGGAGTTCATCGCGGTCCCCGAGGACCGCAAGAACCAGCTGGTCTACAAGTGGCCGGATGTCACCATCCGGCGCTACTCGCGCGCCATCGTGAACGCCGACGAGCTGGCGCTCTTCGTGCGCTCCGGCCAGGTGCTGGCCACGCTCGGCCCGGGCAGGCACCGGATCGACGCGGTCGAGCTCCCGGTGCTCGGCGCGCTGCTCGACGGCGTCACCGGGGGCAACCTCTACCGCGCGGAGCTCTACTTCGTCGCGGCCCGCGAGGTCACCGGGCTGCGTTTCGGCGGCAGGCTGGCCGATGTCCGCGACCCGGTGAGCGAGCAGGTGGTGACGCTGCGCGCCTTCGGCGAGTTCGCGCTCGCGGTCCGCGATCCGGCGGTGCTGATCACCGCGCTGACCGGGACCACCGACCTCACCGACCCCGTCTCGGTGACCTCGTGGGCCGCCGAGCTGCTGCTCAAGTCCATGAAGGTGGCCGTCGCGCGCGGGGTCTCCGGCGGCGCGTGGCCGGTGCTCGGGCTCTCCGAGCAGCTGCGGCCGATCGAGGCGGCGGTGCTGCGGGAGACCAATCTCGCGCTCTACGAGTACGGGCTGCGCATTCCGCGGATGGGCAACTTCGACATCACGCTCGCTCCGGAGGACGCCGAGCGGCTGAAGCGGCTCGCCAAGGACGTCACCTACATCCGGCTGGCCGGCGACTTCCAGCGGTACGCCGCGGGTGAGCTCGCGCTCGGCGCCGGGCAGGGGCTCGCACACGGCGGCGGAGGTGGCGCCGAGGGTGGATTGCTCGGCGCCGCACTGGGCTTGGCGGCGCTGCAGCAGCCACGGGCCGTTCCGCCCGCGGCGGCGGAGCCCGCCGTGGGGTGCGGCGGGTGCGGGGCGGCGGGCCCGGCGGGCGCCCGGTTCTGCCCCGGGTGCGGCGCCCGGCTCGCCGCCGCGCCGCGGCACTGCCCCGGCTGCGGGGCCGAGGCCGCCCCCGGCGCGCGCTTCTGCGCCGCCTGCGGCGCCCGACTGCCCGGCTGAGCGGTCCGGTCGCCGCCCGACCAGTGGCTCGGCAGCTGCCAGCCGTTGCGACGACCGGGCGCGCCGCTTCCTCGAGGCCGCACCCGGCGGTGCGCCGCGAGCCCCGGCGGGTGCCGGAGCCGCGGAACACGCGCCGGTTCAGCCGGATCGGGAGGCGTTCCCCGACTCACCGCCGACCAGCCCGCGCACCTGCCGCGCCGCCACCGACAGGGTGGCGATGTCGTGGTCGTCGGCGGCGAAGATCTCGCGCAGCGCGGCGCCCGCCCGTGCCAGCCTGGCCCGGTTGATCGACTCCCAGTAGGCGATCTTGGCGGCGACGCCGTCCTGCGGGCCGGTGGCGGCCAGCACGTCCCCGGTGAGCAGCCGCCAGGATTCGTAGAGGTCGTCGCGGACCGCGAGCCGGGCCAGGGTGTGCCAGCGGTCGCCGCGGGCGAGCCTGCCGACCGCGGTCAGCAGCCGCTCGATGGCGAAGTGCTCGTTCAGCGCGTACATCAGCGCGGTCACCTCCGCGGGGTCGCGCTCGGCGATCTCGGCGACGTCGACGGCGTCGAGCAGCGGGCAGAGCTGGATCAGCCGGTACACCTCGGCGGCGATGCCCGCGGGCGCGCCGTGCTCGACCGCCCAGCGCGAGCGCGCGGCGAGGTCGGCGGCGAGGTAGCCGGTGAGCAGGGCGGGCACCGCGTCGGCGAGCACCCGGACCCGGTCCCAGTAGCGGGCGATCTCGGCGCCGATGGCGATCGGCTGCGGCCGGTTGGCCAGCAGCCACCGCGATGCCCGGTCCAGGGTGCGCTCGGCCTCCAGCTCGAGCTGGTCGCGGACCGCGGTCGGCATCGGCGTGCTGCGGATCCGCTCGCGCAGCACCGGCAGGTCGAAGATGGCCGAGGCGACGGTGTAGGCGCGGACGGCGTCCTCGGTGGTCGCGCCCGCCTCCTCGGCGAGCCGGAAGGCGTAGGTGATGCCGCCGTTGTCGACCATGTCGTTGACCACGACGGTGGCGACGATCCGCCGCCGCAGCGGGTGCCTGGCGATGGCGGCGCCGAAGCGCTCGCGCAGCGGGGCCGGGAAGTAGCCGGGCAGCACCCCGGCGAAGGCGGGGCCGTCGAGCAGCTCGCCCTCGAGCAGCTCGGCCTTGAGCGCGAGCTTGACGTGCGCCATGAGGTTCGCGAGCTCGGGCGAGGAGAGGCCGCGGCCGTCGGCGCCCCTGCGGTCCAGCTCGGCGTCGGTGGGCAGCGCCGCCAGGCGGCGGTCGAGCCCGTGCCCGGACTCCAGGGCGCCGATCAGCCGCCGGTGCACGCCGAGCATGGCGGGCGCGTCCGCGCGGGAGATGCCGAGGCGGACGTTCTGCGCGATGTTGTTGCGCAGCACCAGCTCCGCCACCTCGTCGGTCATCGAGGCGAGCAGCGGGTCGCGGTCGGCGGCGGCGAGCTCGCCCGCCGAGACCGCCGCGTCCAGCAGCACCTTGATGTTGACCTCGTGGTCGGAGCAGTCGACGCCCGCCGCGTTGTCCAGCGCGTCGGTGTTCATCCGGCCGCCCGCGCGGCAGAACTCGATCCGGCCGAGCGCGGTCACCCCGAGGTTGCCGCCCTCGCCGATCACCTTGACCCGCAGCCGGTCCGCGTCCACCCGCACCGCGTCGTTGCCCTTGTCGCCGACCTCGGCGTCGGACTCGCTGCTCGCCTTCACGTAGGTGCCGATGCCGCCGTTCCAGAGCAGGTCGACCGGGGCCTGCAGCACCGCCCTGATCATCTCCGCGGGCGCGAGCGCGGTCACCTCGCGGGCGATGCCGAGCGCCGCGCGCACCTCGGGGGTGACCGGGATCGACTTGGCGGTGCGGTCGTGGACGCCGCCGCCGGGCGAGATGAGCGCGGTGTCGTAGTCGGCCCAGGAGGAGCGCGGCAGCGCGAACAGCCGGGCGCGCTCGGCGTGCGAGCGCGCGGCGTCCGGGGCGGGGTCGAGGAAGATGTGCCGGTGGTCGAAGGCGGCCACCAGCCGGATGTGCTCGGAGAGCAGCATGCCGTTGCCGAAGACGTCGCCGCTCATGTCGCCGACGCCGACCACGGTGAAGTCCTGGGTGGCCACGTCCACGTCCAGCTCGTGGAAGTGGCGTTCGACGCTGGTCCAGGCGCCGCGGGCGGTGATCCCCATGGCCTTGTGGTCGTACCCGGCCGAGCCGCCGGAGGCGAAGGCGTCGCCCAGCCAGAAGCCGTACTCCCCGGCCACCTCGTTGGCGATGTCGGAGAAGGTCGCGGTGCCCTTGTCCGCGGCGACCACCAGGTAGCTGTCGTCGCCGTCGCGGCGCACGACGCGGGTGGGCGGGCGGGTCTCGCCGGTGGCCCGGTCGACATTGTCGGTGAGGTCGAGCAGCCCGGCGATGAAGGTGCGGTAGCAGGCGATGCCCTCGGCGAGCGCGGCCTTCCGGTCGGCCGCCGGGTCGCCGGTCGGCGCGGGCGGGCGCTTGACCACGAAGCCGCCCTTCGCGCCGACCGGGACGATCACCGCGTTCTTCACCGCCTGCGCCTTGACCAGCCCGAGGATCTCGGTGCGGAAGTCCTCCAGCCGGTCCGACCAGCGCAGCCCGCCGCGCGCCACCGCCCCGAAGCGCAGGTGCACCCCCTCGACCCGCGGCGAGTAGACGAAGATCTCGTACTTCGGCCTTGGCTCGGGCAGCTCGGCGATGGCGGGCGGATCCAGCTTGCAGGAGAGGTACTCCGGCGGCCTGCCCGCGGCGTCGCGGCGGTAGTGGTTGGTGCGCAGCGTCGCCTCGATCAGCCCGTGCACAGCGCGCAGGATGCGGTCCGCGTCCAACCCGGTGACCTCGTCGATCGCGGCCCGGAGCCGGGCGGCGAGCGCCGCCGCGCGCACCCCGCGGGTCGGCTCGGGGGCGTCCGGGTCGAAACGGGCGGCGAACAGCTCCGCGCAGGCGGCGGCGATGGCCGGGTGGCCGAGCAGCACCCGGGTGATGTGGCCGGAGGTGTACGGGAACCCGGCCTGCCGCAGGTACTTCGCGTACGCCCGGAGCATGGCGATCTGCCGCCAGTGCAGTCCCGCGCGCAGCACCAGCTCGTTGAGCCCGTCGACCTCGGCGTCCCCGAACCACATGGCCTCGACCGCATCGGGGAATCCGCGGCCGACGCCGGTGCGCGGCCCCGCGCCGATATCGCCCGCGCTGAGCCCGGCCTCCAACCCCGGGTCGAGCGCAGCGCGCAGCAGCGCCGCGGGGACCCGCAGCCCGAAGTCGAGGATCCAGCGATCCGCGGTCCCCGCGCGCCGCACCCGGTGCGGCCGCTCGTCGACGACCTCGACGCCGAGGCTGTGCAGCACCGGAAGCACCCGGCTGAGCGAGACGCCCGCGCCGGTGAGGTAGAGCGTGAACCGCCACTCCCCCGACGGCGCGCCCGCGTCGCGGGCCAGGCGGGTGTCGATCTCGCCGTCGCGCAGCCGCTCCAGCCTGCGCAGGTCGGCCAGCGCGCGGTCCGGGCCGTGCTCGTCCCGGTAGCTCGGCGGGAAGGCGTCGGCGTACGCGTCGAGCAGCGCGGGGGTGATGTCGGGTGCCGCGGCGGCGGCGCCGCGCAGCCGATCGGCCCAGGTCAGGGTGGCGTCCTGGAGCAGTTGCTGGACCCGCGCGCGGCCGTCGCCGGAGAGGTCGGCGGGTGCGGCGCCCGCGGCGCGGTGCACGGTCAAATACAGCACGGCCAGCTCGGATTCGGTGGCCCGTGCGGAGTAGGTGATCCGCTCGCCGCCGTACTCGGCGCGCAGCACCTCGGTCATCCGCCGCCGCACCTCGGCGGAGTAGCGGTCGCGCGGCAGGTAGACCAGGCAGTAGAGCGCGTCGCTGCGCACGTCGCGGCGGACGAAGAGCCGCAGCTGTCTGCGCAGCCCGAGCGTCATCACGTCGGCCACGGTCTCGTAGAGCCTGCGCGCGTCGGTGGAGAAGAGCTCCGCGCGCGGGAACGACTGCATCAGCTCCAGCATGGTCTGCCCGGAGAACGAGTCCAGCGCCAGCCCGGACCGCGCGATGACCTGCAGCGCACGCCGGGAGACGACCGGGATGTCCAGGATGTTCTCGTGCAGCCCGGTGACGGCGAAGGTGCCGACGAAGACGTGTTCGCCCTGCACCATGCGCACGGTCTCGCCCGGTACCGCGGCCTGGCCCCGCTCGCCCGCGCCGTAGTCGGCGACGCTCACGAAGTAGAGGTCGCGCGAGCCGGGCAGCAGCGATTCGACGGTGCCGTTGGACATCCGCAGCACCGAGCGCTTCGGCCCGAGCAGCGGGACGGTCAGCGCCACCGACGCGTCGTTGCGCAGCACGCCGAGCCCGGTGCCAGGCACCTGCCACGCCTCGTCCGCGGTGGGGTTCGCGCGGCGGATCCGGTAGTAGCCGTAGCCGAGCACGGTGAAGTGGCCGTTGCCCATCCAGCGCAGCAGCTCGGCGCACTCGGCGATCTCCGGGTCGTCGGCGCGCGCGGCGGCCCGGTCCAGGCTGCCTGCCACCTCGCCGAGCGTGCCGAGCATGGCGGGCCGGTGCTCGGCGACCCGGCGCAGGTCGTGCAGCAGCGGCGGCAGCGCCGCGGCGATCCGGTCGGCGGTCTCGGCGGTGAGGTCGGGCGCGAGCTGCACATGGATCCAGGACTCGGCGAGCCCGGCGAGCGGCTCGCCGTCCGGGACCGCGACCCCCGTCAGGGCGCCGCCGCCGTCCCTGGTCACCGCGAAGACCGGGTGGATCACCTCGGTCACGGTGGCGCCGAGCCTGCGCAGCGCGGCGGTGACCGAGTCGACCAGCATCGGCATGTCGTCGTTGACGATCTGCACCGCGGCGCCGAGCCCGCCCGCGTCCCCCTGCCGGTACACCCGGGTGGCCGCCGAGCCGGGCGCGCGCACCGCGGCCAGCTCGCGGTGGCGGCGGAAGATCTGCTCGGCGCGGCCGGCGCCCGCCGCGGCGGCGCCGGGCGGGAGCCAGCGGAAGTACGCCGCCTCGGGGTCGTCCCCGAGCTGCCGCGGATTCGTGAACTGAGTGGTTGCCACCATCGACCTGTCGCCTTCCCGAGCGGGGTTCGTCCGCGCCGCGCCCGTTCGGCTACCGTCTACTCCTGAACGAACGAGCCGTTATATAGCGGCACGTTGAACAGTGTAACAAGCTGCGAGCGGCGCGTCACGGCATCAGCAGGCCGGCCCGGTTCAGAAAGGTCCGCGCGGCACCGGGGCCGGTGAAAGCGCTGGTCTCCAGCAGTAATCCGGTGCGCGAGTCGGCGTAGAGCACCGTCGTCGACGGGCCGACCGCGGCGTAGACGCGGCCGTCGAGCAGCACGGTCCCACCCGCCGACCGCCACCGGCGCACGGTGGCGGCCAGCTCCTCCGGCGCGGCGAGTTCGGTGTGGAGCGTCAGCTCGCGCCCGCCGGCCAGCCCGCCGAAGAGCAGCGGGCTCCCCGCGGGCAGCACGCACCGCTCGGCGCGGCGCCCGGCGTCGGCCCGCTCGCAGGAGGTGGCGGCGGCGGCGAGCAGCTCGGGCAGCGCCTGCGCCGCCGAGACCGGTGGCGGCGGCGCCACCGCCGAGCGCAGCGGCGAGCAGGACCAGACCAGCACCGCGCAGAGCACCGCGAAGAGCACGCCGACGGCGGGCAGCACGAAGCGCTGCCACTCCCCGCCGACCACGCCTGCGACCTTCTCCGCGTTCCGCACCACCTCGTGCGCGCCCTTCACCACCTCCCGCGCGCCGCGCACCGTGGTCTCGGCGACGTCGAGCGCGGCGCGCAGCGGCCCGCCGCAGTGGCCGCACCTGGACTCGCCGCCCCGGCTGCGGTGCGCGCAGTACTCGCAGACCAGCTCGAGCGGGCCGCTCACCGGCCGGTCACCACGACCGAGGAGATGGCGGTGGTGTTCACCGCGGCGTCCCCGCTGGACTGCAGCACGGTGAGCACGATCCGGGAGGCGCGCAGCGCGGGCCGGATCGGCGTGACCACCAGGGTGCGCTGGTTCAGCGTCTGCTGGGTGTAGACGGTGGAGTTGCCGTCGTCGAACTGGTACGAGACCCGGCTGACGGTGCGGAATCTGCTCCACTGGTCGGTCCCGTCGGCGGCGACGCTGTCCCAGCCGGGGACGATGCCGATCGAGTCCACCTCGTAGGTCCGGCCCAGGTCGATGGTCAGCACCTGGCCGTCGACCTTGTAGGCGCGCACGCAGCTCCACGCCTTCTCCGGCAGCCCGCTGAACGCGTCCATCGCCGCCGTGCTGCCCGGCGGGCACGTGGACTGCGCCGATTTCACCTCGATCGGCTCGGTGAGCGGCACCGCCGAGGTGCTCGGCGCGGTGGTCAGCGGCGGCGCGGTGACCACGAGCGTGCCGACCGTCGCCTGCTCGTCGGTGCGGCCGCCGGTGGTGACGAGCGTCAGGATCAGCGCGAGCGCCAGCGCCACGGCCGCCGCGACGGCCACCTTCGGCCTGCGCAGCAGGGCGAGCCCGGCGGCCAGCGGCCGCTCCGCCCGCCGCTGCCGGGGCGGTTCGGGCTCCGGGTCGGGCCCGGGGCTCGCGGCCTGCTCGGAGCGGGCGACGGCGGAGAGGCCGGGCGGCGGCTCCGGGTCGTACTGTTCGCCGTTGAGCAGCGCCAGGATTCGCTCGCTGGCCTTGGGCCCGCGGGCACCCCGCGGTGCCGAGACCGGGCCGGAGTGTTCCGGATCCGGGTCCGGCGCGCCGCGGCCCGGCCCCGCGAGCGCCGGATCGGCGAGCAGGGTGTCGAGGAGCAGCGCGCGATGGTGGAGAAAGACATCTCCCGAGTCCTCGCCGGGCATGTCGCAGAGCGTATCCGGGCAGCTCCGGCCCCGGCTCGGGCGCCATTCCCGCCGGTGGGAACCGGCGTCACTCGGAGAGGAAGTACTCCTGCGGCACGTCGAATACCCGGGCCAGCGCGATCACCAGGTCCAGCCGGGGGATGGCGTCGCCGTGGATCAGCCGGTACAGCCCGGACTGCGAGACCGGGACGTCCGGGTAGGCCAGCTCCAGATGCCTGGCCAGCGAGTACAGGGTCAGCGATCGGGTCGAGCCGTCCTCGGTGGAGACCACCGACTCCGCGATCAGATCCGACAGCCTGCGGGAGAAGATGGCCGCCGCCGCCTGGCGCGGCGTCAGCGCGGCCCCGTCACCCGGCGTCTCCGCCGCGTCGCCGGGGGAATCCGCTGCCACGGAAATAGTCATAGCGCCTGCGCACCTCGTCAGCTCACGCGACGTCCGCCGGTCGGCGGAATCGCTCGGGGGACAGTGGAACCGGCGGGCGCGCTCGGTGTGCGCGGGCCGTCGGCGGGATCGACGTAGCGGGTTTCGCCGCGTGGTTCGATGAGCTCGACCCGCACTGTACGCATGGGAATGCTCACGTCCACCGCGGTCGCGCCGACCTGGGTGATGGCCAGGTCGGCCGAGCGCTGGCGCGGGCCGCCCAGCTCGTTGATCGTCACGGTGGTCGGTGCCTCGGAGCCGTGCGGCGGGAGCTGGTCGAAGACCGCGATGGTCGCCGGCGGCTCCCGGGGCGAATCCGGTTCGGCCGCATAGGTGTCGACCAGCCGCAGCGAGCGGTCGTCGCCCACCGCGGCGACCAGCTGCTGCCAGCTCTGCGGCCGCGCGGTATGCACCTCGATGTCGGCGCCGACGACCATGGCGCGCAGCACGATCTGCTGCGCCACCGGCAGCACGGCGTGCACGTCGACGGCCCGGCGGCGCGGGTTGTAGCGGGCGGGGTCGAAGAGCGGGAGTGCCAGGCTGTGCCGCGGCTGCCCGCTGATCGCCCCCAGGATCTGGCCGTTCGGCCCGATCGGCAGCGCGAGCCGGGCCACCAGCTCGGCCGGGGCGATATCGGCGCCGGACTCCGCGCCGCGCAGCCGGCCAACCGCGACCACGCCGGGCAGCGAGGCGAGCAGCGCGGCGGACTGTGCGCCGCCGAGCGGGCGCAGGTACTCCGGCACCGCGCTGGAGACCGGCGGGCCGACGTAGCGCACCAGCGCGCGCGGGCCCGCCGCCGCCGCGGAGAGCCCGATGACGAGGGTGGTGTGGCCGCGGCTCCAGGACCAGCAGTCGTCCAGCCCGGTCTCGCCGAGCCGGGGCCAGTCGATGGCGAAGCTGGTCACGCTGCGTCCCGGTACCGACGACTCGAGCTGCCGCCAGGTCTCGCGCAGCTCGTCCAGCTCGACCCCGGCGTGCAGCGACCGGATCGCCTCGCGCAGCGCGCCCGCGGGCAGCGCGTGCGCCGCGATCCCGCGCTCGCGCAGCCGGTTCGCGATCCGGTGCGCCGCGGTGGCCAGCGCCTGCGGCCCGGTCACCTCGACCGGGCCGCGCCGCGCCAGCGCGACCAGGTCGCGCCGCTGGTCGAGCCGGACGACCAGCCAGGTGCGGCGGTCGCCGACCACCGGGTGGGTGCCGATCAGCTGGTCGTAGAGCATGCTGTAGCCGCCGTCGGCGCGGACCCGGCGCCCGGTGGTGACGACGTCGATGTCGACCCCGACACCGAACTGGTCGAGCATCGGGTACAGCTCGGCGATCCCGATGGTGTCCTCGGTGTAGAGCGACGCCTCGGTGACCACGGTCGGCAGATCCAGGTTCGGGGCGAGCTGGATCATGGCGACCAGCACGCCGTCCCGCCCACCGATCCCGCAGACGCCCGCGGGCACCGCGACGTCGGTGATCGGCAGCGGCGCGGCGCGGGCCGCCGCCCTGGCCGCGTAGCCGGCGCGGTAGGCGATCCGGTCGAGCAGGATGCGCACCCCGGTGCGGCCGCCGACCCGCACGGTCACCAGGACCAGCAGCGCACCGCAGACCAGCGCGACCACCCACCACGGGGTGTGCGCCGAGAGCAGGACCACCGGGGGTCCGCCCGCGATCACGATCGCGGCGAAGGGAACACGCTCCACACCTCCGATCCGCAGCGATGGGAAGCTCACCGGCGCCTCCGGCGCACCGCGCTCGCGCCCGCCGCGCCGCCGACCCCGAGCAGCACCGCGGCCAGCACCACCACCGTCGCGGCGACCGCGGGCACCGGGTCCGCCGGGCGCGGCGGCACCGGCATGGTGAACGGGGTGCCGCGGAACAGCCCGGCGGGCGGCCGCGGCGGGCTCCGGTACCCGAGCGCGGCCACCGGGTCGATCAGCCCGGCGCCGACGGCGTTGTCGATGCCGCGGGCGGGCGCGTGCGCGCTCGCCGTCAGCCGTGCCGCGATCTCGGCGGGGGTCTCGTTCGGGAAGCGCGAGCGCAGCAGCGCCGCGACTCCGCTCACGTAGGCCGCGGCGAACGAGGCGCCGCCGACCGGCACCAGCTTGTCCGGCGAGCCGACGCCGTTGACCAGGCCGCTGCCGCCGGGGCCGAGCGACTCCACCCCGGTGCCGGGCGCGGCCACCGAGACCCACGGCCCGGCGAGCGAATCCGGCATGGGCACGCCGGTCGCGGTGGTGAAGCCGACGGTCAGCACGGTGGGGGCGAACCAGCCGGGGGTGGCGATGGTGCGCACCTTCTCCCAGTTGCGCGGGTCGCCGGGGCGGGCCGGGTCGATGGCGGGGTTCTGCTCCTGGCAGCCGGTGCTGCCGGTGTTCCCCGCGCCCGCCACGATCAGCGCGCCGCGCACGTGCACGGCGTGCCCGATCGCCGCCGAGAGCATGGCCTGGTCGAGCTGCTGCTCCACCGGCATGCAGATCGGCAGCGACACGGTGATCACGCCGGCGCCCTGGTTCGCCGCCCTGGTGATGGCCCTCGCCAGCGTCCTGATCTCGGCGGCGGCGCGCTGGGCCTGGTCGAGGCTGCCGCCGTCCGGCACGAAGGCGCCGGAGTGGTGCCGGATGGAGATGATCCGCGCATCCGGGGCGACGCCGGTCAGCCCGTCCGCCGGGTCGTCGGCGGCGCCGATGATCCCGGCGACCAGGGTGCCGTGCGCGTCGCAGTCGGAGAGGCCGTCGCCGCCGGGGGTCACGTAGTCGCCGCCGCCGATCAGGTTGGGCAGCCGTGGCTGCGGTTGCACGCCGGTGTCGATCACCGCGACGGTGACCCCGGCGCCGCGGCTCAGCGCCCGCGCGCGGTCCAGGTCGAGCGCCTCCTCCGGCGGCGGGGTCCTGGTCAGGTCGCTGTCCGGCAACACGCCCGCGGCCAGGCAGCCCTTGTCCTGCTTGACCGGGAACTCCGGGCCGGGCGGGTCGTCGGCGGGCGGGGAGCCGATCACCACCTCCGGTGGCGCCAGCGCGCCCGCGGGCGCGGCGGTGGTCGCGAGCACGCTCGCCGCGAGCACGGCCAGCGCTCCCCTGCCGGCCCGGCTCGCCAGCGTACGACCGCGGCGCCCGGTCGGCCGCATCAGAGACTCCGCATGGCGGTGTAGATGCCCATGATCCAGCAGGCGATCACCGGGACGACCAGGATCAGCGCGTACTCCAGCAGGTCGATCATCCGCCGGGTGACCGGCGAGAGCCGCCTGCCGGGCAACCGCAGCGCGGCCACGCACCCGGCGCAGGCGAGCAGCGTGACCACGACGGCGACCACCAGGTCGGCGCCGGGCGTGCGGTAGGTGGCGGCGAGCTGGATGCCGGTCGCGGCCACCACCGCCGTCGCCGCGGTGAGCAGCGCGATCGCCTGCACCCGGTCCGGGAACCAGCGCGAGCGCAGCGCCAGGATGCCTGCGACGGCCGCGGCGAGCACCAGCTCCCTGATCCCGCCCGGCGCGGCCGCTGCGGTGCAGACCACCGCGGTGGCGAGCACCGCGGAGACGGCCGCGATCAGGCCGCGCAGGCTGGTGACCGCGAGCCGGGCCCGCGCCTCGATCCCCGGCTCGGCGGTCGCGCGCGGGCGGTCGCCGTCCTCGACGGCGCGGCCGGTCTCGGCGTCGAACAGGTCGGTGAGCGTGGTCGGCGCCACCTCGGTGCCCGGGTCGGGCAGGTCCGGCGGGCGGATCCGGGCGATCACGACGGCGAGCCGGGGCGCGGCGGTCAGCAGCACGATGCCTGCGAAGGCAGCGCCCGCGCTCACCTGGGCCACGGAGAGGTTCAGGTAGGTCAGCGGCAGTGCCGCGCAGGCGAGCACCGCGCCCGCGACGGTGATCGCCGTGAGCGCGGCGGTGCCGATGCCGGTGAGCCGCAGCATGGTTGCCGCGGCCACCGCGGCCACCACCGCGCCCGCCGCGAGATTGGCGGCGGCGAACGGGCCGGGCTCACCGTAGGCGGGCGGCACCAGCATGGCGCCGCCGGCGAAGAGCAGCGGGACCGAGGCGAGGGTCAGCCCGAGCGGGAGCCGCGGCGGGGCCGCCCGGCGGAACGCGAGCACGGCGCCGCCCCAGCAGGCCAGCCCGAGCAGCAGCGCGGGCAGCGCGCACCACCAGAGCGACCCGGAGGCGAACCAGGAGCGCGCGAGCAGCGTCGCCACCGCGGTCGCGCCCGCGCCGAGCGCGGCCAGCCCGACGACCGTCGCGGTGCCGGGGTCGAACTCGGCGAACTCGCGCTCGTTGATCTGCGCGAGCGCGTCGGTGATGTCCTCCACCACCGGGGTGAAGATCTCGGTGGACTCGATCGCCGCGAGCATGAGCACAGTGCCGTCGGCGATGTCGTGGTCGGCCAGGCTGCGCCAGCGCGGCATCGGCGGCTCGCCCGGCCTGGCCAGGCTCCACTGCCCCTGCGGCGGAACGAAATCCACGTTTTCGTCGTCGATGGCGGCGGCCAGCACGGCGAGCAGGTCGTCGATGAAGGTCTCGATGGTGAACCTGGTCGGTACCACCACGTCGACCTGGTAGGTCGCGACCAGCACCGCGATCCGGGCGCGGGCGACCTCGGCCGACGCCTGCGCGGCAACGGGGGCGGGCGGCGCGACAGCCGTGCTCATCGCCACCCGCCCTGGTGGCCGGGGAAGCCGTCGGCCAGCTCGGCGGCGAGCTCCTCGAAGGCGGCGGCGGTCTCGCCGTTCAGCAGCCGCAGGTCGATCTCGCCGCCCTCGGCCAGGTGCGCGTCGTAGGGCAGCACCCGGGTGGGGCGCTGCGCGGTCGCGAAGAGCTGCTCGATGGCCTCCACCTCGACGGTCGGCTTGGCGGGTTGGTGGTGCACGATCGCGACGATCGAGCTCGCGACCAGGCGGCCGAGGCCGTGCGAGCCGAGCCAGTTCAGGGTGGCGACGGCGCCGGTGACGCCGCCGACGGTGGCCGGGGTGACCACGACGACGGCGTCGCTGGCGCGCAGCACGGTGGCCGAGGCGGAGTCGAGCACGCCGGTGCCGCAATCCACGAGCAGCAGGTTGAAGTGCCTGCGCAGGACCTCGACGGCGGTCGTGTACTCGGGGCCGGAGAGCGGCTCGGTGGCATCGGTCGTCCACGGCGAGGCGAGGACGGCGAGGTCGGCGGTGTTGATCGAGGTGAAGGACTGCACCGCGGAGAAGGCGTCCAGGTCGGGGGCCTGGGCCAGGTCGCGCAGGGTGAGGCCGTAGGGGTGGCGGCTGGTGCGGGTGGCGAGGTCGCCGAAGTCGGGGTTGGCGTCGATGGCGACGACCCGGTCCGGGCGTAGCGCGGCGAAGGTGGAGCCGAGCGCGGCCGCGGCGGTGGTGCGGCCGACGCCGCCCTTCACGCTCACCACGGCGATCTGGTACGTGGAGGTGAGCTGGCGGCGGATGCGCGCGCGGCGCTCCTCGATCCGCTGCTCGGCCGGGGAGAGGCCGAGTTTGAAGCCGACCTTGTTCAGCGCGCCGCGCATGCCGGTGGTGGAGCGGAGCTTGGCGCGGTTCGCGGCGGCGATGTCGGCGAGCAGGTCCATCGAGGTGAGCGTCGCCGGCAGCACCTCGATCCGCTGCGCCGGTTCGGCCGCGCGGTCGTAGCGCTCCGGGACCAGCGGGCTCGGCTCCGCCACGCCGTACTCCGCGCGCCTGCGGGCCGCGGTCTGCGCCCGGGAGGGCGCGGTGTACCGCCGGATCTCGGCGCGCGATTCGCCGGAATCCTGGTACGCGCGGGCGGGTTCGATCACGATCGACGGCTCGGGGGGCGGGGCCCACGAGGTCGGCTCCGGCGCGTCGAACCCGGCCGGTGGGCGCGGCGTATCGACGCCGGAGCCCAGTGCGCCGCGCGGCCCGTCGTGGCCGGAATCCCCCGCCGCACGCGGCCCGGCGTAACCGGAATCCGCCGCGGTTCGCGGCCCGTCGTGGCTGGAGTCCGCTGCGGTTCGCGGCCCGGCGTGGCCGGAGTCCGCTGCGGTTCGCGGCCCGGCGTGGCCGGAATCCGTTGCGGTTCGCGGCCCGTCGTGGCCCGAGTCGGCTGCGGTGCGGGTCCCGGCCACGCCGGAGTCGGCTGCGGTGCGGGTGCCGTCGTGGCCGGCGGCCGGTTCCCGGCTCGGTCCGTCGGCGCCGGGAGCCGAGGTCTCCGGGACCTGCGGCGCGGAGGGCGGGGCGGCCGCGCCGGACTGCGCGAGCAGCCGGGCGGCGTCCGGCACCTGGAAGGGCTCGGCGGGCACCGGCGCGGCCGGGCCGCCCGTCTCCGCCCGGAGCGGGGCGGCCGGCGCCACGTCCGGTTGCGCGAAGTACGCGTCGTAGCCGCCGAGCGGCCGGACCGACTCGGTCGAACGGCCATTGGTGCTCGGCATCCGATTCCTCTCTCTCACTGAATCCGGCTGGTGTCGAACCAGCTCCGCCCGGGCAGCAGCTCCAGCAGCGCCGCCACCCCCGCGTGCACCGCCGCGTCGTCGCCGGGTGCGAAGGTGGAGCTGACGCGCCCGTCCAGCGTCGGGTGCGGAACGACGACGAGCCGCCCGGAGACGGTGTCCAGCACGCTCAGGCACACCTCGGTCTCGACCGACCCGCCGTCCCGGTGCTGCACCGCGACGATCTCGGCCCGGCGCACCACCTCGTCCAGCACCCGGGTCAGCACCCCGGCGCTGTGCGGGTTCGCGCCCAGCGCGAGCAGCGCCGCCCGCCGCTCGACCGGGTCGCCCGGCACCGCCTCGAACTCCGCCAGGTCGGCGCTGACCGGCTCGAACCGCACCGCGGGCAGGTACCCGAGCGCCGCGGTCAGCGCCGCGGTGACGTTCCGCAGCTCCCGCCCGCCCTGGAACACCGGCTGGATGACGATGCTGTCCTCGCAGCGCAGCGCGAGCACGTGCTCCCGCGCGCTGCGCACCAGCGAGAACCGCAGCATGGTCCGGTCGCCGCCGCTCCGGCCGGTGTCCACGATCCGCGCCACCAGCTCGACGTCGGGCCGGTGCAGGCAGTGCAGCCAGCGCTCGACCACCGGGTGCACGGCGCCGCCGGCCAGGATGCCGAGCTCGCCGAGCTCGGCCGCGACGGCGACGCGCACCCGGTGCCGGTCGTCCAGGTCGTAGATGTTCGGGAGCACGGCCAGCACCGGAGGGTAGGACTCGATGCCGGCCAGCTCCTGCAGCAGCAGCGCCGCGTCGACGTTCAACTCGACCGCGACGGGGTCGCTCTCCACGAACGAATGCCGATCCGCGAGCTACACGCCCAGGAAGCGGTTGCCCTGGGCGATATCGGTCTCGTGGTGGATACCGCCGGTGTTGACGTTCTGCACCAGCTTGGCCTTGACGTTGTTCACGCTGCCGTCGTAGGCGGTCAGCTTGCTGTCGAAGTTCGCCATGACCGTTTCGTAGCCGGTGCCGCCGGAGCCCTGGAACTCCTGCAGCAGTTGCTGGTAGATCTTCCGCAGGTTCGCGGTGTTGGTCTCCATGGCCGCGACCAGGGAGCCGACATTGCCGGTGGCCGCGTCCGCGGCGCTGAAATTGACGTGGATTGGCTTACCGCTCATCGGTTCGCCGCCTTTCTCGTGATCGGTCTTCGATGGCCGGGAACGCGCCGGTCAGAAATTCATGTTGAGCTTGGAGCCGCCGCCGAAACCGGCGCCGGTGTCGAGCTTTCCGTCAGTGCCGAGGTCGCGGTAGAACTGTCCCGCGGAGTCGAGATCCGCGGCGTCGAAGTTGGCGCCGACGGCGGTCATCGCGTCGACGATCTCCTGCAGCGTCCCGGCCAGCGCCTTGCCCGAGGTGTACGCCTGGCTCATGGCCTGGTAGATGGCGTCACCGGTCTGGCCCTGCACGGCGGCATAGAGTTCGTCCTGCGCACCGGACAGCCCCTTCAGGTGGCTCTCCAGCTCACCGAGCCCGGCGGCGGTCTTTCCCGCCGACGCCTGGATCGATTCGGGGCTGACATTCATCAAGGTTGCCACTGTGGTTCCTCTCCTCTAGTGGTCGTAGGCCGATTCGAGAACGCCGACCTCGTACTGCCGGTCGGTGGCGAAGCGGTCCTCCCGCTGGTCCTCGTCGTACTCGATGACGCCGAAGACCGGCATCTCCTCCAGCAGCGGCACACCCGGATCGCCACCGGGCACATAGACGGCGACATCGCCGTCCCGCTCCTCGTCCCGGCGCCGGCGCATGGTCGCCCGCGGCGCGGTCACCCCGCGCGGCGCCTGCCTGCTCACCGGGGCCGCCGACGGCGCGCTCGGCGCGGCGCCGAAGGCCGTGCCCGCACCCGGGGTCCAGGTGCGCGGCATCCGGAAGCCGGTGGCGGAGCCGGCCAGCGCGCCGAGCCCGCCGGTGATCAGCCCGAGCCCGCCCGCGGTGGCGAGCGCGCCGCCGTTCAGCGCGGCGAGGGTGCTGGAGTACGGCGAGGTGCCGAGGAAGCCGTGCTGGTCGATGACCTCGCCGCCGCCGGACGTCGCGTCCGCCAGCGAGTCGGGCAGCCCGGCGCCCGCGCGCTGCACGTCGCCGAGCGCCTGCGCCGGATCACCCGGCGACCGCGGCGGTTCGGCGGGCGGGTTCGTGATGTCGGTGCCGGGGTTGCCGCCCGGGTCGGCCGGCTGGGTGACGTCCTTCGGCCCGGTGTCGCCGCCGCCGTTGTCGCCGCCGCCGCTGTCACCGCCGCCGCCCCCGGTGTCGGCGAGCTTCTCGAGGCGGACGCCGGTGTCGTCCGCCCCGCCGACGTCCTCGCCCGCCAGCTCGCCGAAGGTCTGCACCGCGTCGTACCCGGTGCCGAGCGTGGTGATCGGCGGCGGCGGCACCGGCGGCTGCAGTCCGGCGGTAGCGCCGAGCGCGGCGCCCGCGTAGGTGTTCATCGTCGCGGACGCGGCGAACCACATCGCCATGTACACCGCCTCGTTCACCGCCATGGCGAGGGTGTTCTGCCCCATCGAGTTGCTGGCGGCGAGAGTGGCCGAGGCCGCGCGGTTGGCCAGGATCGCCTCCAGCGACGGCATGGTCGCGTAGGCCGCCGCGCAGGCCGTCGCCACCCCCGACGCGCTCGCCGCGGCCTGCGCCGCGACCTGCGCCTGCTGCTGCAGCCAGTTCCCGTAGTTGCGGAAGGCGCCCTGCGCCCGGCTCGCGGCCGGGCCGCGCCAGGTCGTCTCCAGCGCGCCCATCGCAGCGGCGGACTCGGCCGCCATGGTCATCAGCGCGAGCGCGACGTTCGCGTAGCAGTCCGCCACCACCGCCATCGGGGCGGGGCCGGGTCCGAGCCTCAGCCTGGCGGAGTTGACCTCGGGCGGCATCGCGCCGAAATCGAACAGTACTGCGGGCATGACGCCTCCGATTCCTTCCGAGCTCGGATCGGGCTACTTCCCGAAGCGCGCGCCTGCGGCGGCGGTCGACACGCCACCCGCGATATCGGTGGTCTCGTACCCGGCGCTCACGGCGGGCAGCACCTGGTGGCCGTCGCGCAGATAGGTGGCGCCGCCCTCGTTGCAGCCGGCGAACGGGGTCTCGAATGCCTGGAAGACCAGCCCGCAGAACTGCATGACCGGTTCCGGGGTGTTGGTGACGGCGAGCGTGGTCGTGGTGGCCTCGTGCGTCGCTTTCAGCGCGGCGCTGAGCGCGGCTTCGGCGGCGGCGAGATTACCGCTGGTCACGACGAGATGTTCCGGAGTTACGTCGACAGTCATGGAAACTCCTAGTGAAGCGGGGGTGTCGACCCGTACCGGGCGGTACAAACAAAACGTTAAGCCATTCCCAACGGTGGGAATCCCCGCGAAAAACGGGGCTCAGCCCGACGATTCGTCCGGCGGAATCCACGCGGACTGCACGAGGTCCTTCCGGGAATGCAGCGGCTCCACCAGAATTCCGCGGCCGACGGGTTGTTTGGTCGCCTTCACGTCGCCGACCAGAATGCCGTCCAGTTTCGAGCCGTCCATGATGAATCCGGAGGAGTTCAGATTCTTCATCTGGCCGAGCACGCTGTCGTACATCGCGGTGTCGGCCTGCGCGATATTGCGCGCGACCACGACGTGCAATCCGGTGTCGCGGCCGTCGACGATGAGATCCTTCAGCGGCTCCAGGGGATTTCGCGCGCCGCGCTGCGCGACCATGTGGTAGTCGTCCACCACGACGAAGATCTCCGGCCCGCTCCACCACGAGCGCTCCCTGAGTTGCTGCGAGGTGACGCCGTCCGGGGCGCGGCGGGCGCGCATCCGCTCGGCGAAGGCGGGCAGGTTCTCGACCGCGTCGCGCTCGCTGGTCAGGTAGCCGACCAGCTGCTCCTCCGGCAGCGCGTCCATGTGCTGCCTGCGGTAGTCGACCAGCAGCACCCTGGCCTGCGCGGGGTCGAAGCGTTCCCGGATCGAGGCGAGCAGCGCGCCGAGCACCGTCGACTTCCCCGACCCGGAGGAGCCGAGCACGATCAGGTGCGTCGAGACGCCGAAATCGATGGTGGCGGCGGCGAGGTCGGACTCCCGGATGCCGAAGGGCACCCGCAGCCGCTCGGCCGGGGTGGCGGGCGCGGGCAGCCCGGCCCCGATCTCGGCCAGCGTGACCCGCGCGGGCAGCAGCTTGACCTCGGGTGCGTGCCGCTCCCGGTACTGCGCGCCGAGCCGGTCGACCGCGGCGGCCAGCCCGGCGCCCGCGGTCTCGACGTCGCCGGAGCCGTCCACCCGGGGCAGCGCGACCAGCATGTGCAGCCCGTCGGCGGTGATACCGCGGCCGGGCCGCTCGGCGGGCACCGCGGCGACCGCGGCGCGGTGATTGCCGAACACGGTGTCGGTGAGGTCGCCCAGGCGCAGCTCGATCCTGGTCTGCAGCAGGTCCTTGACGGCGGGGCGGATCGCGACCCAGCGCGAGCTGCTCACCATGAGGTGCACGCCGAAGTTGAGCCCCTGCAGCGCGATCGATTCCATCAGCGGCAGGTACTCGTCGAAGTACGGGCCGTTCACCGCGAAGCCGATGTCCCAGCCGTCCACCACGACGAAGACGTCGCCGTGCCGGTCGCCGCGGGCGGCGAGCTCGGCCGCGCCCGCCGCGGTGCCGCGGCGCCTGCGGAACTCGCGCATGGAGTCGATGCCGAGCTCGGCGAAGAGCGCCTGCCTGCTCGCGATCAGAGTGGTGAGCAGCGCGAAGGTGCGCCGGATCCGGTCGCCGTCGCGGGAGGAGGCGATCGAGCCGACGTGCGGCAGCCTGCGCAGCCCGGCGAGCCCGCCGGAGAAGTCGAGGCAGTAGAACTGCGCCTGCTCCGGGGTGTGCGTCAGCGCCGCGGAGAGCACGAGCGTCTGCAGCGTGGTCGACTTGCCGGACTGCGGCCCGCCGACGACGGCGACGTGCCCGCCCGCGCCGGCCAGATCGACCGACCAGATGTCCTGGCGCTGCTGGCGCGGCCGGTCGACCAGCGCGACCGGCAGCTGCAGCGCGCCCGGCCGCACCGTCGGGACCATGCGGTCCAGGGTCGGCGGGACCAGCAGCGGCGGCAGCCACATGGCGTGCGCCCGCCTGCCGTGCCCGGCCAGCTGCTGCAGCGCCGTCTCCATCACGGTCACCGGGTCGGCGCCGGACTCCGGCTCCGGCGCGATGGGTTCCGGCTCGACGACCGGGGGGCGGTGCTCGGCGATCACCCCGGAGACGAAGAGCTGCGGCGGCCGGTAGCCGCCGCCCGCCCGCCGCACCCGCTGCGCGCCCGCCGCGCTCTGCACCGGTGCCACGTACGGCGCGCCGACGTAGGCGGCCTGGAAGCGCTGCAGCTCCCCCGCCCCGACCCGCAGGTACCCGGCGCCCGGCTTCTTCGGCAGGTGGTAGGCGTCGGCGGTGCCGATGGCGTCGCGGGAATCGCTGGTCTGGTTGGTGCGCAGCGCGATCCGGTACGACAGGTGCGCCTCCAGCTCGCCCATCCGGTTGGCGGGCACCTTCTGCGAGGCGAGCAGCAGGTGGATCCGGAGCGAGCGGCCGAGCCTGCCGATCGCGACGAACAGCTTGGCGAAGCCCGGGTACTGCTCCAGCAGCTCGGCGAACTCGTCGAGGATGATCAGCAGCGTCGGCAGCGGGGCCAGCTCGGCGCCCTGCTCCCTGGCCCGTTCGTAATCGGCGACGCTGGCGAAGTTGCCCGCGTCGCGCAGGATGCGCTGGCGGCGGGCCATCTCGCCGTTGATCACGTCCTCCATGCGGGTGACGAGATCGGCCTCCTCCTCCATGTTGGTGACCACCGCGGTGACGTGCGAGAGCCGGTCGAAGCCGAGGAAGGTGGCGCCGCCCTTGAAATCGACGAGCAGCAGGTTGAGCAGGTCCGGCGGGTGCGTCGCGACGGCCGAGAGGACCAGTGTGCGGAGGAATTCCGACTTGCCGGAACCGGTGGCCCCGATGCACATGCCGTGCGGCCCCATCCCCTCCTCGGCGGACTCCTTGATGTCCAGGTGCACGATCCCGCCCGCGGGGTCGTGGCCGAAGGGGATGTTCAGCCGGGTGCGGTCGGCGTCCCGGCGCTGCGGCCACTGCCGCGCCACCCGGATGTCGCCGGGGTCGGCGATCCCGACCAGCTCCTCCCAGCTGGTCCCGGTGCCCGCCTGCTCGGCGGCGACCGCCTCGACCACGGTGGTCAACCGGTACGGCGAGAGGGTGCGGGCCAGCGCGCGCACCGCGGGCGCCGACATGGTGTCGGCGATGCCGACCGGGCGCGGCCCGCGCGCGCTCAGCTCGCGCAGCGCGCCGTCGGCGGCGACGGTGAAGCGCAGCGCGCGCGGCAGGTACTGCTCGGCGGCGCCGATCCGGATCCAGGTGCAGCCGTCGATGCCGGAGATGTCCCGGTCGGTGGCGGCGCCCGCGGTCTCCACCAGCAGCAGGTAGTGCCGGCGGTCAAGCGTGGGCTGGGAGTTGGCGGAGAACGGGCCGCGGTTCAGCCCGGCGAGGACCTTGGCGCGCAGTTCGCTCACGGTCCGGTAGATCATCCGGCCGGGCCCGATGGCGTCGGTGTCGGCCGGGTGCTGGGTGTGCGGCAGCCACTTGAGCCAGGCCCACTGCTCGGCGTCCGGGTCGGTGAGGACGGCGGCCACCGCGACCTGATCCGGGCCGTGCAGCACGACGGCCTCGGCGATCATGGCCCTGACCAGCCCGGCCACTGCCTCCGGGTCGCCGTCCAGGCCGAGCTGCGGCGCGGAGAGCAGGTTGATCGCGACCGGCATCCCGCCGACCGTCGAGTACGCCTTGGCGAACCGGGTCAGCTCCACCACGCCGACCGGGTCCAGGTCCGAGGTGGGCGCCGCCTCCGGCACGATCACCCGCACCTGGTTGGCGATCCGGCCGCGCCCCACCCGCACCCGCAGGAACTGCGGGTGCGCCACCTGCACCTCCCACATCCGCTTGCCGCCGATCAGCCTGGTCAGCGCGGCGGGGCCGGGGTGGGTCCAGCGCAGGAACTCGAAGAGCTCGGCCTCGGAATCGTGCACCGTCCTGCGGTTGTCGGTGAGGCTGCGCAGGTAGTCCTTGCGCTCCTCGTTCAGGCTCGCCGCGCCGCCGGACGAGTTGCCCGCCATCGAGCCGCCCATCATGCCGAACATCGAGACCATCATCATGACCGGGAAGAGCATGGCCATCGGCGAGCTGCCGATGCCGCCGCCGCGGACCATGATCACGACCATGCCGCACATGGCCGCCACCATCACCACCGGCATGATCATCTTGAGCCGCGAGGGCGGCACCGGTTTCGGCAGCTCGGTGGGGGGCTGCAAGCGCAGTTCGGTCACCGCGGGCACCTTGGGCCCGCGCACCATCCGCGCGGGCCGCACGAAGCGGCGGGTCACCGTCACGACGGACCTCCGAAGCCGGCCACCAGCTGATCCGGTGGGATGCCGTCGTGCATGACGCGGGCGTCGCGCTGGGAGAGCGTCGGCCCGACGGCGAACAGCGAGACGATGTGCCAGGGCGCCGGCACCGGGGTGCGCAGCGCGAGCGCGGTCAGCGTGGGATCGGTGCCGCTGCCGGTGAGCGCGGCCTCGACCCCGTAGCGGACCCCGCTGTCCGAGATCCAGTACAGCGATTCGCGCAGCGGCGACCCGGTGTCGGCACCGGTCACCTGCACGAATCGGCCGGTGTCGCGGGGCAGGTGGGCGGCGTCGGCGGTGCTGCCGCCGGAGGCGGGCGCGGTCACCAGCGACACCGTGCGGCGCTGCTCCTCGGCGGAGAGCGGGAGCCCGGTGCCGACCAGGAGCTCGGTGACGGCGGCGGGGTCGCGGTCGGTGCGCGACCAGTGGTAGCAGCTCACCCCGATCCGCTCGGGGTCGACCAGCCGCACCGGCTTGGCCGGGTAGCTCGCGGTGCCGGGCCAGGTGCCCGGCCGCAGGTTGGCCGCGAGCACGTCCGGCCCGATCGTCCGCGCCGACGCGGCACCGTGCGCGTCGGCATTGCGGACGACGGCGGCCAGTAGCGCCGTCACCCGGACCAGGCCGTCCCTGGCGACCAGGTAGTACGCCGCGGGCTGGTCCGGCGCGGAGGTGGTGAGCACCGAGCCGACCGGGATGGTGAGCCCGGAGTTCAGCGTGACGACCTCGCCCGCCCCCGGCACGTCGGGCACGGTCAGCGGCGGCGCCTCGGGGATGGCGCCGATCAGCCCCTTCGAGACGGCGAGCACCGGCGCGGCGGCATCGATGCCGAGGGCGAGCGCGACCGCCGAGTTCTTCGGGTCGATGGCGGCGCGCACGACGCCGCGCTCGCCGTCGGTGTAGACCAGCCAGGTGGTGGTGTCGTCGCGGAACAGCCTGGCCTCGTCCGCGGCGAGCCCGCGCACCACGGTGCCGTCCACCGTGAGCGGGCCGCCGATCGCGGTGGTGTGCGGCGCGGAGAGCCGCGCCGTCGGCAGCCCGGTGCTCGGGTCGACCTGGGCGGTGGCGCCGCTGCGCGAGGTGTCGCAGACCGTCCAGGAGGAATCCCGCTCGGCGTTGTCGGCGATGGTGCCGGGAGCGCCGGGGATGCCGACCCAGGGGCCGCGCGGATACTTCGCCAGCTCGTCCTTCGAGACCGGGACCGGCTTGTCCGCCGAGCCGATGATCAGCCGCGCCGAGGTCAGGTTGAGCGCCGGGTGCAGCCGGTCGCCGATCCGGACGAAGAGCGCGCCGGAGTCCTTCTCGGAGACGATCTTCGCGTCCGCGACCTTCTTCGCGGGCTTGAAGAACGACAGCACCGCCGCGCCCGCGACCACCACGCAGGCCAGCGCGACCCCGATGGAGAGCGCGGTCGAGCGGCCGCGCTGCGGGTCGTCGATCATCGAGGCGTCCCGGCGCACCAGCGCGTGCTCGATGCGGCGCAGCAGGAACCGCCACCCGGAGATCTGATGCTTGGTCACCACCCGGAAGCGCGCCACCGCTCACTCCCCCCGCGGCGCCCGGCGCCGGTTCACGCCCGCGCCACCGGGGCGAGCCCCTCCAGCGCGCCGGCGACATCGAGTACGTCGATGGTCATCAGCTCCTCGTCGGTCATGGCGAGGACGTCGATATTGGTGCGGGTGAAGCGGTAGTCGCGCTCGGACTCGGCGGCCTCCACCACATTGCGCACGAAGCGGCCGTTGCCTGCCAGATCGATCAGCCTGCGGCCGTCCTTCCGGTTCGCGGCCAGGTGCGCGCAGCGCTCCCGGAGCGCCTCGCGCGCCTCGCCGGAGAGGATCGAATCCTTCTTGCGCGCGATGTGATCGGCGATCCGGACCAGCTCGTCCGCCTCGTAACTGGCGAACCGGATCCGCTTGGTGAAACGCGAGGCGAGCCCCTCGTTGGAGGCGAGGAAGCGGTCGATCTGGTCCTCGTACCCCGCGATGATGACGACCAGTTTGTCCCGGTCGTTCTCCATCCGGGCCAGCAGCGTGTCCACCGCCTCCTTGCCGAAGGCGTCGCCGCCGGAGAGCCCCTCCTGGATCAGCGTGTACGCCTCGTCGATGAAGAGCACCCCGCCGAGCGCGGAGTCGATGAGCGCGTTGGTCTTCGGCGCGGTGTGGCCGAGGTGGGTGCCGACCATGTCGTTGCGGGACACCTCGATCACGTCGGCGTTCTCCACCACGCCGAGCCCGGCGAAGATCTTCGCGATCACCCGCGCGATCGTGGTCTTGCCGGTGCCGGGCGGGCCGGAGAAGATCAGGTGCTGCGACCTGGAGTCGACCGCGAGCCCGCGCTCGGCCCGCACCTGGTCCATCAGCACGCCGGACTTGAGCCGCTCCACCTGCTCCTTCACCGAATCCATGCCGATCTGCGCCTGCAGCAGCTCGGAGGCCTCCGCGAGCAGTGTGTCGCGCTCGGCCTTGGCGGCCGAGGCGGCCGCCTCCGCCGGGTCGAGGCCGGAGGCCGGGTCCCAGACGTCGGTGCGCGAGGCGATGATCTCGGCGGTGGCGATCTCCAGCCGGAAGGCCTTGTCCTGCAGCGCCTGCTGCCACTCCGGGCGGTCCGGCCAGAGCGCCGAGCTGCGCAGCCCGCCGAGGACGCGATCGGCCTCCTCGTGGTCGCCGCTGTGCCGCAGCAGCATGCCGTGCAGGTAGTGCGCGTCGGCCCAGATGTAGGAGAGGTTGCCGGAGCGGCTGTCGTCGACGATGCGCTGGGCCCGGGAGAGCGCCTCGCCGGTGCGGCCGGTGTGCGCCAGCGCGGTCGCCGCCATGAGCTCGGCGGCGATGTCGAGCAGCCCGTCCTCCAGCACCGGGCGCGCGGTGCGCGCGGCGAGCACGTCCGGCCAGCGCTTGGTGCGGAAGTACAGCGACATCCGCACGAAGTCGGCGATGTCGTCGCTCGGGACGCTCTCCAGGATGGTGGCCGCCTCGGCCCACTCGCCGTCCGCGGCGTAGGAGCAGGCCTGCGCGATCGAGATCTGGTCGCGGTCGGCCATCGCCACCCGCAGCCCGTACATCCCGATCTCCACCTGGCACCACAGGGCGCGATCCACCAGCCCGGCACGCTGCTGATCGCGGTACAGGTTGTGCACCGAACGGAACGCGCCGTAGATCACCTCCGGGGTGACCTCGCCCGCCATCGCCCGGCCCAGCCAGGCATCGCACATATCCGGATCGAGATCGGTGGCCGCCCGGAACGCGGCCCTCGCATGCTGTTCATTGCGCGCCGCACCGGTGACCAGTCCCAGATTCTGAACCCCGGTGTAGAACGCGTCCTCGGCCGCTGACAACTCGGATTTCCCTTCCGCCGATCTCGCCTGCGAGAACGATAGGTTCCGGCAGGCGTCGACCGGCGCCGCGCGCTTCCCACGGGTGGGAAGCAGTTATATGACGTCTCATAGGTGTACGCCATTGCGTGTGCCGTTATTCAGGTGTAAGGTTTGCGGTGGATCGGTCAGACCCTCATCCTGCCGATCCGCACACCGGCGGTTACCGGTGACGCCGGCACGGCATCGGTAACCACCGGAACCCCTCTCAGGACGCGGGCGGATCCCGCTTCCGACCGCGGAGATCGGTGGTGTCGGACGCCACCGATCTCCGTCGGCGTTTCCGCGGGTTTCAGCCGCTCTCGTCGCGGGGGCGGGAGCGGTGCGCCGAGGGGACGGTGACGTTCGGTGCGGTGCGGTGGGTCCGCCAGGGGGTGCGGGGGCGTGGCCCGGCGGCGGGGGCTTCGACGTTCGCCGGGGTGCGCGGGGGTCTGCGCCAGGGTGTGTGGGTCGCACGG
This sequence comes from Nocardia jiangsuensis, assembly GCF_042650385.1. Classification (NCBI taxonomy): domain Bacteria; kingdom Bacillati; phylum Actinomycetota; class Actinomycetes; order Mycobacteriales; family Nocardiaceae; genus Nocardia; species Nocardia jiangsuensis. Next base: position 494,231 of record NZ_JBHSAX010000013.1, read on the forward strand.
TTCCCCTCCGCTCCCCTCTCTTCGGGCGACAGCGCACCCGCGACCTGGCGCGCGCCCGTCTCGGATTCCGCGCCGACCCCGCGTCCGGTGAAGTCGAGCGCCGCGACCACTCCGGCGAGCGCCGACACCTGCCCGAGCAGCTCCTCCAGCAGCCGCACGCGGTATCGCACCGCGTCGACATCGAGGTGCCGCACCAGCGCCCGCACGTCGTCCTCGCCCAGCTCCGAGTACGGGACGCCGATGAGGTCGAGGAGGAAGGCGACCTCGCTAGACATCTCGATCGGCACGCCCGGCTCCCCCGGACGGCAGCACCCGGATGATGATCGCCTGGTCCGGCATGGACGTCCGCTTCACCTTCTCGCCCGGTGTCGGCGCCTCCACCACCGTGTTGCGGTCCACCGCCAGCTGCACGTGCTCCGGCCCGCGCGCGCTGAACGAATCCTTCGGGAACACCAGGTCGCCCGGTTGCACCTGGTCCATCGGCACCTGCCTGCCGCTGTAGATCTGGTCGTAGGTGGTGCGCGGCAGGATCACCTCGCCGCCGGAGGCCTGCGCGATGGCGTACTGGGTCAGCCCGGAGCAGTCGAAGCCGCCGCCGGTCGGCCCGCTCGCGCCGCCACCGCCCCACACGTAGTCCAGGCCGATCTGGCCGAAGGCCGCCTGCACGGCGGCGCTGCCCGCGGTGCCGTCGTCGCGGAACGTCCCCGGCGGGACCGGGTCCCGGCTGCGGCCCGCGCGGGTGGCGGTCCCGGTGCGGGAGCGCGCGCGGTGGCCCGAGCGCGCACGGCTGCGCCTGCGCCGCGCGGCGGGGGAGGCGCGGGTGAACTTCTGCAGCGGCACGTCCGGCGGCATGATCTGCGCCGCCTGCTTGCGTGCCGCGGCCACGTCGGCGTCGACCTGGCGCACGGCATTGGTGACGGTGGTGTGCGCGGCGTCGAGCAGCGCGGGGCCGGAGAACCTGGCCCCGCCGAGCGCGGCGAGCGCCTGCACCCGGCTGCGGAAGTCGGCGAGCTGGTCGGTCAGCCGGGAGCGGCCGTGCACGGTGCCGTCGCCGGACTCCCCGACCGCCCGGCCGACCACGCCGTCCCGCCTGCTGTGCGAATCGGCGATCGAGCTGCGCATTCCCTCGGCGTGCGAGTAGTCCGCCGCGGCGGCGCCTGCCACCGGGGGCGCCCCGGCCGTCACGGCGTAGGCGGGCCCGGCGGCCCGGTTCGCGTCGGGGCTGCCCGCGCCGTACAACTCGAGCATCGAGCGCAGCACACCGTCCACATCGCCGCTCAGCGTCGGTGCCATTCGACCGGCTCGCCCTCGCGCGGTGCGGACCATCTCTCGATTCGCATCCGCTCATTGTGGAGAGGCCGGGCGCGCGACCATTCCCAATCCTGGGGGTGCCCGGTTTCGTCCGCATTCCCACCGGGGAGAAGCCGGGAGAATGAACGGGATTCGAGGAAGGTGGTGCGCCATGCCCGTCGACGCCGCGAAAACCGGCACCGAGGATGCCGCGACGATCGCCGCGACGCCGCTGATGACGCTCGCCGCGGGAAAGAACTACTGGCCGGTGAGGCTGGTCCGGCCTCCGGGCGGCTCGCCCGGGCTGCTCGCCTTCGTCGCGCTGGCCGAGGTCGCGATCCAGACCGCGGTCGACCTGCTCGGCCGCGGCATGCCGAAGCCGCCGCCCAAGGTCGACGACCTGCTGCAGCCGGTGGTGCTGGAGAACATCGGCAAGGGTAAGGGCGTCGCCGAGTACGAGAAGGCGATCACCGCGGTCCAGGCCCGCCAGACCACCCTGCTCACCCTGGACACCCAGGTGCTGAAGACCTCGGTGGTGGTCGCCGCCGAGCAGAACGAGACGCTGCGGGCGATCAAGACCATCGTCACGGAGCTGAATGCCGCGCTCACCGCCGCGGGCAAGGCGAAACTGCAACCCGCGCAGGAGAAGGCGCTGCTGAAGAAGGTCGCAGACGCCGTCGACGCGGTCTACGACAAGGTCGAGGCGGTCGCCAAGCTCAACGAGGACATGGCGGGCGGGAACAAGACCGGGGGCGGCACCGAGCAGGTCTCGACCGGCGGGGCGACGACCGGCGGTGGCGGGGGCGGTGGGGACGGCGGGCTCGGCGGCATCCTGCCGATGCTCGCCATGCTGCCGATGGCCGCGATGCCGCTGCTCTCGCAGATTCCGGAGCTGCTCGAGCAGCAGGAGGAGAAGCGGAAGGAGGCGGAGGAGGAAAAGGAGAAGGACGAGCAGGCGCCGGGGGCGCCCGCCGATCCGAAGGCTCCCGCGGTCGATCCCGGCGCGCAGCCGGGCGGGCCGCCCCCGCCGGTCGTCGCCGAGCCGATTCCCGACCCCACCGCCGTGGTCCAGTGATCCGCGGCGGCAGTCCGATGCCGCCGCGGCAGTTCGCGTTCCCGCCCCGAAGCTTCGCTGCGGCAGAGTAATTCTCCGCTCCGGCGGCCGAGACTTCGCGATAGCGGTCCCGACTTCCTCGACGGCGGTGGGCCGACCGCAAAGGGTCAGATGGTGACGCTGACCGGCGGCGGCGCGGTGACCGCGGGCGGCATCGGCGCGGGCGGGGTCGAGGGGGTGGCGGGAACGGGCAGCGCCTCCCCCGCACCCGGCACGGCCGGGGTCTGCTCGCCGATACCGGCGCCACCGGGGCGGGCGAAGCCGAGGAATTCGCCGTCGGCGGGGTTGTTCGGGTCCAGCGGGACGATCTGCCCGTCGGTGATGATGTGCGGCACCCCGTCCACCACCACCACGAGCCCGGTGTGGTCCCGCCACTGCGCGACATCCCCGGTCCGGACGTCGTTGCCGTCCACCACGATCCACGGATTGGCGGCCGACGACTCGCCCGGCGTGCCCACGTAGGCGGCCCTGGCATCGCTGCCGTTCGGGTTGTTCAGCTCGCGCTGGATCGCCTCCGCCACCACCTGCGAAACCTGCTGCGTGCTCGGCGGTTTCGTCGGAATCTGCACGTCGACCATGGACTTGTTGCCGAGCACGACCGGCGGCGGGGCGGCCGGGTCGGCGGTCACCGTCCCCGGCGGCGGGGCGGCGCCCTGGTTCTGCACCTGCTGCACCGGCGCGTTCGGGTCCTGCCCGGGCTCGGGTTCCCGCTTCTCCTCGTCCTCTTCGCGGTCGCGGTCCCTGTCGCGATCGCGGCCCTGGGACATGGACTGCATCATCTGCTGCATCATCATCATCATGGGCAGCGACTGCATCATCTGATTCATGCCGGAGCCGGCCCCGCCGCCGCCGGACGAACCGCCGCCGGTCGTTCCCCCGCCGCCCGCCACGGTGGCGCCGCCGGTCCCGCCTGCCGTCGTGCCCGCGCCGCCCTCGATCTCCTCGATCGCCGAGTTCAGCAGATCGACGATCTTGTCGGAGCCGGTGCCGCCGCCCGCGGTGAGCGGATCGGTGCCGAGCGCGGTGCCGGTGCCGAGCAGGTCGCCGTAGAGGCCGCTGAAATCCTGGCTCCCGGCACCAGGCGGCGTTGTGCCACCGGAGGTGTCGCCGTACTGCCCGCCGTTGTACTGCCCGTTGCCGTTGTTCTCGCCGCCGTACTTCGGCTTCTTGTCGTCGACATCGACAGCACCCGCGTCCGCGGCGTCGCTGACCTTCTTCACCTCGCGCTCGACGAAGTGGACCATGTCGTGCAGCACGCCGAGCAGGAAGTCCTCGGTGGCCGGGGGGAGCTTGGGCTCCCCCACCACGTTGCCCTTCACGTCGTACTCGATATACGACGGGGGATCGGCGACGGCCGGCGGCGCCTGGTACACGCGGTGTGGCGCCCGCAGCTTCTCGTTCGTGGAGTCGACCTGCGCCTCGATGGCCTTGAGCGCGTTCACCGACTGCTGCGAGAGGTCATTGGTGGTGACGTGGACCTGTCGCACCTTCTCGTACAGGTCGGCATTCACCCGATCGAGCCGATCGGTCTTGCCCTCGTAACGCTCGGTCATCGTGGAGTTGATCTTGGTGCCCGGCAGCCCGGCATTGGTGAACACTTTGTCGAGCGAGGCGTTCGGGGTCTCCTTTCCATTGCCCCACAGCTCCTCGGCACAGGAGGTGATCAGGAAGTTCTCGCAGATGTCGATGTGCTTGTCCAGGTTGGCCGAGGCGCCGTAGGGGTGGTGCAGGTGCCAGTCGAGGCCGCGATCGGGGTCGGGGCCGGCGACGGTGCCGATCGGCTTGTTGTCCTTGTCCAGGAAGACCAGGCTGCCGTCGTTGTTCAGCTGGAGCCGGACCGCGCCGGGCACCTTGTCGGTCGCCCAGACCGGGAGCGACTGATAGTAGGCGTCGGCCTCGAGGATGATCTGCCCGTCCGGGCCGATCGAGGCGGCCAGGATATTGCCGCTGCCCCGGTCGGTGGACGGGTTGGTGTTGGTGGTCGCGGACTCCCAGACCACGCCGTTCGGCCCGCGCAGCACCAGATTGCCGTTCTCCAGCATCAGCTGGTACTTGCCGTCCTGGGACTTGATCGAGGAGCCGGAGAGGATCGCGCCGCCGACGTCGACGCCGTTTCCGGTGGTGTCACCCTTGGCGACGACCTTGTCGTCGATCTTCGGCTCGGGCGCCTTCGGCGGAGCCATCAGACCGACCGCTCGGGCGGGGGTGTGCTCGGGGCGGCGACCGCGCCCGCGGGCGGCCCGGCGACAGCGGGCGCGGTGACCGCGCCCGGCGCGGCGGCACCGGCGGGCACGGCGACCCGCTCGGGCACCGAGACCGCGGCCGGGACCGCGGTGAACTGGGGGTGCTCGGTGATCTGGCCGTGCGCGTAGATCGCGTCCCGCAGCGTCTGCCTGGCCGGCTCGCCCTCGAGCAAGAGCACCAGCTCGGTGCAGCGGCGTTCGAAGACCAGGTCCCGCAGCAGGGTGGTGGCGGTGTCAACGCGCAGCTCGCCGAGCTCGACCCGGCCGACGTCGACGCGCTGCGCCAGCATCGAGGCGGCGAGCAGGTCGTCGGCGTCGCGCAGCTCGTCCCAGAGCCGGCGGGGGACGGTGCCGCCCGCGGTCAGCTCCATCAGGATCCGCTCGCGCAGCTGTCGCGCGGCGCGGGCCTCCGGCGGGGTGCGGCCCGCGCGGCCGGTGGCCGCGTTCGCGGTCACCGCCAGCTCCAGGGTGTGCGCCCCGAGCTGCGAATCGGGCACGGCCGCCGCGTTCTCGAGACCGGCGATGGAGCCGGCCAGGCCGAGCCGGTCGGTGGTGTCCGGGGTCGGGATTCGCAGGTCGAGCTCGTAGGCGGGGGCGACGTGGTCGGCGATCGCGGTGCTGCCGAGCCGCAGCCGCAGCCCGGGGTCGATCGGCCCGGAGGAGACCAGCGCGGAGAGCCCGGCATTCGCCTTGGCGCCCCAGGCGAGCGCGAACTCGGCGAGCACCCGGGCCGGGTCGGCGATCCCCTCCCACGGCGAGCCGCCGTGGGAGGGGGTCTCCAGCAGGGCGTCCCAGAGCCACGGGGTGGAGATCTCGCGCGGCAGGTGCAGCCCGGCGGGCAGCCAGCCGCGGCCCTCGTTGCTCGTGATGAAGACGCCTGCCCCGGCGGGGCCGCGCAGCACGGCGACGGCCCAGGTGGTGCCGACCGCCGTCTCGGTGGCGGCGAGCACGCCCGCGAGCAGCGTCCTGGCCAGCACCAGGTCGTCGTCGATCGCGGCGCCGACGACGTGGCCCGGCTCCGCGGCATCCTGCCTGGCGTTCGCGACCGCCGCCGCGAACGGAGTCGGCATCGGGGCGACCGGGACGGCGTCGCCCCGGTTCGCGCCGTTCTGTGCCGGATGGCGTTCGTCGGCGCCCGCCGCGAGCGGAACGAGCGGAACGGGCGGTGCGACACCGGCTCCGGACGGCGCGGTGGCTGCGCCGGAGTTCGGCGCGGCGGTCGTTCCCTGGTCGGTGCTCACCGGGGCGATCCCGGCCGGGCGGTCGGTGCCGCCCTGGTCGGTGCCTGCCATGGTGACCGGGGCGGAAGGGGTGATCGGGGACGTGGTCGCGCCGGACGGCACCGCGCCGTCGGTGCCCGTGGCGACCGGCGCCGACGCGGCGGCCGGGGCGCTGCTGCCGGTGGTTCCCGGCGCGGCGTGCGCGGGCTCGCCGAACGGCTGTGCGGCGGGAGCCGCGGAGACGGGCTGCTGCTCGGTCTCGGCGGTGCCGGGCTGGGGCGCGGAGACCGACGGCGTGCCCGTCCGCTCGCTGACCTCCGCACCGGCGGTGCGGGTGCGGGCGGCCAGGTCCTCGTCGGTCTGCTCGTAGGTGTCGGCGGAGGCGCGCAGCGCGGCCGCGGTGTCGTCGTGCTCCCGTGCCAGGTTCTCCGCCGCCCGCTGCCTGGCGTCGTAGTACCGGCCGAGCGCCTCGTAGACCGGCTGCGCGATCTTGCCGTAGGTGGGCAGGAAGTTCGCCAGCCACTCGGCGGGCGGCTTCCCCCACTCCCTGGTGTCCTGGGCGATCCGGTCGTGCTGCGTGGCCAGTTGGCGCAACACCGCAGGGTCGATGTTCATGCTTTCCGGCATGCCTGCTCAGATCCTTTCCCGTACCGATCAACTCATTTTCAGCGATTCCCACCAGTGGGGATTCCGGTCGGTGCCGCGTAGGCCGGGTGCCCGGTGACCTGGGCGTGCGCGTAGATCGCGTCGCGCAGCCGCTGCCGGTCGGGCGGCTCGGCGAGCAGGAGCACCAGCTCGTCGCAGCGGCGCTGGAAGGCGAGGGCGCGCAGCGCCGCCCGCTCCGGCCCGGAGCGGGCGCCGGGGGTCTCGGCGCGCAGCTCGCCGAGCGGAATCCGCGCGACGTCGGCACGGCGGGCGGGGACGGCGGCGGCGATCAGATCGTCGGCGTCGCGCAGCTCGGCCCACCACTGCTCGGGCACCGGCTGCCGCTGCCGCAGCGCGAGCAGGATCCGCTGCCGCAGCGCGGGGGCGTCCAGCGCCTCCGGTGCGTGCAGCCGCCTGCGGCCGACGCCGGTGTGCGCGTCGAGCGCCGCGCTCAGGCAGCGTGCGGCGAGCTCCGGCTCCGGCACCGCGGCGGCGCGCTCCAGCAGTGCGGCGGCGCCGGTCAGGCCGAGCCGGTCGGTGAGCCCCGGCCTCGCGGCGGTGAGGTCGAGCGCGGCCGAGGCAGGCACCTCGCCTGCCAGCGCCACCTCGCCGAGCTGCCCGCGCAGCGCGGGTGCGATCCGCTCCGAGGAGGCGAGCGCCGAGAGCCGCGCCCCGGAGCGGCGGCCGAGCGCCTGCCCGAATTCCGCGAGGACGCGGGCCGGGTCGGCGATGCCCTCCCAGGCGAACCCCTCGGCGATCTCCCACACCCACGGCGTGGAGAGCTCGCGCGGCAGGTACAGCCCGGCGGGCAGCCAGCCCCGCCCCTCGTTCGAGGTGACGAAGGCGCTCACGCCGGACGGTCTGCGCAGCACGGCGACCGCCCAGGAGACGCCGAGCACGTCCGGGGTGGCGGCCAGGATGCCCGCGAGCAGGGTGCGGGCGAGCACCAGGTCGCCGTCGACGCGCTCGCCGAGCACGAACGACGGTTCGGCGGCGAAGAGCATGGCGGCGCCGACCGTTTCGCGGATGAGGTCGTCGCTACCGGTGGCGTCGCCGGTGGCGCGGCCGGATCGGGTGCGCGGGATCGGCGGGAGGGGTCCGGGGGCGGTCGGGCCACCCAGGCCGGTGGAGACGCGGGGTCCGAGGGCGCGGCTGTCCGCCGGTACAGCGCCCGCGGACCGGCCCGTTCGATCGGCACCCTGCGCGCTCCCGCCCGCCGAGGAACCCACGGCGCCGCTGCCTCCGGCCGCTCCGGAACCGGCACCGGCCGAACCGGCACCGGGCGGACTGCCACCGGGTCCGCCGAAGCCGGGCGCACCGGCGCGGCCTGCTCCGGCCACGGGTGGCCCGGCGCCGTTCGCTCCAGCCGCGCCGGACGGCCCCAGAAGCGCCGGAAGAACCCCGAACGGCACTGCATCAGAGGCGGATCCGGTGCCGAACCGGGCAGGGTCGGTGGTCTCGGCACCGGGACCGCCCGCGAGGGTCGCGGGATCGAAGCCCACCGCGCGCTCCCCCGGCCCGGACCGGGCGGCGGCCACGACGGGCCCGCTTCGATCCAGGTCCTGCCCCGCGTCGGCGCCGGGGTGAGACTCGCCGCCCGGCCCGCCACCCGACCGGTCGTAGGGCCCGGCCATGGCAGGCCCGTACCCGGCCCCGCCCGGCCCCGCCCCGCTAGACACCGGCGCGCCGGGGCCCGGCGCGCCGGGCGCGGCCACATCGGGCGCGACCACGGCCGGCTCGAACCCCCTCGGCACGACCGGAACCGGCTCCCCGGCCCCCAACGCACCGGGCACCTCGGAAACCGGTACCTCCGCACCGGGCTCCGGCAGCGGAAACGCCACCGGCACCGCAGGATCGGTCCCCGGCTCGGGCGGCCCACCGTCGCGGCGACGCCCCGGCCCGCGCTGCCACGGCCCCCGCCCCGGCCGCCGCACCGCGCCCGGACTCCCCGGCACCCACGGCCCCGGCATGCCGAGCAGCTCCGCGATCACCGGCAACCCGGGGAACCCGGACGGCCCGGTCTCCCGCAGCGCCGCCCGCGCGACCTCATCGACCTCGTCCCGCGCCTCGGCGATCAGCCGGGGGATGCGCGCCCGCAGCCGGTCCGCCTCCGCGTCGTCCTCGGCGGCGGCGGCGCTGCGGTTCGCGGCGGCGATCCGCGCGGTCGCGCGGTCGACGATGTCCAGGATCCGGTTCCCGGTGCGGTACACCAGGTCGGCGAAGTCGCGCAGTACCGCGGCGGTGGCGAGCAGTGCGTCGGCGAAGGCCTGCGGGGTGCCGCGCTGGCGCAGCAGCTCGTCCCCGGCGAGGTGCAGCCCGGCGCTGGAGCGCACCCGCTCCTCGAAGGCGCGGCGGTGCTGTTCGGCCGCGCCGGGGTCGAGCCCGGCGGCGCCCGCCTCGGCGATGCGGGCCAGCGCGTTCCACTCCGCGGGCGTGACGGCGGGCCAGTTGCCGCCGACGATCGCGGTCCAGTGCGGGTTGCCGAGGTCCGGTTGCATGGGGGCGTCAGCCGGCTCCGGTCCCGCGCATCGCCTGCCCGCCCGCGATGTCGGCGGCGCCGAGCGCCCGCGCGGCCTCGGTGATCTGCCGGAGCGTGAGCGCGGTGCGGCCCGCGTCGTTGCGCAGTGCGCCGCCGAAGGTCTCGACGATCCAGCCGAGCCGGTCGGTGAGCACCCGATCGAGCGCGGAGCCGGGGCGCCGCGGTGGCTCCAGCTCCCCGGTGACCAGGGTGACCAGCTCGCCGACGGTGTCGATGGCGGTGCTGAACCCGGTCGCGGCGGCGATCACCTCGTCCGGGTCGTCGATGTCGAGGTTCACGAACGCGCCCTGCCGAATTCGGCCTGCTCCAGCGCCCGGTAGGACTCCTCGGTCGGCAGGTCGAAGGAGTCGACGGTGTAGGGCCTGGTGCCCTTGTACTCCATCTCGGCGCGCAGCCCGACCCGCGACTTCTCGTGCGCCAGCCGGGCCACCCGCAGGATCTCCGCGGCCAGCCAGGGCTCGCCGTTCTCGCCGGCGTCGTCGGCGAGGTGCATGCCGACCACCTCGCCGTCCCGGTCGCAGGCGACGCCGACGGTGTGCTCGGGGTTGAACACCTCGTAGACGGCGTGCTCCCAGTCGGGTTCGGCCGGTTCCCGCTCTTCGTCGTCGTCCCGGAAAACGGGTTCGTCGGTCATAACTCCTCCTCGGGGGGTTCGCCTGCGGAATCCAGCCGCCGCGCGAGCTCGGCCCACGGCTCGTCCGCGACGCACAGCACGTGCCGCAGCCGCCAGAAGCGACTGCCCAGGTACATCTCACCGGTGCCGTCCGGCTCCACGTCGAGGTGGTCGGGGCCGTCGTCGGCGGCGTTGAAGGTGATGGCGGTGAGCGGCGGGCGGTCGTCGTCGATGTTCACCAGGGTCGCGCCGCTGCCGGGGATGAAGCTCTGCCGCAGCCGCGGGCTGTCCCCCGCCGCCACCTCCGCGCTGTTCGTGGTGACGGTGACCTCAGGGTTCAGCATGAGCTGGAGTACCCAGGAGCGGGCCGCGAGCGCGGGCCGGTCGGCGTTGATGGAGAGCGCGAGGGTGGCGGCCAGATCCACCACGAGCACCTCCTCGGCGACGGTGACCCCGACGACCACCAGCCGCTGCGCCGAGCCGACCGGGTGCGGCAGGTCGTCGGCGGCCAGCGAGGTCACCTCGGCGCCCTCCTCGCCACCGGTCTCCGGGTGCGCGCCGACCCGCCCGGTGCGCACGTCGACGGTGAAGGCGCAGAAGTTGCGCAGCGCCTGGTCGGCGACGGCCGCCAGCCGCACCAGCCCCTCCTCGTGCAGCCAGCGCACGGTGTCGGCGACGGTGACCTCGGCGAGCTCGGAGCCGACGGTCACGAGGGAACCGTTTCGGCGGTGTCGTCCATGACGGCCCGGTACTGGCGGGCGGCGTCCGCGGAGCTCTCCCTGATCGCGGCCATGATCTCGGCGGCCAGCTCGGCGCCGGTGAACCGGGCGGTCGTGCCCGGCGCCAGGTACAGACCGGTGAGGTTGCCCATGGCGTCGACCTCGGGGATCACCGCGCCGCTCGGCGACGGCCTGCGTGCCCGGATGGCGTCGATCCGCTCCCGCATGTCGGCGATCCGGTGGCGCAGGTCGCGCGCGGCGTCGAGCGCTGCCTGGACGTCGGGGTGGATGCTGCTCACGGGGTACCTCCGGAGGACGGTTGCTGGGTGGGCGGCGCCGGGGTCGGCGGCGTCACCGTCGGGGCGATGCTCGGCCGTTCGCCGATCACCGGGTCGGTGTGCGGGGTGTCGTCGACGTACATGAGCCGGTCCGGGTGCCAGGCCACGACCCGGTTGCGGTCGCCGCCCGCGCCGCCCTGGCCGCCGCCCATCCCGGGCGCCATCGGCATGTAGGGCATGTACGGGCTGCCCGCGCGCGACCCGTTCGCCCCGGCCTGCGAGCCGCCGCCGAGCGGTTCGATCACCGAGGCGCGCGGGAGCCCCGCGGTGCTCGGCGCGGTGCCGGTGCCGCTCACCATCGGCATGGCGCCGACCGCGAACGCCGTGTCGGCGGGGATCCCGGCATCGACGCCGGGCACGCCGCCCGGTGCGCCGGGCGAGCCGGGGCCCGCGCCGGTGAAGCTCGGGATGCCGTAGTCGTCGGCGTAGGAGCCGTCGTCGTAGCCGTAGTCGTCGTAGCCGATGTCGTCGTACTCGTCGCCGCCCTGTTGCCCCTCCATGCCGCTCATGGCGCTCATCAGCGCGGGCAGCATGGCGCTCAGCATGCTCGAATCGCCCTGCCCCGAGCTCTCGTCCGCGCCGGCGCCCGCGGCGGCCGCGCCCGCGCCGACACCGGACTCGACGGCGCCGGTGTAGCCGGTGATCGTCTCCGCCGAGCGCGCGTTCTGCTCCTGGAACTCGGCGAGCGCCAGCTCGGTCCCGACCGGGTCCTTCGAGCGCAGCGCGGTCAGCAGCTTGCGGCGCGCGGCCAGGATCTCCTGCGGCGTGGGGTGTTTCGCCTTGGCCAGCCGGAACGCGGTGCCGTAGCTGTCGATGCCGTCGGCGAGCGTGCCGAGCCGGGCGCCGAGCCCGGTCAACCTGCCCTGCTGGCCGAGCAGCTCGGTGCTCGCCGCCGCGCCCACCGGGGTCCAGCCCTGCAGCGCGCCCGCGGCCGCCGTCACCCCCGGGGCCGTGCCGGCCAGCAGGGAGCCGGCGAAATTCCGCACCGTGCCCGCGAATTCGGTGGCGCGGCCGGGGCCGGGGCCGGTGTGCAGCGCGCGGGCGAAGGTCAGCGGGTCGACGGTGGCATCCGGCACGCCGCCCGCAGGGGGCGGCAGCCGGAGCGGGAGCGGCACGACCTCCGGCACCGGGTTGGCGGCCTGCTCGCCGCCGCTGCCGCCGAGCGCGCGGCTGCCCGCGGCGTCGGTGGCGGTGTAGTCCACCGCGGCGGCGCCGACCTTGCTCGCGGTGCCCTGGATCTCGCCGAGCAGCCCGCCGAGCTCGTTGAGCAGCGCGGCGGCCTGGCCGTTCAGCCGCGGCACCGCCGCCGCCGAGATCGGGTCGGCGCCCGCGGGCACCACCCAGCCGCCCGGCATCGCCGCGCCCGCCTCGCGCGCGAGCGCGGCGAGCGCCGCCGCCGTGCGGACCAGCTCGTCGGCATCGACATTCAGGACCATCGCTCCTCCCCTCGCTCAGACCACCGGTACCGCGACCGGGTCGCCCACCGGCACCTGCTCGCCGCCGCGCGGCGCGGCGGCCCCGACCCCGGGCGGATGCGCGAAGCCGCCGAAATCGCCGAGCGGCCCGGTGGCATCGGCCAGCTCGGCCTGGAACGGCCGCAGCTCGCCCTGCACGACGACCTCGAGGGTGCCGCCCTCATCGGCCGGGAAGACCACCGCGATCGCGGTGCGGTCGGCGCCGGGCGCGGAGCCGCGCGCGCCGTCCTGCGGCGGCGCCACCTCGCCACCCGCCGAGCCGCCGACGCTCGCGCCCATGGGCGGTGCACCGGTGGACATCTCGGCCTTCGGCGGCTCCGTCGGCTCGGCGCCGGCCGGGCTCGTGACCGAGACCCAGGTGGCGACGTCACCGGTCTGCATGGCGTAGGGGTCGACCCGCTCCAGGGACTTCACGTCGCTCCACTTCGCGGCGGTCTTCTGGTAGGCCGCGTGCGCGTCGGTGTGCTCCCGGTCCGCGAACGCGGCGTCCAGCGCCTCGGCGACGGCGGGCCAGACCCGCTGGTGCCGCCCGTCCGGGAAGTCGTAGGGCACCTTGCCGTCCTCGCCGACGACCCGGGCGGGCGGCGCGACCGCGGGCTGGCCGGGCGCGGTGTTCGGCGCGTGCACCGCCGGATTCGCGTTCGGCGCGGGGTTCGTGCCCGGCGCGGCGGCCTGCGGCGCGGGCGCCGGGGTCGCGGGGGTGGTGATCGGCGGGGTCTGCACGGCGGGCGGGCGGTTCCCGCGGTCCGGGTCGCGGAGATCGCGGCCGAGGTCGCGGTCCTGGTCGGCGAAGTTCCTGGCCATGGCCTGCTGGGCCAGCATCGGGAGCAGCATCTCCATGCCCGAGCCCATCCCGAGACCGGAGCCGATCCCGGCCCCCGGGTTCACCCCCGGCGCGGAACCCGGGGTGATCGGCGTTCCGGGGGCGGGCTGGTTCGCCGACTGCGCGGCCTGCACCGCACGGTCCAGCGCGTCGGCGCTGCGGCTGGAATCGCTGCCCGAGCCGGTGCCGTCGATCCCCGGCAGGGAGGAGCCGGGCAGGTCCGAGCCGTCGATCCCGGGCAGCCCGTAGTCACCGGGGGTGGTTCCGGCGGTCCCGGCCGCGGGAGCGCCCTGCTGCCCCGATCGAGCCAGCTGCTCCATCAGCTTCGTGACGGCCTCGGTGTCCGTGATCTTGTCCGGATCGGGCACATCCTTCGCGTTGTCGCCCGACTCCCGCGCTCTGCGCGCGGTGTTCTCGCTGACGTCGGCGAGCGCCTTGGCGGCGAGTTCGGAGAAGTTCCCGCCCGGATTCGCCGCGACCAGCCGATTCATGCCGTCGATGAGGTCCGCGATATTGGCCCGCCCGACCCTCGTGATCTCGTCCTGCTCGGGCAGCACCGTGTTCAGGATCGTGTTCTGCATGGCGTCGAACCGACCGGCGGCTCCGTTGAGCCGGTCCACCACCTGCGGGTAGTTCGCCGGGATCGCGTCGGCCCCGGTCGTGATCTCCACCGGCGCGAAGCGTGGGATGACCTTGTCGTCCAGTGGCGTCTTCTTACTGGGATCGCCGAAGAGCTCGTAGTTCTCGGAGAGCGCGGTGGCGACCGAGTCCCCGCTGCCCCCGTGCCACTCCGCCACCTCGTGCGGCAATCCACCGGGCTGTAGCAGGAAGCCCGCCCCGGTCGCCGTGAACATCGGGTCGGGGCTGAAGGGCGGCGTCAGGTACTGCGGCACGTGGTCGCCGCGCCAGACGAGCTCGATCGTGGGGTCCTGCCCCGGCAGCGCCACCGCCGACTTGACATCCCACAGCGCCACGAAGGCGGCGGACCCGAGCCCGACGCCGAGCGCCCTCGCCCAGGACGAGCCCATCGCCTGCGCGAATCGGTGCCCCTGCTGGCCGAGCAGCCGTTTCACTCCCGTCGGCTCCGCGAGCGCGGCCCGGTCCGCGCGCCCCGTGCGGAGCGCTTTCGTCGCGTCCGCCCGCGCGGCCGTCGCCGCCCGGTGCGCGGCCTCCGCCTGCTGCTCGGCGTTCTGCAGCTTCTTGCTGCCCGGGCGTGCCGCGGCGGCGGCCTTCGCCTGGTCCAGATCGGCTTTCGCCTGAGTCACGGCCTTGCGCGCGTCCGCGAGCTTCGCCACCGCATCCGTCACCTTGCCGTCGGCGGCGGCGACGTTGTCGAGTGCCGCCCTCGGGCCTCTCGAGAGACTCCCGGCCCCGGCCTGGAGCGCCTTTCCGGCGCCGAAGCCGGCCGCGCCGCCCGCCGCGCCGACGAGGAACCCGGAGACCGCCTTGTCACCGTCACCACTCATGACCTGACCGGCCGCACCGCCCGCGCCACCCGCCAGCGCGGCCGCGCCGAGCATCTTGACGGCACCACCGCTACCGGGAAGCAACCGGTTGGCGACGGCGGTCACCCCCAGGTCGACGACGAAACCCCATTCCTCGCCCCAGTCCGGCATCGCGCGCCCCTAACCCGAAATCGTGACCGGCACGGCGGCCTGTGGATCGACGGCAACGGCGGTGGCGCCCGCGTCGGCGCCGGGCGGACGGCGGAATCCGCCGAACACCCCGAAGGCGCCGCCGTCGCGCTCGAGCACCTCGGCGAGCGGCCGCGGCTCTCCCGCGACGATCACCTCGGGCGGCGCGTTGTCGAACATCACCACGATGGCCGTCGATGCCGCCGCCGAGGCAACGGTCGTCGCCGAGCCGTCGTCGGGCGGCAACCACTGCGCGATGTCCCCGGTGCGCAGCTCGGACGGATCGACGGGAAGTCCGGAGGGCTGTCCGGGTGGCGGCAGTGGAAGCGCGGTGCGCTGGTAGGCCGCCCGCGCGTCGGTGCCGACGTGGTCGCTCACGGCGGAGGCGAGCGCGTGCGCGACCACCTCCGGCACCATGACCGAGCGACCGTCCCGGAAGACGAACTCCTGGAGCCGGTTGCCGTCGGCCGCCGGGCCTGCGGCAGGCGGCGCCGTTGTCGCGGGAGCCGAGACCGTGCGCGCGGCGTTCGCCGGTTGCGCCGCCGTGCTGGTCGACGCGGGCTGCACCGTGCCTGGCCGCGGTGCGGACGCCGTCTGGGTGGCGGGCCCGGCGGCGGTGGGCCGCACGGACGGGGCCGGACCGGAGCCACGCCGTTCCCGCTCCCGATCACCGCGGTTCGACCCCCGCCCCTGCTCGGCAGCCGCGCGCTGCAGCATGGCCTGCTGCAGCATCGGGTCGAGGCCACCGGAGCCCATGGTCGACGTCGCGCCGGGCTGCTGCTGTGCGACCGGAACAGCGGGGGTGAGCGGCGTGCCCGCTGTACCGGGCGCGGCGGTTGTCGTACCCGCGATCCCGGCCGGGGCAGTGGTACTCGCGGGTGCCGCGGCCGATCCGGGGCTCAGGAGGTCACCGGACCCCGGCGGCACGGATTGCCCGGCCTGGAAGTCGAGTGGCGGAACGGCCGTGACCGGTGGCAGGCCGGTACCGGTGGTGTCCGCTGTGGATCCGCCCCGCTCGTCCGTCCGGCCGGTCGGGGCGCCGGAATCGTCCGAGTCGGACCGCGTCTTCGGCTCCGCCTTCGGGTCGGCGCCGGTATCCCGCGGCGCGGCGGGCGGCTCGACCTCCCCGGCCAGCTTGCGGAACGCCTCCGTCATCTCGCGCATGTCGGCCTCGGCCCGGTGGGTGACGGACTCGATCACCGTCATCACGTAGTTGTCCTCGGAGACCACCGGCCCGCCTGCCTGCGGCGGGATGGGTCGCAGCACCTTCTCCTCCACCAGCGTGTCGATGGCGGCGGTATCGGCCGGATGCACCTGCGCCATGGCGGTGAGCACCTCGACCTGGGATCCGACCATCCGCTGCCCGGCGGCCGCCTGCTCCCCGACCCGGCCCACGGCCTCGGCGACCTCCCTGTCGTGCGCCCGCATGCGCTCGTAGGTGGCCGCCAGCTGCTCGACGCGCTGCGCGTAACTCGGGATGTTCGCCGCGCCCTCGGCGGTGATCGCCGGCACCGACCAGGTCTTCGGCGGCGGCTCCTTGGGTCCGGTGCCGAAGCTCTCCCAGTTCGCGAGGTAGAGCGGCGGGAGATTCCGGTAGTGGTCGACGACCGCGCCGGAGAGCGAGAGCCCGTCCGGCAGTTTCGCCGGATCCGGCATCATGACCCGCGGCATCGGCTGCGGGAACGTCGGGAGGCTGATGTCGATCAGCGGGATCGCGCCCTGCCCGGGCGGGGCCAGCAGCGATATCCCGGCGTTGAACAGCGGCGAGGCCAGGGGGGCCGCCATCGCGCCGTAGAGCTTCCCCGGGGCGACGTGGGCTCCGCCCACCGCACGCGGGATGAACCCCTTGAAGAGCCCCTGCTCCATCAACTGCGCGGGCGAGGCCATGGCGAGCGAGGTCTTGGCTCCGATCGCGCCCCTGGCCGCCGCGACACCGACGCCACCGCCGATCATCGTGAGCGCGCCGCCGATCGCGCCGACGGTCGCCCCCTTCAGGACGGCGTCCATGTCCCAGCCGTTCTCCGCCCCGGCTATCAGGCCGCCGACGACCCCGCCCGCCAGCGCGGCCCCGACCGGGCCGCCCAGCGCGAAGCCGGCGGTGGCTGCCAGCCCGGTGGCTATGTCGCCCCACAGTGACACGGCGTTCGCCCTTTCGACTCGAGCACCATTGTCCGAGATTCCCACCGGTGGGAACGCGATCGACGCCGGCAGCGGCCAAGATTGAGGAGCCGTGCCGCCGAGCCCACCGGCCGACCGTCGCAACGAGGAGGGAGCGCCGGATGAACCCCGCCCACCGCCGGCGCGCGGACGGCCGCCGATGACCACCGCCGGGCTCCGGCCCCCCGGCGAGGGGGCCGAGGTGGTGCAGGCCGAGGTGGCGGCGGACGAGACCGCTGCCGTCACGGTGACGCCGTGGTCACCGCGGGGTGAGCGCCGGGCGGCGATACCGGTGCGCGCCGGCGCTCCGGCCGAGCCCCCGGTCACCCCGGTGGCGGCGTCGAATCCCGCTCCCGCGAAACAGTTCTCCGCGCTGGCGGGCATCACCGCCCCCTCCGCCCTGTTGCGGCAGGCGGCGCCGGCCGGCACCGCACTTCCCGCCCCGCCCACCGCCGCCGCGCCCTGGGTGGCCCCGCTCGCAGCCCCGAACACCGGCGTCGGGAGCACGGCGGACCGCACCCGCGCGGAGGACGACGACACCGACGCCCCGGACACCTCCGCCGCCGCGAACCCGGCGACGAACCTGCTCCCGACCCTCGCCGACGCGCTCGCCAAGCTCGGCACCGGCACCGGCACCGCCGCCCCGGCCGCGCCCACCGTTGGCACCACCGACGAGCCACTCACCACCGCAACAGGATTGAGTCCGCAGGCCGAGCGCGCGCTGCGACTGCTGAAATCTCTCGCCGCCGCGTACGGCGACGGAGCCACCGAGGACCCCGATGTCCTCGCCCTCCGCAAGGACATCGGCCGCACCCAGGGCACCGGCTCCGCCGCCGAATCGGTGCAGGCCCGCCGCCTCTACCAGGCCAACTTCGCCAACGCCTACAACACCCTGGACAACCAGCTCGCCGGCTACATCACCCGCGCCGCGGGCAACACCGAGGTCGACCGCACCGCGATCCACAACCTGCTCCGCGAAGTCAATGTCGCCGTCAACGAGCTGGGCACCCGGGCGTACACCAGGGAGGGGCAGCAGCAGGTCCACAAGATCCTCACCGCCGCGCTGGTCAAAGCCAACGCCATTGCCGGGGGCACGCACGCGGGCAACACCGACACCGCCGCCTTCATCAATCAGCTCACCGCTCAGTACCTCGGCAATATCGCGGGCCGCAAGACACCGGACACCACCCCGGTGAGCGGGCTCCCCGGCGGCAAGGTCGGCGACTGGATCGCCCGGGCCGTGCAGATCCTGCGCGGCATGGGCTACGACCCGAGCAAGATCGACCCGGCCGCGCTGGCGATCATCGCGAAACACGAGTCGGGCAACAACCCCAGCGCGGTGAACAACTGGGACAGCAATGCCGCCAAGGGAATTCCGTCGAAGGGGCTCATGCAGACCATCGGCCCGACCTTCGACCGCTGGGCGGTGGACGGCCACCGCAACATCCTGAACCCGGTGGACAATATCGTCGCCGCCGCCAGGTACGCCGTCAACCGGTACGGGTCGGTGAGCAATGTGCCCGGCGTGGTGGCGGTGCGGGCGGGCCGCAAGTACGTGGGGTACTGATGCCGGCCACCCGACCCCCGCACTCCCCCGACCGGCCGCCCGATCCGGCCACCGGCCCGGACGATCCGGCCCCCCGCGCCACGACCGCCGCCCCGGAGCGGCCGCGCCGCGCGACCACCGCCACCCGCAACCCGGCCCGCGCCGCGCCCCCGGCACGTCAGGGCGGCACCGCCGGTCCGGCACCGGCAGGTGCCGCCACCGCCCCCGCCGCGAGCACCACCGCGGCCACCGGCGGCACGGCCCCGATCCGCGCGGACGCCGTGGCCGCGCAATCCGGCGCGAGCATGCCGATGGCCGCCGCCGCACTCGGCACGCTGGCGATAATCGCCGCCCAGTACGGCCAGGGCACCCCCCTCGCCGCCACCGGCCAGCCGTACGCGCCGCCGCGGCTCGCCGACGGCCGCCCGACCGGCCCGATCGCCTGGGACGGCGCGCTGAACTCCCGCTACGCCGCCGACAGCGGGATCACCGCCGGGCAGGACGCCGCCGCGCAGTCCATGAACGCCGAACTGAACCGCATCCTGGACGGCGCCGTCGACAACTCCGTCCGGGGCAGGGCCGCGATCGGCGCGATCATCGCCGAGGTCAATACCGCGCTCACCGCGCTCGGCAGCGTCGAGAACACCGCGGTCGGCAGGCGGCTCGTGATCGGCACGCTCGGCAATGCGCTGCAGCGCGCCGGGGCGGTGCTCGGCCAGGGGCAGGCCGCGGCGGCGCTCACCGCGGACCGGGTCGCCGGGCTCGCGGACCGGTATCTGCAGCAGTCCGCGCCGCGCAAGCGCGCGACCCAGCGCCCTGCGGTCGCGGCGAGCGGCAGCGGCGGGCCGCCGCGCACCCGCCCCACCGGGCAGCAGGGGCAGTGGATCGACGAGGCCATGCGGGTGCTGCGGCAGCACGGCTACGACACCGGGCAGATCGATCCCGCCGCCATCGCGGCGATCATCCAGCACGAGTCCGGCGGCAACCCGAACGCCATCAACCTGTGGGACAGCAATGCCGCCAAGGGCATTCCGTCCAAGGGGCTCATGCAGACCATCGACCCCACCTTCGCCGCCTACGCGCTGCCGGGGCACGGCGATATCTGGAACCCGGTGGACAACATCATCGCCGGGACGCGGTACGCGATCGAGCGCTACGGCTCGGTGAGCAATGTGCCCGGGATCGTCGGGCTGCGCGACGGCAGCGGGTACGTCGGGTATTGAGCGCTCAGGCCCAGCGGGCGGCGCGGTAGTTCTTGGGCAGCGGCACCTCGCCGAGCGGCACCCCCTTCTTGGATGCCGCGTAGCAGACGCCGTTGCCCGCGTACATGATCACGTGCCCCGGATTGCCGTTGCTGTCGAAGGAATCCGCGGGGAAGACGAGGTCGCCGGGTTTCAGCGGCCCGGTCACCCTGGGGAGGGCGCGGTACTGGTCCGCCGCCACCCGCGGGATCTTCACCCCGGCCGCCCTGGCCGCGTACTGCATGAGCCCCGAGCAGTCGAAGGAGTTCGGCCCCTCGTGGCCCCACACGTAGGGTTTGCCGAACTGCGCCCGCGCCGTGTCCAGCGCGGTCTTCACCTTGCCGCTCGCGGGTGCTCCCGCGCCGCCGACGCCCGCCGCCGGTGTCTTGCGGCCCGCGATATTGCCGAGGTACTGAGCGGTGAGCTGATTGATGAAGGCGGCGGTGTCGGTGTTGCCCGCGTGCGTGCCCCCGGCAATGGCGTTGGCTTTGACCAGCGCGGCGGTGAGGATCTTGTGGACCTGCTGCTGCCCCTCCCTGGTGTACGCCCGGGTGCCCAGCTCGTTGACGGCGACATTGACTTCGCGGAGCAGGTTGTGGATCGCGGTGCGGTCGACCTCGGTGTTGCCCGCGGCGCGGGTGATGTAGCCGGCGAGCTGGTTGTCCAGGGTGTTGTAGGCGTTGGCGAAGTTGGCCTGGTAGAGCTGCCTGGCCTTGACCCCGGCGGCGCCGCTGCCGGTGCCGGAGCCCGATCCGAGCTCCCTGCGCAACGCGGCGACCCGCGGGTCCTTGGTGTCGCCGTCGCCGTAGGCCGCCACCAGCGCCTTCAGCACCTCGAGCACCCGCTGATCCTGCGGGCTCAACCCCGCGGCCGCCGCGGTGCCGCCCGCCGGTGCGGCGGTGCCACCGGTCGCCGGAGCGCTGCCGCCCGTCCCGGCGGAACCCCCGCCGCCGCCGAGCAGCGCCTCGGCCAGGGTCGGCAGCATGCCGAGCGCCATGGTGCCCGCCGTGGCGGCGGCGGGCAGAACGGCACCGAGGGTGTCGGGGTCCACCGCGGGCGGCGGCGGATCCTGCACCGGCGCCGCGACAGCCGGAGCCGCGGGCGCGGCGGCACCCGGCCCGGCGACACCCGGCCCGGCGGCGCCCGATGCGGCGGCGACACCCGATGCGTTGCCCGGCACCGCAGCGCCACCCGGCGTCTGCGGGCGCAGCGCGGGCGGCAGCAGGGCCGATGGCACCGTGATCCCCGGCAACCCCGGAATCCCGACGCTCCCCGGCGGGGCCGGCGCCGGTGCGGACACGGGCGCGGCGGGCGCGGTCACCGCGCTCACCGCGGGCACCGCGGGCAGCCCCCCGCGCCCGCCACGCTGCCCGGACCACGGCGTCACCGCCGCACCGCGCTCCCCCTGCCCACCCTCGACCGCCTCGGCACCCTCCGCGTCGACCGGCTCCGCGATCGACCACAGCTCCGCGCTCGTCATGCCGCCCCGCCCAGCACCCGCTTCACCCGCACATCGCCGCCGGTCGGCAGCGCCTGCCACACCACCCGCCCGGTGCCCGGCTCCACCGTCACCACTTGCCCGGAGCCGACCGCGATCCCGGCCCTGGCGGGCGCGTTCCCCCGAAAGTCCCAGAAGACCAGATCACCCGCCGAGACCGCCGTCCGGTGCACCCGCTGCCCGCAGCCCCCCTGCGCCGCAGTCGATTCCGGCAGCAGCACCGCCGCGGCGCCGGCAACCGGACGCCCGCAGGCCGCGCCGCCCGCGCCGGGATCGGCAGGCACCACGGCCGGCTCCGCACACCGGCCGCCGGCAGCCGCGAGCGAGGCCCCGTAGATCACCGCCCTGGTGAAGGTCGCCGGGTCGGCGACCTGCTGCGCGTCGAGCCGGGCCAGCGCAAGCTCCCGCGCGCACGCGGCGGCGGCGCCGGTATTGCCGTGCCCCCAGGGCTGCTCCTGGTAGGGGGCGGTCCGCATGGCGGCCACGCAGCTGCGCTCCCAGGCCGACACGGCATCGGACTCCGGTGGGATCGTCAGCGCGGCATAGGGATTGGTGCTCGGTGCGGCCGCGCGGCCCGGGGTCGCGGTGAGCGGCGGCGGCTCGGGTGCGCCGCCGGACGGGTCCGGGCCGACCGCGCTGTCGCACTGGTAGCGCAGGTCCGCGGCGGAGGTCGAGACCGAACCCGCCGCGGCGACCACGGCGAGGGCCGGGATCGCCAGCAGGGCGAGCACCACCGCGCCACCGGCCCACCACCCGGCGCGCCCGCCGGAGCGGTCGCGGTCCCGCTGCCGCGGCCGGGGCACCAGCCACGCGAGCATCATCAGTCGACCGAACATCGTCGCCTACCGCAGCCGTTCTTCCACCGGAGCCATGGCGCGCCGCCACGCCGCGACGTCGGCCCGGTGGGTACTGGGCGGCGTCACCGTGTGCCAGGTCCCACGCTCCACGCCGGAGCTCCACAGGTCGGTGTCGGTCGCAGCGTGGATGACCGCCCTGGCGTCGCGCATGCGCTGCGGATCGGAGATGTCCCGCAGGATCGAGTCGACCGCCTCGGTGGTGCGTTTGGCGTGCTCGTTGCCGATCCACTTCATCATCCGGCCCGCGGCGTTCCGGTCGATGCTGTGCAGGGCGGTGGGCGCGGTCGAGGAATCGCCGTCGGCCACCGACTGCAGATCCTTCAGCTTCTGCATGGTCGGGTTCCGCATGTAGTCCTCGACGTACCGGCGCTGGGCGCCGGTGACGGCGCCGCCGTCCAGGGTGACCCCGCCCGCGTGCGCGTTGCGCCAGCGGTTCGCGACCGCCTCCAGGGTCGCCAGGTGCGACACCATCTCGTCCGGGTCGCCGTTGCCCGCCATCAACCGGTCGGAGGCGTGCCCGACGATCTGCATCGCGGCGACCACGTGGCCGAGGTGCTTGTTGGCCAGCGTCTCGTCCTCGGCGTTGTCCTCCATCATTCCCCAGGAGCGGACGGCGCGGGCCATGATCTCGCGGTCCGCGAACCCCGCGCCGGTGAGCGCGCCGTAGGCGCTGTCCAGCAGGCCGCCGGAGTTCCGCAGCCTGCGGATCGCCGCCGCGGCGCCGCGCGGGGTGTCGATACCGCCGCCGTGCACCGCGCCGGAGCGGGCGGCGACGGCCAGCTGCTCGCGGCCGAGCTGCGCCTGCACCATCCAGCCGGTGGGGCCGCCGAGGCCGGGCGCGTTGTACATCCCCCACAGCGCCTGCTGCATCCCGCGCTCCGCGTGCGCCCGCGGCCGCAGCGGATTCCTGGTTCCGGCCCACAGCCACTCCGTCACCGGGGAGCTGTTGATGGTGCTCACCGCGGCCAGCGTATTGAGCAGCCCGAGCCCGCCGATGGAATTGCCCGCGCCACCGCCCGTCCCCATGGCGCCACCGCCGCCCGCCGCGCGGCCGCTCTCGCCGCGCATGGCGTTCCCGATCCGGTCGACGATCCAGTCGGTGCCCCCGGCGATCTTCCGGTTCAGCAGGTTCAGCTCGACGATCAGCACCAGCCCGGCCCCGGCGCTGATCACCAGGACCGACATGACCTGCCCGCCCGCCTGCCGGAACAGGTTCCCGTAGAAGAGGCAGGCCGCGCCGAGCGCGATGGTGTTGACGACCATGGCCGCGGCCGCGATCAGCCCGTCCACGATGTTGTACACCAGGAACGACTGCGTCGGCCCGTACACGAAACCGCCCGCCGCGAAGCCGAAGATCGAGTAGATGCCGTGCTTGAGCACGCGCATCCCGGCGCGCAGGATGCGCCAGGCGAGCATCACCCCGAGCCCGCAGATGATCAGCGCGGTGACCAGCATCAGCAGCCCGGCCCCGATCTGCCCGGCGCCCGGGTTCGAGGCGGCGGCGAAGGCGGCGGCGTCACATTTCTCCAGCCCGTCCTTGACCCGGTCCTCGTCGCCCGCGAGCATCCCGCTGGTCCAGACCCCGCCGCAGACGGGCCGGTCGTCGATCACGTGCCCGAAGTTCCAGACCTGCAGCGGGCGCCGCGCGAGGTTGTCCGCGAGCGTGGTCTGGATGGCCGCCACCAGCCGCATCGGGTTGACCTCGGTGTTGCCGTTCAGCCCGGCGGCCACGGTGATGCCGACGTCCCTTCCCTTGGCGAGCACCCCGTCCGCGGCCAGCGCGTCCTCCAGCGGGTGCGCCAGGAAGAACGGCCCGGCGATGGCGACGAGCACCATGGTGCAGACCTGCGCCACCGCCTTCGCCGATTGCCCGCGCACGATGAAGTAGGCCACGAAGAAGGCGCCGATCGCCGCCGCGGTGAGCAGCATGATCGGGGTGGCGAGCTGCCCGCTGAGGTTGGCGGCGACCCCCTCCAGGGCAGAGCCGATCGAGGCGAGCCACTGGAAGCTCAGGGCGTAGCCGATGATCCAGATCGCCGTCGTCACGATCACCACCCAGCCGGCGAACTCCAGGCTGATAATGGTCGAGAGCACGGTGTTGCCCGGGTTCAGCACGCCGCCGCGGTCGGTGACGAACATGTACTGCGCCAGCGGGACCCCGGCGGAGTCCTGGACCGCCATCCAGCTCAGCGCGCTGTTGACCGAGCCGGGGGTGCTCGGCGAGCCGCTGCCTGCCAGCGCGACCCCGCCGAGCGCGGCCGGGAGGACGACGGCGAGGGCGAGCACCGCGAGCAGCCGGGCGGTCCAGCGCCTGCGCCGGGTCGCGGTGACCCAGCGCCGCCACCGCGTCGCTTTCCCGATGACCGCGCTCGCCGCCGTCACGGCACGGTCTGTCGCGCGGCGGTCGGGGTGCTGGTGATCGCGGCCGCCCGGTCCGGCCGGGCCGGGCCGAGTACCTTGCCCCGGCCGATCCGGTTCAGCGCGTCCCGCATGAACATCTCGCCGCGGCGCTCCTCCGGCACCCTGCGCCCCACCCCGACCGGCGGCGAGGTCTCCTCGCGCAGCACCTGCAGCAGGAACGGCGCCTCCTCCAGGTCGACGCCGAGCCAGCTCAGGCTGTTCCGCGCCAGCACCTCGTCACGCTGCCGGAAGACGAAGCGGTTAGGGACGAGATTGTGCGCGGCGCCCTGGAAGTCGGTGGCCGGGTCGTGCGAGGCGAGCCCGATCGCGGCCAGGTGCTTGCGGCCGTCCCTGCTGAAGTCGGAGGTGACCGCCGCGCCCACCTGGGTCTGGGTGAAGTGGTGCGCCTCGTCGCCGACCAGCAGCCCGAACCGCCCGTTGTCGCTGAGGAACGCCTCCCGCGCCGCCACCCCGACCAGCTCGTAGAGCGCGGTGCCGAGCCGCTTGGTGAGCGGCAGCCGCTGGTACAGGTGCGGGGTGGTCAGCTCCTCCGCGCTGGGCAGCGCCAGCCTGTGGCTGCGGACGACGGTGGCGGCGGCGTCCAGCCGCAGCGGCGGCAGATCCGGGTCGAAGAGCACCGGCACCCGCTCCACGATGGTGCCGAGCCGGGCGGCCAGGTCCGCGTACTCCGCGGCCAGCTCGCCATCGCCGCGCAGCCGCCGGGCCGTGCGGTAGAGGTCGAGCATGCTCCGGATACCGTGCTCGGCCAGGCCCTTCACCGAGAGCAGTGCGCTCGCGGCGGCACCCGCGCCCGAGGTGGGCGAGAGGTCGAGCAGCGGCAGGATCGAGTCGAGCGCGCGCTCGCCCGCGATCCGCGGGTCGAACAGCCGCAGCGGGTCCAGCGAGACGGCCGGGTCGGCGAGGTCGATCACCACCGCGTCGTCGATGGTGCCCGCGAAGTGCTCCCACTCCCCGACCTGGCTGCGGTCGAGCGCGAGGAACTGCCCGCCCATGTCGTGGACGAGCACCGCCATCAGCTTCAGGAAGTACGACTTGCCCGAGCCGAGCTCGCCGGTCACCGCGAACGAGGCGGAGAAGTCGTGCAGCGCCGCCTCCATGATGCCGAAGTGGATCGGCTCGAAATTGCCGGAGAGCAGGTTCACCCCGATCACCGGCCCGCTGTCGTCGCCGACCTGGCTGGTGGTGAACGGGACGAACCCCGCCCACATGTCGGAGGGGACGATGTGCGCGAAATCGTCGAAGGCGCGCCGCGGCGGGCTGCCCGGCACGAACATCGACCACAGGTCGACCTGGGCGCCGACCGGTGCCGCGAGCTCCACCTGGAACCGCTTGTACCGCCGCTTCAGCGTGTTCACCGCGTCCATGGCGATCTCCCGGGACGGCCCGCCGACGGCGATCACGGTGGTGAAGGAGACCTCCGACTCGCCGCTGTTCACCTCGAAGTGGTTGTTGTACTCGCCGAGCATCTGCGCCTTGGCGGCGAGGGTGTTCTGCGCGAACGAGACCTCCTGGTCGCGCTGGTCCATCTGGTCGCCGAGCCGGCGCAGATTCAGCTCGTTGTTCTTCAGCACCTGGTCGGCGGAGCGGGTGGCGATCCGCATCGCCCAGTCGACGGTGACGTTCTCCATCGCCTCCAGCACGGTCAGGAACTCGCTGCCGCCGGGAAAGACCATGCCGGAGTAGGGGAACGAGTGCGGGGTGAGCATGGCCTGGTAGGACGGCCGGTACTCGAAGTCCGGCTGCACCACCTTGATCACCGGGACGAAGGAGGGGCGCAGCCGCCGGTTGCCGTCGCTGCGCGCGCCCTCGTCCAGCGCCGCGGAGCGGAAGACCGCGGCGGTGGCGTCGTCCAGCGCGCCCGCCCGCGCCGGCGCCACCGGATCGCCGACCGCGCCGCGCGAGAGGTAGTGCTCCCAGAGCCACTGGAACAGCGAGGCGGGCACCGGGACCGGGTCGAAGTCGCCGCCGATCCGGGAGAGGATCTCGTTCGCCTTCTCCGCGTAGCCGTCCAGCTCGGCCCGGGAGATCGCGGTGGCGTCGACGGCCGTGGTGCTGCCGCGCCAGACCCTGGCGAGCCCGGAGATGCCGGTGTTGC
The DNA here is from genome assembly GCF_042650385.1 of Nocardia jiangsuensis. Classification (NCBI taxonomy): domain Bacteria; kingdom Bacillati; phylum Actinomycetota; class Actinomycetes; order Mycobacteriales; family Nocardiaceae; genus Nocardia; species Nocardia jiangsuensis. The sequence continues at coordinate 520,699 of NZ_JBHSAX010000013.1, forward strand.
CCGCCCCGACCGGGATGGAGAGCAGGTGGATCCGGGTGCGCGGCCCGATCGCGCGCATCCGCTCGAAGGAGGCGACGACCTCGTCGGCGTAGTCCTCGCAGGTGTCCAGGTCGACGCCCTCCACCATCTTGGTCAGCACGTCGAGGGTGTTCAGCCTGGCCTGGATGCCGAGCAGCAGCGCGCCGTCCGGCAGGCTGGTGACGAGCGCGTGGTGCGCCGCCTTCACGTCGAATTTGTCGCTCCCCCTGCGCAGGCCGTAGCCGAGCGGCTCCACGAAGTAGGTCGCGGTGACCAGCCCGGAGTGGGTGAACTGCAGGTTGCCCCTGACCGCTGCCGTCGGCTGCAGATCCCGGTCGAATGCCATCGCCTACGCCGCCTTCGCGTCCGGGAGCAGCAGCACCACCGATTCCTCGATGAACGTGGTCTGCTCCGCCGAGTCCGAGCCGATCGGCATCCCGGAGGCCGAGACCGGCCTGCGCAGCACGAGCAGCCTGCCGATCCACCAGATCCGCGAGGAGAGCCGCACCCCCGTGTAGGGGACGAGGCCGCCGGCGAAGACGATCAGCACCGTCACCGCGGTGCCGATGCCGAAGGTGACCGCCGGGTTGGCCGGCAGCGTCATGGTGCCGATGCCGGTGAGCAGCAGCCCGGCCATGCCCGCCGCGACCTGCGGGAGCGTGTACGGCCCGAAGGGCAGCTTCTGCCCGTTCTGGGATTTCCCGATGACCGTCGGCACCCTTTTTATCGGGGTGAAGACCTTGACGACGTCACTCATGAACCGTAACCGACGGGGAAATTCGGCACGATGCTGTTGGAATCGATGCGGGCGTAATTGATGAGCGCGGGCAGCACCCAGAGCACGACACCGGCGAGCACCGCGGAGGCGCCGACGCCGATAATCCGCGTCGCGGCCAGTTTGGTCCGCGCGCTCTCCGCGATCAGAATTCCGATCGCGACGATCGCGATCACGATGAGCCCGGCCCACCGGACGAAATTCAGGACGATAACCAGAATGCTGGTCAAGCTGCTCATGGGGCTGTCTCTTTCCTGCTCAGTTCTGGGTGGGCGGCGGAATCTGCGCGGTCGTCGTCGCCGGTGCCGTCGAGGCGTTCGCCGGGCCCGCCTGGCCCGCCTCGCCGCCGGTGACCACGGTGAGCGGCTCGGTCAGCGCGGGGATCGGGTCGACCGAGGCCACCTGCCACTGCCCGCCGGTGCGCACCAGCGTGAGCGGGTACACCAGGGTCGCCGCCGCCGCGCCGTCGAGTTTCGGGGTCACCTGCACCGAGAGCCGGGCCCGCGCGCTCTCCGCACCGCAGCTGCGGTCGTCGGAGTCCACCGCCGTCACCTCGGCCGCGCTGAACGGCGCGGGCTGCACCGCCGCGATCGCCGAGCCCGGCTGGGTGTAGCGGGCGATATCGCCGCTACCGGCGAGCATGGCGGCGAGAAAGCCGGCGGCGACCTGGTGCAGCGGGGTCTCCTGGCCGCACGGGGCGCCGTACGCGAGGCTCAGGTCGGCGCCGCGCGCCGGCGGCTGCACCAGCGCGGGTGGGGCCAGCGCGCGCAGCCTGCCCGCCGCGGTCGAGACCGCGACCCGGTAGAACTGCCGCGGCTCGGCCGCCGCACCGGTTCGCGCGCCGTGCCGCACCGAGACCGTCACGCTCCAGACGTCCAGCCCGCCGCCGGAGACCGTGCGCGCCACGTACACCACCGCGGGATCGGAGACCGGCCTTCCGCTGGACGGCAGCGCGACGTGCCCGACGGCGGCGTACTCACCGAGCTTGTCCCGCTGCGCGGTATTCGCGGACAGATAACTCACCACGAATTGCTCGGCGAACGAGCCGGCCAATTGCGCGCGCCCGATCAGTGCCGCCGTGGAATCGTCGGAGGGGCCGGGTGGCGCCGGGGTGAAGAAACCGTGCAGCGCGTTCCCGCCGCCGAGGACGGCGAGCACCGCGAGAATCGCTACTATCGCATTGTCACGGCGGCGGCGGGCGACCATCCGGCGGAGCAGAGCCTCCGAATCGTCCCGTTCGCGGACCGTGTTCCTCATGTCGGAAATGGTAGAGCGGACCGCTCGGCACACTCGTCCACGCGGTTCCCAGGAATGGGAATCGGTCAGCAGGCGGAACTCCGGTCGCCACCGGCCGCGAGCCGGTGGTGCAATTGCTCGTCGTACCCGATGGGGTGGCCGGAATCCGCGGGCGCGGGCCGCGCCGGGTCGCCCGCCATCCGGACCAGCTGCGCGATCGCCAGCCGGGTGCTCGAGCAGCCGGGGTACGGGTAGAGCAGCAGCGAGGTCGGGGTGTAGCCGCCCGCGTAGTTCAGCGTGCCCACGGTGACGCCCGCGCTCTCCCCGGTATCGAGCCGCGCGCCGAGGGAGGCCAGCCGCACCCGGTCGCCCGGGTGGAAGACGTCGACCGGGCGGAAGAGGTAGTCCCAGCGGATCCAGGGCGCGGGATCGGTGAGCCAGTGCGAGATGCTCGGCGAGTCCAGCTGCAGCACCGCGAGGTGGGTCCCTGCCCGGCGGTGCGCCTCGCGCAGACCGATCCGCTCCAGCGTCGGCGGCGCCGCGGGGGCGTCCGGCACGGTGACGTCCTCGACCAGCAGCCAGGCGCCGCGGGTCCGCTCGTCCTCGCGGGAGCGAATCGTGAAGCGCCAGCGGCCCGCTCGCAGGCCGCCGTGCGTGATGGCGGCGTCGAACTGCAGCCGGGCGCCCGCGGCCGGGGCGTAGAGCAGGTCGAGCACCTCGGCGTGCCGGTCGAAGGTCGCCGCCCGGTGGAAGAGCTCGGCCAGCGAGAGCCGGGGCACGTACTGCTCCGCCGAGCCGCCGGTCAGCCGGGTGATGCCGACCGGCTGTTCGATGGTCTGGCTGTCCAGGTCCCAGACCGCGCCGACCGCGGGCGGCGGCTCCGGCGCCGGGGTGTCCTCGGGGCCGAGCCACAGCCGCACCGCGTGCACGTCACCGGCGGGGCCGAAGACCGGCCGCAGCAGCAGCCGGAACCGCCCCGCGCCGGTCCGCACAGTCCTGGCCAGCTCCTGCGCCCCGACCCGGGACGCGCGGATGGCCTCGGCGACCTCGAGCGTGGTCAGCCCGTCGTACACGGCGGGGGTCTTGGAGAGCAGCCGCTGCAGTACCCGCTGCCAGCTCGCGAAATCGCGGGGCGACTCCCCGACCGACGCCACCGACATGGTCTCCGGCGTCAACGTCTCGATCGTCACCCACGGAATCACGGGGCCAGTCCACATCGCACCCATTCAATGTACCGTTACTTAGCGGCGTGTTCAACCGGCGCGTGAACAGCGCTCGACGCCCCGGCGACCGCGAGATGGCCGCCGGGAGCGGCGGCTACTCCGCCATGGCCAGCGCGAGCACCCCGGCGCCGGCCAGCAGCCCGAGCCCGCCGAGCGGCGACGGCACCACGCGCAGCCCGGAGACCGCGCTGAACCTGGCGTGCGTCGCGATCGCCTCGCCGAGCGGTTTCCACAGCGCCGGACCGGCCTCGGCGACCGGGCCGCCGAGCACGACCAGGTCGAAGTCGAGCAGTGCCGCCGCCGATACCACCGCACGCCCGGTCGCGGTGCCCGCGCGCCCGACGGCGGCCGCAGGCACCTCGACGCCGACCCGCGCCGCGTCGAGCAGCTCGGTCAGCGAACCGCCCGCCCAGCCCTGCGCGCGCGCCCAGCGCAGCATCGATGCCCCGCCCGCGACCGCCTCCAGGCAGCCGCGGCCGCCGCAGTCGCAGCGATCGTCGAAGCCGGGGACCAGCGCGTGCGCGAGGTGCCCGGCATTGCCGGTGCGTCCGACCACGGTGTACCCGCCGACCACGACACCGGCCGCGACGTGCCCGGAGAGCGCGACCGTGAGCACGTCGAGCGTCTCCCGCGCGGCCCCGAAGTTGCGCTCCGCCATGGCGAGGCAGACCCCGTCCAGCCCCAGCCGCACCGCGGCGCCGGGGAACAACACCGTCGCCGCCTCGACGATGCCGAAGCCCGCCCGCCACTCCGGTACCCCGCCGGGCGCGACGACGCCCGCCTTCATGTCGATCGGCCCCGGTGAGGCGATGCCGAGCCCGGTCACCTCCAGTCCGTCCGACGCCTCGAAGAGCAGCGAGCGGCAGTTCTCCCAGACGTTCCTGGCCGGCATCGGGATCCGGCGCACCGCGTCGGCGTCGACATCCTCGGCGATCCGGACCGCGGCGAGCTCGGTCGAGCCGATCTCCAGCGCCAGCGTCGTCACAGCCCGTCCGTCCCGGTGGGCGCGAGCGGGCGGCCGAGCACGAAGTGCCTGCGCGGAGCGGGCAGCGCGGGCACCGTATCGCGCGGCCGCCTGCCGGTGCGGATGATCCGCACCGGGCGCTTGTGGTCGATCAGCGCGGGGCGGTGCGCGTCCAGGTTCTCGATCACCCGCCCGGAGTTGTCGTAGGCCACCCCGGCCCAGATCATGGCGCGGGGCGTGTCACCGCGGTCGATGAAGGTCTGGGCGAGCTGGGCGCAGCGGTCCGCGAGCGGGCAGCTCGCGCAGACCCGGACGGCGGAGCGCCAGGCCTCGGGGCCACCGGCGTCGAGGTCCCAGTCGGCGGGGCTGCCCGCACATGGCGGGCGCACGGCGTTCTTCGGGGGTGATGCCGAAATGTCAACCGGCGCGGAATGATTCGCGCCGGACGGACGGATTCGCGTAATGCTCATGGTCATCTCCGGAATTACCGAGGGCACACGTCACACCCGGTGCGTGTCCCATGGGATCGGACGATCATCGGGGCTGACGACAGTCCCCGGAAGGCCGGCCGCGAGAAGCCGACACCCCGAACGGTAACCCACCGTTGGCCGGTCGGCAAGACTTCATACCCCTGAATAACGGCACGTTGACTAGAGGGAGTGTCGAGCGCTACGGTATCCAGCGATACGCTATCGAACGGTCCATCAGGCCGGTTGCCCCGTGAGGTTTCGTTGTGAACATGGCCGCAGAAACCGAATTCACCATCGACGAGCTCGCCAGGGCGGCCGATATCACCGTGCGCAGCGTGCGCGTCTACCACGAGCGCGGCCTGCTGCCCTCCCCCGACGTGCGCGGCCGGGTCGGGTACTACCGCGGTGACCACCTCGACCGCTTGCAGACGATCAGCAGGCTGCTCGGCCGCGGCATGAAACTCGCGGGGATCAGGGAGCTGCTCGATGCCTGGGACCGCGGCGACGGCCTCGCCGACGTGCTCGGCGTCGGCCCCGAGGAGCCGCTGGTCACCGATCCGCAGAGCCTGGAGCTGGCCTCCAGGCTGACCGCCTCCGGGCTGCTCGCCCAGGACACCCTGGAGCTGGTCGAGCAGCTCCGCAGCGACTGCGCGCAGCTCGCCGAGCGCTGCGCCACCGAGCTGCGCGAGCGGATGGCGGGCCGGGATCCGGCCGATGTCGACGCCGCGAGGCGCGCTGTCGGCCGCGCCGCCGCCGAGATGCTGGAGCACGCCTTCACCGATCCGGCGCCGCAGAACACCTGACCCGCTTCGCGAACAGAACGAAAAGTACCCGGGCTTCCGATGCGGGAAATTCCGCCGGAAGCTTAGATGTACGAATCAGTTCGGGTTCGCGGGAGGTCGAGACGTTGCGCCAGGTCGGCCCCGCGGGCAGCGTCATCCGCGAGCGAACGGCGGGCGCGCCGAGCTTCACGCTGCTCGGCGCGGTGCGCGGCAGGCTCGGTGGGCGGGAACTCGAGCTCGGCAGCCCGCAGCGACGGCTGGTGGTCGCCGTGCTGCTGCTGCACGAGGGCGGCCCGGTGGAGCTCGACGACCTGGTCGACGCGGTCTGGGGCGACCGTCCGCCCAGCCACGCGGTGCAGGGAATCCGCAGCCACATCGCCAATCTCCGGCGGGTGCTCGAACCCGAGCGCGCGGCGAGACAGCCGGCCGGACTGCTGATCTCGATCGGCCGGGCCTACGCGCTGCGACTGCCCGCGGGCAGCGTGGACGCGGTGCTGGCCCGCACCCTGGTCGAGCGGGCGCGGCGCAGCGAGCACGCCGGTGACCGGGCGGCCGCGCGCGAACAGCTCGCCGCCGCGCTCGAGCTCTGGCAGGGCTCGCCGCTGGCGGGGCTGCCCGGCCCCTTCGCCGAGCGGCACCGCGAGCGGCTGGCCGAGCTCCGGCTGGCCGCGCAGGAGCGGCGGCTCGCGCTCGACCTCGCGCTCGGCCCCGCCGAGCCGCTGCTCCCCGAGATCGCCGCGCTCAGCGCCGAACACCCGCTGCGCGAGGGGCTGCGCGGCCTGCACCTGACCGCACTGCACCGGGCAGGCAGACGCGCCGAGGCCCTGGCCGTGTACGCCCGCACCCGCAGCGAGCTGGTCGCCGAGCTCGGCGTCGAACCCGGCGCCCACCTGGTCCGGCTGCACCGCGAGCTGCTGCGCGACGAACCATCCCCCGCACCCGCCGAGACCCCCGTCCCGGTGATCCCCGCGCAGCTCCCCGCCGACCTGGTCGATTTCACCGGCCACGCCGAGGTGGTCACCCAGCTCGCCGCCCGGCTCCGCCGCTCCGACCCGCACGGCGTGCCCGCGGTGGTGATCAGCGGTATGGGCGGGGTCGGCAAGAGCAGCCTGGCGATCCACGTCGCGCACCGGATCCGCGACCACTTCCCGGACGGCCAGCTCTACGCCGACCTGCGCGGAGCCGGCCCCGCCCCCGCCGCGGCCGATGTGCTGCTCGGCGGCTTCCTGCGCGGCCTCGGCGTCCCCGAGGGCGAGCTGCCCGCCGCCGTCGAGGACCGGGCGGCGCTGCTGCGCAGCCTGCTCGCCACCCGGCGGGTACTCGTCGTGCTCGACGACGCCCGCGACGTCGAGCAGGTGCGCCCGCTGCTGCCGGGCACCACCGGCACCGCGGTGCTGATCACCAGCCGGACCGCGCTGAGCGAGCTCTCCGGCGCGCACCCGCTCCGGCTGCCGGTGCTTCCCCGCGCGGACGCGCTCCGGCTGCTCGCCAAGATCGCGGGCCCGGAGCGGATCGAAACCGAGCTCGCGGCGGCGCACCGCGCGGTGGAGGGCTGCGGTTTCCTTCCGCTGGCGGTGCGGATCGTCGGCGCGCGGCTGGCCGCAAGGCCCGGCTGGAGCGTGGCCAGGATCAGCGACCGGCTCGCCGACCAGCGCTCCCGGCTGGCGCTGCTGCACGTCGGGGAGCTGACCGTCGCGCGTGCCTTCCAGCTCGGCTACGACCAGCTGAACTCCGCGCAGGCCAGGGCATTCCGCCTGCTCGCGCGGATCGGGATCCCGGAGATTCCGCTCGCGGTCTGCGCCGCCGTCCTGGACTGCACCCCGGAGCGGGCCGAGGAGATCTGCGAGGCGCTGGTCGATCTGAGCCTGCTCGACACCCCGCGCCCCGATCGCTACCGCTTCCACGACCTGATCCGGCTCTTCGCACTGGAGCAGCCGGAGCCGGAGGGTGCGGCGGCGCTGCCGAGGGCGCTCGACCACTACCTGGCGACGCTGAACCGCCTGCACCGGATCTTCCGGAGCAGCGCCGTCCGCGGGTGCCTGCTGCCGACGACCGCGAGCGGCAGCCCGCTCGCCGACAACGAGGCCGGACAGGCCTGGCTCGACCTGGAGCGGGCCAACCTGATCGCGCTGCTCCGCACCGCCGCGGGGGCACACGTGGTCCGCGTGGCCGCCGATATCGCCTGGGCCCTGGTCAGCCTCTCCGACCTGGGCAGCAACCCCGGCGAGACGCTGCGCGCGCTGGAAGCCGTGCTGCGCGTAGCGGAGTCGCTCGGTGACCGGCCTGCGCAGGCCAGGCTGCTCGCCGCCGCCGGCGGGTTGCAGACCGTCGGGCTCGGGCAGTTCCTCGCGGCCGTCCCCCGGCTGCGCCGCGCCCGCACCCTGGCCGAGGCCGAGGGCAACGGCAGGCTCCGCGCCTGGGCCGAGGTGTATCTCACGCTCATCGACTGGCACCTCACCCCCGCCGCCGAGCTGGCCGACCGGGTGACGGCCGCCGTCGCGTCCTTCGACGGCACCGGCGCGCCGTGGGCCGAGGGCATTCTCCGGGTCGCCGCCGCGCAGGCCTACCTCGCCGTCGGCGCGCACGAGCCCGCGGGCGGCCAGGCCGAGGCCGCCCTGCGGCTGGCGGCCAGCGCGGGTTTCGGCGAGATCGAGGCGTTCGCCATGCAGGAGGCAGGCGCCGCGCTCTCGGAGGCGGGCGAGCACGACCGCGCACTCGAATTCTGCACCGCCGCACTGCGGCACGCCCGCCGCCACGGCCCGCGGCTGCAGCAGGGCTGGGCATTGACCCCGCTGGCCCGCGCGAACCTCAATGCCGGGCACCTGGAGGCAGCCGAGGCACAGGCCGCCGAGGCGGTGCGCATCCTCACCGGCTGCGCCGACATGTTCAACCGCGGCCGCGCGCTGGTCGTCCACGGCCGGGCCCTCGCCGCCCTGCACCGCACCGACGAGGCCGCGGCGGTCCTCCTGCGCGCCTGCCGCTTCTATGCCCGAATACGCAGGCCCGACATGGTGCATCAACTCCGTGAACTGCTGATCACCGATTTCGGAGCGCCACCCGACACCGACTTCTCCGGCACGCTTACCCGACGCCAACCCAATACCAACGAGTACTGAGAAACTACCCGGATGCGCCCCCGCCCAGCCCCCGTCTCCGGTACGTGGGAGCCGGGCCGCCCGAACCGGGCGGATCCCCCGAATCGCCTGCATGCCGCGCGAATTCGATACCACGCGCACCGCCCCGCACTAGTGTCCGTTGTACACCCGCTGACTGGTTTCCCGGTGTCGGTCGATCAGTGGATACCGGTCCGAAAGGCAACCCGATAATGGTCAACGACGTCCACCCGAGCACCGAGGCGGCGCCGCACCCGCTCGACTGTCCCGCCCGCCCCGGCCTGCTGACGCCGTACCTCGACGCCTGGGCGGCCAACGACGCCGACGCGCTCGCGCACTGCTACACCGAGGGCGCCGTCGCCACCATGCCCGGCATCGTGCTGGCCGGCCGCGCCGCCATCCGCACCGAGATGTCGATCGTCTTCGCCCGCGGGCTGCGCGGAAGCCGCTCGGTCATCGACCTGGAGAACGTCCGCTACCTGGGTACGCACTGCGACGTCGCGCTGGTGACCGGCCGCAGCAATCTGGTCTTCGCGAGCACGCCGCCGCACCCCGATGCCTGGGCACACGACACCTGGACCCTCACCCTGCGCGACGGCCGCTGGCTCATCGACGCCCACCACCGCTCGGTCTCCGATCTCGGCTGAGCCACCGTCGACCGTGCCGGGACCGAGGTCACGGGTACGTCCAAAGACGTTGTAACACAACCTCGGAGCGCATCGTATCCGCCCATCGGATGACTGTGCCGCCGCGAATCCGACCGCATCATGAATGCGCAACGGCATGCTGTCCGCCGCACGGTCAGCACCGCCACGGGTCGGCGAAAGGCGCGAGCGTGCAGTGTGTCCTCCGCAGCATCGGATGCCCGCGTTGACGGCTACCGCGCACCGGCCGCCGGGTACTCGCACGATCCGCGTCGGACTCGGTCTCGGGCTCGGCACCATGTGGACCTCGCGATCCGAATTCGCCCGCTGTGTCGAAGCGGCCGAAGCGAGCGGATGGGATTCCCTCTGGCTCTCCGAGCATCTGACCGGGCCGACGCCTGCGGCGATTCCGGCACTGACCTTCGCCGCCGCCATCACCACGCGCATTCGTCTCGGCACATCGGTCACCGTGATTCCGGGCCGCAGTCCGGTCGAGCTCGCGAAGTCCCTGTGGACCGCAGCCGAACTCTGCGACGGGCGATTGCTGCCGGTCTTCGGCCTCGGCACCGCGGAAAGCGCTGAGCATCGGGCGTTCAACGTCTCCCGCCTGGATCGCGGCCCGTGGTTCGACGACGCGTTCCCCGTCATCCGCGACCTGCTCGGCGGAGAGCGGGTGACGGCATCGTCACGGTTCTTCGATGTGCGCGAGGTGTGTATCACCGGCGGCGGGCCCGCACCGGTGACCGACCTGTGGATGGGCGGCCGCAGCGACACCGAGCTGCGCCGGGTCGCCTGCCTCGCCGACGGCTGGCTGGCGAGTTTCGCGAATCCCCGACAGACCCGGCGCTCGATCGAGGTGATCACCGACCATGCGGCCGGCATCGGCCGGGAATTCGACCGCGGCCACTTCGGGCTGCTCTTCCCCTACGCGCGGGAGCGCAGACCCGCCGCGATGACCGAACTGCTCGAGCACGCGTACCCGGACGAGCACCCCGACGAATTGTGTCCGGTCGGCGTCGATGCGCTGCGCCGCGTGCTCGAGAGCCATACCGCGGCCGGGGTCACCAAGTACATCCTGGTCCCGGCCGAGCGGCCCGCGCAGTGGGGTTCCGCACTCGAGTCACTGCGCCGGGACCTCATCGAGGCGACCGCATCGTCCACGATTCTGAGATTGGGCCGATAATGTCACGTGCAACGAAGATTCCGGTTGTCGACGCCGACGCCCATGTCGTCGAGCCCTTCGCATTGTGGGCCGACCGGATGCCTGCGGAATTCCGCGACCTCATCTGGCGGCGCGAGGTCGATGCCGACGGTCGGGAACGGCTCTTCTACGACGGCGAGCCGCTCGACATCGAATGGTCGACCGGCACCCTGAGCACCCCCGGTGCGGTCCAGGAGGGCGGCAGGCTCGACATCGACATCGATACCGAGGTCGACGAGGGCGTCCGGGAGCCGCGCCGCAGGCTGGAATTGATGGACGAGCAGGGAATAGCCGTCAGCATTCTCTTTCCCTCGATGATGCTCGGGCTCTCGGATATGCGCGACGACCGTATCCAGGTCGCCTACGCGCAGGTGTACAACGACTGGATCAGCGAATTCTGCGCCGCCGATCCGATCAGGTTGCGGTGGGGTGCGGTCGTTCCGGCCGAGGATGTGAACGCGGCTGTCACCGAAGCCGAGCGCGCCCTCTCGGCCGGAGCCAGTGCGGTCATGGTGTCGCCGATCTTCAACAAGCGGCAGCTACCGGTGTCGGATCCGGCCCTCGACCAGCTGCACGGCCTGCTGGCCGAGGCCGGGGTGCCGTTGGTCGTGCACGCCGTCAACCCGCACAACCGCTGCCTGGCCGTCTACCCGCATCTGCGCGGGCGGGTGCAGTGGCAGATGGGCTACTCGTTCCAGAACCAGCTGGCGACCATGCACGTGCTCGATTCGGAGCTGCTCCTCCGGCACCCGGGACTCCGCGTCGGCTTCTTCGAAGGCGATATCGGCTGGGTACCGCACTGGTTCGGCCGGCTCGATGCCACGCTGGCCAAGATGGCGCTCGTCGCACCGGCCCGCCCCACCCCGGTCGTCTCCGCATTTCGGCGCCATTGCGTGATGTCCGGCGACATGAACGATCCGGAACTCGCGCGCGCGGCCCGCTACCTCGGTCCCGGCGCCGTGCTGTTCGCCTCCGATTGGCCGCACCACGACGGCACCTGGCCGGACCCGATCGTCGCCGTCCGCGATCACGCCGAGCTGACCGAGACACAGAAGCGCGACATTCTCGTGCACGCCCCCGCGCGGTTCTTCGGAATCGACGAAGCGGCCCTGCTCACCCATCTCGGCGACGACTGGTCCATCGACGCTCCGCTCGCCACCATTCCGCCACTGCTGCCGCACGGTCGCGGCCCGGCGATCGCCGGATCCGCCGCGGCGTCCGCACACTGACCCGCCGGGCAACGGAAAGGAGAGCGCCCCGGACAGCCGACAGCCCGAAAACCTTCGATGTGATCACCGACAGAGGAAACCGGAGAAGAGAAGATGTCAGCACCAACACAGGAACCCCTGCGCGAGCTCGCGAACACGGACGCGGCCGACGCCGTGGCGGAGGCCGGCGAGTCGGCACTGGCGATGGCCCTGCGCCGGGCCAGGGAGGATGACCGCGAGCAGCGCTCGCAGCACCACAGCTACAACAGCCATTCCTCGCACCCGTGGTAACAGGGACACCACTCGGTGTGCCGTCGGCGGCCATTCCCTCCGCGGAGTGGCCGTCGGCGACGCACTTCGACATACCCGCGATGCTCGCCGCCGGATGGCGCCCGAGCGCGTTCACGGAATTCGTCGTGAAGATTGCCAGTCGCTGCAACCTCGACTGCGATTACTGCTACATGTATCACGCTGCCGATCAGAGCTGGCGCGCGCAGCCCAAACTCATGTCCGCCGAGACGGTGTCCGCGCTCGGCCGTCGGATCGCCGAGCACGCCGACACGCATTCGCTGGAGTACGTGGGAGTGTCCCTGCACGGCGGCGAGCCCCTGCTGGCCGGTGCCGCCTACATCCAGCGGTTCACCGACCTGATGAATGCGGAGCTCGCCGGTCACTGCGAGATGTCGCTGGTCTGCCAGTCGAACGGAACCCTCATCACCGATGAGATCGCCGCGGTGCTGCAGCGCAATCGAATCCGGGTCGGCATCAGCCTCGACGGCGATCGCGATGCCAACGACAGGCACCGCCGGTACCGGAACGGAGTTTCGAGTTTCGACGCTGTGCTGCGCGGCATCGATACCTTGCGCAACGTGGACGCGGACCTGTTCTCCGGTGTCCTCGCGACGATAGATCTGCGCAACGACCCGGTCGGCACCTATCGCCAGCTGGCCGACCTGAACGTCGAGCACTGCGACCTGCTGTTCCCGCACGCCAATTGGACGACCCCGCCGCCCGCGGCAGGCGCCGATTCGCCGACACCGTATGCGGACTGGCTGATCCCGATCTTCGACCTGTGGTACCGGCAACCTCGGCAACCGCTGAAGATCAGGATCTTCCGCGACATCATGAATCTCCTCCTCGGCGGGGGCGGTGGATTCGAGATGGTCGGGCACGGTCCGGTGACCCTGCTGAGTATCGAGACCGACGGCTCCATCGAATTGGTCGACACCCTCAAGACCTCCTACGAGGGGGCGGCGGCCACGTCGTTGACGCTGCGGGATTCACCACTCGACGAGGCGCTCTCGCATCCCGGCGTTGTCGCCAGACAGATCGGTCTCGATGCGCTGGCCGAACCCTGTCTCGACTGCCGCTTCCGCGATGTCTGCGGCGGCGGGATGTACACCCACCGCTACCGCGCCGGTAGCGGCTACAAGAACCCGAGCGTCTACTGCGCCGATCTGTACACGCTGATCGCGCATATCGAGTCGGCCATGCGCGCCGACCTGAACACGATGAACGGAGCCGAACGATGACTGATTTCGGCGCGAATGTCCAGATCATGATCACCGAACGATGCAATCTCCGCTGTGTGCACTGCGCGGTGCCGGAGGAGGATTCCCCCGTCACCGAGGAGTTGACCACCGACGAGTGGCGGTCCTTCATCGAGTTGATCGCAGCGGAGGGGGTGGCGGCGCTCACCATCTCGGGGGGCGAGGCGACACTCCGCAGCGATGCGCCGCTGCTCCTCGAAGCCGCAGCGCAGCGCATCGCCCGGGTGACGCTGCTGACGAACGGGCTGATCCGCAACTCCGCGATGGCCGAGTTCGTCGCCGTGCAGCGCCGCCATCGCAATGTCGGCATCCATGTCAGCCTGGACGGTGCCTCCGCGGCCACGCACGACCTCATCCGCGGTCCCGGCACATTCCGTGCCATCACCGCGCGGCTCGAGGTACTCCGCGATGCCGGTGGCGCGGTGACCGGCGTGCACACCGTGCTGCACCAGGGCAACCTCGACGAGTTCGACGCCATGGTCGCCATGGTCACCGGTCTCGGCGCCTCCGTCTGGACGGTGTTTCCGGTCGCGGCGCTCGGTCGCGCTCGCCGGAGTGAGCTGGTCGGCCTGACCGCCGAACAGTGGGCCGAGGTGACCGAGCGCTTGTCCCGCCTCCGCACCGAACCGGGCCTCGACATCGGTCAGATGGGGCCGGTACTGACCGACGACTGGCCTGCCGAGCTGCCGATCACCCCCCGCGGGCGGAGCGAGATCAGCAACAACGTCGTCGTCGGCCCCGACGGGGCGATCTTCACCTGTCCACCGCTGCGGGAGCACCCCATCGGTGCGGTGCGGTCACAGCACACCGCGGGTGATTGGCGGACCACCCTGCGAGCAGGAAGCGAGGTCGCCGAAGCGGTCTGCCGCGACTGCCGATTCCGGTTGCTCTGCACCGGTATCGACCACGAGAAGCCGTTCCGGTTGCGCGAGCGACCGCCCGGCGCGGACCACCCCGACGCGATCCTGGCCGACCGGCTGTCCACCCTGTCGAACGGAGGCCGCTGATGCCGGTGTGGATAGATCCGGCCCAGCCGCTGGCACCGTGGCGTGTGGCCGCGCACACCGATCCGCCGCGGTCGGGGCTGCTCAGCGCGGCGCACCTGCACTGGCGCGCGGTCGAGGACTACTGGTTCGCGATCTCGGCGCGCACCGGGGGCTGGGTCATCGCCACCGACGACGAGCGCCACCGGATCACGGAAGCGCTCGGCTTCGATATCGCCGATGCCGAATGTCCCGCGCTGGTCCGCGACTTCTGGCGGCGCGGTCTGCTCGAGGTCGACGGCGACAATGTCGTCGCGGGTGCCGACTGGGCGAGCGCGATCGATGAAACCCGGAGCTACTACGGCCTGGTGCTGATCCTCAACTCCGGCTGCAATCTGGCCTGCACCTACTGCTACCTGGGACACTCGGCGCCGGAGCGGCGCAACGATATCGACCGGGAGATCGCCGAGGCGGCGATCATCGCCGCGCTGGACCGTCCCGAGCCGCAGGTGATCTTCGATTTCGGCGAGATCTCGGCGGCGACCGCCCTGTTCTACGAGCTCGCCGCCTTCGCGGAGCAGTCGGCGGCCGCGCGCGGCAAGACGATGCGCATCGCCATTCAGACCAACGCCACCACACTCAACGATCGTCTGATCTCCTACCTCGTCGAGCGCGAGGCCATCGTCGGCGTCAGCATCGACGGGCCCGCGGACATCCACGATCTGGCCAGGCCGACCCGCAGCGGGCGCGGATCGCACCGCAGCGCGGTGGCCGCGCTGCAGCGGTGCCGCGCGGCGGGGCTGGACTATCACCTGATCGTGACCGTCGGTGCGCACAACGTGAGTGCCGCGGCCAACGTGCTCGATGAGATCGCCGCACTGCAACCGAAGACCTTCCTCTGCAAACCGATTCTCGCGCACGGGGAGGCGAGCACCGGCTGGAAGGATGTCGGGGCGACCAGTACCGATATCGCCGCATTCCTCGCCGATTCGGTACGCCGGGCCGCGCACGACGGATTGCGGATGCTCGACCAGTCGGCGACGAAATTCCTCGGCCGCATGGTCGGCGAGTCCAGCGGCTGGCGCGAATCGTGTACCTCGCGCGACTGTGGCTCCGGGCGCAACATGCACGTGCTCAGCGCCCGCGGCGAGGTGCACGCCTGTCCGCGGTTCGTCGAACCCGGCGCCGGGCATCGGGTGACACCGCAGACCGTCGACCTGGTCCTGCAGCGGAAGATCGAACTGGTCGACGAGGGCCTGCACCAGAAACCGGCGACCTGTGCCGGATGCCCGTGGCTGCGCAGCTGCGGCGGGGGTTGCACGCTCTCGGGTGACCCGGAATCGACGCCGCTGCCCGACCCGCACTGCGTCTCCTACATGGCCCAGCACGAGGCGATCGTCGACAATCTCCTGCCTGCCCTGATCTCCGGCAGATTGCCGATCGACGGCCCGCTGGCCGGCGCGCGACTCCGGGTCAGCGTCGACGCACCGGCGGCCGAGCGGGTGCGGAGGTCCTAGCGTGCAGCGGCGCCGCCGCTAGGCACCGTGCGCCCCGGGCGGCGGGTCCGGAGACGGCGCCGGTGCCGCGTCGGTGAGTATCGCGGCCGCCGCACAGAGCCGGTCCAGCTCCGCCGCACCGCGACGTCGGTACTGGGGATCCGCCGCACTCACCGCGGCCAGCAACCCTTCGGTCTGCACATCGGCATCCGCGCAGATCACGGTATGGTTGCCGAAGAAGTGGTGGTGCGGCGACAGCACCGACACCGTCATCGCGGTACTCGCGCGCACGGTGGCACAGACCCGGGCGACGTAGCGCGACTCCGGATGGTCGATGAGCCCATAGACCAGGACCCCGCTGCGCCGCAGCACGCGGCGCAGCTGCTGGATGCACTCCACCGTGGTGAGATCGCCAGGCACGTGCCCGCCGACGAAGGCATCCACGATGATCAGGTCGGCGCTTGCCGCATCCAGCGTCTCCACGACGGCTCGGCCCAGCTCGGGACGGATGACGACCGGCGCACCCGGCGGGAACGGCGCTCTTTCCAGGACCGCGGCCGTCATGTCGCGATTGGGTTCGATCACCAACTGGCGAGACCCGGGGTGCGCGTGGGCGAAGTAGCGGGCCAGCACCATGCCGCCGCCGCCGACGTGGACGACGTCGATCGGCTCCGGCCGCCGGTGCCGCACCGCCGCCGCCACATGCCGCATGTAGCCCCAGGACAGCTCGTACGGGTCGTCGGCGATCACCCGCGACTGCGCGGCCCCGGCAACCGACACCAGGAAGCCGCGCCCGTCCGGTTCGATCGTGAAGTCTTCGAACATGATTTCCTCCGTCGTTCGCGGCCGAGACCGCTAGGCGAGATGCGCCGACAGCAACCAGGCCGGAAAGGGCTGATCCGACGAGATCACCACCGGCGTGGAGCGGCGTTCCGATTCCGTTGTCGTGCCGCTCGATTCGGCTGGATTCGTGACGGCCGCACCGGCATCGGCATGAATCCGCGCCGGCCTGATCTCGTCGACCACCCAGTACGCCGAGACGATGTCGTGCAACTCGACGGCGGTGACCGCCGCGACCGGAACACCGGCGGGCATTCCGGCTCGATCGAAGACCAGGGCGAAGTACGACGCGCCCGGCGCGGCGGCCCGCACGATCGACATCTGATAATCGTGTCGGAGCGACGCCGGGAGCGTATGGAACAACGCACTGTCGACCACCGTGCCGAACCGGCGGTCGAAGCCGGTCAGCGCCGTGATGTCGGCCACCTCGAAGGTGACGCCCGAGAGACCACGACGGGCAGCCGCGGTGCGCGCGGTCGCGATCGCCGCTGTCGAAAGGTCGATCCCGACGCCACGGTGGCCCCTGCTCGCGAGCTCGAGGGTGAGGGCACCCGCTCCGCACCCGGCATCGAGAACCTCGCCGTGGAATGCCCCCTGCTCGACCAGGGCGAGCAGGTCGGGTTGCGGGGCCCCGACATCGGGGTAGCGCGGCTCCGATGCCGGAGACCAGGTGGACATCAGGCGAGCGCCTCGGCGTCGGCGACCGCGGCCGCGGCGAACTCCTCGCCCAGATCGGTCAGTACCCCGGCCGACAACACCGCGGAGGCCGCGCCGAGAACCTGTTCGGACCGGCGCGCCACCAGCTCGTCGGCGTACTTCGACCAATCGGTCCTGGTCCGGCCGATCTGTCGCCAGAAGCGCATGATCGCGCTGAATGCGACGATGCCGTGCAGGACCGCCCTCGTCGGTCGGGTCGTCCCCTTCCAGGGTGCGTAGAACTCGGCGGCGTTCGGCTGCTCGAACGCATCGAGTTCCAGGGCCATGTTGAAGAGGTTGTGATAGGACTCGTGCACCATGGCTTCGGCGAAATTGACCGCATCGCCGGTGCCGGGTGAGATCAGCGCGGCGCCGACGGCACTGGTGACCGAGCCGCTCTCGATCTCGAACCGACTGCTCCGACCGAATTCCGCACCGTCGCGCTGGAGCAGGGGCACGAGCACGGTCGTCAGTGATATCGCGTCGGTGAAATCGGGATCGCCCAGTTCGGCGATGAAGGCCTGAGCAGCGCGGACGAGAGTGCACCAGTCGAATGTCAGGTCGGTGTCCACGTGGTCGGACCAGACCGACAGCGAAGGGTCGATGTTGTTCACCTCGAGACCGTCGACCACGGCGAGGCGCCGGAGCTCCCCCGTGCCGGTGTCGCACACGAGCCCGGTGCCGGGCAGATGCACGCGTCGGCCCGGCGCACCGGTACCCAGCTCGGCGACCACGCCCCCGCCGTCGAGTGCGGCGTCGACGCGCAATGCCGCCCTGACCGGCCGCCAATCGTCACGCCCGTCAGCGGCTTCGGATCGGGCGATCGCACCGACCACCGGATGCGCGAAGACCTTGCCGAGCGTGGCAGCGTCGGCCCCGCTGTCGGCGGCTTCCGGGAAGACGGCGGCGAAGCGGTCGAGACGGAAGCGGTACTCGCCGCCCCACCACGCCGCGCGCACGCCGCCCGGGTGGACGCGGCCCAGCAGCGCGGAAACCAGCTCCTGGCGCCCGCCACTACCGTCTTGTGTTGTCACAGAACAAGTTTAACGACGCGATCGGCTACCGAATCCGATATCGAGACGGTGTCGGCTCAACGATATACGTCCAGTTGCATACCGAGCTCGGCCCGGCCACCCGCTTCGATGAAGTCGGCCAGGAATCCGGGCGCATAGCCGGAGGCCGCGTCGAGCCCGGTGATCACCTCGGGCGGAAGTACGACGTCCACCGCGTCGAGCAACTCACCGAGGTGCTCGTGGCTGCTCACGCCGATCAGGGGATGGATCGCGCGCGAGCGGGCTCGTACCCACGCGATCGCCACCTGCGCGGGCCGCACCCCGAGTTGCCGCCCCGCCTCGTCCAGCGCCGCGGCCACCGAGCGCTCCCGATCGTCGGCGGCGCGCTCTGCCCTGCCCGCCAGGACGCCGCGGTGCAGCGTCCGCCAGGTGGCGACCGTCAGCCCCAGCATTTCGGCCATGGGGAGTACTTCGCGTTCGATATCCCGCGTCAGCACGTTGTACGGCACCTGAACGCACGCGAAGGGCGTCTGATTCCGGAACTCCGCCATGGTGTTCGCGCGGGTGATCACCCATGCGGGAGCATCCGATATTCCGATGTGGAGTACCTTTCCGGCCCGCACCACGTCGTCCAGTGCCCGGATCGTCTCCTCGATCGGCGTGTAGGGATCCCAGATGTGCACCCAGTACAGGTCGAGGTAGTCGGTGCGCAGTCTGCGCAAGCTGGCGTCGAGCGAGGCGACGAGGTTCTTCCGGTGATTGCCCGCCGCGTTCGGGTCCCGCGGATCCCGGGACCGCGTGTACTTCGTCGCGAGCACGAACCGGTCACGCCGACCGGCGAGCACCTCGCCGACGACCCGTTCGCTGCCGCCCGAATCGTACTTGTCCGCCGTATCGATGACATTGCCGCCGGCCTCGGCGTAGAGATCGACGATCCGCCGAGCCCCGTCGACATCGACCAACCCCGGCCCCCGGCCGAAGGACATGGCACCGAGAAACAGTTCCGACACTCGCAGGCCGGTCCGACCGAGCAATCGGTAGCGCATGGTGCGGTGACCCTACCGGACGGCGGGACACGATCCCCCGGTTCGTCGTGATCGGTGCAGGCAACGGCATCGGCCGCTGCGTGGCGCTGGAACTACTCGCCAGGGGCGCTGTGGTCGCCGCCATCGAGTTCGGCGTCGATGATCCGCCATCGAGGCCGATCGTGAGCCCACGGGGCGCCACGACACGACACGGTCCTCTGTTCAGGTGATCGCCGCGGTCGATTCGGATCCATATCCTGTTGCCGTGCGGGGTTTCTGGCACTACATGGGTGCCGCGGCGGTGGTCCTTTTCGGGGCGGTACAGCTCTCGATCGGCGTCGGAGTCCTCCGGCAGACCGTCGAGCGGGCAACGCTGTGGCTGCGGGGGGATCGGACGCGTGGCGTCATCACCTCGGTCACCGCGGAGACGGGAGAACTCCGGCGCATCGCCCTGGCCGACACAGTGCCGAGCCGCGCCCGCATCGGTGCGCCGATCACCGTGGTCTACCGGCCGGACGATCCCGAGCGCGTGGATGCCCTCGGCATCGCCAATGGCCTCGGAAGTCTCATCGCGTTCCCCATTCTCGTGGTTGTGGGAGCGGCAGCCATCGTCCTACCCGTGGCGTACCCGCTCGGCCTCGACGGCGTGCTGTCATGGGCTCAACAAGTCGTCGGCGACACGTCCGGCCGGCTCGAAGATGCGCTCGGCGCACCGCTGGGCCGACTCCGCAGAGTCCTCGTGGAATGGCTCGGCTGACAGACCCGCCACTGCGGCCCAGCCGGGCGAGGTGCCACCGACCGGGTGACGGCTGGCCCATCCCATTCCGGTGCGGCCCTGACCCGGTGAATGTGTCCAATGGGCGCCGTCGGATCTTCCCCCACCGCGCCGCGGCTGAGAATCTTATTTTCGTGTATGAGAGTTTTATTTTCAGAATGCGATCGGCCGGCGCGGCGTTGCGGCGGACGGTCTGTGTTTCGGTCCTGCTCGCCGCCACCGCGGTGAGCAGTGGCATGGTCCACGCGGAACCACCCGGCCCGATCCCGGGAGCCTCCGCGGGCTGTGGGAAGGCGGCGCCCGCGGCTGGCCGCACGACGCACGAGTTCACCGGCACCGAGAAGTCGGGCCAGTATCTGCGGCACGTCCCGCCCGGGGCGGATCGCCCGCTGCCGGTGGTGATCGCGCTGCACGGACTGCTGGAGAACAAGGAGATCGCGGAGCTGGGCAGCGGCTTCGGCGAACTCGGTGTCCGCACCGGGTTCGTCACGATCACCCCGCAGCTGGACCGGCTCGCGCCCGCACAGTGGGACTACGGACCGGGCTCGGCGGATCTGGAGTGGGTCATGCAGCTGCTGACCCATGTCGAATCCACCCAGTGCGTCGATACCCGCCGCGTCTTCGTCGCCGGGTTGTCGATGGGCGCCTTCGCGACCAGCTCCATCGGCTGCCAGTACGCCGACCGCGTCGCCGCGATCGCCGCGGTGTCCGGGCTGCGCGACTTCAGCTGGTGCCGCCCGGCGCGGCCGGTGCCGGTGCTCGCCTTCCACGGCACCGACGATCCGATCGTCCCCTACGCCGGACAGGCGAACTCCGGTTCCGCGTCGGGGTCGGCAGCCGGCGACGAGAACAGCGGCGTGAATGCGCGCCCGATCACCGAGAACGCCGCGGCCTGGGCCGGCCGCGACGGCTGCACCGGCGCACCCGAACGCCGCACCATCGCCGAGGACGTCGTCCTCGACAGCTACCGCTGCCCGCCCGGTGTCGACGTCCAGCTCTACTCGGTTCTCGGCGGCGGCCACATCTGGCCGGGCACCTCGTCGCTGCTGTACCCGTCGATCATCGTCGGCTCGAACACCGATTCGATCGACGCCACCGCCCTGATCTGGGAGTTCTTCCGCACCCACCCCATCACCCCCTGACCCGGCGCGGGACGTGTGCACGGAGACGGTTCGGCCGGAGGCCGAGCCGTCTCCGCCCGGGTCGGCATCGGCGACGTCCCGCACGGCACCGGATGCGAACGAGGCCGTGCTCTCGGTTCGCTCCCCCATCCATCGTTATCGCTCCCGTCCCCGGGGGGCACGTTCTCATCGACCGAGAGATGATCCGCATGCGAGTTCACGATCATCGACAGCGACGGATCGTCCTGTCAGGACACCCGCTCTCCGAGCCGCTGCGCAAGACCGCCGATGTCGCCGTCGAGACCGTCGGAAGGCTCACCGAGCACTTCGCGCCGCTTCCCGCCGAACTCAGTCATGCGGAAACCACGGCGGTGACCAGCCGCTGCCTGGACAGCCTCGTCGGCCTCCTCGACGGTGACGCCGGCCCAGCGCGCCTGGCGCCGCTCGAGAAAGCCGCAGCCGGGTGGCGCGAGTGCGGCATACCGCTCGATACCGTGCTCCACGCTGTCCATGCCGGATTCGCGCTCCTGATCGACCGCCTCGAGACACCGCTGCTCGGAACAGCGAACGTCCCGCTCGCGGAGACCGACACCCTGCGCGCGGGCATCGCCCTCGCCCTCGAGTGGATGTCCGCCGTCACCTCCACCATCACCGCCGCCTACCTGCCTGCGGCCCTCCCCGCCGAAGTCCATCCACGCAGGACCGTCGACGCCGGCATCCGTACCACCCCCGGCGGCTCGGACCCCGCACGCCGTTTCGAGGTGCTCGCATTCCACATCACCGCCCCCGGTGAATCGGCCCGGCGAACGGTGCGACAGCTCCGGACCGTGCTGACCGCCCACTGTGGCGGCCGGGAGCGAGCTCGGCTCAGTATCAGCGGCGGCACCGCCACCGTGCCCCGTGATGTCATCGACGACGGCTTCACCTCGGCACTGCGCTCACTCGCCCGCGACGCGGACGCCGGGATCACCATCTGCACGCTCTCCACGAGATCGGAGCCGACCGCCCACGCCATCGACCGCGCACACAGTCTGCTGGATGTCGTCGTCGGGCTGGGCTACCCGCCCGACCTCTACCACCACGAGCAGATGGCGATGGAACTCCAGCTGTCCCGACGAGGACCTGCCCGCGAGCGCCTCGCCGCCCTCCTCGACCCGCTCGACGAGCACCCGCACCTGCTGGAGCTACTCCAGATCCACCTCAACAACAATTGCAGCAGACAGTACACCGCGATGACCTTGGCCATCCACCCCAACACCGTGGACCGCCGCCTCGGACATATCGCCACCTTGACCGGCTGCAACGCCCAATCCGGATACGGAGCGTGGAAACTGCACGCAGCGCTGATCGCACGCGGCCGGCCACCCCGAACCCGCCCGGGATCGTTCCCGGGGCCGCAGCCCCGAAAGGCGCCATAGCGCCGGGCCCAGGTCATCGGCCGAGCTACATGCTGCTGGACGCAACCCTCCGTTCCCGAGCAGGCGCCAGTCACGCAGAATCTTCCCGCTGCTGCCCCGCGACCGCCACACGGTCGAACCCTGCCCCGGGCGGTGTCTCGTGGATGGCCACCGGGGGCTGTGCCCGTCTCACCTCAGCCGGTGCGTTCAGACGGTGCCGTAGTAGTGGGCGAGGTAGTCGGTGATCTCCTTGGCGCTGGGAAGTAGTTCGGGCAGGTGGCGGGTCAGGGCCTTCTCGGTGGCCGCGGTCAGTTCGTCCAGGGAGGACGCCGATTCGCGGACGTAGGGTTCGAGTCGTTTGATCAGTTCGTAGTTGCTTTCGATGTTCTCGGCGCGCATGGCCTTCTCCAGCGGAGTGGCGGTGGGGGGCGCGACGGCTTGCAGGATTCGGCTGACGAAGGTGACGCGGTGCATGATGCGCCAGCACGGCGGCTTCTTGTCGGACTGGCGGGCTCGGCGCAGGGCGGCGGCGTTGTTGTCGTTGCTCTGGGCGAGCCAGACCGGGTCCACTACCTTGCCGAAGAAGTCCTCGAAGTTGCTCTTGTCGGCATCGAGGTAGAAGGTCATGAAGCGGTAGGCGTCTACTTTGCCCGGTACCTTGGCGGGGCGGCCGTCGGCGCCGAAGACGAGCTGGCCCCGGTCGTCGTAGCGGTGGAGATCGCCGCTGGGAGCGCACGACACGTCGAGCCCGAAGCTGCGGGTGGCCTCTTTGGACTTGGTGTGGGTGGTGCTGTGGCTGGCGCCGCCGGAGAGTTCAAAATTGATGTTGATCGCTGCGCCGCCGAAGTCGAGCCCCAATCCGGCGCTGCCGGTGGCGTTCGAGCCGGTGGTGTAGGTGCCGGCCATCGTTTCGGTGACGACATCGGTGGTTTCGGTGGATTCGGCGAAGAAGCCTCCGGCGGCGGTCCAGACGTAGGTGTTGGCGAGATCGCGCTGCGCCAGGCTCTTGGCGACAGCACCGGTGGCCGCGGTGTCGGGCCGGCGGGCGGGTGGCCTGAAGGACGGCCCGGCCAGATCGCTGAGCGCCCGCGCGAGCGGCGCACCGTCGGTGGCGGGGGGCGGTTCGTGGGATATGGACTCGTAGAGTGCTCGCAGGCGTTGTTGTTCGCGCTGGATGCGGCGTTTGATGGAGTAGGACTCGGTGGGTTTGAAGTAGCTGTGTTCGCCGCGTGCGCCGGCCTGGGGATAGTCGGGGTCGAGGACCTTGCCGGTGTCGGTGGATCCGATCGCGCCGTCCAGGGTGCCCTGCTTGGTGTAGCGGGGATTGATCGGGAACGCGATGATGTTCCAGTCGCGGGGAATGTCGGGGCTGGGCAGTATGCGGTAGGACACGAGCGCGTTGTTGTGCGCCAAGCGCACCGCGAAGATGTCGACAGTTTCGGACTGCACCACGGCGAACCCGGTATTGGCGGGCAGGAACCGCCGTCCCACGCCGGTATTCAGAATCTTCGCCGGGTGCTCCCACGCGCCGGTGAGTTTGACCGAGGTGTCGCGTCTGGCGCTCACCGCCTTGCTGACCGAGTTGTCGCTGGTCCAATTGTGTGAGAAATCGTATCCGCCACCGAATTTGAGTTTCGCGGTGATATCGATCGCGGGGCGGCTGAAACCGATACCGAGCGGTGCGGTGACGGCCTGCACCTTGGTCTTGAACTCGGTCTCCAGCTCGGCCTTGAAGGCGAAATTCTTGCCGTCGGCGGTGCCGGAGGCCTGGGTGACGTTCACCGCGTCGGCTTGCCGGAAGGTCACCGAGGACGTACCGGTGAGGTCGGGAGTGCCCGAACCGGTGAGGTTCTCCGAGGGTACCGGCGGCGCGCCTTCGATGTAGCCGATGATCTGCGGGTCGAACTGGGCCTGGCTGATCCACTCGGTGAACAGATTGCCGATCTTGTACCCGGTGACCAGAATCCAGGCGTCGCCGCGACGGTAGCCGTAGCAGCGCTTCATCACTCCGCCGAGGGTGCCGCGGGCGTCGAATTGGGCGTCGGCGTACTCGGCGACGGCCGGACTACCGCTGAGCCGCTCGTGGAAGGAGGTGCTCACTCCGGAGAGTGCCGAGCGGACCTGGGCGGTGTCGGTGGAGAGCGGCGCGGTGGACAGCACCAGTTCGGGTTGCTGCCCGGCCGTGGTGCCGAAGGTGAGGTGATTGCCGCGCAGCCCGCCGTCGCGCAGTGCCGTGGTGGGCGTGCCGGTGTCGGTATCGAAGCTGTAGCAGGCGATGAGCTGGTCTTTCTCTCCCTTGAGGCGAGTGAACAGGTTGTCGAGGATCTGTTCCTGGGTGCGCACCGTGCGCCAGATGCGGACCTCCTCCAGCACCCCGCTGAAGGCGTCCCGCAAGACGCTGCCCGTGGTGCGGCCGCCGAGGGTGAACTGGGCCTCGCCGTACCCGGCGGCGCGGAGTTCGTCACCTGCGGGCACGGCGTCGATGACCACGTGTTCACCGTTGCGATAGAGCTGGGCGGGGCTGCCCGCCGGGTCGGGGCTCCTGGTCCAGCTCGCCCCGCTCAATCGCGCCCGGTACGAATTGATCGAGTCGATCGTGACGTTGCCGGTGTTCTCCTGGAATCTGAAATGCGCCAGCAGACCGGAGCTGCGCGGGGAAGCCTCTCGGCACACATCCGTGCTCGCACGCGCCACGTTCCACAGCCGCACTTCGCTCAGGACACCACGCAAACCCGCTGTCGCCGTTCCGACCCGGATGCGTCCCATTTCGAGGGGTCCCGGGCCGCCCTGCGGCGCGCTGCCCTCGTGGCGAGTGGACCCGGCCTGGTTTCCGTTTATGTAGAAGGTGACCTCGGCGCCCTTGCGAACCACTGCGACGCGATGGAACGCACCGGCCACCAGGCCCTGCAGCGAGGTCATATGGCGCGGTACCCCGTCGAGATCCTCGAAGGAGAACCGCAATGTGCCGTCCGCCAGCAGCGTCAGCTGGTAGGGCACACCGCCCGGCTCGCCGTCGCCCAGGCCACCGTAGGAGATCAGCCCCTGTATCAGATCGAGCCTGTCCACCCGCAGGAACACCTCGATGGTGAGGTCACCGACGATATTGAGCGCGTCGGGCGCGCCTGCGTCGAGGAAGCCGCGCCCGTCCAGGCGCACCGCCCAGGACTGCCGGACCGACACCGCGAGGTGTTCCCACTCGTTGACCGGAAAGGCATCGCGGCTGCGCACGAACCGGTCACCCAGCGCGGCGAAGACCTGGTGCCCGGCCAAGCCGGATGCGCACTGTGCGGGGCTGCCGATCAGGACCCCGTCGCGGCCCGCCGGGGACAGATCCACAGCGCGTTTGTTCGCGAAGGTCCAATAGCCGAGCAGCCCCTCTTCCCGGCCGGTGATGCGCCGATCCCGATCCCGGTCGATCTCCTGCCCGCTGCGCACCCGCCCCCAGACCCGCACGTCATCCATTCCGACATTCGCCGGCGCGGGGATCGCGTTGCAACCGCCCAGGATGAGATCACCCTTGCCCGCATAGGGCGCGGGCACTGTGCGGCGGCCGACCTCCACACCGTCGCGGTACATGATCTGAGTGCTCGCGGCCCGGTCGTAGACCGCCGCCCAATGGTGCCACTGCAGGTCGGTGTAGGCCGTCGGGATGTCCAGATCGTTGCCGTAGAACCCGAAGACGAAGGAGTTGTCGCCACGGAATCCGAGATGCAGGACGAGGTTGCTGCTTCCGACGTCACCTTGGGCGAGCATCAATTCCCCACGCCCGGTCACGGTCTGACGTTTGGCCCAGAATTCGATGGTGAAGTCGGTGGCATCGAGACGGATCGGCCCGCAGTTGACCCGGTCCCGTGCGCCGTCGAAGGTCAACGCTGTCATCAGCGGCGCCGGAGTCACACCGAGCTGGTAGCGGGCATCGACGGAGTCGGCGCCGGTATCGGCATGGAGTGCACGAGCAGGCCGGATCACCCGGTCGGGAAGCAGCCATGCTTCCAGGGTCAGATCCGAGACAGTGCGCACCTGCGCCAGCAGTGGAACGGGTAGCGCGAGCCGGGTCTGCTTGCCGTCGAAGGTGAACGCGCGCCCGGGCGCTTCCCCGCGCCACTGGCAGGCGCGACCGGCGGTCAGGTCCGCGGCGGTGCCGTTGGTGACGGTCTCGGCGGCGGCGAGCACCTCGACCCGGATCCTGGTCGAGCCGGAGGTCAGCGAGACACCCGCGCGACTGGCGGTGGCCCAGCCGAAATCGTAGGCGATCGCCCGGATCTCGGACCCGGTTTCGATCGCGGTGGTGCGGGTGCTGCTCGCGGAGCCGGGGACCAGGGCGATGGTCTTGGCCCCGGCCGGGGTGTGGTCGGCGACCAGGAACGCACGGCCGTCGACTCTGATCGCCGCGCCCTCGGACACGGCGGCGACCGAGGGGGCCGACAGCGTCAGCGTGCTGGCGTCAGCGCGTTGCACAGCACCGATCAGCACCGTGGTGGCATCGGGATTGCCGTTGAGCACTGCGGCGAACTGCGTCGGTGCGCGGGGAACGGATCGGAAGGTCTCGGACTCGGTGCCTGTGGTGATGGTGACCGTGCACCGCGCGGGCACCTCGCCGTCGGTGACCGTGATCGTCGTGGCGGCGAGGTCGACGAGTGCGTCCCGCCCGATCAGCCGTAGCGGTGCGCCCTGGGTGGGAAGCCGACGGCTGGACCGGGACACGGAGGTGTCGTAGTAGGCGGCGAAGAACTGGCCCTCCCCGCCGCGGAAGTACAGCGCGACATGGCCGACCGTGCTGTCGGCGAGAAACGGAGTATCCGGCGTCCACGCGAAGGCCAGCAAACCGCCCGCGTAGGTGAGACCTTGGCGATCACAGCCGAGATAGGGCATCGGCAGCGCCACATCGGCGCTGCCCTTGGCGCCCGAGGTCAGCAGTGCCAGCTCGGCCAGCTTCGCCGCCAGCTCCACGCGCCCGGCCGCCAGACGGATACGAGCCTCGTCCTGGGAGTTGCGCAGAGTACGGGCCGCGTCGATATCGGTCGCCAGTGTGCTGAGCTTGTCCCGGGCGGCCTGGAGGGCGACATCGACCCCGGAGTGCAGCGACTGCCGCTGGAACACGAACCGAACAGCACGAGGATCGACGCTCTCCTCGGCCTTGGCGGTGCGGTAGCGGGGTTCGGTGCCGGGGTAATCCTTGGCGGACGCCATCGGCCGGAACAACACCCGGCAGCCATTGAAACGGGCGACGATTTCGCCCTCCGTGGAGGACTCGTCCGCCACCCGGACGAGGAAGTGCACCCACGGGCCGCTGCGCGGTTGCGCGCTGTACTTGTCCTGGTTGCCGTAGTCGAAAGAGATGACATCGGGGCCGCCGGTCGGCGGCCCGGTCGTTTGGCGACCGTCCGGATCTTCCGGCCGCGCGTCGGAGACACGCAGAGGCGCAGTGGCCATCCCGCCGGGGATGAGGAGGTAATAGGGTCGGCCGTCCGCGCTGCGCTGGCCGATGTCACGAATGGACCACAGGCTTAGGCCGGCGTCGCTCGGGTCGACCGTCGCGGTGAGCCGATAGCCTCCCTTGGCTGTCACGAAGGCGGCCATATAAGAGTTGTCGACCGCGTTGCGGATTCGATAGCTCCAGTTGGTGACGATGTTCTCCCGGTCGTATAGGGCTGCGAGCCGGGCCACCTCTGCGGCGGTCGTCGTTCGTTCGGACTCCCAGGCCGCGACCTTCGCAGGGTCGATCGCCGACCGCGCCAGGATCGCCTCGTCCGCGGTGTTGCGGGTCTGCAAGACCTTGATCGCCTGCTCGAGCGCGCTGATCCGCTCCAGATCGCGGCTCGGGTCGGGCTTACCGACGACGGGCAGGGTGATCTGATCCGGGACCTGTGTCAACCGGCCATCGCGGCCGACCGCGAGATCCAGCGTCGCGACATAGGATCGCCCCGCGACACCGCCGGGCGGCACCGGGCCGTCGGTGACACCGGCCAGCAGCACGCGAGCCTGGCGCTTCACGGGCTTCTGCTCGGAGCCGTAGCCGGTGGCGGCATTCTCCTGCTGGAAGTACAGCGTCGATGTCAAACCGGAGATCACCGTTCGACCCTCGAATACGAAGCTCTCGCGACGCAGCCCGGAATTGTCGCCGATCGGCGCGTGCGAGGTCACCCAGGTCGGCCCACCCACGAGGGTTCCGTCGCACGCGCCGTCGGTATGGTCGAAGAGCGCGGTGCCGGACCCTTCGTCGAAACGGTAGTAGGCGATCAGGCCGGGTTCGTTGCCGGCAAGACGTTGTCCTCTGTCCCGTACCAGTTCCGCGGCGGACCGGGCACGATCCCAGATCCGGAGCTCGTCGATCTCGCCGTTGAACAGCGCCGTCGGCGCACCACCGGCACGCCGGGCACCGATCAGCAGCGCCGTGGTCGTGGCGGCCGGCACCGGGAGCAGACCCGCGCCGGCGGGTTCGCCGTCCAGGAACAGCAGCACCCGACTGTCCGTGAAGGTGACCGCGACGTGGATGTAGGCATCCATCGGCACGGTCCGGCTCGACTCGACGAGTGCGCCGCCGCCGCGGCGCACGGTCAGCTTGCCGGTGTCGGCCAGGGCCAGGGCGAAACTGCCCCCGGCGCCGCCCTCGTCGTACTTCGCCACGATGGTGGCGTTGGGCGCGGTCGGCCGGATCCACGCCTCCACGGTCCCCTCGGGCCCGGTGAAGCCCAGTTTCGACGAATTGCCGAGATCCACATAGGTCTTGGCACCGTCGAAGCGCAACGCGGTCTCGGCGTATCCGGCACGGCTCGCCACCGGCACCAGCGGCTTGCCGGTGAATTGGTCGACTCCCGGAGCACGTTCGAAAACAGCCCCGGCGTACGCGGGGTCGGGGCTGGTGTAGTACTGGCTGCCCATCGTGTTGAAGAGGCCATCGCCCGCCTGCTCGACACTGAACGCGTCGATGCGCCGAGTTCGGCTGTTGCGGGAGAACAACTGCCAGCGCCGCACTCCGCTCACCTGGGTCGGCAGCAGCAGCACCGAGAAAGCACCCTCGGTGAGGTTCGCGACGAAACCCAGCTCCTGGGTCGGCTCGTAGAACGGGCGACCCTCCATGTCCCTGGTACCCAACGTGTCTCGCGAGGACTCCGGCACGGCGCGCTGACGACTGCGCTGGTAGCGCACCTCCATCAAGGGCCGCAGCTCGACACCCGAAACCACGAACCGGTCACACAGCAAAGTGTTGTGCACCAACGCAACTCGTCCGCTGCCCGACGTCTCGGTGACCGGCCCGCCCGATGGCGCCCGGA
Source organism: Nocardia jiangsuensis (assembly GCF_042650385.1). Classification (NCBI taxonomy): domain Bacteria; kingdom Bacillati; phylum Actinomycetota; class Actinomycetes; order Mycobacteriales; family Nocardiaceae; genus Nocardia; species Nocardia jiangsuensis. The sequence goes on from NZ_JBHSAX010000013.1 coordinate 550,503, forward strand.
ACAACGCGTCCGGGTGCGCGGCATCGATCGACTGGCGGAACACCACAATGTTCGTCCCGTCCGAGACAACCTGGAAGGGGGCGGACGCCGCCAGCCGAGCGGTGCTGGACAGGAACGGATCGATCTCCTCGGGCAGCAATCGTTCCGCACCGGCCTCCACGCGACCCCCGCGCTTGATCAACGGCAGCGTCACCGCCCCGGCGGCCGCGTACCCCACCTTCGCGATCTCGCTGGGAAACCGCAGCTCCGAGGGGTTGTCGGCCCAATAGCTGGTGTCGAGCCCATCACCGGTATCCCGCGACATGTCCAGCACGGAGTAGAACACTCGGCGCGCATCGTCCATCGCGAATGCCACGGTCACACCCTGGTGTTGAACCAGGGTGGTGTGGACATAGCGACGTTGACTGTACGTCTTGACAAGCTGGCGACCGGACATGCAATCTCCTCGGGTTCCCCACCAGTTAAGCAGCCGAATACGCACTGGCGCAGTGGATTTCGAGAGAACGCGCGGTCGGTATGATCCGCCCGGCCGGCAAAGGCGCGGGGCTGGTGCCCGAGTAGGTGACGTTGATGATGGAAGCATCGTCGGCGCCGGTAGCGTCGTGCTACACGACATTTTCGACCACGTCGTCGCGGCCGACTCACCGGCAGTAGTGATTCACCGGACCCACATGCCGCGCCTGCTACCGCAATTCGAGGCCGAGGCGAGCGTGGTTCCCCCGCTCCGACCTCACGGGTGTTGCGGGCGTCGCGCCCTGGTGAGCCATAGCCCGGTCAGCAATGCGGCTCCCCAGAGCACGAACAGCGGATCCCACACGAACGCGTGCCCGATCATCGTGCTCCGGTTGTAACCGTCGCCGGGTGTGACCACACCAGCCAGGACCGCGCACGCCGACAGCGACGACAGACCGCCCCACACCACAAGCACGGCTCCGCCCGCCCAGCCACCCCACCGCAGACTCCGGTGGAACCGGCCCTCGCGCCGCTCGTTCACCAGCGGCACAACCGCAGCCGCCACCTTGACGAGGGTGACCAGGCCGAGGAGCAGCCCGACCCTGATCGGATGGTCGTGGGCCAACTGCACGGCCCACTGCCCCACCGACTCGAGCTGCCACCTGCCCCCGAGCGCCCAGAAGAGGCTCGCGGCCGCGTGCACCAGGCCGGCGGCCGCGGCAACGCCGAAAGCCGCCGAGGCGACATCGGTCCGCACCGTCAAAGCGTGTGTTCGCACGAGAAGAACTCTACGAACAGCCCGCCGCGACCACGTCCGGGTTCACCCCGAACCCCACCCCGAGGTCTCGTGCTGCCCAGTGGATGCGCCGCCCGGCCGCGGTCAGCTCGGACCGATCGCCGATGCCCGAATCCACGGCGACCTGCGCCACCGGTCGCCCCGCGGCGACCAGGTCCAGGACCTTGCGACGGAACTCTTCGGGGTAACGCCTCAGCACGAACAACTCTCCGTCGATGAGTCCGTGACCGAGAGTCAGCAAACCAACTCCGAGGAACCTCACCGCAACGAGAGATGGTGACCTCGTACTCGCTGTCCGCTGGGAGGCCGGGGTAGTCGACGAGGCGACGACGAATCCTCACCTGGTCGGAATAGCTGCCAGCCCCGGCGACCGAAGCACGGCCTCGACCAGCAAGAATATCGAGGGGATAGAGTGGTCCCAGCTGGTTTCGAACCCGCGACTCTTCATTCACTTCCTGGCGCTCTCGCCTGCGGGAAAGTAGCATCTACCAGGAAGTACCGGAAAGAATTCGAGTCACAGGAGTGCGCAGGAGTGGGCACCGATGGGCTCACTTATTGCACGTATGTTGCACGCCGACCAGGAGGTCATCACTGTGACCACGAGCAAGCCGAAAGCCCGCGCACGGAGGGCGTTCGGCCGCCTGCGCCGACTCCCGTCCGGCCGCTACCAGGCCGCCTACCAAGGACCCGACCTCCAACTCCACAACGCACCCGCCACCTTCGACGCCAAGGACCGCGCCGAAGGCTGGCTGTCCGCGGAACGCAGACTCATCGACCTCGACATTTGGACCTCCCCCGCCGAACGCGCCGCGCAAGCCGCCGCCGAAGCCGAGAAGATCGTCCTGTTCGCCGACTACGCCGCCAAGGTCGTCGCCACCCGGGTCTCACGCCGAGGCAAGCCCCTCGCCCGTCGCACCCTCGACAGCTACACCCAACTCCTGCGCGACCACATCAACCCCACCTTCGGCAACCAACCCGTACCCGACATCACCCCGGAAATGGTCCGCATCTGGTACAGCAACGTCGAACGCATCCGCCCGCGCGGCCGCAAGTCCAAAGCCGACCCCGCCGACACCGAAGTCCCCACCACCCGCGCCCGCGCCTACGAAGTCCTGCGCATGGTCCTCAACGTCGCCGTCGAAGACGAACTCATCACCCACAACCCCTGCCGCATCAAGGGCGCCACCGCGGTCGAGCCCGCCCACGACACCACCGTGCTCACCCCCGGCGAGATCGCGGCCCTCGCCGCCGCAATGCCACCCGAACTCTCCACCTCGGTCCTGCTGGCCGCCTGGTGCGGACTACGCCCGTCCGAGACCTACGAACTGCGCCGCCGCAACTTCACCCCCGACTGCTCGGTCCTCACCGTCGCCAAAGCAGCGACCTACCGCGAGAAGACCATCGTCATCGACCGACCGAAAGCCGGATCCACCGGCGACGTCGTCATCCCCGACCACATCCGCCCCGCACTGCGCCTGCACCTCCAACGCCACGTCCACTCCTCCCCCGACGCACTGCTGTTCCCCGACCCCGACACCGGCGCGACCATGCGCGAATGGGTCTACCGCCGCATCTTCAACAAAGCCTGCACCCAGATCGGGCGCCCCGGCTTCCGCATCGTCGAGCAACGCCACACTGGCGGCACAGTCGCCGCCCAAGCCGGCGGAACACTACCCGAGGTCATGGAACGGCTGCGGCACAAAACACCCCAAGCAGCGATGCGCTACCAGAAGGTCGCAGCCGGGCGCGCACAAACCCTGGCATCGAACATCTCGAGACTCGCGAAGAAGGCCGACCTCATGGAAGCAGAACTTCCGAACCCCGACCGTCCTTGAGCACCCCCCCCGACGGCTCGAACCCAGCACCGAACAGTTGCGGTTCTCGCTGTAGTCACATAGCACCGCACCCGTCAGGTCGAGCGTGGACGCTCCGGACGTCAGTCCACCAAACCGCACCAGGCTGCTACAGCGGCTCTCAGGCCGGTTGCCAAATTCTCGGTATCGAGCCCGCCGTCGGGACGGAGCAGACGCGGATCTGCGATCCCGAACTCGCCGAGAATGTCGCAGGTGATTGCATGAGCGGTTATGACAGTTGCGCGACGATCTGTACCGACCTCGTTCACATCGGCAGCGATCTCGATGACCGACGGAGATTTGCGCATGACGACCGCAGCACAAGGTGGTCGAGCGGCAATTTCTTGGATCTCTTCGGCCGAGGCGGAGACCTCCGAGATGAAGGTCGGCGTCAACTCCATGTCGAGATGGGACGGTCGCGTACTGAGTACCAGCTGGGCGCGAAGCGTCAGATCGCCACCGCAGCTCGTATTCACGGCGTGCTGGGCCAGCATCGAGACCGCTGCGAGAATCCGCAGCTCGAGATCATTCTGGTCCAGTTCAGCCGGTGCTCGTTCATCCGTTGCAGCGTCAGGTAGGACTCTGGTGATGGGAAGGGCAACAAACCCCGCACCGTCGAAGTGCAGCTGCGCATGGGGTGTTGATCCTTCGGCTATGTAGCCGACCTCGGGATTGATGATCGCCCGCCGAAGACCCGGCACCGTCCTGCGATATTCCTGAAATGAGCTGACGGGTGGGCTCTGATAGCGCATCCAGGTGATCACGAAGCCTTCGACCTTGGAAACAGCCGAAGATCCAACCCCGAGGCTACCGAGGATTGTCGGGTACGCCGACACTGCGATCCACGCGTCTGCTGAGGGAAGTCTCGCGAGACCATCGCGGTGAACCTTATCCAGAGCAGCTGCACGTTCGGCCCGGGAAGCAAACCGGTCTCTGTACCGTGCCGCAACTTCGGCTTCATGGAGGTACCGAGTAGTGGTACCGGCTCGCACGGCATACCGCAGCGCCGGACTGTTTCCACCGACCACCACCGCATGCGGAGCATCGGCACTACGGTCGACCACGATGGCGTAGTAGCCCTTTCCGTCGCTGACTTCGAGCGGCAGGACCGCGACACCGGGCAGGAAAGGGTGGATGCGGTCGCGGCAGATTTGCTCGAAACGCTCGGTGTTCGTCTTGGTGATCTCGACCAACGATGCCTCTGTGGCGCCTGTGTCGGTAGCCTTGACGCCGAGCACGAGGATTCCACCGACGCCGTTTGCCATTGCGGCTACGTCCTTCGCGAACTCCCGGTTGCCTTCGTTGGTCGGCTCGTAGAGTTCGCTCTTCCAGTCGAGATCAGCGGCTTCGGGTACACCCTGTTCGATCGCCACGGCGATGTTGGCTGCGGACAGCTCGCCGACGGGCACACCGAAGATGGTTCTCAGCCGTGGGAAGTTCTGCACCGGAGTAATTCTGCGGTACAGCGTGCCGAAGGTGAGCACCGCGCCCAGCGTGTCTTTCACGGTTTGCGAATAGCACGTGACAATCGCGAGACTGGGTAGCGTGCCGATGGACCAGACTCAGCCGTGCTCCACCGACGGATGTTCCCGACCTGCTGTCTACCGGACCCGTTCGAAACCGGCGTGGTGTGCCCAATGCATCGACGAGATACTGCGCATCGGCGGCATGTCGGCGGTCGAACCGGTACTCAAGCCCAACGCAGACGCGCTTATGCAGTGTCTCGCCTGCGGCACACAGGCCCATCACAAGCTCAACTACGTCGTGGGGAACAACAGCGCAGGACTGGCGACCTGCCGCGCCTGCCACTGGAGGAGCTGGGCGCAGATGCAGAGAGCGAATCTGGCTCGAGCGGCTCCCTCCATCAACGAAGCACGCGCTTACGCCGAGACCAATGGTTACGAGTACCTGGGCCCGCTCACGGAGCCGTCTCAGGCTGATGACCCTCATCATGTTCGGTGCAAGGTCTGCCGCAGACTCAGCGCGGAACGTCTCGGCGACATCGGATTCGGATGCGCGTGCTCTCGCAACGGCAAGTCTACGGCGAAGAGCACGGTCAACGTCACCAAGGCGCGCCCACGAACCGTGCGGTTCAAAGACAGCGGCTCGGCAGCCGTCGGGTGGTGGGACCACGACCGCAACGATCAGAACAGCTTCGCGACCGCTCCGCGCGCAGCGACGAGGCAGGCCGCCTGGAAGTGCCCGGACTGTTCCCACACGTTCACCGCTTCGATCCAGTCCATGGTCGACCGACCACAGTGCCCGCGCTGTGAAGCCGAACGACGAGATGCCTGGCACCGCGAGTACGAAGCACTGAAACGCACCATGGTCGCCGATCATCCGGAACTCGCAGCAGCATGGGCCGATCCAGCCGATCCCGCCACGGTGTCGATCGCCGGTGCTATGGGACTGTACAAGTTCTCCTGCACAAATGGGCATCACCCGCGCGTGACCCCTCACACCTTTTTGGAACGAGGATGCCCTCACTGCTCGGGTGCCGAGTCACTCGCCACCGGGCGCAACCCGCGCCTGGCGCAAGAATGCCCGGAGATCGCGACGCAATGGCATCCCACCCGCAACGGCAAACTCACCCCACAGGACGTGCCCCACGACTCGCGGAAGGTGGTGTGGTGGCTCGACTCCAACTGCGGCCACGAATGGGAAGACCCGGTCCGCGACCGCAACAAGTATCAGCGCTACCGGTGCCCGCAGTGCCGGACCATTCTCGACTCCCTGGCCTACCAGTACCCGCTGCTCGCCCGGGAATGGTCACCCCGCAATCCGATCTCTGCATGGCAGGTGCGCCCCCACGGCAAGACGACCTTCGAGCCGCAGTGGGTGTGCAGCGACAACCCCGACCACCAATGGACAGCAACGCTGACTTCTCGGACGAACGGCAGCGACTGCCCCGACTGCAAACAGGCTGGCAAGTCGGCGGTCGAATTGGAGCATTACGCCGCCGCCAAAACCGTCTTCGGCCGCGCACGCTCGGGGGTCCGGCTCCGCTCGCAACACTTCACACGCCGACCGGCGTGGACCGTGGATATCGCTGTGCCCCGACCTGACGAGCAAACGCTGGTCATCGAATACGACGGCGCCTACTGGCACGACGGCAAGGAAGACGTCGATATGGCCAAGAGCCGGGATCTCCTCGCTGGCGGTTACCGCCTTGTCCGGCTTCGCGAGCATCCCCTGCCGCCACTGACTATCACCAATCCGCACTATACCGAGATAGTCGTGCACGCCTCCGCGCCCGATCCAGTGGCCGTCATCGAGGAGATCTACAGGCACGTAACCGCCGAGCAGAACGCACCTTGAGGTTCGGGGCCGGTGCACGCATAGGTGAACACTGTGGTCGCCTGTTCGTGCAGCAGCCTCGACTTACCGGGCGCGCTGACACGTTGCCAGTCGCTTAATTCGTAGCTGTCAGGCGGATAGGCTTGCCTGCAATAGTTGCACAACGAATCCTCCAGCGGCCAGGGCCATCGCAGCTGTGCTCGCGTTCATCTCGCGTCCTCCTCTCCTCCGCTCATACCGTTACCTATTCGGTAGGCCCCAGGGGGTGCAGCGTGAACTCGCATGGGATAGAAGGTTCCAGGCCGCGATCGGGACGAAGAGGACACTTTCGTCGAGATTGAGGCTGTATTGAGCCATAACTATGGTTATCGGCCAACAGAGCTCGGAGTCGGGCCTCGCCGTGCCGCGGCGGCGCTCACTTCCCGCAGCGAACGTGAGGGCGGCCCCGGAGCTGGTGCGCCGGGGCCGCTGATGTCGTGCGGCACGCGCGCGAGGCGGGTGCCGGGCTGGGTCTTTATCGTTTGATCTTCTCGAGGGGGTAGAGGGCCAGGGAGAAGACCGCGATCGCGTAGACGGCCAACCCGGCCAGCGCGGGAGCGGGATCCGGCCGTCGGGGTCGTGGGCGACCCAAAGTGCGTAGGCTGCCGGTGGCAGGCACAACAGTGCTGCCGCGGTCTCGTTGAACCGCCCCGTGTTCGATGCGCACCGGGTTATCTGTCTCCAGCCGGTAGCTCGGCGTGGCGTGAATAGTAGTCGGCTTCGCGCTCGGCAGGCGGGCGGCGGCCGAGCCGGTGATCCGGGACCGGTTGAACCAGCCGACCCAGTCCGCGGTGAGCAGCTTGACATCGGTGAGCCTGGTCAGCGGGCGACGCCGGAACGGGGAATCGTCTCTGACCGCTTCGGTCTTGTAGAGACCGATCGTGGTCTCGGCCAGAGCGTTGATCACTTCTGTCGCGGGTCGCTCGCCCGCGCGAAGAAAGACGTTGCCGCCGAGAGGATCTCGATCGTCTGTTCCAGCTCGGCGATTTTGCGTTTCTGCTCCCGGATCGTGCGCGCCGCCTCCGACGTGACACCCTCGGCGCCGCCTCGGTCGACCTCGGCCTGGCGGACCCATTTCCGCAGGGTCTCGGTGGTCATCCCCAACTGGGCCGAGACCGCTTTCATCGCGGCCCACTCGCTGTCGTAGTCCTCACGATGGTCGATGACCAGCCGCACGGCCTTGGCCTTGGTCGCTTCGTCGTACTTCGCAGGCATGATCTGCCCATCCTTCCCAAGAAAGAAGGTGAGCACCAAACCCGGGGTGGTTCACAGCGACACCGACAACATCACGAAGTGGTGCTGGAGTGATACTCCGAGTTGCGTGTTGGGAGTCGCCCTTGACCAGGTCGATCGCAAGTGGAGTGTCATTGGATCGAACGACTGCGGACGGACAGATCTTTAGCTATCTTGTGCGAGTTCACCGCTGGTCAGTGGTGTGAATTGGAGTGGGGAGGTCGGTGGTATGGATCCGGTAACGTTGATCGTGGCCGCGGTGGCGGCAGGCGCCGCCGCCGGGGTTACCCAGGTAGCTACGCAGGTGGTGACCGATGCTTACCAGGCGTTCAAGAGTTTGCTGACCTGCAAATTCGAGGCAATCGAGGCCGAGGTAGTTGGTGTAGAACGCGACCCGGAGGAGCCGCTACGCCGCGACCTGCTGGCCAAGGAGTTGATCAAACTCGACGCCGGTGAGGATCTCGAAGTGCGCGCTGCGGCAGAAGAGTTGTTGAGGGTGATTGCCTATCAGGCACCTACCGCGGTCGAGGCGGTGGGTATGGAGCTGACGCGAGCTGCGGTCGACGGAGACCTCGAAATCACCGACCTTGCCGTGACCGGAGGCAGCGGATTCAGAGGTACGGACCTCTCGGTGAAGGGTTCTATCAAGTTCAGCGGGGGGCGCATCGGGAGGCATAACGCGGACCCTTCAACCGCGCGCGGGTAAACCCCCACCCGGGCGCGTCACTTCCACCCAGTACAGCGGATCCGGATGGAATTCCCTTGGGGGGGTTTAATCTTGCCGACTCATATGTCGGCGGGGACATCAACGTCGGTCCAAGCGCTGCATCCGCGCCGCCGGTGGGGTTGTACAAACTCTGTTTCGAACACTTCGCTGCCGCAAAGGGCCTGCTCGACCGCGAAGGCGAGTTGGAGGCTCTCGCTGGGTTCTGCTGGGGCGAACAGTCATACATGTGGGTACACGGCAATAGGCGGGCGGGTAAGACTGCGTTGCTCGCTGGATTCGCTCTGGAACCGCCACCTGGAGTGACAGTAGTGTGTTTTTTCGTCACTGACCGGCATGCCAATCAGAACACTCACACTGCTTTCACTACTGCATTGCTGGATCAATTGGCGGAGTTGCTACCTGATCAAGCGAAAATCATCACCGCGGCGACCGCACATCTTGATGGACTACGTGATCACTCGCTCAAGCTGGCCGCCGAGCGGGAAGCGGCAGAGGGTCGACGCCTGGCGCTTTTGGTGGATGGCCTCGACGAAGACGTCGGTAATCCGCCGATCGTAGCCTTGCTGCCGCGTCATCCACACCCGAACCTGCGGATAATCACGGCTAGCCGCAGCGATTTGTCACTGCCCATACCAGCCGAACATCCTGCGGCTACCGCTCACCCTTATCGGCTTACAGCATTTTCTCGCTCCGTGGGGTACCATCCGCCCGTTCGCGTGTCCGAATCCTTTCGGCTAAATCCGCCTCCTCGTGAGGATTATCCAGCTTCACAATCACCGCAGGGTGCCCTTATTCGCTGGGAGCATCCTCGTCTAGGTACGATAAGTTTCAATGATCAGCAAACAGCCGTTGAGTTCTTCAAGGCGACAGGAGGCTTTGATGAGCGGCTCTGAACAGCCTCCCGCGTGGATCCGCATTGAGCAGGCTGGACACTCTTCCAGCAAGGAGTCGACCGGACTACTATTCGGCGATATTTCGCGAGCTACCTTGCACCATCCGCAAATCGTCGCCGAGGGCCTGAGCAAAGAATTGTTGGCTCGTTTCGGAAAGACGGGTAGCCTTTCCGACCTACACAAGGCCATTGCCTTGGCCAAGTACGCGGTTCGCCAAGGGTCTGCTGATCCGGCGCTCCTAAACAATATGGGTACTGCGTTGGCATCGGCAGGATATCCGCAGGAGGCCCTCACGGTGACCGCGGAGGCAGTGGTGCATTACCGTCAGCTTGCTGCCGCCAATCCCGCCGACTTTGAACCTGACCTTGCATTCACGCTCAGTAACTTTGGCAATCGCTTGTGGGGTGTTGGACGCGTCCAAGAGGCGCTAACAGCGACTGCAGAGGCCGTAGCGATTTCTCGCCGGCTTGCTACAGCTGGACCTGCAAGTCGTGTACCCAATGTGACCGCCCTGATGTCCAACCTTGCCCGCGCCTACCTGTCGCTGGGCGACCTCGGACGAGCGATCGCAATTTACCAACAGACCCTCCACGATCGTGAACGGGTCCTCGGTCCCGATCACCCCGACACACTGGCATCCCGCAACAACCTCGCCGGCGCATACCGAACGGCCGGGCGCCTCGACCACGCCATCGAGCTCTACCAACAGACCCTCCACGATCGTGAACGGGTCCTCGGTCCCGATCACCCCGACACACTGGCATCCCGCAACAACCTTGCCTACGCGTACGAGTCGGCAGGACGGGTTGCCGAGGCCATCGAACTCTACGAACGAACTCTTGCCGAGAGTGAACGGGTTCTGGGTCCCGATCACCCCGCCACACTGACATCCCGCAACAACCTCGCCTACGCGTACGAGTCGGCAGGACGGGTTGCCGAGGCCATCGAACTCTACGAACGAACTCTTGCCGAGAGTGAACGGGCCTTGGGTCCCGATCACCCCGATACACTGGCATCCCGCAACAACCTCGCCGGCGCATACCGAACGGCCGGGCGCCTCGACCACGCCATCGAGCTCTACCAACAGACCCTCCACGATCGTGAACGGGTCCTCGGTCCCGATCACCCCGACACACTGACATCTCACAACAATCTGGCGGGCGCGTACGAGTCGGCAGGACGGGTTGCCGAGGCCATCGAACTCTACGAACGAACTCTTGCCGAGAGTGAACGGGTTCTGGGT
>NZ_JBHSAX010000013.1:561046-569386 GCF_042650385.1 Nocardia jiangsuensis
GCATCCCGTCACAACCTTGCCGGCGCCTCTAAGACGGCAGGGCGGATAAACGAGGCAGTCGATCGCTATCAGCACCCACATACCGGAGGGAATTGGCTGCCGGAAACCGGGCACTCAGATATCGATTCTTTATCGAACGCCGCCGATGGCAGTCCCCACGTCGACGACCCGCAGGTCATCGCCAGCCGTAACTTCATTTCACTGACGGCGGCCACAGCGTCCGAGGGACGAAACCCCATTACCTCCGATCAAGACCAGACAGCCTCGCCATCGACAGTGTCGGGGCGCGTAATAGTGGGTTGGATGCCGCGTCAGGCACCGCATTTCATTGTTCGGGCGCAGTTTACTCAGTTGCAGCAAGTGCTGCAGGATCGCCCGGTAGTGGTGGTGTGCGGGATGCGGGGTGCAGGCAAGACCCAGCTCGCCGCTGCCTACGCGCGTGAGCTAATCGCTGCTGGTGTTGAGTTGGTCGGATGGGTCAACGCTGAAACCCGTAACACCGTGCTCGCCGGTATGGCTGAAATTGCCGCACGAATCGGGATTGCTGATCCCGACGGCGATTCTATGGCTTCGTCGCGACGGTTACGTGATCACCTGTCGGGATGGAAAGAGCCATCACTTCTGGTGTACGACAATGCCACCGACTCCGACCTGATTAATACTCTGCTACCGACTGGCGGAACGACTCATGTGGTTATTACGAGCACTGATCGTGCCTTCGCTCAGCTGGGAGTTGCGGTGGACGTCGGATCAGGTTTTACTCGGACCGAGTCGGTGCGCTATTTGGAGGAGGCGACCGGTCTCGACGACCCGCGAGGTGCCGGGGCGATTGCGGCAGAGATTGGGGATCTGCCGTTGGCGTTGTCAGCTGCAGCAGCCACCATCGTCGGTCGTCGCTTGAATTACACCCGCTACCAACAACTTATGGCAGCCCAACCACTCCCTGCAGTACTGCCGCGCCGCAGGGGAAGCGACCATCCCTTTTCCGTGCATCAGGCTTTGCTGCTTTCCGTACAGACCACCGAAAACTCCAACTGCGATACAAATCTCGATGAAGTAGTCCGTTGGCTGTTGGGAGTAATGGCGATGCTAGCTCCCCAGGGCGTCGACTTCACGATGCTGCCCGACCGTGACGGTCGGTTGAACGAAGCACTTGCGCGGTGCGTGAATGGATCACTGCTGTCCTGGTCGGCTACAAAGCAAACCCTAGTGATACACCGACTCGTCGCCAGGGTTCTGCGCGAACGTGCGCACGCTACCGGTACAATCAACAAGATCGCCACAGCCACGGTCGCAATTCTGGCACCGTTACTGTTCAACGAGTCCGAAGCGTTCCCTCGCCGCGACGAAGGCTCTCGCTTGGTTGATCACATTGAGTCTCTATGGGAGGCCATCAGCCAGGAATCTGACATTGAAGCCGAGACCTTTGCCGAGACACTAAATGCTCGGCGATGGGCGACACGACAACTGCTCAATGCAGCCGACATCACTCGTGCTGTGACTCTGGCGTACCACGTCTACGCTGACTGCGAGCGAATGCTCGGTCCCGACCATCCCGATACCCTGAACTCACGCAATAACCTCGCGGGTGCCTACGGGTCAGCGGGACGGTCGGTTGAGGCAATCGATCTGTACGAACAGAACATCACTCAATACGAACGATTCTGGGGAAGCAACCATCCCAATGCCCTGGCATCCCGCAACAACCTTGCCAGCGCATACCAGGCAGTAGGCCGGTTGCCTGAGGCGATCAGTTTGTCGGAGCAGAATCTTATTGATAGCGAGCGGATTCTCGGCCCCGACCACCCCATCACTGTGTCATCCCGTAACAACCTTGCAAGCATCTACCGGATGGCAGGGCGACTGTCTGACGCGGTACCGCTTTACGAACAGGTACTCAAGGATCGAGAGAAGAAGATCGGCTTCAACCATAATCGCACGCGGGCGCTGCGAGATTTCTTAGTTGTGATGAAAGCCTGGAGCAGGGAATGACCCATTGCCTGGCGGTACCGTGGATCGTGGACGACGGGTTATGGGCAGTGATCGAGCCGCTACTGACGGTGCGGGCGCCGGGAACGCCAGGTCCGGCTCTTACTGATCAGTTCAGAATAAGTTGTCGTAGGCAGATGGGGCTGCTGCACGATGAGGTGACAGTGTGGTCTGCCACCTACCCGTGCATCAGCCCCATACGCCTCGCCGAGCGCGTGCACCTCCAACACCGAAGCCGCTGTCGGCGTTCACTGCCCGCACAGCGAGCGGGAATGCGGGCGTAGCTCGGGTCGGCGCGGGGACAGCTATGGGCGGGCGGACCGGCCGGGATCTCGGACCAGTACGTGCTGGCACCGGAGCGCTCACCCCGGAGCCATGCGGCGTCCTCGAGAATGGACTCGGCCAGACCCCCGGGATTGAGCGCTGCGTTGAGCAGCTCGGAGAACTCGCCCCGGGCTTGCTGGTCGGGCTCGCTGAGCACGCCCCGCTCCTTGAACGCCCAGTACCTCTGCTCCGCCTCGAACCGGTCGAGCAGTTCCTCGCGGGTGAGTGTGCCGAGATCGGCGCGGGTGAGCCGTTTGAAGCGAGCGATGTACCCCTTTCGAATCCATCGCCGACGGCGCGATCACCGGCGATACCTCTGCCGCGACGCGGACAGGGACGTCTGTCCGCCGCCTGCGAGCGGTGGACTCGGATGTCCCGTCGGCTATCCCGGATGCAGTTCCTCGCCGAGAATTTCCGCTGCAAGAGCCTGCGCGATGGCGATGTCAACGACAGGTAGCGCAGCGACAGGAACCACCCACCCTGATATCGACCACGCCCGCGCGAGCAGACCTCTGCTCCGCGCTCCGGAACTCCGGGTCTGAACCGGATTTGCGAGCTCATCAATCGGTCCTGGTTCGGTAGCCACCGCCGCGGCGACCCGGGTGAGCGCGTGGGCCTGATCCTCCGGGTCGGTGAGGGTGCGGGCGATGGCTTCGGCGTGATCGGGGTGAGTGGCGGTGAGCGCCTCGGCGAGCTGGGCGAGCGCGTAGGCCTGACCGCCCGGGATGGTGAGGATGCGGGCTATGGTCTCGGTGCGGTTGGGGTCGATAGAGGCGACCGCCCCGGCGAGCTGGGCGAGCACGCGAGCCCGCTGGGATGCGTCGGTGATGGTTCGGGCGATAATCTCGACGCGGTCGGCGAGTTGGGTGGCGCGGTCGGGATCGATAGCGGCGACCGCTTCGGCAAGCCGAGTGAGCACGCGAGCCCGCTGGCATGGGTCGGTGAGGGTGCGGGCGATGGCTTCGGCGCGGTCGGGGTGGCTCGCGGCGATCGCCTCAGCGACCTGGGTGAGCGCCTGGGCCTGATCGCGCGGCTTGGTGATGGTTCGGGTGATGGTCTCGGCGCGGTCGGCGAGCTGGGTGGCGCGGGCGGGATCGATAGCGGCCGTCGCCTTAGCGAGCCGGGCGAGCGCGCGGGCCTGATCCTCCGGGTTGGTGATGGTTCGGGCGGTGGTCTCGGCGCGGTCGGGGTGAGTGGCGGCGATCGCCTCGACGAGCTGGGCGAGCGCGCGGGCCTGATCCTCCGGGTCGGTGATGGTTCGGGCGGTGGTCTCGGCGCGGTCGGCGAGCTGGGTGGCGCGGGCGGGATCGATAGCGGCGACCGCTCCGGCGAGCCGAGTGAGCGCGTTTGCCTGTCCCACTGGGTCGGTGATCGTTCGCGCGGTGGTCTCGGCGCGGTCGGCGAGCTGGGTGGCGCGGGCGGGATCGATAGCAGCCCTCGCTTCGGCGAGCTGGGCGAGCACGGGGGCCAGCTGGTAGGGGTCGGTGATAGTTCGGGCGATGGCTTCGGCGTGGTCGGGGTGGGTGATGACGATCGCCGCGGAGACCTGGGCGAGCGCGTGTGCCTGCTGGTATGGGTCGGTGATGGTTCGGGCGATGGTCTCGGCGCGGTCGGGGTGAGTGGCGGCGATCGCCTCGGCGAACTGGGCGAGCGCGCGAGCCTGATCCTCCGGGTCGGTGATGGTTCGGACGATTGCTTCGGCGTGATCGGGGTGAGTGGCGGTGAGCGCCTCGGCGAGCCGAGTGAGCGCGAGGGCCTGCTGGCGCGTGTGAATGATGGTTCGGGCGGCGAACCGGGTGGCGCGGTCGGGGTGGGTGGCAGTAATCGCCTCGGCGGCCCGGAGAAACGCGTCGAACTGCGGGTGCGGGTTGGTGATGGTTTGGGCGATGGTTTCGACGCGGTCAGCGAGCTGAGTGGCGCGGGCGGGATCGATAGCGGCCATCGCCTTAGCGAGCCGGGCAAGCACGCGGGCCTGATCCTCCGGGTCGGTGAGGGTGCGGGCGATGGCTTCGGCGTGATCGGGGTGAGTGGCGGTGAGCGCCTCGGCGAGCTGAGTGAGCGCACGGGCCTGCTGGTATGGGTTGGTGATGCTTCGGGCGATGGTCTCGGCGTGGTCGGGGTGGGTCGTGACGATCGCCTGGGCGACCTGGGCGAGCGCGCGGCCCCGCTGGTCCGGGTCGGTGATGGTTCTGGCGATGGTCTCGCCGCGATCGGGGTGGGTAGCGACGATCGCCTCGGCGAGCCGAGTGAGCACGCGGGCCTGCTGATCTGGGTCGGCGATGGTTCGAGCGATGGTCTCGACGCGGTCGGCGAGCTGGATGGCGCGATCGGGATCGGTAGCGGCGACCGCTTCGGCGAGCTGGCTGAGCGCGTGAGCCTGCCCCACGAGGCCGGTGATGGTTCGGGCGATGGTCTCGGCACGGTCGGCGACGTGGGTGGCGCGCTCGGGATCGATAGCAGCACTCGCTTCGGCGAGCTGAGTGAGCACGCGGGCCTGCCCCACGGGGTCGGTGATGGTTCGGGCAATGGTCTCGGCGCGGTCGGGGTGGGTGGCGGCGACCACCTCAGCGAGCTGGGTAAGCACGCGGGCCCGCTGAAATGCGTCGGTGATGGTTCGGGCGGTGGTCTCGGCGCGGTCGGCGAGCTGGGTGGCGCGCTCGGGATTGGTAGCGGCCGCTTCGGCGAGCCGAGTGAGCGCGCGGGCCTGCTGGTCTGGGTCCGTGATGGTTCGGGCGAAGGCTTCGGCGCGGTCGGGGTGGGTGGCAGCGATCGCTTCGGCGAGCTGGGTGAACGCGCGGGCCTGCTGGTATGGGTCAGAAATGGTACGGACGATGGCTTCGGCCTGGTTGGGCTGAGTGACGGCGATTGCTCCGGCGACTCGGATAAGCACGTCGACCTGCGGGTGCGGGTTGGCGAGGGTGCGGGCGATGGCCTGGGCGCGGGCCGGATCGGTAGCGGCGATGGCGTCGGCCAGCCGGGTGAGCGCGTGGGCCTGCCCCCCCGGATTGGTGATGGTTCGGGCGATGGTCTCGGCCCGGTCTGCGAGCCGGGTGGCGCGTTTGGGGTCGATGGGGGCGGTCTGCTGAGCGAGGTGTGCGAGTGCAGAGGCCTGCTTGCCTGGTGTGGAGTAGGAGTGGGCGACCGCTTCGGCGCGGTCGTGCTGGCCCAGCAGCGTCCACGTCGTCAGGAGTTCGAAGGGGAGGTTTTCGCTGCGTTCATGTACGCGGTCGCGGTAACGGGCCAAGCGCGCGGTGGCCAGCAGATCGGGATCGGGTTGATCGCAGATGCGTTGCTGCGCGGTCCGGATTTCGGCCAGGGCGGTCGCGTCGCCTCCGGTGCGGGTGCGCATCCGGTCGTGGCGTGAGGTGTCGAGGGCTGCGGTGATCATGCGGGTCAAGTCGTTGTGCCGGTCGAGGACGGGGAAGTAGCGGCGCAGCAGGAAGTCCGGGGTATCGGCCGGCCACCCCACCTCGCGGTAGTACTCGGCCCAGCGGTGCAGCCGGTCCAAAGCCGTGGTGAGCTGGCGTCCGAGGCGTTTCTCGGCGGTGCGTTGCAGGGTTTCGTGGGCCAGCACGTACACCGGGTCGGCGGCATCCGGTGCCGCGCTGGTGCGGAAGCTGCGCCCGGCGACGCCGCGCAGGAGAGTGTCGATCTCGTAGGGCGCCAGGTCGGTGAGTTCGGTGAGCTCGGAACTCGTCAGGCCGTTGGCGGCGGTGATCAGGCCCAGTAGCTGACGATGTTGCGCGGGGCCATCGAGTAGCTCCCCGAGCTCGTCGAAGGCGAGGTCGCGGATGTCGGCGGCGTGGGGTGAGGAGGTGAGCAGGTATGGTCTGGCCGCGGTCAGCGGGTGCCGGGCAGGGATGGGCAGGTGGGGTCCGTGGCGGCTGGCTACGATGACCCGCAGGTTCGCGTCCGGCCGGGGGGGCAGCAGGGACACGATCGCCGGTCTGCCAGTGTCCTCGTCCAGGCCGTCGACCACGAGCACCAGGCGGCGCCCGTGCTGAGCTTCGCGCTGGGCGGCGGTGTCGAGAAGGTCGTTGCGTAGCCCGTCGCGGTGGAAGACCGCGGCCGCGATCAGGGTCCGTTGATCGGGCAGCAGCACGGCGAGCTGGTCGAGCACCGCCTCGGTGAACGCGGTGTGGTCGGTCTGGTCGGCGAGCCGGTCGGTGATGAAGAAGCTGACCACCGTCACCCCCGGTGGCGGGTGCAGCGCGAACCACGACAGCAGCGCTGATTTACCCGCCCACGGCTCGGCCCGGATCCAGAGATACGGCCGGTCACCGTGGCAGAAGCCCTCCAGCACATCCAGCTCGTCGACCCGGTCCCTGAGCCCGTCGATAGGGGCGATGTGGCGCACCTGCGGCACGTAGCGCGAGGTCCCCATCAGCAGCGCAACGTCGGCGATCGCTCCAACCCCGAAGTGGGTGTTGGTGACGTCGATCCTAACCTGCTCGGCCTTCACACCGCGCAGGTTGACCAGTGCCGCCGCTGCCGGGTTGTTCCCGTGGGGTGTCGCGCCCGGAGCCGGGTCTACCCGTGCGCGGCCGGAGGGTCCGCGTGCGGCCCGACCTGGCCGCCCTTGAACTTCAGCGAACCGCCGACATCGAGACCGTCGCCGTCGAAGCCGACGCCGCCGCCGGTGACGGTGAGGTCGGTGACCTCGACGTCCCCACGGATCGTGCTGTTCGACACCTTGATGCCGACCGCTTCGGCAGCTTGGGGCGCCTTCTCGGCGATCAGCTGCAGCACTTCCTCGGCAGCGGCCCGCAGTTCCGGGTCGTCGCCGGCGCCGGTCTTGGTGAGCTGGCGAGCCAGCAGCTGGCGCCGCAGCGGCTCTTCCGGCTCGGACTCCAGGGCCACCACCTCGGCGTCGACCACCCCATATCGGCGGGTGATCAGTCCCCTAAGCCCTGTGTAGGCATCCACGATCACCTGCTTGGCCGCATCACCGAGCCCTGCTTGTGCCCCCGCTGCCACCGCCGCGGCGATAAACGTCACCGGATCCACCCCGACCACCCTCCCTGAGCATCCCAGCTCGGCCGACCATCGGCCAGAATCGGCAATGTAACCGAAAACTCCGCTCTGCACCGTCATTCCAACGATCGACACACCGCCCGGGCCGGGGTGTCAGCGGTAGTGCTGCCAAAGGCGGGTGCTGGGGCCAATGTGCAGGTCGTTCAGGCGGCGGCGTTGCTCGGCAGCTGGTACGCCATGCCTGCAGCCCGGTGGTCGGGCGGAGCGAGCTGCAATCGCCGTGGTGGTCGAAGTAGTAGCTGCCCCGCCGGGGCGCAGTCGCTGATGGCCAGCAGCGAACTTCGCGCCCTGGCACGCACGAACCCAGCAGCTGGTGCCCGAGGTCTTCCTCGGCCGCGCGCTGATGATCGCGCGCCCCTGGAGAGATTCGCGCCGTCGGCTACTTCGCGCTGCGCGCCCCGGCCGGGGGTGCAGCGGTGATCCGGCCGCGTCACCGGCGGGGAGCGCGCGGGATCGGCCAGGCTACCGCGCAATCGCTCGCCGCGCGCGGGGCCCGGGTTTGGATCAGCGACATCGACTACGCGGCCGCGCAGGCCATCGCCGCCGAGATCGGCGGCCACGCCGCGCCGCTGGACGTCATCGAGCCGGAGAGCTTCCGCGAATCCCCTGTTGTGCAGCCGATTCCGGGCCGGTCGAGATCCTAGTCAGCAACGTCCCACCGTCTACAAGCGGCACGGATCTCGGAGCCGGCGTGCGAAGTCCACACGCGGCCGGGCCCGGTAGCGTCGGCTCATCCAGATAATGAGCGGAAGGCGCGGGCAGATGCGACACGAGATCGGCCGGGGCGTGCTGGCCTGGCCCGCGCCCGAGCGCCGGACCGATCGCTACGGCGCGGTGCTCCTGTCCACCAGCCCGACCACACCGAGCACGCGGTGCTGGACGTCCTCGCAGTCGCCGGGCAGCGCGGCCGCCTAGTGTTCCGCGCCTGAAATCCGTTGGCTAAGTGTAGGGTCCGGCCGTGGCGAGGACAGGCAGGCCGCGGTCGGGGCCGGA
>NZ_JBHSAX010000014.1:0-28222 GCF_042650385.1 Nocardia jiangsuensis
GCTGATCCGGAGTCGGACGAATGCAATCGACCGGGCACTCGGAGACACAACTCGCGTCGTTACAGCAACGCTGCGTGATTACATAGGCCATGTGTGCTGATCCTCGGGGTGTGCGTGTGGAGTGGCGCCACCGTGAAGGCGGACACGATCATTCGCGGCCCCCGGCACTGTGATGCCGCTTTCAGTGTGCCTCGAGTGCGATCCGGGCCTCGCACCGGAGAGCGTCTACGGTGTTCCCATGGTGCGCACCCTCATCCTCCTGCGGCACGGGAAGTCGGCCTACCCGGACGGTGTGGCCGACCACGAGCGCCCGCTCGCGGCGCGTGGCGAACGGGAGGCCGGGCTGGCGGGCGACTGGATTCGCGCCACCCTCCCGCCGGTCGACGAGGTGCGCTGCTCCACCGCCCTTCGCACCCGCGCCACCCTGGCGGCCACCGGCATCACCGCGCCCGCGCACTACGAATCCGGCATCTACGACGCGGACGAGGCCGAGCTGATCGAGCTCGTCCGGCTGACCGCGGACCCGGTGCGGACGCTGCTGCTGGTCGGCCACTTTCCCGGCATGCCGGAGACCGCGTGGGAACTGGCCGCCGACCGGACGAGCGACACCGCCGTCGCGCTGGCGCGCAAGTTCCCGACCTCGGCACTGGCGGTGCTGGAGTTCGAGCTGCCCTGGTCCGAGATCGGGCCGGGCAGCGGCGAGCTCACGCACTTCCACGTGCCGCGCTGAGCGTCAGCGCAGCTTCACCACGGCGACCACGCCGAAGACGGCGAGCAGCACGAACGCGGCGAAGCCGCCGAACAGCCACCAGACCGCGCCGAGCGCGGCGATGAACGGCGCCACCGCGATGGCGGTGATCACCGGGCTCTCCTTGACCGTGGCGAGGGCGGAACGCGCCCTGACCCGGTCGATGTCCTTACCAGGCATGGCTCCAGGGTAGGTCGGGTTGCGCGTCCGCGCCGAAACCCGGCGAGAATCGTCCTTGCTTGGAGTGCGCTCCAGGTGGCTAGCGTCGGAGATGTTCCTCGGAAAGGGCGGCAGCGATGACCGAAGCGACGATCGAACGGCCGCGGTACTCCATCGGCGAGGCCGCGGAGCGGTCCGGGCTGAGCCGGGACACCCTGCGCTGGTACGAGCGGATCGGGCTGCTCAGCTCGGTCGGCCGCGACCACACCGGCAAGCGCCGGTTCACCGAGCGGGATCTGGATTGGCTGCAGCTGATCGGCAGGCTGCGCACCACCGGCATGTCGGTGGCGGACATGGTGCGCTACGCCGAGCTGGTACGCGCGGGAGAGTCGACGATCCCGGAGCGGCTCGCCATCTTCCGGCGCACCCGCGCCGACGCGCTCGCCCGGATCGAGGAGCTCAGCCAGACCGTCGCCGTTCTGGACTACAAGATCGAGCTCTACGCGGGCACGGTCGGAACGCACTGTGAAGGGACGACAGGATGACCATCACCGGAACCGTGCCCACCGTCGAACTCGGCGGGCTCGAGGTCGGCGTGCAGGGGCTGGGCTGCATGGGGATGAGCGAGTTCTACGGCACCTCGGACCTCACCGAATCACGGGCCACCCTCGACCGTGCGCTCGAACTCGGCATCACGCTCTTCGACACCGCCGACATCTACGGCTCCGGGCACAACGAGGAGTTCCTCGCCGATTTCGTCCGGGCCAACCGGGACCGGCTGGTGCTCGCCACCAAGTTCGGCATCCGCCGCGACCCCGCCGACCCGGCGTTCCGCGGCATCGACAACTCCCCCGGCTACATCCGCTCCGCCGTGCGGGCCAGCCTGCGCAGGCTCGGCGTCGACACCATCGACCTCTACTACATGCACCGGCGCGACCCCGCGGTCCCGATCGAGGAGTCGGTCGGCGCCATGGCCGAGCTGGTCGCGGCGGGCACCGTGCGCGCGATCGGGCTCTCCGAGGTCACCGGCGACGAGCTGCGGGCCGCGCACGCGGTGCACCCGATCGCCGCGGTGCAGTCGGAGTGGTCGCTCTTCTCCCGCGATGTGGAGCGCACCGCCGTGCCGGCCGCGGCCGAGCTCGGCGTCGCCTTCGTGCCCTACTCGCCGCTCGGCCGCGGCTTCCTGACCAGCTCCTTCGCCGACGCGGGCACGCTGCCGGACGCCGCGGACTTCCGCCGGGCCATGCCGCGCTTCTCGGGCGAGAACGCGGCGCACAACGCCGCGCTGCTCGCCCCGATCCGGGAGCTCGCCGAGCAGCGCGGAATCACCCCGGCCCAGGTGGCGTTGGCCTGGGTGCACTCCCGTGCCGGTGTGCACGGCCTGCCGGTGGTCCCGATCCCCGGCACCCGCAGCCGCACCCGGCTGGCCGAGAACGCCGCGGCCGCGGTGCTGCCGCTCAGCGACGCCGAACTGGCGACGCTGGAGCCGGTGGCGGCGCAGGTCGCGGGGCCGCGCTACGCGGACATGTCGTTCACCTCGGCCGGGCGGGAGTGACCGGGCGGCCACAGCGGTAGAACGGACCGCCCGGCATGATGTGGATGTCGGCGCGAGAAGGAGGAACGGCAATGTCGCAGGAGTCCGTCGAGGTCGTGCGCGAGGACGACAAGCAGCGCTACACGATCCGATACGAGGGTGAGCAGGCCGGTTTCGCGAAGTACGAGGAGCGCGGGGACGAGACCGTCTTCACGCACACCGAGATCGACGACAAGTTCGGCGGCAAGGGCCTCGGCAAGGCGCTGGCCCAGTTCGCCGTGGAGGACACCATCGCCAGGAACCGGACGATCCGCCCGATCTGCCCGTTCATCAAGGCATTCCTCGACAAGAACGAGCAGTACGACGCCCATGTGATCGGCAAGGGCGTCACGCGATGAGCGACCTGGACCCGAACCCCGCCGCCGAGGTCTGCACCCCGGCGGCGGGGCCGGGTCCGCTGGCCGAGCTGTACCCCGCGCGCGAGGTGCCGCTCGGCGGGGTCCGCGGCGTCTTCGTGGAGCGGGTGCTGCCGCAGCGCGACCTGCCGACGGTCGGGGCGTGGTGCTTCCTCGACCGCTTCGGCTCGCCGACGGTGACCACCACCGGCGCCCCGCCGGATATCGAGCCGCACCCGCACATCGGGCTGCAGACCGTCACCTGGCCGCTGCAGGGCGCGATCCGGCACCGGGATTCGGTCGGCTCCGACGTCCGGATCGAGCCGGGCCAGCTGAACCTGATGACCTCGGGGCGCGGCATCGCGCACTCGGAGTACGCGGTGCCGGGCGCGCCCGCGGGCAACGGCCTGCAGCTGTGGATCGCGCTGCCCGGCGCGAGCGCGGGCGTCGACCCGCACTTCGAGCAGCACCGGGAGCTGCCGGAGTACACCGCGCCCGGTGTGCTCGCCACCGTGCTGATCGGCACGCTGGCCGGGGTCACCTCGCCTGCCAGGGCGTACACCCCGATCGTCGGCGCCTACCTGCGGGTCGAGCCGGGCGCCGAGGTCCGGCTGCCGCTGGACCCCGCCTTCGAGCATGCGGTGCTCGGGGTCGAGGGCGATCTCACCGTCGCCGGAGTCGAGCTGGCTCCCGGGCCGCTGCTCTACCTCGGTACCGGCCGGAGCGAGGTGGAGCTGAGCAGTACGGCGGGGGCTCGGTTCGCGCTCATCGGCGGCGAGCCGTTCGCCGAGGAGCTCGTGATGTGGTGGAACTTCGTCGGCCGCAGCCACGAGGAGATCGAGCTGGCCCGCTCGCAGTGGGAGGCGCGCGAGGTGAGCCGCTTCGGACCGGTGCCAGGGCACCCCGCCGACCAGCGCATTCCGGCGCCCCCGCTTCCCGACCTGCACCTGACACCGCGCAAGCGACGGGTCGGCACCGCGCACGGCTGAGCCCGGCTCACCCCCTGGCGAGCAGTGCGTCCAGCGCGCGATACCCGTCGTTGAGCCCACCCTCCATGCCGGACTGCAGCATGCCGTCGCGCTCGTCCGGCGTGTGGAACTGGCTGTGCGTGCGCACCTTCGTGCGACCGTCACCGAGGTCGGTGAAGGTGATCTCGTCGATGCAGACGTGCGCGGGCATCCCGTCCCACTCGAAAGACCAGACGATCCGCTGCCCCGGCTCGATCTCCCGGAACCGCCCCTCGAATCCGTGCGCCTCCCCCTCGGCGTGCTCGACGAAGCGCCAGTGCCCGCCGCGGCGGAACTCCCAGCGCTCCACGTCGAGCGGATTGCCGCGCCCCCACCACTGCACCAGCTGCTCGATCCGGCTGTGCGCGGCCCAGACCCTGTCGATCGGGGCGTCGAAGACGCGCTCGATATCGATGCCGCGATCGGTGTCGGCGGCGACCAGGGTGTCGTTGGTGGTCGTTGTCATGGTTCCTGCTCCTTCGTTCGTTCCAGAAACGCGTCCAGACGGTCCATGCGCTCCTCGACCACCTCGCGGTAGCGCTGCAACCACGCCACCTCACGGTCGAAGACAGCCGTTCCGAGCAGGCACCAGCGCACCCTGCCCCGCTTCTCGGTGGTCACCATGCCCGCCTCCGCCAGCAGCCGGATGTGCTTCTGCACGCCGGTCAGCGTCATGTCGAAGCGCTCGGCCAGCTCGGTGACCGTGGCGGGCCCCGCGCGCAACCGCTCCAGGATTCCGCGCCTGGTCGGGTCGGCCAGCGCGCCGAAGGAGGCATCCAAGAAGTCATACTGAACCATCTAGTTCAGTATTGCGCACCGCCCGCGGCACGGTCAAGGGCGCATTACCCTGGAGAACATGAGCAGTGCCGTCGCCGATCACGAGAGTTCCGCCGACGGCGGTCCGGCCCTCTTCCGGCTGATCCGTTTCTGGTCCCGCCGCTGGCTCGACGGCACCGGCCCGCAGCTCCCCGACGAGCTCAGGCACACCCAGCACATCCAGATCGTCGAGGCGGTCGCCGCCGCCACCGAGAACGGCGCGGAGGCCACCGTCGGCACCGTCGCCCACCTGCTCGGCCTCGACCACTCCGCCGCGGGCCGCATGGTCCGCGACGCGGGCACCGACGGCTACGTCTCGCGCATCGAATCCGCCATCGACCGCCGCCGCACCGCCCTCCGCCTCACCCCCCGCGGCACCCGCCTGCTCACCGGCGCCCAGCAGTGGCAGCGGCGGATCTTCACCGAGCTCACCGCCGACTGGTCCGACGAGGACCGCGACCGCTTCGCCGGCTACCTGCACCGGCTCGGCGCCGAGACGGAGCGCTGAACACCGGCTACGCCAGCCGCCGAATCCGGTCGACCGCTCGGCGCAGGCTGTCACTGTTCGTCGCCGCCTTGCCGACATCCCAGTGGTCGCGCGCGAATTCGTTGACTCGCACGACGTACAGCGGGCCGGTCCGACCGTCGCTCGTCACCATGTCGCTCCTCACGGAGCGGTACCGGGACTTGGCGCAGAGCTGCAGCATGGTTGCCTTCGGATGGGAAAGCGACTCGGGATCACGGGGGACGGTGGCCACGCGAATACCGAAGTGCTCGGCGAAACCTTCCGAGTCGGCGAGCAACCACCCCTCGGACATGGGATGCACGACTCGGAGCAGGAACGACGGTGACACGGAGTCGATCGCCGCCGTCAACTTCGCGTGCAGCTCGACCGGGCACCGGGTGTCGGAATCGCGAAGGACCACCCAGGGCGATGTCGCAGCGGCACGGTTGTAGTTCGGGATCAGCGGGTCGAGCTTCGTCTTGCCGTTCTTCACGACAATCTTCCCGAGTTCGTGCCCGGCAGCGCGAACGATGGCGACGGCCACTCCCCGATCCGATTCGCCTTCGACGACCACATTGATCAACTGCGCGATCCTCGGCGCAATGTCGCCACATCGAGCAGGCCACCCAGTTCCCCGGCGGGAGCGATCAGTTCGTGCACGATATCCGACGTTGGTAGCCCCGCTTCCACTTCGGAAGCGGTCGCCTCGATATCGGACAGAAGAGTCGCCACCGTGCCGTCGGTGGTCACCTCGAGTACCAGGATCTCGTCCGGCAGTACACCCTCGTCATCGAGCAGTTCCGGCGCGTGCGTCGACAGCACCACTTGCAGTGCGCGATCGCGCTGCGTCATCGCCAGTACGGCGGGCAACTTCCGCACGATCGCGGCATTGAGCGAGAGTTCCGGCTCCTCGAGCAGCAGAATGCCGCCATTGGCCGGTGCACTGACCAGGGTCCACAGGAGACCGATCAACCGGAGCGTGCCGTCGGAGAAATCCGCTTCGGTATGGCGTGCGGGGGTGCTCCGCCAGTGCCGATAACCGGCAACCAGATGCGGGCGCCCGGTGGGGTCGACCTCGATCTTCAACGACTCGAACTCCGGCACCGCATCCTGGAGCGCCTTCTGCATCCGGTTCAACCAGGCATCGCGGGTCTTCTTCGGAACTCCGTTCATCTGGGCAATGAAATCGCCGCCGAACGGATCATCGATCCGCACCGCCCGTGCCGGATCGCGGATGACCTGCGGAACGAGGTGAAAGTATCTGACCTTGGTGAAGTACTCCGCGATCGGGCGGAAGCTTTGATTCGCGGAGATCTGCTCCAGGTGGGTCTGGGTCAGCCGCTCCGGATCGTTCTCGTCTTCGGCATCCGGCCGATTCAGGAGAACCTTGCCATTGCGCTCGACCAACTCCTCGTCGACGACCGGGCGATTCTTACCTTTCGCCTCCCCCTTGACGACCAATCGGTAGCGCCAGATCTCCTCACCGTCCGACAGCCGGACGTCGATGATCAGCCGCCCCTTCTGATTGTTCCGGGCGAACAGGCTGCGTACCTTCCCGAGCCCGGCCCGCCGGTCCAGGGCGGAGGCGAGCCCACCGCCGGGGCCCGCTATATCGCCGATGAAGCGGAACAGATCGAGCAGGTTCGACTTCCCCGCGGCGTTCGCACCGACGATGAACAGCCGATCGCGGATCGCGAAATCGAGGTTCTTGAAGTTGCGCCAATTGCTGGCGCTCACGTGGGTGATACGCATCCTGTCTCCCGCGTCCCGAGTGCAGCCGGCGTGCAGTCATCGTAGAGCAGTTCGGCCCCCGATCCGGAAGGAAGGGGGGCCGAACGCTTTGCTACAGAGGACTACCGGTAGTCGCTGAACCCGTAGTCGTCCAGCGGAACCGCGGCACCGGTGCTCTGCCCGAACCCGTCCGGGCTGTAGTAGGTGTCGTCGTAGGACGGCACCGCGTACGCCGCGGCACGCGCCTCCTCGGTCGGCTGCACCTGGATGTTCCGGTACCGGTTGATGCCGGTTCCGGCCGGGATCAGCTTGCCGATGATCACGTTCTCCTTGAGCCCGATGAGCTTGTCGGAGCGGCAGTTGATGGCCGCGTCCGTGAGCACCCGGGTGGTCTCCTGGAAGGAGGCCGCGGAGAGCCACGAGTCGGTGGCGAGCGACGCCTTGGTGATACCCATCAACACCGGACGGCCGGCCGCGGGCTCGGCGCCCTCGGCGACGACGCGGCGGTTGGCCGCCTCGAACTCGGCGCGCTCGGTGAGCGAGCCGGGCAGGAACTCGGTCGCGCCCGAATCGATGATCGTGACGCGCCGCAGCATCTGCCGCACGATGACCTCGATGTGCTTGTCGTGGATGGACACACCCTGCGAGCGGTAGACCTCCTGGACCTCGTGCACCAGGTGCACCTGGACCTGACGGGGGCCCATGATCCGCAGCACCTCGTGCGGATCCGCCGCGCCTTCCAGCAGCTGCTGGCCGACGTCGACGTGGTCACCGTCGGAGAGCAGCCGCTCGCTGCCGTCGTCGTGCTTGAAGACGCGCAGCCGCTGCCGCTTCGACAGCTTGTCGTACACGACCTCTTCGCTCCCGTCGTCCGGGATGATCGTGATCTTGTAGAAGCGGTCGTCGTCCTCCAGCCGGACCCGGCCGGAGGTCTCCGCGATCGGCGCCTTGCCCTTGGGCACGCGCGCCTCGAACAGCTCCTGCACGCGGGGCAGACCACCGGTGATGTCGTCGCCGGCGACGCCACCCTGGTGGAAGGTGCGCATGGTGAGCTGGGTGCCCGGCTCACCGATGGACTGCGCGGCCACGATGCCGACGGCCTCGCCGATGTCGACCAGCTTGCCGGTCGCCATCGAGCGGCCGTAGCAGGTGGCGCAGACGCCGGTGCCGGTGGTGCAGGTCAGCACGGAGCGGACCTTCACCTCGGTGATACCGGCGTCGAGCAGCGCCTCCAGGGCCGGGTCGCCGAGATCGGCGCCCTTGGCCACGACGACGGTGCCCTGCGCGTCCAGCGCGTCGGACGCGAGCGTCCGGGCGTAGGTCGAGGTCTCGACGTGCGCGTCCCGGATCAGCGAGCCGTCCGGCTGCTTCTCCGCGATCGGCACCACGATGCCGCGCTCGGTGCCGCAGTCGTGCTCGCGCACGATGACGTCCTGCGAGACATCGACCAGACGACGCGTCAGGTAGCCCGAGTCGGCGGTGCGCAGCGCGGTGTCGGCCAGACCCTTGCGGGCGCCGTGCGTGTTGATGAAGTACTCCAGCACGGTCAACCCCTCGCGGAACGAGGACTTGATCGGGCGCGGGATGAACTCACCCTTCGGGTTGGTCACCAGGCCCTTCATGCCGGCCAGGGTCCTGGTCTGGGTGAAGTTACCGGTGGCGCCCGAGTCGACGATCGTGATGATCGGGTTGTCGGCCGGGTAGTGCGCGCGCAGCGCCCTACCGACCTCCTCGGTCGCCTCCTGCCAGATCTTCACCAGGGCGTTGTTGCGCTCCTGGTGATCGAGCGCACCGCGCTGGTACTTCTTCTCGATCTGGTCGGACTGCGCCTCGTAGCGCTCCATGATCTCCGCCTTCTCCGGCGGAACGAGCACGTCCGACATGGAGACGGTGACCCCGGAGCGGGTGGCCCAGTAGAACCCGGTGTCCTTGAGCTTGTCGACGGTCTGCGCGACCACGATCATCGGGTAGCGCTCGGCGAGATCGTTGATGATCGTCGCCTGCCGCTTCTTCGGCATCTGCTCGTTGATGAACGCGTAGTCCGCCGGGAGCAGGTCGTTGAAGATGACCCGGCCCAGCGTGGTCTCCAGCGTCCACGCGTCGCCGCGGTTCCAGCCGTCCGGGAACCGCTCGGCCTCGATCTCGCGCGGCGGCCGCTGGTCGGTGAGCCGCACCTTGATCAGCGAACGCACGGTCAGCTCACCGCGGTCCACCGCCATCTGCGCCTCGGCGGGCGAGGAGTACACGCCGTACTCCGGCCCGTCGGCGGAGGCCGGGCGGTACTGGCCCTTGGCATCCTCTTCCAGGCGGGTCAGGTAGAACAGGCCGGTCACCATGTCCAGACGCGGCATGGCGAGCGGGCGGCCCGAGGCGGGCGACAGGATGTTGTTCGAGGAGAGCATCAGGATGCGCGCCTCGGCCTGCGCCTCCGCGGAGAGCGGGAGGTGCACGGCCATCTGGTCACCGTCGAAGTCGGCGTTGAACGCCTCACAGACCAGCGGGTGCAGCTGGATGGCCTTGCCCTCCACCAGCTGCGGCTCGAAGGCCTGGATGCCGAGGCGGTGCAGCGTCGGCGCGCGGTTCAGCAGCACCGGGTGCTCGGCGATGACCTCTTCGAGGACGTCCCACACCTGCGGCCGCTGCCGCTCCACCATCCGCTTCGCGGACTTGATGTTCTGCGCGTGGTTCAGGTCGACCAGCCGCTTCATCACGAACGGCTTGAACAGCTCCAGCGCCATCAGCTTGGGCAGGCCGCACTGGTGCAGCTTGAGCTGCGGGCCGACCACGATGACCGAACGGCCCGAGTAGTCGACGCGCTTGCCGAGCAGGTTCTGGCGGAACCGGCCCTGCTTGCCCTTGAGCAGGTCGGAGAGCGACTTGAGCGGGCGGTTGCCCGGGCCGGTGACCGGCCTGCCGCGACGGCCGTTGTCGAACAGCGCGTCGACCGACTCCTGCAGCATCCGCTTCTCGTTGTTGACGATGATCTCGGGCGCGCCGAGATCGATCAGCCGCTTGAGGCGGTTGTTGCGGTTGATGACGCGGCGGTACAGGTCGTTCAGGTCGGAAGTGGCGAAGCGGCCACCGTCCAGCTGGACCATCGGGCGCAGCTCCGGCGGGATCACCGGCACCGCGTTGAGCACCATGCCCATCGGCGAGTTGCCGTTCATCTGGAACGCCGCGACGACCTTGAGCCGCTTGAGCGCGCGCAGCTTCTTCTGGCCCTTGCCGCTGCGGATGGTCTCCCGCAGGTTCTCGGCCTCGGCCGGAATGTCGAACTTCTCCATCAGCTTCTGGATGGACTCCGCGCCCATCGCGCCGGTGAAGTACTCGCCGTAGCGGTCGGTGAGCTCGCGGTAGAGCAGCTCGTCGACGATGAGCTGCTTGACCGAGAGCTTGGTGAAGGTGGTCCAGATCTCGTCCAGCCGGTCCAGCTCGCGCTGGGCCCGGTCGCGGAGCTGGCGCATCTCGCGCTCGCCGCCGTCCTTGACCTTGCGCCGGACGTCGGACTTGGCGCCCTCGGCCTCCAGCTCGGCCAGGTCGGCTTCCAGCTTCTGCGCGCGGGCCTCGAGATCGGCGTCGCGCTGATCCGCGACGGTCTTCTTCTCGACCTCCATCTCGGCTTCGAGCGTGGAGAGCTCGTTGTGCCTGAGCTCCTCGTCGACCCCGACGATGACGTAGGCGGCGAAGTAGATGATCTTCTCGAGATCCTTCGGCGCCAGGTCGAGCAGGTAGCCGAGGCGCGAAGGAACGCCCTTGAAGTACCAGATGTGGGTGACCGGTGCGGCCAGCTCGATGTGGCCCATCCGCTCGCGGCGCACCTTGGCGCGGGTGACCTCGACGCCACAGCGCTCACAGATGATGCCCTTGAAGCGGACGCGCTTGTACTTGCCGCAGTAGCACTCCCAGTCCCGGGTGGGACCGAAGATCTTCTCGCAGAACAAGCCATCCTTCTCCGGCTTGAGCGTGCGGTAGTTGATGGTCTCCGGCTTCTTCACCTCGCCGTACGACCACTGGCGAATGTCGTCGGCGGAAGCGAGACCGATCCGGAGTTCATCGAAGAAGTTGACGTCTAGCACGTAACTTCCTTTCCCCTGTTCGGGTCGAAATGGAGCAAAGAGTTCACTAGTGATGGAACGCGGGGCCGGGTGCCGACGTCAGCACCCGGCCGGACCGCCTAGTTCGCCAGATCGTCGACCGTGGCCGCTTCGTTCCTGGACAGGTTGATGCCCAGGTTCGCCGCGGCGCGCTCCAGATCCTCGTCCTCGCCCTCGCGCAGCTCGATCGCCGCGCCGTCGGAGGAGAGCACCTCGACGTTCAGGCAGAGCGACTGGAGCTCCTTGAGCAACACCTTGAAGGACTCCGGAATGCCCGGCTCCGGGATGTTCTCGCCCTTGACGATGGCCTCGTAGACCTTCACGCGGCCGACCACGTCGTCGGACTTGATGGTGAGCAGCTCCTGCAGCGTGTACGCCGCACCGTAGGCCTGCATGGCCCAGCACTCCATCTCACCGAAGCGCTGGCCACCGAACTGGGCCTTACCGCCGAGCGGCTGCTGGGTGATCATCGAGTACGGCCCGGTGGAGCGGGCGTGGATCTTGTCGTCCACCAGGTGGTGCAGCTTGAGGATGTACATGTAGCCGACGGCCACCGGGTACGGGAACGGCTCGCCGGAGCGGCCGTCGAAGAGCATCGACTTGCCGTTGTCGTCGACCATGCGGTCGCCGTCGCGGTTCGGCAGCGTCGAGGCGAGCAGACCGGTCAGCTCCTCTTCGCGGGCGCCGTCGAACACCGGGGTGGCGATGTTGGAGTCGCCGGGCGCCTCCCACATCTCCTCCGGCAGCGCCTTGGCCCAGTCGGGGTTGCCCTCGACCTTCCAGCCCGCCTTGCCGACCCAGCCGAGGTGGGTCTCCAGGATCTGCCCGATGTTCATACGACGCGGCACACCGTGCGTGTTCAGGATGATGTCCACCGGGGTGCCGTCCGGCATGAACGGCATGTCCTCGGTCGCCAGGATCTTGCCGATGACGCCCTTGTTGCCGTGCCGGCCGGCCAGCTTGTCGCCGTCCTGGATCTTGCGCTTCTGCGCCACGTACACCCGGACCAGCTCGTTCACGCCGGGGGGCAGGTCGTCGTCGTCCTCGCGGGAGAAGACCCGGATGCCGATGACCTTGCCGGACTCGCCGTGCGGCACCTTGAGCGAGGTGTCGCGCACCTCGCGCGCCTTCTCGCCGAAGATCGCGCGGAGCAGCCGCTCCTCCGGGGTCAGCTCGGTCTCGCCCTTCGGCGTGACCTTGCCGACCAGGATGTCGCCGTCGCGCACCTCGGCACCGATCCGCACGATGCCGCGCTCGTCCAGGTCCGCGAGGACCTCGTCGGAGACGTTCGGGATGTCCCTGGTGATCTCCTCGGCGCCGAGCTTGGTGTCGCGGGCGTCGATCTCGTGCTCCTCGATGTGGATCGAGGTCAGGACGTCCTGCTCCACGAGGCGCTGCGACAGGATGATCGCGTCCTCGTAGTTGTGGCCCTCCCACGGCATGATCGCGACGAGCAGGTTCTTGCCCAGCGCCATCTCGCCGTTCTCGGTGCACGGGCCGTCCGCGAGGACCTGCCCGTACTCGACCCGCTGGCCCTCGTCCACGATCGGGCGCTGGTTCGAGCAGGTGCCCTGGTTCGACCGGTTGAACTTGCGCATCCGGTAGCTCTTGCGGGTGCCGTCGTCGGCCATCACGGTGACGTAATCCGCGGAGACCTCTTCGACGACGCCCGGCTTCTCGTTGACAACGACGTCACCGGCGTCGACCGCGGCGCGCAGCTCCATTCCGGTGCCGACCAGCGGGGCCTCGGAGCGGATCAGCGGCACGGCCTGGCGCTGCATGTTCGCGCCCATCAGCGCGCGGTTGGCGTCGTCGTGCTCGAGGAACGGGATCATCGCGGTCGCGACCGAGACCATCTGACGCGGCGAGACGTCTAGGTAGGTCACGTCGGTGGGGGCGACGTACTCCATCTCCTCGTTGCCGCGCCGGGCGAGCACGCGGTTCTCCAGGAAGTTGCCGTCGGCGTCGATCGGCGAGTTCGCCTGGCCGCGGACCTCGCGGTCCTCCTCGTCGGCCGTCAGGTACTTGACCTCGTCGGTGACCCGCCCGTCGACGACCCGGCGGTACGGGGTCTCGATGAAGCCGAACGGGTTCACCCGCGCGTAGACCGAGAGCGAGCCGATCAGGCCGATGTTCGGGCCTTCCGGGGTCTCGATCGGGCACATCCGGCCGTAGTGCGAGGGGTGCACGTCGCGCACCTCGAGGCCGGCGCGCTCACGGGACAGACCGCCGGGGCCGAGCGCCGAGAGGCGGCGCTTGTGGGTCAGCCCGGAGAGCGGGTTGTTCTGGTCCATGAACTGCGACAGCTGGGAGGTTCCGAAGAACTCCTTGATCGCGGCGACGACCGGGCGGATGTTGATCAGGGTCTGCGGCGTGATCGCCTCGACGTCCTGGGTGGTCATCCGCTCGCGGACCACGCGCTCCATGCGGGAGAGGCCGACCCGGATCTGGTTCTGGATCAGCTCGCCGACGGTGCGCAGGCGACGGTTGCCGAAGTGGTCGATGTCGTCGACCCCGACCGGGACCTCGGCGCCGCCCGGCGCCGTCATCACCCGATCACCCGAGTGCAGCCGCACCAGGTACTCGATGGTGGTGACGATGTCTTCCTTGGTCAGCACCGACGCGGTGATCGGCTCGCCGACGTGGATGCCGAGCTTCTTGTTGATCTTGTAGCGACCGACCCGCGCGAGGTCGTAGCGCTTCTCCTTGAAGAACAGGTTCTCCAGCAGGGTCTGCGCCGACTCCTTGGTCGGCGGCTCGCCCGGGCGCAGCTTGCGGTAGATGTCCAGCAGCGCCTCGTCCTGACCGGCGGTGTTGTCCTTCTCCAGGGTCGACATCATGATCTCGGAGAAACCGAAGCGCTCGGTGATCTCCTCGGTGCTCCAGCCGAGCGCCTTGAGCAGCACGGTGACCGGCTGGCGGCGCTTGCGGTCGATGCGCACGCCGACGGTGTCGCGCTTGTCCACGTCGAACTCGAGCCACGCCCCGCGGCTCGGGATCACGCGCACGCTGTGCAGATCCTTCTCGGTGCCCTTGTCCACGGAGTGGTCGAAGTACACGCCGGGCGAGCGGACCAGCTGGGACACCACGACACGCTCGGTGCCGTTGATGACGAAGGTGCCCTTGTCGGTCATCATCGGGAAATCACCCATGAAGACCGTCTGGCTCTTGATCTCACCGGTGTTGTTGTTGATGAACTCCGCGGTCACGAAGAGCGGCGCCGCGTAGGTCATGTCCTTGTCTTTGCACTCGTCGATCGAGGCCTTGACCTCTTCGAAGCGAGGATCGGAGAAGGAGAGCGACATGGACCCGGAGAAGTCCTCGATCGGGGAGAGCTCCTCGAGCACCTCCTCGAGTCCACCGGTCAGGCCCCCGTCGCCGCGAGCGGCGGCTCGTTCCCGCCATTCCGGGGTACCGACCAGCCAGGCGAACGAATCCGTCTGTAGATCGAGAAGACCGGGCACCTCCAGGGGCTCTCGGATCTTCGCGAATGACACCCGCCTCGGGGCACCGGGAATGGACCCCGCCAAAGCCTGATTCGAACCGGCGCTTGTCTGGGTGGAGACTGCCAAGATGCGTCCTTCCAGCACCTAACGCGGGCCGCGTGGTGGTCCGCGACCGTCGCTATTGTCTGCTACGAATTCCGCTGGTAGCGCCCCGAACGCGACTCGAACAGGCACCAACGGGAGCAACACCGGAAAGGTGGAACCCACGTGTGCGAATCGAGGTATGGACAGGAGGCAGCCAGCGCAACCTCCAAAATTACACCCACGAATACGGAGAAGTCAAAGTACCACCCCTGTGATCGTCGTCCCACCCGGCGCGCCGATGGCGCCGGGGTTCGACCGCATACCTTCCGGGCCGGCCGCGCTGGCTGCGCGTATGCCGTGACACCCGGTGGGGGGTGGTCAGCTGCCGCTGCTCAATCACTAGGGTGACGGCTGTTTCCGGCCTCGTCAAGTGGCAGGATCACGGGTCCGGATGCCGAGATCGGCTGTCTTCCCCGGGTTCCGGCGCCGGTTACCTGTCCACGATCTCGGCGGCGAGCCAGCGGCCGTCCACCTTGGTCATGCGCAGCACAACGGGGCCCGCGACGCTCTGCTGGGCGGCGCCGTCCTTGGTCGCGCTCACCACGAGGTTCACCAGCAACTCGGCGCGGTCGTCGGTGAGCAGGGTCACGCCGATCGGGTCGGCGGCGGCGGTGGCGCTGGTCTGCGACTGTTCGATCGCCTCGATGGTGGTCGGGGCGAACTGGTCCAGGTCCTTCAGCATGTCGCCGGTCACCACCTGGCGAACGGCGTCCGGGTAGCCGTCGATGGCGGTGACGTCGT
Organism: Nocardia jiangsuensis; assembly: GCF_042650385.1. Taxonomy (NCBI): domain Bacteria; kingdom Bacillati; phylum Actinomycetota; class Actinomycetes; order Mycobacteriales; family Nocardiaceae; genus Nocardia; species Nocardia jiangsuensis. The sequence continues at coordinate 15,321 of NZ_JBHSAX010000014.1, forward strand.
AGCCGTAGATGGTCTTCAGCGCGTTGTCGGCGGCTGCGCGGACCTCCTCGGTCGCGCCGGAGTCGACGAAAGCTCTGTCGTTGTCCGGGACGCCGGGACGCAGTGCCGCGATGGCGGCGAAACCGGCCAGGACGGCGGCAGCGAGTAGGCAGGCGATCGGTACGCCCCAGCCGCGGAGCACTGTGGTGCTCGACGCCGCGGTGGACTTCCGCTCGCCCGCGGGCGCCGCGCCAGCGGGTTCGCCGCCTGCGGCGTCCGCACCCGCCGACGCGGCCTGATCTGCCGTCTCGTCCTTACCCAGACCAACCTTGCCCGTCGCGGCGGCCTTGCTCACCGCCGCAGCCTTGCTTGTCGCCGCAGCCTTGCTTGTCGCCGCAGCCTTGCTTGTCGCCGCAGCCTTGCTTGTCGCGGCAGCCTTGCTTGTCGCGGCAGCCTCGCTCGGAGCGGGCTTAGGCGCATCCTCGCTCGCGGCGGACAGGGTCCCCGTGGACTCGCCGACGGCGGAGGTGTCCGCGGCGGGCTTCGCGGGCGAATCGGCGGCCGGGCGGCGCTTGGAGGTGACCCGGTTGACCGGGCGCTTCGGGGTGCTCATGCGCGTTCTCCTACGAACCCGGCTGCGGGGCAGGGGCGGGGGCGGGGGTCTCGGCGGGGGCGCCGGGGGCGGCGGGGGCACCGCCACCGTCGAGCAGGACGGGCTGGCCGAGCGCGGCCACCTGCTCCACCTTCCACACGTCGTCCACCTGGGTCATGTCCAGGGTCCAGGTGTAGCGGAACTGCGCCGCGGTGCTGTCCTTGCGCTGCTCGGAGACCTGCAGCACGACCAAAGCCGTCGCCTTGTCCTCCTCGCTGTTCAGCGTGGTGAGCGCGGCCCCCAGCACCTTGGCCTCCATCCGGACCCCGGCCTGGGCGGCCAGCTGCTCCGCCTGCTGCTGGTTCTTGGTGGCCGAATCGAGAATCGCGCCGGTCATCGAGGAGCGCGCGGTGGCCAGTGAGCCGGGCACGTCGTCGATGTTCATGGTGGTCATGTTGAGCGCGGCCTGCCGCGCGCCGTCCAGCGCGGAGTCCCGCGCCTCGGCGCGCGGGCCGTCGGTGAAGAACGCGGCCCGCGCCCAGCCGACCCCGAACCACAGCGCCGCGCCGAGCGACACCATCAGCAGCACGGCCGCGACCGTGCCGACGGCGGTACGCAGCCGGGAACCGGCACCTGCGGACTCGGCCCGCACCGGCTCGGCGGCGACCTTCTCGGTCGAGACCTTCGGCTGCTCGGCAGGGTCGGGACTCACAGCGACAACACCTCTACCTCGTCGGATGTGGTCACCGCTTCGGGGTGACCCCCAGAAGGGTGGCCATCTGAATGGCGACCGGGCTCAGATCCAGCCTGGCCGGATCGACCTTCGGATTGGCGTCCCACGGCTGCGGGACGTTCGGGTCGGCATACGCGGAGCGCGCGCCGCCACGCACATTGGTCGGATTGCCGAACGGCACGGTGCACTTGGCGTCGGTATTGAACGGGAAATCGTCGCGGGTGTCGTCGAAGTCCGGGTTCTGTGCCTTCATCTGCTCGAGGATGCGCTGCGTGCCCTCGTACCCGACGGTACAGGCAGGCGGGTTGTTGGTCTCGAGCACCAGGCCGAAGTGCGTGGTCCCGTCGCCGGGCGCGGTGGCCGAGCCGCCGATCGAGAGCCCGGGCAGCATGGCCAGGATCGGCTGCAGCACGTAGTTCTTCGGCGAGAGCGTCCGCAGCAGCAGCCGCAGGTTGGTCAGGTCGGTCGTCAGGTCGGGGCCGCTCTCCTGGATCAGCGCGCCGAGCTGCTCCCCCGCGTCGGTGCCGGTGCCGATCAGCCTGCGCACGTCCGGGTCGCTGGAGCGCAGCTGCGCGGTGAGCTGCTCCAGGCCGTCACTGAAGGCGAGGATGCTGTCCGACTGCTCGGCCTGGGTGCCGAGCACGGTCTTGCTCTCCTGGATCAGCTGCAGTGTCTGCGGCATGGTCTCGTGGAAGGTGGTGGTGAACTTGTTCAGCGAGTCGATGAGGATCTTGAGGTCGTCGCCCTTGCCGTCGAAGGCCTTGCCGAGTTCGGTGACGGTGGTGTTCAGCGCCTGCAGGTCCACCGTGCGGGTGAACTCGTCCACGCTGCTCACCAGCTGCTCGACGGAGACCGGGGTGGTCGCCCCGGCGATCACCGAGCCCTCCTTCAGGAAGGGCCCGCCCGCGCTCTCCGGCTGCAGGTCGACGTACTGCTCGCCGATCGCCGAGCGGTTCGAGACGACGGCCTTGGCCGAGGCCGGGATATCGGGCGCGGAGCTGTCGATGTCGAGCCGCATGGTGACGCCGGCGTCGGCGAGGTCGATCGCGCCGACCCGGCCGACCGGGACGCCGCGGTAGGTCACCTCGGAGCCGGGGTAGGCGCCGCCGGTCTGCTCGGAGGTGACCTTCACCTCGTACTTGCCGAAGCCGAACATCTGGTCGAGCCGGATGTAGGTGGCGCCGACGTAGACGACGCCGACCACCGCGATCACCACGAAGGCGATCAGCTGGTAACGGACCAGACGGGTCATCGCGGAACTCCAACTCCGAGTTGTTCGAGGAACGAGCCGAGCGGGTTCGGGGCGCCGGGTGCGGCGGCCGCGCCAGGCAGCGGCACCGCGGCGAGGGTGGGCGGCAGCGGGATCAGCGAGACCGTCGGCCAGCCCGGCCGCGGCCCGTTGCCGTTGTAGTACGGGTTGCTCGGGTCGACGGTGATGGCGGGGCCGCGCGGCGGGATGTAGGTCGGCGCGGGCTTGCCGACGCCGAGGTTGCTCAGCGTGGTGCCGATCTGCAGGTCCACCGAGAGCCAGGTGTTCGCCGAGCCGCCGAAGGTGCTCTTCATGGCCTCGTCGGGGAACGGGTAGGTCGGGATCAGCGGCAGCGCGGTGATCAGGTCCGGCGCCGCCTTTGCCAGCTCCTGCAGCGTCGGCCGCAGCGAGTTCAGGTCGCGGATCAGGTCGTCCTTCGAGGTGTCGACCACGTCGAAGCCGGCCTGGCCGAGCCGGTCCAGCTGCTGCAGCAGCCCGATCAGCTGCGGCCGCTGCTCCTCCAGGATCCGGACGCCCTCCGGCAGCTCGTCCAGGATGCCGGCCAGCTGGTCGTTCTGCGCGGCCACCCGGGAACTGAGGGTGTCCAGGCCGTCCAGTGCCCGCGTGATGTCGTCGACCTGCTCGTCCAGCCCGGCGATCAGGGTGTTCGCCTGCTCCAGCAGCGAGCGCACGGTGTCCTCGCGGCCGTCGAGGGTCTTGTTCAGCTCGGTGATCACCGGCTGCAGCTGGGCCACGCCGCCGCCGTTGAGCAGCAGCGACATCGCGCCGAGCACCTGCTCGACCTCGGTGGCGTGCCTGGTGTTGGTGACCGGGATGACCGAGTTGTCCCCCAGCTTGGCCGGGTCGGGCTCCTGCGGCTTGCTCAGCTCGATGAACTTCTCGCCGAGCAGGCTGGACTGCCTGACCTCGGCGCGCGCGTTGGCGGGCAGGTCGACGCCCGCGTTCACCAGGGTCCGGACATTGGCGGTCCAGCCGTCCTCGGCCAGGCTGATCTCCTCGACCCGGCCGACCGGGACGCCGTCCACCTTGACCGCGGACTGCGGCACCAGGTCGAGCACGTCGTCGAAGCGGATGTCGATGTGGTACGGGCTGTCCCCGACGTCGGCGCCGCCGGGCAGCGGGACGCTGTAGATGCCGTCCGCGGCGCAGGAACTCACCAGCAGCGCGGTCAGTCCGGCGGCCGCGGCGGCGGCCACTCCGCGAAGGCGGGTACGCGGGCTCATCGCTCGCCCTCCTGCTCATTGGGCGGCACGGTGCCGGGGACGGGGGCCTGCTGCTGGTTCTCGTTGCTGAGGATGCCGAACGGCAGGATCAGCGTCGGGGTCTGCACGCCCGCGGTGATCTGGCCGGTGATGGCGGCACAGTTGTCGAGCACGGGCCGCAGCTGCCTGCCGAGTGCCTCGAACTTCGGGTCGCCCGGCATGAGCTTGGAGAGGTCGAGCAGGTTGCAGGCGGCACCGAAGGGGTCCTGCAGCTCGGGGATGTTGGCCCGCATGTCCAGGGTCCCGGACTCGCCGTTGTGGATGTTGATCAGGTTGCTCAGCGCCACCGGCAGCACCTCGACCGCGGCGGCCAGCTGGTCGCGCTGGTCGGCGAGGGTCTGGGTGAGCGTGGTGAGCTCGGCCGCGTTGTCCTGGATCAGGCCGCGGTTGGCGTCGACGAACCTGGCGACGTCGCCGAGCGCGACGGAGAGCAGCCGCAGCGCCTCGCCGAGGTTCTGCTTCTCGCCCGCCAGGAAGGTGGTGAGGTCGGCCAGCTGGCCGTTGAACTCGCGCACCTGCTGGTCGTTGCGGTTCAGCATGGAGACGAACTGCTGCAGGTTCTTCACGGTGTCGAAGATGTCGCCGCGGGAGTCGGAGAGGTAGCGCGCGGCGTGCGAGAGCTGGGTCAGGCTGTTCGCCAGCGCCTCGCCGTTGCCCGCCAGGTTGGCGGCGCCGGTGCGCACCAGGTCGTTCACCGCGCCGTCGGCGTTCGCGCCGTCCGGCCCGAGTGCCTCGGAGAGGTCGGTGATGCTGGAGTACAGCTCGTCGACCTCGACCGGGGTGACCGTGCGCTCGCGCGGGATGGTGCCGTCGCCGTCCATCTTGGGCCCGCCGCGGTAGACCGGGGTGAGCTGGATGTAGCGGTCGGCCACCACCGACGGAGTGATCTGCGCGGCCTTGGCGTCGGCGGGCACGTCGTACCCGCTGTCCACGTGCATGACGACCTTGACCTGGTCGCCCTGCGGCTCGACCGAGTCCACCTCGCCCACCGCGACGCCGAGGATGCGCACCTCGGAGCCCTCGTAGATGCCGACCGAGCGATCGAAGTACGCGGTGATCTCGGTCCGGCCGACGCGGTCGAGGACCCACCAGAGCACGCCGGCCGCGATCAGCGCGGCGACCACGACCAGTGCGATGACCGACTTCGATGCCTTCCGCGCCGACCCGGGCCGGCCAAGGGGTTCGGACACGTCAGTTCCCTCCCAGTGTGCGCACCGGCGGCCGGTCGCCCGGGATCTCCGGCAGTGCGGGCGGCAGCAGGTTGACGATGACCGCGTCGAACCAGCGACCGGTGCCGAGCACGTTCGCGTAGATGTTGTAGAAGGGCGCGGCCAGCTCCAGCGTCTTGGAGATGTTCTGCTGGTTGTCGTTCAGCAGTCCGATCGCGTCCCGCAGGTTGCGGAGCGCGGGGCCGATCTGCTGCTCGTTGTCCGCGACGAGGGCGCTCAGCTCGGTGGAGAGCCGCTGCGCGCTGGTGAGCAGCTGCGAGATCGCCTGCTGGCGCAGGTTCAGCTCGGCGAGCAACTGGCCGCCGTTGCTCAGCAGCCGCTCGAACTCGGCATTCCGGTCGGCCAGCACCTGCGTGGTCTGCTTGGTCGCGGCGAAGAGCTTCTTCAGCTCCTCGTCCCGCTTGGCCAGCGTCTCGGAGAGCCGCGCGACGCCGTCGATCGAGCCGCGGATCTCCGGCGGCGTCGTCTCGAAGGCCTCCGAGAGCACCCGGAAGCTGGTGGCCAGCTGCGCGGTGTCGATCTGGTCGATGGTGCTCGCCGCGTCCGAGAAGGCGTCGATCACGTCGTACGGCGCCACCGTGCGGGAGAGCGGGATGCGCTCACCCGGGTCGGCGGGCTCGGCGCCCTTGGGGTCGAGCGCCAGGTACTTCTGGCCGAGCACGGTCTTGATCTGGATGGAGGCGGTGGTCTCGTTGCCGATCCAGGCGTCCTGGGTGCGGAACTCGACCAGCACCCGGTCCTCGTCGAGCGAGACACCGGTCACCGCGCCGACCTTGACGCCCGCGATGCGCACCTCGTTGCCGGGCTTGAGCCCGGCCGCCTCGGTGAACTCCGCGGTGTAGCGGCTGGCCGCGCCGATGATCGGCAACCGGTCGATGAAGAACACCGAGACCGTCACCAGCAGCACGAGGAAGAGCCCGAGCATGCCCATGAATGCCGGGCTGCGCTTGCCGAGCAGAATCCGGTCGTCCATCAGCGGGCCTCCCCCCGGCACCGGGGCGCCGTGTTGGTGTAGATGGGCTGATTGACCGTCGGCAGCCCGACCGGCAGGTTCAGCTGCGGCGCGTCCGCGGTGCCCGGACCGATCACCAGGTCGATGCCGCAGAGGTAGAACTGGAACCAGGAGCCGTAGCTACCCACCCGGCCCAGCTTCTCCATCTTGACCGGCAGGTTCTCCAGCGCGGTGTTCACGTCGTCGCTGCGCTCGGTGATCGTCCCGGTGAGCTGGCTCAGCCCGGCGATCGAGCCCTGCAGCGACGGCCGCGTCGGCTCCAGCAGGTCGGCGGTGGCGTCGGTCAGCCCGGCGAGCGAGCTCACCGCCTGGCCGACCGTGTTCCGCTCCTGCGAGAGCCCGGAGACCAGGGCCTCGGTGTTCACGATGAGCTGGTCGAACTGGTCGTTGCGGTCGTTCACGGTCTGCAGCACGACGTTCAGGTTGCGCACCAGGTCGCCGATGACGGCGTCCTTGTCCGCGATCTTGTTGGTCAGGCTCGCCGTGCTCGCCACCAGGTCGCGGATGGTGCCCTGCTCACCCTGGAAGACCTGGATGATCTCGTAGGAGAGCTTGTTCACGTCCTCCGCGGTGAGCGTGCGGAACAGCGGCCGGAAGCCGTTGAAGAGCGTGGTCAGGTTGAGCGCCGCCCTGGTGTTCTCCACCGCGATGGTCTCGCCGGCGTTGAGCTTGCGGCCCTGCTCGCCCGGGCCCTGGTCGAGCGCGATGTAGCGCTGGCCGACCAGGTTCCGGTAGCGGATGGTCGCGATGGTGGAGGCAGGCAGCCAGTCCCGGTCCTGCAGCTCGAACTCGACCTCGGCCATCCGCCGGTCCACGATCGAGACCGCGGTGACCTTGCCGACCCGGACGCCGGCGATGCGCACCTCGTCCCCCGGATTCAGCGAGGTGACGTCGGTGAAGCGGGCCTTGAAGGCATCGCCGCCGCCGGTGTAGTTGGCGATCGAGAGGCCGAGGATCGTGGTGGCCATCAGGGTGACCACGATGAAGACGACGAGTTTGGTCAGCGCGCCGCCGACGCCACGCAGTGCCTTCATCGGATGCTCACCTCGCTGCCGCGGAATGCGGGCGCGCCCACCCTGGTCAGCCAGCCGGGCACCTGCTCGGGTGCCACCCCGCTCGCGGCGCCGTAGATCGCCCCGAGCTGCTGCTGCTCCAGCGGCGAGCCCGCCGTTGTCGGAATGTCGGTCGCCGGGAAGGCGCTGTACTGCGGCTCCGCGAAGTACCCGGTGTCCTGATCACCCGGATTCCGGCTCGGGATCGGGTAGGAGCCGTCGTTGACCGGGCCGCCCGGGTACTGCCCCGGGTCGACGCCGAGCGGGAACTCCGGCACGCAGAACGGGCCGCGGTCGTCGAAGAAGCGCGGTTCGTCCTGGTTCGGGAGGTACCGGCCGCGCGGGTTGGTCAGCTCGATGCTGACCCGCGAGCCCGGCCTGCCGGTGCCGGGCCCGAACAGCTCGTCGATGCGCGGCTTCAGCTGCGCGAAGTTCGCCATCGCGCAGGTGAAGGTCGGCGAGAACTTGGCCAGCGATTCCAGGGTGTGCCTGGAGTCGGCGGCCACGTCGATGATGTTGTCGCGGTTGGCGAGCAGGAAGTCCGTCGTCGTCGCCGCGGACGGGGTCAGCACCTGGTAGAGCACGTCGATGTCGGTGCGGCGCTGCACGATCGTGGCGTTGGTGGTGCGCAGGTTGTCCAGCGCGGTCACCAGCTGCGGCGCCGCGTCCGAGTAGGTCGCGGCGACCTGCGCGAAGCTGCGCAGATCCTGCTGGATGTCGGGCAGGACGCCGTTCAGGTCGCGGAAGATCGAATCCAGCTTGTCCACCGACTCGCCGAGCGCGGCGCCCTGCCCGGAGAGCGCCTGGGAGAGCGCGCCGAGCGTGGCCGCCAGATCCTGCGGCGGGATCGCCTGCAGCAGCGGGAGCAGGTCGTCGAGCAGCTTGCTGATCTCGATGGCGTTGCCGGTGGTGTCCTGCCGCAGCGTCATCCCCGAGGTGAGGTGCTGCCCGCTCGGGGCCTCCGGGACGACCAGGTCGACGTACCGCTCACCGAACAACGTCTTCGGCAGCAGCCGCGCGGTGACGTTGGACGGGATCTGCTCGGCCTTGTCCGGGTCGAGCGCGAGCGCGAGGGTGACCTCGCCGCCCGCGGTGTCGCTCGACCGGACCGTGCCCACCTGCACGCCACGCATCTTCACGTCCGCATTGCGGGTGAGCGCGTTGCCGACGCTGTCGGTCTTCAGGTCCACGTCGACGGTGTCGACGAAGGTCTTGTTGTAGATCGCGATCGTGGACCACACGAACACCGCGCACAGCACGAAGAAAATGATCCCGAGCACACGCACCCGAAGTTTCTCGGTGGCGCGCCAGGTCTGCGTCCCGCTCATGCTGCGCCCCCGTTCCGGATGAGCGAGACGTGGCTACGCTTCGCTCCCGCCGCCGGGCTCGACTCGCTCATCCGGCCACCCGCACCGTCGTAGTAGTGCCCCAGATAGCAAGGCTGAGGAAGAAGTCGAGCACCATCACCAGCACGATCGCGGCACGCACCGCGCGACCGACGGCGACGCCGACGCCCGCGGGCCCGCCGGTGGCATGGAACCCGTAATAGCAGTGCACCAGGATGATGACGAACGCGAATATCAGGACTTTGAGGAACGAATAGAGCACGTCCTCGGGTGGCAGGAACAACCCGAAATAGTGGTCGTACGAGCCACTGGATTGCCCGTTGAACCAGACGTTGATCAACCGCGAGGCGACGAAGGTGCCGAGCAGCCCGACCACGTACAGCGGGATCACCGCGAGGAAGCCCGCGATCACCCGGGAGGTGACCAGGAACGGAACACCGGGCACCGCCATCACCTCGAGCGCATCGATCTCCTCGGAGATCCGCATGGCGCCGAGCTGGGCGGTGAAACCACAACCCACCGTCGCCGACAGCGCGAGCGCCGCGACCAGCGGGGCGATCTCCCTGGTGTTGATGTAGGCGGTCAGGAAGCCGGTGAGCACCGAGCTGCCGAGCGCGTCGAGCGCCTTGAAGCCCTGCAGGCCGACGACGACGCCGACCGAGCCGGACATGAAGACGATCACGCCGATGGTGCCGCCGATCACCGCGAGCGCACCGCTGCCGAAGGTGACCTCGGCCAGCAGCCGCATCACTTCCTTGCGGTAGTGCACCGCGGTCTTCGGGATCCACGCGATAGCGCGCGAATAGAACGACATCTGTTCGCCGGCGCGATCGATCACGTTCACCGGAACGCGCGCGATCTCCCCTGCCCGGCGGCTCGCCTTCGCGAGAACCGGGGGGCGATAGTGAGTTGCCATCGATCAGGTGCCTTTGGCGGGAATGATCTGGAGGTACACGAGGGTGAGAACCAAATTCACGAAGAACAGAACCAAGAACGTGATGACCACGGATTGATTCACCGCCTCGCCGACTCCTTTCGGACCGCCCTTGGGATGCAGGCCCTTGTACGCCGCGATCACTCCGGCGAGCAGGCCGAATATCGCCGCTTTGATCTCACCGATCCAGAGATCGGGTAGCTGAGCGAGCGCCGAGAACGACGCCAGGTAGGCGCCGGGGGTGCCGCCCTGCAGCAGGACATTGAAGAAGTAGCCGCCGGCGATGCCGACGACCGAGACCAGGCCGTTCAGCAGCAGCGCCACGAGCGTCATCCCGAGCACCCGGGGAACCACCAGCTTCTGGATCGGATCGACGCCGAGCACCTCGAGCGCGTCGATCTCCTCACGGATGGTGCGCGAGCCGAGATCGGCCGCGACCGCCGACCCGGCGGCGCCCGCGATGATCAGCGCGGTCACCACCGGAGCGGCCTGCTGGACCGTTGCCAGCACACTGGTCGCGCCGGTGAACGACTCGGCGCCCAACTGCTTGATGAGCGAGCCGGTCTGCAACGCCACCACCGCACCGAACGGAATCGCGACGAGGGCGCTCGGCAGGATCGAAACACTGGCGATGAACCAGGACTGTTCGATGAAATCCCGCCATTGGAAAGGGCGCCGAAACGTCTTGCGAAACACGTCGAGCATCAGGGCGAAGATATTGCCGGCCTGTGCAAAGCCGGACTCGACCGGAGCCCGCAATCGCGACAGGGAAGAATCCACGATGGCGTATGTTACCCGTCGGTTCGGCTCTGATGAACAGTGGTGTCATATGATTGAGCACGGAACTTCTCGGTATCCGCTGTGCTGTATGCCATAACCTGCGTGTCGTCGCTCTGGTCGAGCGATTCGCGGATGGCGGCCTGCGCGGCGTGCGGCAGCGTGTGCATGATCTCGCGCACCCGCTCCTGCCGCCGCAGCACACCCTGGCGCACCGGCATACCCGGAGTCGCCCGCATCTGCGGGATGATCCCCTCGACCTCCTCGGCACCACCGTGGTGGTGCCCGGCGTCCACGAGCGCCTGCTCGCGCGCCATCTGGGTCTCGTCCTTCTCCTCCGACATCCCGATCGGCCCGATCATGCGCCCGTTCAGGAACTGCTTCACCACCGGCTCCTCCGAGGTCAACAGCACCTCCCGCGGGCCGAACATCACCAGCTGGCGCCGGAACAGCATCCCGATATTGTCCGGAACCGACCGCGCCAGGTTGATGTTGTGCGTGACGATCAGAATCGTCGCGTCGATCTGAGCGTTGATATCGATCAGCAGCTGCGACAGATACGAGGTGCGCACCGGATCCAGCCCCGAGTCCGGCTCGTCGACCAGGATGATCTGCGGATCCAGCACCAGCGCGCGAGCCAGCCCGGCACGCTTGCGCATACCACCGGAGATCTCACCGGGCAGCTTGCCCTCGGCCCCGATCAGACCGGTCAGCTCCAGCTTCTCCATCACGATCTGCCGGATCTCGGACTCCGACTTCTTCGTGTGCTCCCGCAGCGGGAACGCCACGTTGTCGAACAGGTTCATCGACCCGAACAGCGCACCGTCCTGGAACAGCACCCCGAAGAGCTTCCGGATCTCGTACAGCTGCTTGTTGGAGCAGGTCGTGATGTCCACCCCGTCGATGAAGATCGACCCGCGCTCCGGGCGCAGCAGCCCGATCAGCGACTTCAGGAACACCGACTTGCCCGTGCCCGAGGGGCCCAGCAGGGCGCTGACCTCACCGGAGGGCAGCGTCAGCGAAACATCCTGCCAAATCCGCTGCGAGCCGAAGGACTTGGTAACTCCCTCGGTCCTGACCTCGACGCCCACGCGTACCTCCACACAGTTATCGGCGAACGGTCCACTGTGGGAGCCGGCGAAGAGCGGCCGGTGCGTCACATCACAGTGGGTCGGGCCACTGTATCCCATGCTTCCGAGCGGGCACACCCCTACCTGACTGGTGAGTAACCCGTGTCACCGCCGATATCCGCGCAGGTAGGCGCAGGACAGGCCGAAAAAGCCGAACGGGCGGTTCCCTCCAGGGGAACCGCCCGCATCCGTGCCTCCCGCCGATTGCGGGCGGAAAAGGACCGTCTTACTTGACCGACACCTTGGCGCCGGCGCCTTCCAGCTTCTCCTTGGCGGCATCGGCGGCAGCCTTGTCGACCTTCTCCAGGATGGCCTTCGGGGCGCTCTCGACGAGGTCCTTGGCCTCCTTCAGGCCGAGGCCGGAGACGATCTCGCGGACCACCTTGATGACCTGGATCTTCTTGTCGCCCGCACCCTCGAGGACGACGTCGAACTCGTCCTGCTCGACCTCGGCCTCGACCGGGGCGGCAGCCGCGGCACCCGCGACGGCGACCGGGGCGGCGGCGGTGACCTCGAACTTCTCCTCGAACTTCTTCACGAAGTCGGAGAGCTCGAGCAGGGTCATGTTGCCGAAGGTCTCGAGCAGCTCGTCAACGTTGGCCATGGTGGTTCCTTTCGAAGTATGTGGTGTGGATGTGGGTGGCGGCCACCCGGGGAGATCACTCCGCGGTCTCGGCCTCGGGCTCGGCCTCGGCGGGCGCGGTGGCGCCCTCTTCGGTCCGCTTCTTCTCCTCCAGCGCGGCGGCCAGGCGGGCCACCTGCGAAGCGGGAGCGGCGAAGAGCCCGGCGGCCTTGGCCAGGTTGCCCTTGAGCGCGCCTGCCAGCTTGGCCAGCAGCACCTCGCGGGACTCCAGGTCGGCGATCCGCTCGACCTCGGACACGGACAGCGGCGCGCCGTCCATGTACCCGCCCTTGATGACGAGGGCCTTGTTGTCCTTCGCGAACGCCTTCAGCGCCTTCGCCGCCTCGACCGGCTCACCGGTGACGAAGGTGATGGCGGTGGGGCCGACGAACAGCTCGTCCAGGCCTTGCACGCCCGCTTCCGCAGCGGCGCGCTTGACCAGGGTGTTCTTGGCGACGGAGTAGGTGGCCTCGGAACCGAGGGCCCGGCGCAGCTCGGTCAGCTTGCCGACCGAAAGACCACGGTATTCCGTGATCACGGTGGCGGTGGAGCTCCGGAACTGCTCCGTGATCTCCGCGACCGCGGTGATCTTCTCGGCATTCGCCATACTTCGCCTCCTCTCTCGATGGTCGGTACGTGACGTACCACCGAACGAATGGGCCGGCGAAAGAACAAGCGCCCCGGACGCAAAGCGTTCCGGGGCGCACAGGAAACACCGTGCCGGACACTGCCCGGCGAACGGAATCCCGACCTCGGCTCTCCCTGCGTGGGCCGCCGGCACTCTGGCCGGACCTTCGACCGATTCCGTGCGGAATCGACGACCAACGGTCTTCGGTAGAACGATGGGGGGTGGGTGCGAACGCGTCGCACGCCGTTGCTCAATTTACAGGCCGAGCCTGTATTTCCCAAATCGATCCGGAACGCACAGCGGCGGGGGCGCGAATCGCGCTCACGCTGCTGTGCG